>CAVOMZ010000015.1:0-42086 GCA_963697135.1 uncultured Chloroflexia bacterium | reverse complement strand
GTCGAGGTCGAGCAACAGGCCGCGGACCCCGGCCAGGGCCACCGCGAGGTCGGGGCTGTCGGGCGTCGAGCCGGGTTCGGTCATCGACCGGATGGTAGCCTCGACGGGCGCAGCCGCGCGCTCAGCAGCCGCGCTCAGTGGAGGCGAGATGGGATTGCTCGACGGCCGGCGGGCCCTGATCTTCGGCGTGGCCAACGACCATTCGATCGCCTGGGGCATCGCCCAGGCCCTCCACGATGCCGGTGCGGAGGTCGGCTTCAGCTCGGTCGAAAGCCTGATCGAGCGGCGCGTGAAGCCGCTCGCTGACTCGATCGGGTCGACCTTCGTCGAGCCGTGCGACGTCCAGTCCGATGAGCAGATCCAGGCCGTATTCGCCCGCTGGCGGGCGGCCCAGGCGGCCGACGCCCAGCTCGACGTCCTCGTCCATGCCCTGGCCTTCGCCCGGCGGGAGGATCTCGAGGGCAGCTTCGTCGACACCTCTCGCGAGGGGTTCAGCCTGGCCCTCGACGTGAGCGCCTACTCGCTCGTGGCCCTGACCCGGGAGGCCCGGGCGGCGGGTGTCCTGAAGTCCGGCTCCAGCGTCCTGACCTTGAGCTACTACGGCGCCGAGAAGGTCGTCAGCAACTACAACGTGATGGGCGTGGCCAAGGCCGCCCTCGAGGCCTCCGTGCGCTACCTCGCGGCAGACCTCGGCCCGGAGGGGATCCGGGTCAACGCGATCTCGGCTGGACCGGTCCGGACCCTGGCCGCGGCCGGGATCGCCGGCTTCAAGAAGATGTACGGGGCGTTCGCCGATGTCGCCCCGCTCCGCTCGAACATCACGATCGAGGACGTCGGCCGGACCGCCCTGTACCTCGCCTCCGACCTCTCGCGGGCGGTGACCGGCGAGACGATCTACGTCGACGGCGGGTTCAACATCCTGGGCGTGCCCAGCGCCGACGACTGACGGGGCGGGCCGGGGCCTGCAGCGTCCATTCAGGCTTTTCTCAGGCTGGCGACGTACAACGGTCAAGACAGCCCACTGACCCGCGACTCCACGAGGCTCTCCCGATGACCCTTCCCGGCAACCCCGACAGCTTCGGCGGCACACCCGCCGGCGATCCGACGGCAGTCCCCGAGCAGGCTTCCGCCTTCGTCCCGGTCCCCTCCCCGACCCGTCCGCTCCAGCCGGCCTGGCCGGCCGAGCCCGCCCCGGCCACTGCACGCCTCGGCTGGCGGCCTCATCCGCCTCCCGACCCGGCTCAACCGACCAGCCCGACCCAGCCGAGCTGGGGCACCTGGGCGCCACCCGCCGAGCCGCCCACATCCCCGGCCGGCGGCCTGCCGGCGAGCACCTGGTCGCCCGGCCCACTGGTCCCACCCAGCCAACGACCTGACAGCTCCCGGGCGGGATCCGTGGCGCGGGCCGGGGGACGGTCGTCGCGGCAGCGCTCCTCGCGGCCGCCCTGGCCGCCGGCGGCACGTTCGGGCTGGTCGAGGCGACCCGGCCGCCGGCCGCGGCGACCCCGAGCACGGCCGCCGCCCAGCTCACGAGCACGGCCAGCACCACCCCCGCCACGCTCGCCCCGGGGGCGAGCGGGATCGCCGGCCAGCCGATCGTCCAGATCGCGGCGAATGCCGGCCCGGCCGTCGTGACGATCACCGACTCGAGCTCGGGCTTCGGTGGTGGCGGCGGGACGTCGATCGGATCGGGCTTCATCGTCCGGAATGACGGCTACATCCTGACCAATCGGCATGTCATCGCGGCCGGGGGCGACCTGACGGTCCAGCTGGCCGACGGTCGGCAGTTCGACGGGACCGTCGTCGGGACCGATCCGACCCATGACCTGGCCGTCGTGAAGATCGCGGCGACCGGCCTGCCGACCCTGACCCTGGGCAACTCCGACAAGCTCCAGATCGGCCAGCTGGCAATCGCGATCGGGGATCCGCTGGGGACCTTCCCGGGCAGCGTGACCTCGGGCGTGATCAGCGGCGAGGGCCGCTCGATCGACGTCCAGGATGGCCAGACCCGCCAGGCAGTCCATTTGACCGGCCTGCTCCAGACCGACACGGCGATCAACGAAGGCAACAGCGGCGGACCCCTGCTCAATGCCGGCGGCCAGGTCATCGGGATCAACACGGCCACCGATTCGAGCGCCCAGGGGATCGGCTTCGCGGTCCCGATCAACACCGCGGCCACCCTCCTGGCCCAGGCCGAAGCGGGCAACGCCACGTCGAACTGAGCACTCGGACGGCGGCCTCGGCTAGGCTTGGCGGGTGGGCACGAACCGCCGGATCCTGGTCAATCCCGATCCCCGGCTGCGCGCCCCGAACCGGGCCGTCCATCTGCCCGACCGAGGGCTGCGGCGGCTGATCGACGACATGGTCGTGACGATGCGCAAGGCCGAGGGCGTCGGCCTGGCCGCGCCGCAGATCGGTGAGCCCCTTCGGCTGGCCGTGGTCGAGGTCAAGGGCGTCGTGACCGTGATCGGCAACCCGGCGGTCGTGAAGACGGGCTTCCCGGTCGTCGACTGGGAAGGCTGCCTGTCCGTGCCGGAGCGGGTTGCCCAGGTCCGGCGGGCGGCCGAGATCGTGATCGTGGCCGATGACATCGAGGGCCGCCGGGTCCGTCACCGGGCCACCGGCCTCCTGGCCCGGGCGTTCCAGCACGAGATGGACCACCTGGCCGGACGCCTGTACATCGACCTCGTCGAGCCCGCCGATCTCGTCGACACCCGGCTCCATCCGACCGCCCCCGGATGAGCCCACCTTCGAGCTCGCCAGGGGCCGTCAGGATCGTCCTCGGCCACGGCGCGTCCGGCACGGCCGCCAGCATGGCCCCCTACGTCGAGGGGCTTCGAGCTCGCGGCCTGGCGGCCGGCGCGATCAACCTTCGCCGGGGCAAGGCCGAGGATGCGGTCGCCCCCTCGTGGTCCGCCACCGAGGCCCTGATCGAGTCCCAGGGAGGCCCCGGCGCGGTCGAGCTCGTCGTCGGCGGGCAGTCGTTCGGCGGCCGGGTCGCCAGCCTCCTCGCCGCGGATCGACCGGCCGATGTCCGGGCCCTGGTCTGCTTCTCCTATCCCCTCCACCGTCCCGGCGCGCCCGAGACCTGGGATCAGCGGACGGAACACTGGCCCCGGATCGCGTGCCCGGTCCTGCTCCTGTCGGGTGAGGCCGACCCGTTCGCCCGCCTCGGCCTGCTCGAGTCGGCGATCGGCCGGCTGCGGTCGGCCGAGCTCGTGACCTACCCCGGCCTCGGCCACGGATTGAAGCCGGTCCTGCCGGACGTGCTCGATCGGGTGGCAGCCTTCGTCCACGAGCTCGGGATCGATCGGCGATGATGGCCTCGTGAAGCCCTGGTCGGCCCCGGTCCGCGGCGAGCTCGTGGAGCACGTCTTCGAAAGCCAGGTCCTGCGCGGCAACCGGCCCGGCGATCCGAGCACCCGGCCGCTGTGGGTCTACCTGCCGCCGGCCTACCGGACGGAGCCGGCCGGTCGATTCCCCTCGATCTACCTGATCCAGGGCATGACCGGCCAGATCGACATGTGGCGCAACCGCTCGGCCTTCCGGCCGAACGTCCTCGAGCTGGTCGACGAGCTCTTCGGCGGTCCCGAGCCGGCTCCGCCGGCGATCGTCGTGTTCGTTGACTGCTGGACCTCATTCGGCGGCAGCCAGTTCATCGACTCGCCGGCCACCGGCCGCTACGGAACCTACCTGGCCGACGAGGTCGTAGCCTGGGTCGACGCGAACTACCGGACCCTGGCCGAGCCGGCTCATCGGGGGATCACCGGCAAGTCGAGCGGCGGCTACGGAGCGATGATCAACGGCCTCCTGCGGCCGGATCGGTTCGGTGGCCTGGCGACCCATGCCGGCGATGCCCTGTTCGAAGTCTGCTACCAGCCCGAGTTCGCCGACGTGGCCCGGGCCCTGCGCGGCTACGACGGCTCGTACGAGCGCTGGTGGGCGGACTTCCGGAGCCGGCCGGCGTTCACCAGGCCGGCCGACGCGATGCTGATCAACACGTACGCGATGGCGGCCTGCTATTCGGCCGAGCCCGACGGCACGATCCGGCTGCCGTTCGATGTCGCGACCGGCGAGCTTCTCGGGGAGACGTGGAGCCGCTGGCTCGCCTGGGACCCCGTTCGGGTCGCTCGGACCGAGGCCGGGATCGCTGCGCTGCGCAGCCTCCGGGCGATCTACATCGACGCGGGCAACCGGGACGAGTACCACCTCGACCTCGGCGCCGAGGCATTCCGGCAGGCCTGCCTGGCGGCCGGCTCGGTCGAGCCGTTCTTCGAGCTGTTCGATGCCGCCCACGGCGGGATCGAGTACCGCTACCCGATCGCCCTGCGCTACCTGGCGGAGCGGCTCGCCAGCACCTAGTCGATGCAGGTTCGCACGGGTTGGCGCGACCCGGGGCCCTCGCGCCGACTACTCTTGGCCAGTTGAACGTGCGGCGCCCGGCCTTCGGGCGCCTCCCGTCCCGCCCGATTCGGTGGCTCGATGTCCTCCTACGACGAACGCGGCCTGCTGATCCAGCTGGAGCCAGAGGCCGGCCGGCTCTATGACCGGCACGACAAGGTTGCCCAGGAATGGTTTCCCCACGACTACATCCCGTACCGGCTCGGGCGTGACTTCGACAAGGAACCCTGGACACCGGACCAGGCCCGGCTGACCGGCGTCGCCCAGACGGCGTTCGAGGTCAACCTCCTGACCGAGGACAACCTGCCCAGCTACCACCGGCTGATCCACGGGATGTTCGGCGGCGGGGACGGTGCCTGGATCAACTGGGTCGGCCGCTGGACGGCCGAAGAGGGTCGCCACGCGATCGTCCTCCGTGACTACCTCATCGTCACCCGGAACATCGACCCGATCGCGCTCGAGCGGGGCCGGATGAGCCAGCTCCAGAAGGGCTACGACCACGACGCCCCGGACACGCTCCACGGCCTGGCCTATGTCGCCTTCCAGGAGCTCGCCACCCGGATCTCGCATCGGAACACCGGGCGCTACTCGGACGATCCGGTGGCCGACCGGATCATGGTCCGGATCGCTGCCGATGAGAACCTCCACATGGTCTTCTATCGCGACATCATGTCCGCCGCGATCGCCCTCGAGCCTTCGGCGGCGGTCTGCGCGATCGTCGACGAGGTCCTCGCCTTCCAGATGCCGGGCGCGGGCATCCAGGGCTTCGTGCGCAAGGCCGCCCAGATCGCCCGGGCCGGGATCTACGATCTGCGGGTCCACCGCGATGAGGTCCTGCTGCCGATCATCCGCCACTGGCGGATCTTCGAGCTGACCGGCCTGAACGAGGCGGCCGAGGAGGCTCGGGGCCGCCTGAGTGAGCACCTCGACAAGCTGGAGCTGGCCGCCCGCCGGTTCGAGGAGCGACTGGCCACGTCGCCGGCCGCGCGGGCCACGCCGGTCGGCTGATGGCCCCACGCCGGTGGGGCCTGATGGCCGACACTGAGGCCGCAACCACGAGAACAGGACAAGGAGAGGTTCGCGATGACCAGCCCCGCCGCTGATCCCAACCAGACGAAGTTCGTCCTGACCGAGGATCGCATTCCGCGGACCTGGTACAACATCGTGGCCGACCTGCCGGTCCCGCCCAGCCCGGTCCTCCACCCGGGCACCGGCCAGCCGATCGGCCCGGCCGACCTGGCCCCGCTGTTCCCGATGGCCCTGATCGGCCAGGAGGTGAGCGCGGAGCGCGAGATCGAGATCCCAGAGCCCGTCCGGGATGCCTACCGGCTCTATCGGCCGAGTCCCCTCTTCCGGGCTCATCGGCTCGAACGGGTCCTCGATACCCCGGCCCACATCTACTACAAATACGAGGGGGCCAGCCCGGCGGGCAGCCACAAGCCGAACACGGCGATCGCCCAGGCCTTCTACAACAAGCAGGAAGGCACGAAGCGGATCGCGACCGAGACCGGGGCCGGCCAGTGGGGCAGCGCTCTCGCCTTCGCCGCCGCCCTGTTCGACCTCGAGGTCAAGGTCTACATGGTCCGGGCGAGCTACGACCAGAAGCCGTACCGGCGGATCCTGATGGAGACCTACGGCGCGTCGGTCGTGGCCAGCCCCAGCCCCGACACGAACTACGGCCGGGCCGTCCTGGCCGATCATCCGGACAGCCCGGGCTCGCTGGGGATCGCGATCAGCGAGGCGGTCGAGGACGCGGCTACCCGCGACGACACGAAGTACAGCCTCGGCTCGGTCCTCAACCACGTCCTGCTCCACCAGACGGTCGTCGGCCAGGAGGCAATCGAGCAGATGGCGATGGCCGGCGAGGAGCCCGACCTGATCATCGCCTGCGCCGGCGGCGGCTCGAACTTCGCCGGCCTGACCTTCCCCTTCCTCGGCCAGACATTCCGGGGCGGGCGCAAGTACCGGGTCATCGCGGTCGAGCCCGAGGCCGCTCCGTCCCTGACCCGGGGGGTCTACGCCTACGACTTCGGCGACACCGGCAAGCTGACCCCGCTGGTCAAGATGTTCACCCTCGGTTCGGATTTCATCCCCGAGCCGATCCACGCCGGCGGCCTGCGCTATCACGGCATGGCCCCCCTGGTCAGCCTGCTCAAGGACCACGGCGACATCGAGGCCCAGGCGGTCCACCAGGGTCGGGCCTTCGCGGCCGCGGTCGCCTTCGCCCGGGCCGAGGGGATCGTGCCGGCGCCCGAGTCGTCCCACGCGATCCGGGTGGCGATCGACGAGGCGACGGCCGCCAAGGCGACCGGCGAGTCGAAGGTGATCCTGTTCAACCTGTCCGGGCACGGGCACTTCGACCTGGCGGCCTACGAGAAGTACCTCAACGGCTCGCTCGAGGACTACGAGTACACCCCGGACGAGGCGGCCCTGGCCAGCCTGCCCAAGGTCGGCTGAGAGCTCCGGGTCCTGCCGCCAGGCCTGGGTTCGGCCCGCAGCTCGGCAGCGGTCAGGCCCGCAGCTCGGCAGCGGGTCAGGCCCGCAGCTCGGCAGCGGGTCAGGCCTGCAGCTCGGCAGCGGGTCAGGCCTGCAGCTCGGCACATTCCGCTCACAGCCGCGCGGGGGCGAGTCGAGCGGATTCAGAGGTCGATTCCAAGCGGGCAGCGGCGCTCGCCAAGCACGAAACGCGACTCGGCGTTGATGCGTCGCGTCGCCGAACTGGTCACGAGCCGACTTCGCGCGGCCCACAGCGGAATTTGGCACGGCCTCCGGGCGTCCCGGGACTTGCATGGCCTCCGGGCGTCCCGGGACTCGACCCTGCTCCGTCAACGAGGTGAACTGAACTACCGACGGTCGGTTGCCCGGCGGATCGCCATCTCGCGGCCGGCCAGGCCGGGGATGATCCCCCGCCCCGCGGCGACACGGAGCAGGAAGCAGACCCACATCCGGTACGGGGCGTAGCGCGCGGTCAGCTCGGCGACGGCGGCCGGATCGGGGCGATCGCCCAGGCCGTGGAGGTTTCCCAGTGCCGCGATGGACAGCGGCTCGTCCGGAAAGACGTCGGCGATCCCGCAGCCGCGCAGGTAGATCCCGGACGACCAGAACGGGCCGATGCCCCGGATCGCGAGGAGCGACTCCGGGCCAGCCTCGTTTCCGAGCGAGCGCAGGCGATCGGGGTCGAGCCGGCCTTCCAGCGCCGCCCTGGCAACGCCCCGCAGCCGGTTGGCCTTCTCCGCCGGGAGCCCGGGCAGCTCGCCCAGCTCGAGGAGCGCCTCCGGCGTCGGAAAGCTTCGAACCTCGCTGCCGGCGACGGTCAGCCGCTGGCCGTGCTCGGCGATGAGCCGGTCCTGCAGCCGGGCCGCCTGGGCCATCGAGATCCGGGCGCTCAGGATCGCCCAGGCGGCTGTCTCGTAGGGCGAGGTGAAGCAGACCGGTCGAAGACCGGGCAGCGCGGCCATGACCTTGCCCAGCGCCGGATCGCGAACGGCCAGCTCCGGGTAGCCGCGCCCGTCGACATCGAGCGAGAAGATCCGGCCGACCTGGGCCGCCACCGCTTCGGTCCGGGACGTGCCGGCCACCTCGCCCTGCAGGCGGCCGCCGGCAAATCGGAGGGCCACCCCGACCGGTGTGAAGTCGCCATCGAGCGGGAATGCCAGCCGGACCACCTCGCCATCGGTGGGTTTCGGCGCGTGGCGGCTGGTTGGACCGAAGTTGCCGAGGACGTCCACGGCCAGCGGCCACGAGAACGGTCCGCGCGGCTCGATCATGAAGGTTGCGGCGCTGGTGGCAGGCATTGGGAGTCTCCCTGCTGGCTGTACCACTGCCAACACTACCGCGAGGCCGCGAAGACCTCGGCCGTGGCATTGACGAACACCGAGCGGTAGCCGGCGGCGGCGACGGCGGCCCGAACGTCGCTCGGAAGTCCGGCCGGCTCGAGGACGACGTAGGCGAACCCGGCGCCGAGCTCGGCGGGCAGGTCGCTGAGCGGATGGATCCGGCCGCCGGCCGTGAAGATCGTCGTCGTGGCGTCGGCCGAGACCATCGTCTCCTCGATCCCGGTGAACACGCCGATCGGCAGGCTGGCCGATTCCTGGTAGCTCGGCAGCGACGTGGAGCAGCTGGGTCTCGGCGCTGATCCGGCCGGCCGCGATCTCGGCCCGCAGGAAGTCGAGGACCTCGTCGCCGGTCGAGTCGACGACCAGCCGGACATCCGGATAGCCCTGCCAGTAGCCGGCTTCGGCCGCCTGGAGGTGATGACCAAGGACGGCCGCGACCGGCTGGGAGGCCTGGCTGCTGTCGGGCCGGATCGCCCCGATCGGGACGAGCACGACCGCCAGGAACGCCCCGATCAGGGCGAGGCGACCGGCGCCGGGACCCGGGCCCGGGCGATGAGCGCGATCAGGCCGCCCGTGATCGGGACGCAGGCCCAGGCCAGCCAGTAGCCGACGGCCTTTGGGATCTCGTAGCGGAGCGACTGGCCGAGCAGCGACGTGTCCGGGACGAGGGCCGCAGCGATGAGCGCCCCGACCCCCGCGCCGAGGGCGGCCAGGGTCATCCGGCGGCCGCCGCGGGCCGTCGGGACAAGCCCGAGCACGGCCAGTCCGAGGGCCAGGCCGGCCGCCCCGAACAGGACCGGAAAGGCCAGGTTCAGGAAGCCGAGCGCCTGCCCGATCGCTGCGGGATCGCCGACCAGGACGAGGCCCACGGCTGCCGCTCCGAGGACGATCGTCCCGGTCGCCGCGGCCTGCGCCGGGATCGCCGCCCAATCGGCGCGGTCGACCAGCCCGGCGATGACGAGGGCAACGACGATCGCCGCCGCGAACGCCGCGACGCCGAGGACGGGTGCTGGTTCGAGCCCGATCATCACCGCGAGCTGGGGCAGGACGGCAACGAGGCTCGCGGCCAGGGCCGGGATCGTCCGCCGGGCGTGCCGCGCCGGGTCGGCCAGGGTCAGGATGCCCACGGTCACGCCGGCCAGGGCACCGACGAGGGGATGGACGAGGATCGCCCCGCTGATCGCGGCCGCCAGGAGCCAGTCCGGCTGGCGCAGCGACGCCTGCTCGGTCCACCGACCGGCGCGATCGGACAGCAGGGCGAGGGCGAGCGCCGCGAGGGGCAGGGCGACAACGCTGTCGCGGACATCCGGCAACCGGACGAAGGTCGACGTCAGGCCGTAGGCCACGAGCGCCCAGAATCCCGCCTCGGCGCCGAACGCGGCCGAGGCGATCCGTCGGACCCCGACGATCGACAGCCCGATCAGCGCCCCGCTGAAGGCCGCCACGGTCAGGCCGGCTGGCAGGTTCGTAAGCGTGGCCAGGACCGCCATCAGGGCGGAGTAGCCGAGGAACAGCCGGGACGGCCCGTAGATCGGCGAGGGGTAGGTCGCCAGCGAGGCGATCTGGCCGAAGACCCGGAGGTGCTCGGCCGGGGCGACGTGGTTGGGCAGGACGTCGCCGGCCGGCACGACCGGCGAGGCGATCGTGAGGACCAGTGGGCCGGCCCAGACCACCCCCAGCAGGAGCCAGCGGGCGAGGTTCAGGGCCAGCGGACGACCGGGGCCGCCGGGCCCGATTCCAGGAATTGGCCGCCCGACGATCGGGCGTCTGGCTAGCCCGAGCAGGAGCACCAGGCCCAGGATGAGCCCGACCGTGCCCTGCTGGAACAGGCCGAGGCCTCCGAGGACGAAGACGAGCAGGCAGTCGAGCAGGATCGCCCCGGCGAAGCCACCCAGGACGAGGTCGCTCCACGAGTGAAATGGCGCCCGCCGCAGGAGGCCCAGGACGATGGCGCCGGCCGCGATGTCGGCCAGGGCGGCCGCGCTCACGAGGATCGCCGCCGGCAGGGTGGCGGGGAGCTGGGCGGCGATCGCCTCGAGCGTCCCAGCCGGCGAGAAGCCCGGTCCCGAGTAGGCCACCCCGAGCGCCACCAGGATCACGGCGGCTGCCGCAACGACGAGCAGGCCAGCCTCCAGGCGCGCCGGAATCGCTCGGGGCCAGTCCGGCCGATCCGTCGTTGGCGGGGTCGCTGCGCTAGCGGGCGAGTGCGTCGAGGAGCTCGTTCCAGGCCACCAGGTAGGCATCGACGTCGGCATCGGTCGCCGGCACGGAGGCCACCGGCCCGGCCCCGACGATCGCCTCCCAGACGCCCCGGTTGGCGAGCCAGATCCGGATCAAGCCGGGTCAGCAGGTCGTCCTGGCAGGCCCGCGCCTCGTCGGCATTCCGAACCGGCTCGGGCTGGAAGGTGTAGCCGGAGCGCGGGCCGAGGTGGTGGATGTGCCAGGGCAGCCCGACCCGGCTGACCGCAGCCCGCATCCCGTCGGCAAGGCGGCCGCCCAGTCGCTGGGTCGAGGCGTACGCCTCGGCGGTCAGGATCTCGAGCATCGTCGCCCGGGCGGCTGCCAGCGACAGGGCGTTGCCGAAGAGGGTCCCGCCGATTGCGATCAGACCGGACCGCTCACCGTCGGGTCCCTTGACCTGGGTCAGCACCTCGGCGATCAGGTCGGTCATCCCCCAGGCCCCGAAGGGCACCCCGCCGGCGATCGACTTGCCGCAGGTGATCAGGTCCGGGTCGAGGCCCCAGGCGGCCGTGAGGCCACCCGGTCCGACAACCTGGGTGTGGGTCTCGTCGATCGCCAGCAGCGTGCCGGTCTCCCGGGTGAGCCGGCGCAGGCCGGCGTGATACCCGGGATCGGGCAGGATCAGCCCGAAATTGTTGGTCAGGGCCGGCTCGGTCAGGACGAGCGCGATGTCCCGACGCTCGAGGACGCCGGCCAGGGCGGTCAGGTCGTTCAGGGGCACGAGGATCGTGCCTTCGAGCGTGCTCCGGGCGATCCCGCGCTCCTCGGCGACGAGCTCGCCGTCCGGACCGACCTCGACCAGTGCCTCGGACAGGTGGCCGAGGTACTTGCCGTCGAACAGGACGACCTTGTCCCGGCCGGTCACGACCCGGGCGACCCGGATCGCCTCGCTGTTCGCCTGGCTGGCCGACAGGGTGTACTGCCACTTGGGCAGGCCGTAGCGCCGGGCGAGCTCCTCCGAGACGATGATCGCGTCCTCGACCGGCAGGAGGAACTGGTGGCCCCGGGCGATCTGCTGGCTGACCGCCCGGACCAGCGGCTCCGGGGCGTAGCCGCAGAACATCGACATGTCGGCGATGTTGAAGTCGCTGTAGGTCCGGCCGTCGGCATCGCTGAAGCGCGCCCCGTGGCCCTCGACCGCCCAGATCGGCGGGTGGTGGTAGCTGCCGACCTGCCAGGCCATCGGGACCCCGTTGGGCATCACCCGCCGGCCGCGTTCGAGGAGGGCCAGGGAGCGCGGATGCTCCCGGGCGAACCGGGCATCCTCACGATTCTTCAGCTCGCGAACGAGGGCCCGGTCGACCGTGGCAGGAGCGCTGACCATGGCCGCAGGGTACATGTGCGAGGATCGGGGCGATGTGGACGCTCGGAGTTCCGCCACTTGAGCTCGTCGCTCGGACGGTCATCGTCTACGTCATCTTCCTGGCGGCCCTCCGGATCTTCGGCAAGCGCGAGATCGGCCAGTTCACCCTGTTCGACCTGGCCCTCGTCCTGCTCGCGGCGAACGCCCTCCAGCCGGCCCTGACCGGACCCGACCAGTCGATCACCGGCGGCCTGATCATCGTCGTCACGATCTTCGTCCTGAACGGGCTCGTGGCCCAACTCCGGCGGCGTGTGCCGCTCGTCCGACGGCTGCTTCGAGTTCCAGCCGACCGTGATCGGCAGGAACGGCGCCTGGCTGCCCGAAGCGCTCGACTCGCAGGGCCTCGACCCGGATGACCTCGGCGCCGCGCTGCGTGAGCACGGGCTTGACTCGATCAAGGACGTGAAGCTGGCCGTGCTCGAGGCAGGACGGCTCGCTGAGCATCGTGCCCATCGGACGGCAACGATGTCCGGATCCGGGCCCGCCGGCGGCGCTACAAGCACCACCAGGGCGGCTGAGGCCTCAGGCCGGGCAGTCGCTCGAAGCCGGCCGTCCAGCTCGCCTTGAAGTCCGCGGTCGATGGCGTAGCCCGAATAGCCGGCGCGGCGCGCTGAGCCAGGCCAGGCCGGCGTCGCCCATCGCATACGCGGTCGTGGCGTAGGCATCGGCCAGGGCGAGGCTCGGCCCGACGACGGTGATGCTGCTCCAGCGGTCCGGCCGGCTGCCGGTGTGAGGATCGACGATGTGCTCGCCGCGCTCGTAGCTGCCCGAGGTGGCCACGGCGAAGCGGGTGAACTCGAGCCGGCGGCGAGACGCGGGCGACCACCTGGTCCGCCTCGAGCGGATGGCGGATCCCGACGACCCACGGGCGGCCCGGCTCGGGCTCGCCGCGGACGATCACGTCGCCGCCGGCGTTGATCAGGTAGCTCCGGGCGCCGGCCGCCTCGAGAATGTGGGCCGCCTCCTCGGCCGCCCAGCCCTTGACGTAGCCCGGACGGATCGAGGCCGCCCCGCAGGCCTGGCGCCCGGATGTCGAAGTAGCCCTCGCTCTCGATCCGGAGCGCCTCGCAGCGGGTCAGGACGAACCGAACATCGGCGGCTGCAGGCATCGACGGCCAGCTCGCCCCGGGCCAGGCGGCTGATCTCGCTCTCCGGCCGGAACGGGCTGAACCGCTGCGTCGACGCCGATCAGCCACGACCCAGCCTCGTCGAGGGCTGAATCCGGGACCTCCCCGTCGCGCACGTCGAAGCCCGATGACCGTGCCCATCGTCTCCACGATCCGCGGCCGCCGAGCGGGCTGGCTCGGCCCGCGGCTCAGATCCCGGCCTGGTCAAGCGCCGACTGGAGCGACTGGGCGTAGGCCTGGCTCGTGTAGGTCGCGCCCGAGACCGAGTCGATGTTGGCGCTCTGGGCCGAGATCGCCTCGCCCTGCAGGATCGGCGCCGCCTGGGCGAGATGAAGCCGGACCGGCCGTGCGTCGGCATCTGGACGACGGTCACCGCCGGTCAGCTTGCCGTTCGCCACGGTGGCCTGGACCTGGATGACCCCGAACGGCTCCTCGACCGCGCTTCCCGTGTATGTCCCGTTGCCCTTCCGGGCAACCTTCGTCGGGGCCGGGCGTGGCGGCCGGAGGCTGGCTCGCGCCGGGTTGGGGCGGGCTCGACGCGACGCCGGGATCGGTTGGCGAGACCGGGCCCGGAGCGAGCGACCCGAGGGCAGGCAGGCCCAGGGCCGCTGCCTGATCGGCCGGCGTCTTGAAGCTGAAGAGCAGGGCGAGGGCGATGGCCGTGACCGCGATGGCGGCGATGGCACGTTTCGGCATGGTTTCTCCGGATCAGAACTCGAAGCGTTCGAAGTGGATCTGGCGGCGGGGGATGCCGAGCAGCTGGAGGCCGTCGCGAACGGACTCCATCATCGGCGTCGGACCGCACAGGTAGACCTCGCGCTCGCGGACGTCGGGGACGAGTCGTCGGAGCGCGGGCGGAGCAAGCGGGTCGGCCGGCATCGCCAGGGATCCGCGGGCCCCGATCAGGTAGTGGACGATCGCCCCGCGGGCGCTCGCCAGGTGGTCGAGCTCGTCGCGGAAGACGATGTCCCGGGGCCGGCTCGCCCGGTACAGCAGGGTCAGGTCGCCTGGTCCGGCGGGCAGCTCCTCGAACAGCGCGCGAAGCGGGCGCGATCCCGATGCCGCCGGCGATCAGGAGCACCCGCCGGTGCCTGCGCCGAGCGCCGGTCAGGAGCCCGTACGGCCCCTCGAGATAGACCCGGGTGCCGATCTGGAGGTTGGCCATCGAGGTCGTGTCGTCACCCAGGTCCTTGACCGTCAGGCGCAGCCAGCGGCCATTCGGCGCCGCCGAGATCGAGAACGGATGGCCGCGCCACCAACCGTCCCAGACGAGGAACCGGACGATCACGAACTGGCCCGCCCGGATCGCAAACTGATCGAGGTCCCGGCCGCCCAGGTAGATCGAGATCACCCCGGGGCCCTCCCGGGTGACGTTGACCACTCGAAACTGGTGGCGCAGCGACGTCGCCAGGGGCTGCAGGAAGCGGAAGACCAGGATCGTCGCTCGCGGCGATGACGTACAGCCCGACCCAGTAGGTCCAGGCGATCGGGTCGTGAGAGAAGTCCGAGCCGGTGACCAGCTGGTGGCCCAGGCCGAGGGCAATCGCCAGGTAGGCGTAGAAGTGGATGCCGTGCCAGGTCTCGTAGGACAGGTGTCGCCGAGCCAGCTTGACCGAGCTGATTGCCACGCCCACGAACAGGACCAGCGAGACGCCCGCCATGAGCATGAATTCGTAGGTCGTGAGCAGCGTCCAGAGCTCGTCGATCACGTTCGACCCGTCGGCCAGGGCGAAGCCGGTCGTGGTCAGGACCACGTGGGCGACGATGAACCAGACGCAGGTGAAGCCCACCCAGCGATGGGCGGCGGTCAGGGCATCCTGGCCCACGACCTGCTCGAGCCACGGGCTCCGAGACATCAGGACGAGCTGGATCAGGGCGAGATAGCCGCCGAGCAAGGGCCGTCAGCTCACCGCCGGCGATGAACCAGCCGCTGGGCGAGTCGAGCAGATCGAGGCCACCGTGGCGCAGCCACATCGCCCCGATCAGCAGCCCGTTGGCAATCAGGACGAGGGCGATCTCGCGGGTGCGCAGGTTCCAGCCACGGGGCTGGGGCACGGCGCGGCGGCTGCCGGTCATCGTCGTCATCGACTCCGACTCTGGGCCCTGTTCATGAGAGGACTCTGACACCCGGCCCGGGGCGCACCGGCAGGCGGACGTCAAACCGGGCCCCGCCGTCGGGCCGGTTGCTGGCCGCAATCTGGCCGCCGTGGCGCTGGACGATCCACTGGGCGATCGCCAGGCCCAGGCCGGTGCCGCCCGGACGGGGCGCCCGGGGCCCGCCAGAATCGGTCGAAGACCCGGGGCAGGTCCTCCGGCCGGATCCCCGGTCCGTCGTCGTCCACCGACAGGTCCGTCGACCGGCCGTCGGCCCGGACGGTGACCCGGACCTCGCCGCCCGCCGGGCTGTGCCGAATCGCGTTGTCGACCAGGATCGCGACCAGCTGGCGGAGGCGGACCGGATCGCCGGTCACGGCGGCCGGCTCGGGATCGACCACGATCCGGACGTGCCGGTCGGCCGCTGGCTGAGCCAGCGACGAAGCCGCCTCGCCGGCGACGTCGCCCAGGTCGAGCGGCAGTCGGTCGAGCTCGACCGCTCCGGAATCGGACCGGGCCAGGAGAAGCAGGTCCTCCACCAGCGTCGAGAGCTGGTCGACCTCGGCGGTGATGTCCTCGAGGGCGTCGCCGACGCTGGCCACCGGCTCCGACCGGTGCCGGCCGAGGTACTCGACCGAGCTCCGAATGACGGTCAGCGGTGTCCGCAGCTCATGGCTGGCGTCGGCGGCAAACTCGCGCTGGCGGCGCAGGGCGAGGCGCTGACTGGCCAGCGACGTCCGGATCGGGGCGATCGCCCGTCGGGCATAGAGGGCGCCGAAGCCGCCCGCAACCAGGACCGCCAGGATGCCGCCGAAGATCAGCACGTCCGAGATCACGTCGAGGGTCTTCTGCTCGTCGATCCGATCCTCGACCACCTGGATGACGATCGGCCCGGCCCGGCTGTCGGCCGTCTCGCTCAGGATCCGGATCGGGTACGCCGGCCAGGGTCGCGTCGCGCACGTCGCGGCCGGTCCGCCAGGCGGCGGCGACGGAATCCTCGTTCGGCAGGCCGGCCGGCACTCCATCGTCGAGGTCGCCGATTGGCTGGCCATTCGGCGGTGACGAGGATGGCGAACGTCCCGGACGATCCCCCGCCGAAGGTCAGCCCGGTCGGCGTCCCATGGCTCGGGATCGTCGCTGCCGTTGAGAAACTGCTTGAGCGAATCGGCCCGGGCGTCGAGCTGGGCGATCCCTGCCGACTGGAGCGAGCTGGCCGCCCGGAGGTAGAGGAGCGCCCCGAGAGCCAGCAGGATGATCAGGGTGCTGCCCGCGCTGAACAGGACCAGCCGCCAGCGGACTCCGCGGACCAGCCGGGCGTCGCCCTCGCGCGCCTGCTCGTCGAGCCGATCCTCGCCGGCGACGGGCCGGAGCCGGTGTCGCCGAGCTCAACCATTGGTCAGCCGGTAGCCGATCCCTCGGACCGTCTCGAGCTGGGTGCTCGCCGAGCCGAGCTTCGTAGCGGAGGTAGTGGACGTAGGCGTCGACGGCGTTCAGGGTGACGGCGACGCTGAACGGCCAGGCCTGGTCCAGGAGCTGGTCGCGGCTGAGCGTCTGGCCGACATGCCTCAGGAGGCACTCGAGCAGCGAGAACTCGCGCGGGCTGAGGTCGACGAGATCGCCGCCGACCGTGACCCGGCGGGCCGCCTCATCGAGCTCGATCGCTCCGGCGACCAGCCGCGGCTCGGCCCGCCGGGCACCCGCGGGGCCGCGTCGCGAGAGAGCCCGCAGGCGGGCCGACAGCTCCTCGAAGGCGAACGGCTTGACGAGGTAGTCATCGGCGCCGGCGTCGAGTCCGCCGACCCGGTCGCCGACGGTGTCCCGGGCCGTGAGCATCAGGATCGAGCAGGTCCGATCCCGGCCGCCCTGATCCGGCGGGCGACCTCGAGCCCGCTGATGTCGGGCAGGCCGATGTCCAGGATGACCACGTCGATGCCGGGGGTGCCCGTCGCCAGCTCGACGGCGGTCGACCCGTCGGCGGCCAGCTCGACGACATGCCGGTCCTCCTCGAGCAGGCGCTTGAGGACGCGCCGCAGGCGCTGGTCATCTTCCACGACGAGAAGGTGCATGGTCCGCCCATCCGACTCGGAGCCGTTGACGCCACGGCAACCCGAGACTGTTGTACGCCCCAATTCTGAGAACCACCTGAGAGATTTGGCCCAGGGTCCGCCGCGGGCTCGCCCGGCCTGCCTCCGCGGCGGGTGCCTCGCCGCGGTATCGTGTCGTCCTGCATTTGCGGCGCCGCTCGGCGCCGGTCAGCTGGCGCCAGAACGGAGGTCCATCGTGGGTGACAAGACGCCGAAGCGACCACCGAAGCCGAAGAAGCCGAAGGCCCCCAAGGCCTGAGCGCGGTCCATCGCAGCAGCACGAGGAGGATCGAGAGACCGGCATGAGCGGGCTACCTGACCAGGCGAGGGTCGTGGTGATCGGCGCCGGAATCGTCGGCAACAGCATGGCCTACCACCTGGCCAGGCTGGGCTGGCGGGACATCGTGCTGATCGACAAGGGCACCCTCCCCAACCCGGGCGGCTCGACCGGCCATGCCTCGAACTTCATCTTCACGACCGACCACTCCAAGGAGATGACGGCGTTCACGCTCGACAGCGTGCGCCAGTACAAGGAGCTCGGCGTCTTCACCCAGAGCGGCGGGATCGAGGTCGCCCGGACCCCCGAGCGGATGGAGGAGTTCAAGCGCCGCCTCGCCTCGGCCCATTCGTGGGGCATCGAGGCCGAGCTGATCACGCCGGCCCGGATCAAGGAGCTCGTCCCGTACATCGAGGAATCGATCCTCCTCGGCGGCTTCTACACGCCCGGCGTCGGGCGTCGTCGACTCGCTCCGGGCCGGGACGCTGATGCGCGAGGCGGCGATCGAGATGGGCGCCCTGACCGTCTCGGCCCAGACCGAGATCGACCGGGATCGACGTGACCGATGGCCGCGATCAGCGCCGTCCGCACCGACAAGGGCACGATCGCGACCGACACGGTCGTGATCGCCTGCGGGATCTGGAGCCCGCGGATCGCCCGGATGGCCGGCGCATCGATCCCGCTCACCCCGGCCGTCCACCAGATGATCAGCGTCGGGCCGGTGCCCGGCCTTCGCCGACACGGTCGGCGAGATCACCTTCCCGATCGTCCGCGACATGGACACGAACATGTACGAGCGCCAGCACGGCGGCGACCTCGAGGTCGGCTCGTACGCCCACCGGGCGATCCTGATGTCGCCCGACGACATCCCCTCGATCGCCGAGTCGGCCCAGTCGCCGACCGAGCTGCCGTTCACCGACGACGACTTCGACCTCCAGATGGAGCAGGCCCTCGAGCTCGTGCCCGGAGATCCTGCGCGACGAGCGGGTCGGCGTCCGCTACGCGATCAACGGCCTCCTGTCGCTGACCCCGGACGGCATGCCGATCCTGGGCGAGACGGCCGAGGTCCAGCGGCCTCTGGTCGGTCGCCGCGGTCTGGATCAAGGAGGCCCCGGGCATCGCCAAGGCCGTGGCCGAGTGGATGACCCACGGCACGCCCGAGATCGACCCGCATTCGTCGGACATCGCCCGCTTCTACGACCACCACCGAGTCGCGGCGCCACATCGACAGCGCGCAGCGCCGAGGGCTTCAACAAGACCTACGGGATCGTCCATCCGATGGAGCAGTGGGAGTCGAACCGGAACGTCCGCCTGAGCCCGGTCAACATCCGCCAGCGCGAGCTCGACGCGGTCTTCTTCGAGGCCGCCGGCTGGGAGCGGCCGTTCTGGTACGGCGCGAACGAGCACCTGCTGGCCGAGTACGGCGATCGGGTGATGCCCCGGGCGGCCGAGTGGGAATCGCGCTGGTGGTCGCCGATCATCAACGCCGAGCACCTGGCGATGCGCGACCGGGTGGGCATGGTCGACCTGGCCGCATTCGCGATCTTCGACGTCGATCGGGCCCGGCGCGCCTGGACTACCTCCAGGGCCTCGTCGTCAACCAGGTCGACGTCAAGGTCGGCCGGGTCATCTACACGCCGCTGCTGAACGCGGCCGGCGGGATCGTCGCCGACCTGACGATCATCCGGCTCGGCCGGGACCACTTCCGGGTCGTGACCGGCGGCGGGATGGGCATGCGCGACAAGAAGTGGTTCACCGACCACCTGCCGGCCGACGGCTCGGTCCAGGTCCACGACCTGACCTCCGCCTTGTACACGATCGGCGTCTGGGGGCCGCGGGCCCGCGACCTGGTCCAGTCGGTGACCACGACCGACCTGTCCAACGCCGCGTTCCCGTTCGGGACCGCCCAGACCGGTCGACATCGGCGGCGTCCGGACCCTGATGTCCCGGATCTCGTACGTCGGCGAGCTCGGCTGGGAGATCTACGCCCCGATGGAGCAGGGCCTGCGGCTGTGGGACACGCTCTGGGCGGCCGGCCAGCCGTTCGGCGTCGATCGCGGGGGGATCGGCGTCTACGCCACGACCGGCCGGCTCGAGAAGGGCTATCGCGCCCACGGCAACGAGCTCGAGCTCGACTTCAACCTGGTCGAGGCGGGGATGGCCCGGCCGACGCGTCAAGGAGGCCGAGTTCGTCGGCAAGACCGCCTACCTTGCCCAGCGGGCCGATCCCGCCGGTCACGATCCTCTGCACCCTGACGGTCGACGATCCCGACCTCGTCCAGCGGGGTCCGCCGCTACATGCTCGGGCGCGAGCCGATCACCACGCCCGGACGGCAGTTCCTGGTCGACGCGCAGGGCCGCCGCTCGTACGTCACCAGCGCCGGCTCGGCGCCCTCGATCGGCAAGCACGTCCTGATGTCGTACCTGCCGCCCGGAGTACGCGGTCGAAGGGACGAAGCTGGCCGTCGAGTTCTTCGGCGAGCGCTACCCGGTGACCGTCGCGGTCGTCGGCAGCACCCCGATCTTCGACCCGGAGAACGACCCGGATCTCGCGCTTGAACATCCTGGTCTGCGTCAAGCGGGTCCCGGAGACGGGCGGCCGGGTCACCCTGACCGCCGACGAGCGCGAGATCGACACCCGCTACCTCGGCTTCACGGTCAGCCCGCACGAGGAGTGCGCGACCGAGGAGGCCGTCCGCCTGATCGAGGCGAACGGCGGCAGCTCGACCGTCCTGACCCTCGGCCCCGAGGCCGCCTCGGACCAGCTCCGGGCGGCGATGGCGATCGGGATCGACCGGGCGATCCTGCTCGAGACCGACGGCCAGGATTGGGATCCGGTCTCGACGGCCGCGGCGATCGTCGACGCGATCCAGGCCGAGGCCGCCGCGGGCACCACCTACGACCTCATCCTGTTCGGCAACGAGGCGGCCGATTCGGGCGACTTCCAGGTCGGGATCCGGGTCGCCCTGGCCCTCGGCCTGCCCTGCATCAGCGGAGTCAAGTCGCTCGAGATCAAGGACGGCGTCGCGACGGCCCGGCGCGAGGCCGGCGGCGGCTGGGAGGTCTTCGAGGTCCCCCTCCCGGCGGTCGTCGCGGTCCGCGAGGGGATCAACCTGCCCCGCTATCCATCGGTCCCGGGCCGGCTGCGGGCGAAGAAGAAGGAGATCGAGACGTCGAGCCCGAGCCCGGTCGCCGGGCGGCCCGACGAAGATCCGGCTGCGCCTGCCGGCCGAGACCGAGGGCCGGGTCGAGATCCTGGGCGACGGCGCGGAGGCCGCGCCGGCCGTGGTCGACTGCTCGAGCGGATCGGGGTCCTGGCTCGTGAGGGCGAACTCATGATCCTCGCCTTCGTCGAGCAGGACTCGCGGCCGGCCGGACCGCTCATCGCTCGAGGCCCTGACGTTTGCCCGGCGCCTGGCCGAGTCGAGCGGGAGCGGCCCGCTGACGGCGGTCCTGTTCGGGCCGGGTGCCTCGGACGCCGCGGCCGCGCTCGGCGCGTACGGCGTGAGCCAGGCCCAGGTCGTGGCCGACGAGCGGATCGACAGCTACGCCCCGGCGGCGTGGGGCCGGGCGGTCGCCGAGCTGAGCGCGGCGCCAGTCGCCGTCGATCGTGCTCGCCGCGGGCACGGATCGCGGCCACGAGGTCCTCGCCTATGCCGCCGCGATGAGCGACGCGCCGATGGCCGCCAACTGCCTCGAGATCCGGCCGGGTCCCGGCGCCGCCTGCGAGGTCACCCGGCAGCGCTGGGGCGGCAGCCTCCTCGAGGAGGCCCGGCTCGACGGCGCCGTCCGCTTCGTCACGATCGCCGAGCATGCGACCCAGCCCGAAGAGGTCAGCGAGCCCGGCGGCGGTCGCGGTCGAGACCTTCACGGCCGGACCTGGATCCGAGCCGACCTGCGGGTCCGGGTCGTCGCCCGGGTCGCGCCGGAGGCCGGCAAGGTCTCCCTGGCCGATGCCCGGGTCGTCGTCGGGGGCGGCCGCGGGGTCGGCGGCGCGGAGGCGTTCTGCGAGCTCGAGGAGCTGGCCGGGCTGCTCCACGGCGCCGTCGGCGTATCCCGGGTCGTGACCAGCGCCGGCTGGCGGCCGCACAGCCAGCAGGTCGGCCAGACCGGGACCCGGATCGCCCCGGACATCTACATCGCCTGCGGGATCAGCGGCGCGATCCAGCACATCGTCGGCTGCAAGGCCGCCAAGTCGATCCTCGTGATCAACACCGATCGCGAGGCGCCGATCATGTCCCGGGCCTCCTACGCGGTGATCGGCGACCTCCACGCGGTCGTGCCCGCGATCAGCGCCGAGATCCGCCGCCGCCAGGCTTCCTAGAGCCGCGTTTCGGCGCTCCGCCGCCGGCAGGATCGCCCGGGTCGCCAGCTGGCGAGCAGCGCCACGGGTCGCCGCTCGGCAGGCTCGCAGCGGCAGGTCGGCGCCACTGGCGAGATCGCCTCGGAGGCTCGCAGCGGCAGATCGGCGCCACGGCGTCAGGTCGCCTCGGCAGGCTCGCAGCGGCAGGTCGGCGCCACTGGCGTCAGATCGCCTCGGCAGGCTCGCAGCGGCAGGTCGACCCAGGCGAACAAAACGACCCAATCCGGACCTGGCACGTGCGCTCGAGGGGCGAAATCGGCCCGGGTTCGCCGCTGGCGAACAAAACCAGGATTGGGCCCGGCATCGGCCGACCGAGGACCGAAACCCTCGACTTGTTCGCCAGGCACGAACAAAGCCGAGAATTGTGCCGGGAGCGGTCGGGGCTTCAACTGGTTTGTTCGCCCGGGGCGACACGACCGGTGAGATCCTGTCCCCGGAAACGAAGAAGCCGGCCCTCCCGATCGGGAAGGCCGGCCTGTCGTCCGAGGGTCAGGCGAGAAGCTTCGCCTTGAGCTGGTCGTACTCCGGCACCGTGATCGCGCCTGCGTCGCGCAGCTGGGTGAGCTTGGTCAGCTCGTCCGCGGTGGACACCCCACTGGCTGCCGCCGTCGCCGCATCCGCCCGGGCCATGCCCTTGACGTCGGTCATCGTGACCTTCGGCCGGGTGATCAGGTAGATCAGACAACCAAGGAAGGGCAGGATGAAGAGGACGACGATCCAGACGCCTTTCATGCCGCCGCTCAGGTCATCGCGGCGGAAAATATCCATGAAACAGGTCAGGAAGATCCAGAACGCCATCACCCAGAAGAAGAGGACGACGAACGACCACATTACTTCCGTAAAAGTCACGCTTGCTCCCTCAAAGATCGTTACGGGGATATCCCCAATTCGGTCTCGTCATTCTGCAATACCGGAGCAAGGCAGATGACCTGAACGTGCGAACGGGCAGGTGTCGGCCTCGTCGCCGCCCGGATCGTGGCCTGGCCGAGCGAGTGCGCCGGACCTTGGGCCAGGGCCCTGGCCGCGTCGGCAAATTCCGCCTGAGGCGCCGTGGCCCGAGGCGCCGGCCCGCGGCGGACCTCGGCGCCGGCTCGAGGCGCCGGCCCCGGTGGATTCTGGCCGCGCCGAGAGTGCCGGTGCCCTGGCTCGTCTTCACGGCAGATTCCGCCCAGAAGCGCCTGATGGTCGGTCGGCTCGAGATTTCGCTGGCCAGGGGCCACGACGGCTGCGGCGGACCACGCTCAGGCAAGTTCCCCGGAAGCCCGTCACGGCCCTCGAACGCCCCGCGAGCGCCCGCGCTGCGGCCCTGAGCGGAATTTGACGAAGAGCTCGAACTCGACGACGAAGCTGGAAGGTGTTGGAGCGGGAGACGAGGTTCGAACTCGCGACATTCAGCTTGGAAGGCTGACGCTCTGCCAACTGAGCTACTCCCGCGGCCCCAAAACGCTACCACGCTGCCCGGCCGATCGGCGCCGATCCGAGAGGCGTCGACCAGCGGAACCGCGCCGGACCGCGGAGCCGAGCCGGGCCGCCGAGCCGAGCCGGACCGCGAGCCGAGCCGGACCGCGGACCGAGCCGGACCGCTGAGCCGAGCCGGACCGCCGAGCCGAGCCGGACCGCGAGCCGAGCCGGACCGCGGCAGCCGCGCCGGACCGCCGAGCCGAGCCGGACCGCGGAACCGCGCCGGACCGCTGAGCCGAGCCCGACCGCTGAGCCGAGCCGGACCGCTGAGCCGAGCCCCGGCGAGCCCCTGCCCGCGCACGGCCCCGACGAGCGCCACGGCCGCGCAGCGGGCCGAGGTTCAGCCGCCGAGGCGCTCCCTGAGCCAGGCCAGCTGGGCGACGCGCTGGAAGCCCTCGCCGCCCTCGTGGTCGTTGTACGGGTACTCCCGGATCTCCTTCGGACCGCCGTACCAGCTGTAGGCGGCGTAGACCGTCGACGGCGGGCAGATCTTGTCCATCAGGGCGACCGAGAAGAGGGCCGGGGCGGTCGCCCGTCGGCCCAGAATTGCCACGTCGAAGTAGCCCAGGGTGGCGCAGCGCCGGCCCGACGTGGTCGCGGTGAACCTTGAGGTAGCGCACGATCTCGGCGTAGGGACCCTCATCGACGATCGTCAGGGCCCGCGGGAAGTCGCTCAGGAAGGGCACGTCGGGCATCGCGGCGGCAACCGTCGGGCACGAGGCTGGCGACCGCCAAGGCCAGGCCACCACCCTGGCTCGCGCCGGTCACGGCGATCCGCCGCCGGATCGACGGCCGGATGCGACCCGGCCGCCTCGACGGCCCGAACGGCGTCGACGAAGACGCGCCGGTAGTAGTACGTGGACGGGTCGAGGATCCCCCGGGTCATGAACCCGGGGTGGGCCGGCTCGCCAGCCGGATCCGGGATCCGGCGTCTCGCCGATCGACCAGGTCGAGCCCTGGCCCCGGGTGTCCATCACGAAGTGGGCGTAGCCGGCCGCCGCCCACAGGATCCGCTCGTGGGCCAGGCCCCGCCCGCCGCCGTAGCCGATGTACTCGACGACCGTGGGCAGCGGCTCCCGGGCGCCGGCCGGCAGGTGCAGCCAGGCCCGCACCGGGGCGCCATCGAAGCCCGCGAACGTGACATCGACCGTCGAGATCAGGCGCAGCCCGCTGTCGACCGGCCGTGAACCTCGGGTCGAGGTCGCGGGCCCGGGCCTCGGCCAGGGTCGAGGCCCAGAATGCATCGAGATCGGCCGGAACCGCCAGGGCCGGGCGGTAGGCACGAAGCTCCTCGAGGGGCAGATCCTGCTGGGCCATGATCCCATCTTGGCGGATCGAGCGGCGCCGAACGGCCTCCGGCCACGGTCGAGTCGGTAATCTGGTCGAATGACCCATGCAACGAGCAGCCGGAGCTCTCGCAGGAACGGCCCGGCCACCCTGATCGTGAGCCCCTACGCGTCACGGCTCCGCGACCCGGAACGGCGGGCCAGCGTCGTCCGGCAGGCCGTCCGGTCGCTCGCCTCACGGGGCCACGGCGAGGTCGTCGTCGTCGAGGCCGGCGAGCCGTCCGCCGTCCGCCGGGCGGCCAGCGAGGCCACCGAACGGGGCTCGAGCCTGGTCGCGGTCGCCGGTGGCGACGGCACCGTCCGGGATGCAGCCGGGGCACTGGCCGGATCCGGGGTCACGGTCGGCCTGATCCCGTGCGGCACCGGCAATCTCTACGCGGCTTCGCTCGGCGTCCCGCGCGACGTCCGCAAGGCGATTGCCAACCTGGAGGGCGGATCGGTCCGCTCATTCGACCTGGGCGAGTTCCGGGTCGCAACTGAGGGTCAGACCGAGAAGGGCGTGTTCACGGTCACCTGCGGCATGGGCTTCGACGCCCGCCTGATCGCGGCCACGACCCGCGAGATGAAGCGGCGCTACGGGGTGGCGGCCTACTTCATGAGCGGCGCGAGCCTGATCGACCAGCTTCGGGCCCAGCCAACCACGCTGACGGTCGATGACGAGCGGCTCGAGACCGAGGCGGTCGTCGTCCTGATCGCCAACTGTGGCGAGCCGATCCCCGGGATCGGCCCGCGCCTGCCGATCGATCCCCGCGACGGAAAGCTCCACGTGTTCGTGCTCCCCAGGGGCGGCGTGGTCGGCGGGTTCCGCGGCGTTCTCGAGCTGATGACGGCCGGTTCGCCGGGGATCTCGTCGTCCGGCTCGGCGATCCGGATGACGGGCAGCCACGTCCGGGTCGAGATGAGCCCCGCCCAGCCGACCCAGATCGATGGCGATGCCTACCCGGCCGGAGCGATCGAGGCCTGGATCCGGCCGGGCGCGCTGTCGGTCCTCGTGTCCTGATTTGGACTCTTTGGGCCAAACCAGCGGTGGCATACTGACAGCCACCTCCGGGGCGGACAGACGGCCAGGAGTCAGCAGGAGATCTGCCGGTGGCCAATCCTGACGAGCCCGGATCATCCGAAGCCGCGTCCCGCGATCGGCAGATCCTGCGGCGCCCACTCGGAATTGTGATCCTGGTCGCCTTTGCCCTGTTCTCAGGGGTCCAGTCGCTTCTGGCCGCGTTCGGGGTCGTCGACGCTCGCGTCGGCTCGCTCGGTTCCCTCCTGACCGATCCGCTCCAGTTCCAGGCCTTCTCGATCGCGCTCGGGCTCGTCTACATCGCGACGGGGCTCGCGACCTGGTTGATCCTGCGAGTCGGCTGGTACGCGATGGTCCTGCTGGCCGGCCTCGGGCTGCTCGTCCAGATCACCCTGTACGTCTACGGGTCGCCCAACTTCCTGACGATGACGGTCGGGGTGGTCACGGCCTTCTACCTGAACCAGCGCGAGGTGAAGGCGCTCTTCCTTGCCCCCCGAACGATGGCCAGTGCCGTGGTCCTGACCCGTGAAGGCGAGGCGGGCGAACCGTGACCAGCGACGCCGAGCTGCTCCAGGCCTACGCCCCGGCGCTCCACTACACCCATGGCGAGCTGTTCTTCCCGGCTGCGGTCGAGTCGTACCTGCCCGAGTGCGACCTGTTCGTGGGCCGGTCCGGGCGTGACCGGAACCTGCTCGTGCCGGTCGGCGAGCTGACCGAGGAATCCCTGACCTCGTTCCAGGCGAAGCCCGGCGAGACGCTCTCGATGCGCCTCGTCCAGCATCCGATGGGCAGCCTCGAGCTGGCTCGCTGGAATTGGCGGCCGGATCGACCCGCCTTTCACGCCCCGAGCCGGCTCACCCGGGTCGGCCTGTTCGCCCGCCTGGTCGATAGCGGGTTCACCGTCTCCCTCCTCCTTCGGGGCAGTGTCCCGGGCGGGACGACCGCTGCCGCCTCGGTCAAGTACGAGGCCGTCAAGGCCCACGATCCGCGCTTCGTCTACCACGGCCGAGTCGTCCGGCGGGACGGCTGGATCGTCCTCCACTACCTCTACTTCTACTTCATGAACGACTGGCGGTCGACCTTCGCCGGGGCCAACGACCACGAGTCGGACTGGGAGCAGATCCTGGTCTTCCTCGAGGACGCCCCCGACGGCCCGAATCCGGTCTGGATCGCCTGCGCCGCGCACGACTACTCGGGCGATGAGCTCCGCCGGCGCTGGGACGATCCGACCCTGGTCAAGGACGGCGATCACCCGGTGATCAACCCGGGGCCGGCTCGCATGCCGCCTATTTCGAGGCCGGCGAGTACATGACGGCGGCACCATTGCCGGCGCTCAAGCCGCTCCGCAGCCTGCTCCAGGGTCTGCGGGCGTTCTGGCGGGACACCCTCCGCCAATCCGATCCGGGCGACCTGGCCTCGAAGATCGAGACGGCCCTGAGCATCCCCTTCATCGACTACGCCCGGGGCGATGGGGTGAGGCTGGGCGGGACGGACGGCGCGCCGTGGACCCCGTCGATCATCGGCGACGAAACGCCCTGGGTCGACGGCTACCGGGGCCTGTTCGGCCTCGACACGTTCGACCGCTTCGCCGGCGAGCGGGCGCCGGCCGGACCGAAGTACGGCCGGAACGGGACGGTCCGCCACACCTGGTACGACCCGCTCGGCTGGGCCGGCCTGGGCAAGGTCGCCCCGCCCTTCCGGGCGGCCGACGCCCTCCAGGACCGGCTGGCCGAGATGAACGATGAGCTGGCCAAGTTACGAGCCGAGAACGAGGCCAAGTCGAGCACCCTCGACGGCCTCGACCTCGAGGTCCGGGCGCTGGCCTCCGACCAGACCTTTGCCGGGCTGCACGAGAAGCAGGCCGCCCTGCTCCGAACCGAGGAAGCCGAGATCAACGCCGGCCGCAAGCGCGAGGCCGAGCTCGAGGACGCGATCCGGGCCAGCTCAGCCGAGCTGGTCCAGATCAAGGCCGGCAACTTCGGCGACCCGCGCGCCCACCTCAAGCTGGACCACCACCCGGTTCCGCCCGAGCTGACCCGCCAGGGACGGTTCGTCGAGCTGTGGGCGGCGATGAGCATCAGCCTGATCCTCGTCGCCGTGGTCGTCCTGACCTACACCGGGGTCATGAAGTGGTGGGGTGCCCTGTTCGTGGGCGTCGTGACCTACGCGATCCTGGACGCGGCCTTCGGTCGACGGCTGACCGTGCTGTTCCTGCGGACGACCCTGTTCCTGGGCGCGATCGGCGCCCTGATCCTGGCCTACGAGTTCGCCGGAGTCCTGCTCCTCGGGGTGCTGGCCGGCCTGGCGGTCCTGACCTTCGCCGACAACGTCCGCGAGATCCGCCGGAGCTGACCGCGCAGCCGATCAGGCTGGCGTGGGGTTCGCGTCCTCGGCCGGTTCGGGCGAGGGCTCGTCCTCGCGGGCAATGCCGGTCAGGGCGTACTCGATGACGAGGACGACCGCGACGACCAGGACGACCGTGACCAGGCCGACGGCGATCGCCGCGATCAACCCGACGGCGATGCCCGGCACGATCCAGCGAAGCTCGGCGAGGTGCGCCCGGATCCACGCCCGGGCGACGACCGCGGGCTTGGCCGGGGCCGGCGGCTGGAGCGACGGCGGGTGCCGGCAGCGAGCTGGTCGCCTCGACTGGCGCGCTCACCCGTCGCGGCGCTGGCCGCCGTCGCGGCGCTGGCCGACGTCGCGGCGCGTCCGGCTGCGCTGGCCGGCGGTCTCGGCGGCCGACCGGGCGGCGGCCCGGGCCCGCCCGCCGAACAGGGTCACGAGGGCGATCGCTGCGGCCAGCAGGACGAACCACCACATCAGGCTGAACAGGTTGTCGAGGATCGTGTCCATCAGGGCCTGGACGGTGGCCGCCGAACCTGGATCGGCCACGTTCGAGACGAGCCAGTTCTCGACTCCGCGCAGGATCACCCGGAAGAGCAGGAGTGCGACGATCGAGCCGAGGGCCAGCATCAGGACCATCCGCCGGCGCCGGGCGGTCGCCCAGATCGCCAGGGCCATCAGCCCGATGACGAGCAGCCAGAGCACGATCACGAGCACATCCAGGAGCTTGACCGCGGTCTGAGCCTTGGTCAGGGCGGCCGACTCGACGAGCGGGATCTGGCCGAAGGTCGGCGGGATCGTGATCCCGAAGGTTTCCGACAGCTTCTGCTGGATTGGTCCGGGATCGGCCCCGGAGAAGTCGGGCAGGGTGACCGAGGCCGGGATGAAGTCCTCGTTCTGGAGCTCCGTCACGACCTGCCCGACCAGCGGCAGGACGTTCAGATAGAGCACGCCCTGGTCGATCGTGATCACCGTCGACTGGCCGCGCAGGACCCGGACGAGCTCCTCGTGGAGCGAGCGCAAGGCCGAATCCCAGATCTGGGCGAACCGCTCCGAGGAGACCGTCGTGAGGACGAGGTTGCTCAGCCGCTGCTGGAGGGCCGAGGTGATCGGGGCGGCCAGGAACGCGCCCTTCGGCGGGAGGACGTTGGCCACCCGGTTCTCGAGGTCGAGGGTGGTCACGACCTGGGTCGACACGAAATCGGCGATCGAGGCCTGGACTGCCGGATCGGTCGGGACCGGCCCGACGACGTCCATGAAGCGGTTCGTGTTCAGGACGACCTGCTGGGTCCAGGTTGCCAGGAGGGCGAACACGAGCATCAGGCAGGCGAGGACGAGGGCCAGGTTCGCCCCGAACCGCCGGAGCCGCCCGTGCGGCTTCGGCATCGACGGTGCAGCCGAAGGTTCAGCCACGGTCAGTTCTCCCTCATGCGGTCGGCCCGACGTGCGCCGGCCGGACCGGTCGGCCCGGGTTCGATCGATCGGCTGAGGGTAGCATCGCCCCGGCCGCGATTCCCGCCGAAGCGTCCCGCCAGGTCGTGCGATTTCGATGATCCGGTCGCGAAACCGCCGCCTACAATAGCCGCGCTTGCGACCACGGGATCGCCAGCTCGCCCGAGCGGGCGACCCACTTCCTTGTCAGCCGCCGGGAAGCGGACACGGAGGGACGTGATGACGTTCGAAACGCTGGTCCTGTCGCTCGTCGCGATCGTCGCGGGCGGGGCGTTTGCCTTCATGGGCTATCGCCTGTTCCTGATTCTCCTCCCGATCTGGGGCTTCTTCGTCGGGTTCGTGGTCGGGGCAGACGCCGTGCACGCCATTCTGGGCGACGGGTTCCTGGGCACGATCGCCGGCTGGGGCCTCGGGTTCATCGTGGCGATCGTCTTCGCCGTCCTGTCGTACGTCTACTGGTGGTTCGCGATCTGTCTCGTGGGCGGCGCCCTCGGCTGGACCCTGGCCACCGGCGCCCTGGCCGCGGTCGGGATCGGGACGGGCTTCCTCCAGTTCATCATCGCCCTTGCGGCGGGCGTCGCCCTGGCCTGGGTCTTCTTCGCCCTGGCGATCCCCAAGTACGTGGTCATCCTGGCGACCGGGGTGGAGGGTGCGGCGGCCGTTGCGGCCGGCCTGGCTCTCCTGTTCGGGGTCACGACGACCGCGGATTACGGGGACGGCCTGTTGGCCCCGCTGACCGGCCATCCGCTCTGGCTCGTGATCTGGATCGTCGTCGCGGTGCTCGGCATCGGGGCCCAGATCCTGACCACGGCCGAGATGGAGCAGACGCTGCGCGAGATGTCGGAAGCCCGCCGTCCGGCGTGAGCTCGCCCTGCTCGAGGTGACCGGCCGGGGAGGCCCGGCCGGGGAGGCCGACGGCCTGGTTCAGCGGGTCAGCCGGCGGATCGATCAGCTCGTCGCCCGGGTCAATGTCGATCCCGGTCGTCCGCCGCCTCCTCGACATCCTCGATCGCTACGATCGGGCCGGGGGCGGGCTGCTGGCAGCCGGGCTGGCCTTCTCCTCGCTGTTCGCCCTCCTGCCGGCGATCCTCCTGATCATCGGCCTGGCCGGGCTTCTCCTGTCCGACCCCGAGCGCCTGGCGGCCCTCGCCGCCGACCTGGGCAGCCGGTTTCCGCCGCTCGCCGTGTTCTTCGAGCAGGCCCTGTCCGGGATGGCCGCCGGCGCGGTCGGCAACTCGATCATCGGCCTGGTGACCCTGGCCTGGGGCGCGAGCCGCTTCTACGATTCGCTCGATAACGCGATCAACCGGATCTTCGCCGCGGGAGCCCCCCGGAACCCGGTCGTGCGCGGGGTTCGGGGCGTCCTCGTGATCGTCATCGGGATCGGCCTGGCGATGAGCGGATTCGTCCTGGTCAGCTTCGGGGCAAGCGTGGCCGCCTCGGTCGTGCCCGACAGCAGCCCGCTGGCCGGGCTGCTCGCCTTCCTGTCCGGGATCGCTCGTCACCAACCTGGCCTTCTTCTGCCTGATCGCCGGGCTCGTCTACCGCTTCGTTCCGACGATCCAGCCGACCTGGCGGGCGGTCCTCTGGCCGGCGGTCGTGGTCGGCGTCCTGGCCGCGCTCCTGACCCAGCTCTTCGCCATCCTGGCGCCCCGCCTGATCGGCTCGCTCCAGGTCTACGGCGCGCTCGTGGCAATGCTGGCGGCGATGATCTGGCTGTCGTTCATTGCCCAGGGCCTGCTGATGGGAGCCGCCTGGGTTCACGCGCGCAGCACGCCGGACGTGCCGGCCACGGAAGGGGCGAGACACCTGATGCGGATGCGCGGAACCTGGTACATCCTGCCGACCCCGTTCGATGACGAGGGCGGGCTCGACCTGGCCAGCCTCGCCCGGCTGGTCGACCGGGCGATCGCCTGGGGCGTTGACGGCCTGACCGTGATGGGGGTGATGGCCGAGCCGGGGGCCCTGACCCCGGCCGAGCGGTCGGCGGCCCTGCGCACGATCTTCGACTCCGCCGCCGGCCGTCTGCCGATCGCCGTCGGCAGCTCCGGGGCGACCCTGACCACGACGCTCGAGCTGATCGGCCAGGCTCGCGACCTGGGCGCCGCCGCAGCCATGCTGGCCGCTCCCCCGCTCCTCCGCAACGTCGACCAGCTGCCGGGCTACTTCCGCCAGGCGGCCGACCGGCGGGCTGCCCCTGATCATCCAGGACGAGCCGACGGCGACCGGCGTCCTGATCCCGGTCACGACCCTGCTCGCCGCCGCCGAGGCCAGCGGCAGCCGGACGATGAAGATCGAGGACCCGCCGACCCCGGCCAAGATCGGCCGGATCCTGGCCGGCCGGCCCGATCTCGACGTATTCGGAGGGCTGGGCGGCGTGTCGGCCCTGGGCGAGCTGCGCCGGGGCGCCTGCGGCACGATGACCGGCTTCGCCTATCCGGAGATCCTGCGGGCCGTGCGCGAGCGGCTCGAAGCCGGCGAGGGCCGGTCGGCCGGCCTCCTCTTCGACCGTTACCTGCCGCTGATCCAGTTCGAGGCCCAGCAGATCATCGGGCTGGCGATCCGCAAGGAGATCCTCCGCCGACGGGGCGTCCTGGCCAGCCACCGCACCCGCGGCCTGGCCCCGACCCTTGACTCGATCACCCTCGAAGAGCTGGATGACCTGTTCGACAGGCTCGCGATCATGCCCTCGGGGAATCCCTTCGACCCGGCCGCTTGACGGCCCGTGGCGGCGGGTTGGGGGCCGGCGGCGGCGGCTTGCGGGCCGAGCCCGGCCGGCGCGATCTCGTGCGCGGCCGCGTCACGCGGGCCGTTCGGCCCGGTCAGAATGGCCGGGACCAAACGCCACGAACGATCCTGAGGTATTGCTGTGAGCCCACTTGCCTCGATCTTCCTGTTCCTGCACGTCCTGGGCGCGATCGCTGCGTTCGGACCCTCGTTCGTCTTCCCGCTGATCGCGCGCCAGTCGCGGGCGATGCCCTCGGGCGCGATGTTCGGCCTGAAGCTGACCGACACGATCGAGCGCAAGCTGATCATTCCCCTCGGGCTGTTCCAGGCGGTCACCGGGATCGGGCTGATCCTGACCCTCAACTTCGATGTCAGCACGGCCCACTGGCTGGCCCTCGGGATCGTCCTCTACGTGATCGCGATCGGCTTCGCGATCCTGGTCCAGTCGCGGACGATCGAGGCGATGATCCAGATGATCGAGAACGCCCCGCCGCCGGCCCCCGGCACGCCGCCCGGACCGCCCCCGCCGGCATTCCAGGCCCTGGCCAAGCGGGCTCAGCTGGGCGGGATCTTCCTGACGATCCTGCTGATCTCGATCGTCTTCCTGATGTCGGTCAAGCCCCAGTTCTAGGTCGAAACCGGTCAGCTCGCGTTGGCCCAGATGTCGGTCAGGGTGTAGCCGGTCGGGAAGGGGTCGTCGGGCTCGACGACGTATTGGGCGAAGCCGGTGATCCAGGCCCGGCCGCTGATCGTGGGCACGACCGCCGGCCGCCCGCCAACCGTTGTCTCCTCGACCAGCCGTCCGGTGAACGTCGTTCCGAGGATTCCCTCGTGGACGAACGGCTCGCCGATCGCCAGCCTGCCGCGGGCATGCTCGCAGGCCATCTTCGCGCTGGTGCCGGTGCCGCAGGGCGACCGATCGATCGCCCCGGTCCAGCTCTCGGGCCGATCCCAGGAGGCCTGGCCGGTCGACACGATCACCGCGTTGCGCCGGCTGGAGCCCGGCAGGTGGGCCGGTCCCGAGATCTGGGCGATCGTGACCCCGGCCGCGAGATCCGGGTTGCCCGGGATGGCGGACCGGGAGCTGCTCCTGGGTCGCGAGCTTGACCATCTCGCCGATCCGGACGATGTCGCGGGCCTCATCGGGGGTGATCCGCAGGCCGAACTGCCCGGCGTCGGCAATCACGTAGAACATCCCGCCCCAGGCCACGTCGACGGTGACGCTGCCGAGCTGGGGCACCTCGACGATCGCATCGAGGTGCATTGCGAACGCCGGCACGTTCCGGAAGGTGACCTCCCGGACCCGGCCGTCGCGGACCTCCGCCCGGACCTCGATCAGGCCGGCTGGTGATTCGAGCCGGAGGGTCGTGATCGGCTCGACGACCGGGACCATCCCGGTCTCGATCAGGACGGTCGCCACGCAGATCGTGTTCGTCCCGGACATCGCCGGGTATTCGACGTGCTCCATGATCACGTACCCGGCGTCTGCGCCTGGGATCGTCGGCGGCAGGATCAAGTTGCAGTTTGACGCCGGGTAGCCCCGCGGCTCGCGCAGCATGAGCTTGCGCAGGTCGTCGCCGTGGTCCCGCAGGTGAGCCATCTTCTCGAGCATCGAGTCGCCCGGAACGTCGAGGACCCCGCCGGTGATCACCCGGCCGGGCTCGCCGGCGGCGTGGGCATCAACTGCGGTGATCATCCGATCGAAGCGCATCCGGCCGTCCCCTGCTGAACGAAGCTGAAGCTAGGGCTTGCGTTCGAGGATCGGGCGGGCCTTGTCGGGATCGTCGACGATGAAGGTGAACATCGCCCGGTCACCCCAGCGCCCGAGGAACAGGTGGCCGAGGATGTTCACCCCGGCATCCGACAGGGCCCGGGTGACCCCGGCCATCCCGCCCGGCTGGTCGGCCACCTCGGCCAGGATCGACTCGCCCTCGACGAACGGGTAGCCGCCGGCTTCCAGGACGGCCCGCGCTCCGTCGTCGTCGGCCGTGGTCATGATCACGTGGCCGACGGGACCCATGCTGCCACCGCCGATCGCCCGCAGGTCGACGCCGGCGGCGGCCAGGGCCTCGGCCAGCGCGGCCAGCGATCCGGGCTGGTTGGGGAGCTCGACGACGAACTGGCGGGCCATGCTACCTCCGAGGGTCTGGATCGGCCGATTCTGACACGCTCGACCGCCTCCGGGCAGGCCTGCCGGCGTCAGCCGGCCGACGTGCGCCGCCTCCGGCCGGGTTCGGGCGGGGTCGAGCTGCCCGGTGAACCCGCCGGCGAGCGGCCCGGCCGGCGGCGGCTGGCGCCCGGCCCGGTGGCCAGCCGGATCGCCCGATCCGCGGCCCCGAGGTAGGCCTCGGTCGGGCCGGCGGCCCAGTCGTGATCGACGGCCATCCCCCGTTCGACGATCGCGGCCCAGCGGGTCGGCTCGGCGCGAGCGGCAAAGGCCTGCTCACAGGCCCAGACCAGCCCGTCGGCGGTCGGATGCTCGAAGACGAAGCCGGTGGCCGAGGCCGGGGAGAGATAGGCGTCGATCACCGTGTCGGCCAGGCCGCCGGTTCGGTGGACGACCGGGGGGGTGCCGTAGCGCAGGGCGATCATCTGGCCCTGGCCACACGGCTCGAACCGGCTGGGCATCAGGAAGAGGTCCGCCCCGGCGTAGATCCGGCGGGCCATTGCCCGGTCGAATCGCTCGTTCAGGAAGAGCCGCTCGGGACGCCGCCGGGCGAGGTCCCGGAACGGCTCGGCCAGGGCCGGATCGCCGCTGCCCTGGACGACCAGCCGGGCCCCGGCCGCGAGCAGCCGGGGGGCCGCCTCGGCCACCAGGTCGAAGCCCTTCTGCGGGTCGAGCCGGCCGATCATGCCCAGGACTGGACCCCCGTCGCCCGGGTCGAAGCCGACCCGCTCGAGGAGGTCGGCCCGGCAGGCGGACTTGCCCGCGAGGTCGTTCCGGCTGTACGGCGCCGCCAGGTCGGGATCGGCCGCCGGATCCCAGACCGCCGGGTCGATCCCGTTCAGGATCCCGAAGAACCGGGGCCGCCCATCGAGGTCCACGAGACCGGCCTTCCAGCGCAAGGTCGGGTCGAGCCCGAAGCCGACGGCCGGGGTGAGGGCCTCGGCGGCAAACGTCGGGCTGACCGTGTTGACGAGGTCGGCCCGCTCGATCCCGGCCCACAGCAGGTCGATCCCGGCGGCGTCCGGGGCGACCACCGGATCGCCCGGGGCCAGGCCGAGGCTGGCCAGGTCGGCCCGATCGACCCAGCCGTGATAGGCGAGGTTGTGGATCGTCAGGATCGAGGCCAGGCGACCCCGGCCGAGGATCGGGTCGGAGGCGTAGAACCGGTCGCGCAGGACGAGGGCGGCCGCCGCATGCCAGTCGTGGACGTGGAGCAGGTCGATCGGCTCGGCTTCGACCCGGATCGTCTCGAGGGCCGCCCGGCAGAGCAGCCCGAAGCGCCACGGATCATCCGGGTAGCCATAGATCCCGGCGCCGGTCGAACGCGCCCGGGTGATCGACCAGGCGGAGGCGATAGCCGTGGGTCACGACCGAGCGGATGACGACCGGCCCGAACGCTGCCGTACCGGCGCTGGCCGCCGGACCGTACGGTCCGGGCACGCTCAGCCGGAGCTCCTCGACCGGCAAGCCGGCCGGCAGCTCGACCGACCGATAGGCCGGCAGGAAGACGTCGACGGGGCGCTCCAGCCGGCTCGTCCGGCCCAGGCTGCGGGCCAGCGCGTCCACCACGTCCCCCAGGCCGCCGGCCTTGGCCCAGGGCTCGCATTCGGCCGCGATCGAGACGATCCGCATCGGCTCATTGTCCGCGACTTATCATTCGGCGCGCATGGATCCCCTGGTTCGCGTCCCGACCCTGCCCGGCGCGCCATTCCGGCTCCCGCCCCAGGTCGAAGGGCTTCGCCGGCTCGCCTACAACCTGTGGTGGAGCTGGCACCCCCGGGCCAAGGTCCTGTTCAACCGGATCGACGCGGCGGCCTGGACGCGCTACCGCAACCCGGTCGCGGTCCTCGAGGGCGCGGTCGACTGGCGGACCCTGCTCGACGACCAGGACTTCCTGGTCGAGTACGCCGAGGTGATGGCCGAGCTCGACGCCTACCTCGCCAACGGCCGGAACCACTGGTTCCAGCGCAAGTACGGGGACGCCCTCGAGGGCCCGATCGCCTACTTCTGCGCCGAGTACGCCTTCTACGAGAGCCTCGGGATCTACTCCGGCGGCCTGGGCGTCCTGGCCGGGGATTACCTGAAGACGGCCTCGGACATGGCCCTCCCCCTGGTCGGCGTCGGCCTGCTCTATCGGAAGGGCTACTTCCGCCAGACGATCGACGCCGACGGGCACCAGGAGCATGCCTATCCCGACTACGACCTGGCCCGGCTGCCGGTCCTCCAGGTCGCCGACCGCTACGGCGACCCGCTCCGGGTCTCGCTCGAGCTGCCCGGCCGGACGCTCCACGTCGCGGTCTGGCTGGCCCAGGTCGGCCGGGTGCCGGCCCTCCTCCTCGACACCGACATCAACGAGAACGACGATGCCGACCGGCCGATCAGCCACATCCTGTACGTCCGCGGGCGGGAGATGCGGCTCCACCAGGAGCTCGTCCTGGGGGTCGGCGGGGTGCGCGCCATCCGGGCCCTGGGGATCGATCCGGCGGTCTGGCACCTGAACGAGGGCCACAGCGCCTTCCTGCTTGCCGAGCGGGCCCGCGAGCTGGTGGCCGGTGGGGCCGCCCTCGAGGACGCCTTCGAGCAGGTCCGCTCGGCCAGCGTGTTCACGATCCACACTCCGGTCTCGGCCGGCAACGAGCGCTTCGAGGCGGACCTGGTTCGCCGGATCGCCGGTCCGCTGTTCGACTCCGAACGAACCGTCGCCGCCCTGCCCACCGTGGCCGCCGACCACCTCGAGGCGGTGACCGAGGCCGACATCACCGGCTCGGTCGACCTCGATCGCCTGCTCGAGCTCGGCCGGGGTGCCGACGGCGATAGCCGCCAGTTCGACATGACCGCCCTGTCACTCCGACTGTCGACGTCCGCCAACGCGGTCAGCCAGCTCCACGCCGCCACCGCCAACGCCACCTGGCAGGAGCTCCTTGGCGACGGCCGGATCCTCGGGATCACGAATGGGGTCCACGCCCCGTCGTGGGTCGGGACCGAGATGAGCAGCCTGTACCGGAACGTCCTCGGGGCCGACCTCGACGATCTCGATCCGGACACCCGGACGGGCCGCTTCTGGGAGCGCCTCGGCCGGATTCCCGACCGCGACCTGTGGGCGGCCCACCAGCACCAGAAGACGAAGATGGCGATGTTCGCCCGGAAGCGCCTGCGCAACCAGTTCGCCCGGCACGGAGAGGCCCCGACCGTGCTCGAGCAGCTCGAGGAGTCCCTCGACCCGGAGATCCTGACGGTCGGCTTTGCCCGCCGGTTCGCGACCTACAAGCGGGCCGGGCTCCTGTTCAGCGACGTCGATCGCCTGGCCCGCCTCCTGTGGCATCCCGAGCGGCCGGTCCAGATCGTCTTCGCCGGCAAGGCCCACCCGGCCGACCGGCCGGGCCAGGGCGTGATCCAGCAGCTCTTCGAGCGGTCCCGTTCGGCCAGCCTGCGCGGCCGGGTGTTCATCCTCGAGGACTACGACATGCGGATCGCCCGGTTCCTCGTCCAGGGCGTCGACGTCTGGCTGAACAACCCCCGCCGGCCGCTCGAGGCATCCGGCACGAGCGGCATGAAGGCCGCCCACAACGGGGTGATCAACGCCTCGGTCCTCGACGGCTGGTGGGACGAGGGCTGGACCGGCGACAACGGCTGGGCGATCGGCGGCCGCGAGCAGAACCCGGACGAGGGCGCCCAGGACTGGTCCGACGCCCTCGACCTCTACCGGATCCTGGAGGACGAGATCGTCCCCCGCTACTACGACCGCGGGCCGAGCGGGGTCCCGACCGGCTGGACCGAGCGGATGCGCGAGTCGATCGCCTCGACGATCTGGCGCTTCTCGACGACCCGGATGCTCCACGAGTACACCGAGCAGCTCTACCTGCCGGCGGCCGGGATCGCGATCCGGGCCCCGTCCGGGGCCGCCTGAGCCGCGTGCCGCCCCGGATCGCCCTCGCCCTCGCGATCCACAACCACCAGCCGGTCGGCAACTTCGGCTGGGTGATCGGCCAGGTCTACGAGCAGGCCTATCGGCCGATGCTCGAGGCGATCGAACGGCACCCGGCGATCAGCCTCTCCCTGCACTACTCGGGGCCTCTCCTCGACTGGCTGCGCCGGGACCAGCCGGAGTTCATCGAGCGGATCCGGGCGCTGGTCGGCTCGGGCCGGGTCGAGCTGCTCGGCGGCGGTTACTACGAGCCGGTCCTCGCCTCGTTGCCCGAACGGGACCGGATTGGCCAGCTCGAGCGGATGGCCGATGAGCTCGAGCGGATCGCCGGAGTCCGGCCCCGTGGGGCATGGCTGGCGGAGCGGGTCTGGGAGCCCGACCTGCCAAGCTCCCTGGCCCGGGCGGGCTACGGCTGGACGATCCTCGACGATGCCCACTTCCGGGCGGCCGCGATCCCGGAAGCCGGCCTGTGGGGCGCCTACACGACCGATGACCAGGGCCGGCTCCTGTCGATCTTCGGGACCGAGCAGGGCCTCCGCTACCGGATCCCGTTCGGCGAGGTCGACGACGTGATCGGCTATCTCCGGGAGCATGCCAGCGAGGACGGCACGCGGATCGGGGTGATGGGCGATGACGGCGAGAAGTTCGGGGCCTGGCCGACGACCTGGGATCACTGCTGGGGCTCGAGCCGCTGGGTCGAGCGGTTCTTCGAGGCACTCGAGGCAAATGCCGGCTGGCTGACGACGGTCACCCCGTCGGCCTGGCTCGAGCGCGAGCGACCGATCGGGCGGATCTATGTGCCGACCTCGTCCTACGCCGAGATGGGCGAGTGGGCCCTGCCGCCCGACGAGGCGCGCGACTTCGACCGCGCCCTCAAGGCCGCGGTCCGGGCCGGTCGGCCGAGGCGCGCTACCTCCGGGGCGGCTTCTGGCGCAACTTCCAGGTCCGCTATCGCGAGATCAACGACCTCCACAAGCAGATGCTCCGGGCCAGCGCCAAGGTCGCCGCGATGCCCGGCGACGATTCGGACGACGCGCTCCGACCGGCGGCCGGGGCGCCCGGGAGCAGGCCGTCGATCACCTCTACCAGGGCCAGTCGAACGACTGCTACTGGCACGGGCTGTTCGGCGGGATCTACATCGCCCACGTCCGGCTGGCGGCACGCGGGCCACCTGATCGCGGCCGAGGACCTGGCCGATCGGGCGAGCCGGGCGGCCTCGGCCCGAGGCGCGGGCCCCGACGGTGGCTCGCTGATCGACCTCGACCTCGATGGGATCGACGAGGTCCGCCTGGCCGGACCCGGCCAGGTCCTCGGGATCAAGCTCGACGCCGGCGCCGGCATCGGCAGCTGGGACATCCGCCCGGTCCGGCACGCCCTGGCCGCGGTGCTGCGACGGCGGCCCGAGGCCTATCACCGGACCCTGATCGAGACGCCGGACGGCGGCCCGTTCGCCCCGGGAGCCGGGGCCACCTCGATCCACGACGTCGTGCGCTCGAAGGAATCCGGGCTGGCCGAGCGAATCCACTACGACACCCACGAGCGCCGATCCGGCCTCGTCCGCTTCCTGGCCAGCGAGACCCAGCCCGCGGCCTACGCCGCCGCCGACGAGACCGAGCTAGGCGACTTCGTCGAGGGGGCCTTCGAGCTGGTCGAGCTGACGAGCCGGCGGCTGGTCAGCCGACGCCTCGGCTCGGTCCGCTCGATTGCCTCGGGCGCTCGGCAGCCGGTCCTGGTCGAGAAGCGCCTCGTGATCGGCGGAACCCGCCGCCGCCCGTCGCTCAGCCTCGAAGTCCAGGTCGAGCACCTCGGCCACGACCCGATCGACAGCCGCTTCGGGATCGAATGGTCGCTGATCCTGCTCGGCGGCGGCGCGAACCCGGCCGCCTACCACGAGGTCGAAGGCCGCCGCTACGCCCACGACGGCAGCGGTACCGCGGCCGAGGTGGCCTCCGTCGCGGCCGGCAACGACACGATCGGGATCCGGCTGGACACGACGATCGAGCCCGCGGCCGAGGCGTGGTGGGCGCCGATCGAGACGATCTCGAACTCCGAGGGCGGCTTCGAGCGGATCTACCAGGGCAGCGGCCAGCTCTTCTCCTGGCCGATCCGCCTCGACCCGGGCGAGCAGCTCGCCGTCCGGGTCAGCCAGGGGATCGTGACGGACCGCGATTGGCTGCTTGAGGACCGCCTCCGGCGCCTGATCCCGGCGTCGCCCGAGGCTAGCCTAGGGCCGCGGGCGAGCCGGGCCTAGACCCCGACGGCTCGCGGACGAGGACGACCGTCGTCCGGCCGGCCGTCCATTCGCCGTAGATGATCAGGATCTTCTCGAGGATCGTGTGGACCCCCAGCCGGGCCAGCACCTGCTCGTCCTCGTAGGGGAAGACGACCTCGTCGATCCGGCGGAGCGCCGCGTCCAGGTTAGCCACGATCTTCTGGCTGCCCACGATCAGGATCAGTCGGCCGGCCCCGGCGGCATAGCCGGCAAGCTGGCTGCCGGTCGCCGAGGCCGCCACGAGGGCCCCTTCCTCGGTCACCGCGGCGACGCTGCCGAGCATGAAGTCGGGGCCGGTCATGAGCTTCCGGATCTGGCGGCCATGGGTCGTCCGGTCCATCGCCATCGTCTGCTTGCGGACGAAGTCATAGCGCTCGGAGTCCATCAGCTCGGCGTGCAGCCCGATGTCCTCGAGGGTCTTCGACTTGCCCGAATGGACCTCGGCTCCGTCGGGGATCAGGGCCAGGACCGCGTCGCGCGCCTCGGCCCCGGTGTCGACCACGATCACCTCGATGTTGTGGGCCCGGATCGCGGCGGCAACCCGCTCGACCGGATCGGACAGCGGTGCCTCGCCCACGGCCAGATCGGACGGCGCTGGTCACAGCGGCAGGAGGACGGCGACCACGCCCACGGCCAGCCCGATGGCCACGCTGCCGATCAGGATCTGGTTGGCCCGGGCCTTGTCCCGGGCGCGACTCGTCGGGTCGCCGACCGACTGCTCCTGGCCGAGCTCGCTGAAGTTGAACAGGCCCCGCGAGGCGAAGCCGGCACAGAACCCGAAGGCGGCCTGGAGGTAGCCCGAGGCAGCCCCGGCGGCCGGGAGGGCCACGATCAGGCGGGCCAGCGGCGGGACATCGAGCACGACCAGGACGACCAGGAGGGCGATCGTGAGCAGCGCCCCGACGTGGCCGGCCCGACGCCGGCGGGCGATCTCGGCCGGGCCGATGTTGCAGACGCCGGGTTGGTACCGCCCTTCATCGGTCCGGACGATCGGTGGGAGCGGGGTATGGGCCGGAGTGGCCGCTGAGAGCGTCATCGTTCTGCCTCGCCTTGATCGAGCCCGTGCGGCTGAGCACGAGCGTCCGAGCCGTCGACCGAGCCGTCGGGGCTTGGAGCTCCGGACCGTCGGGGCTAACCGTCGGGGCTAACCGTCGGGGCTTGGAGCGCCTGGGATTGAGTCGGGCCCGCCGCCAATTATTGCACGCGCAACCACATCGGCCAGGAAACCGGCGAATACCAGTCCCCGTGGTGCTGCGCCGAAACGAGGCCGACCTCCAGGACATGGCGGCTCGTGTCCGACTCGATCCGTGCACGAGCTGCCCAGGGATCCTTTCAGGCTGGCCCCAAATCGAGCCCGGTTTCCGACTACGACCACGGGGGCTGATATTCGCCAGACTCGTCGGTCGCGTCGGCGTCGGCGTTGGCGGCGGCGGCGACTTGGACCCGGCGCAGCGGACCAAGATCACTTGGGCGAATGCCGAGGCGGCCGGGGTCGAGCGCACGGCGTGCTCGGCCGTTTTGATCTCCCGGGGAGATAACCGACGCCGGGCGACCCGGAGATGGGGGCCCGGGAATGAGGGGCCCGG
>CAVOMZ010000014.1:0-25213 GCA_963697135.1 uncultured Chloroflexia bacterium | reverse complement strand
CCTGCCCGGTCTGCTACCAGACAGTCGACGACCAGGGCCTGTTGCCCCCGCTCGGCGGCGCAGGCCCGCGCCGGCCGATCTCCGACCACCTGGCCGACCATGAGCGCTACCCGGTCGGTGATGACGACTGGCTCGAGTCCCTCCGGGTCGGCGACCGGATCCGGGTCGGCGACGGCTGGGCCCCGTTCGACCTCGTCCGGCGCTACCTCGTGACCGGCCAGGTCGACGCCGGGCGCGGCCGCCAGGTCCTCCACGACGCGATCGTGACGGCGATCAGCCAGCTTTCCCGGTGGGGCAATGTCGAGGTGGATACCTTGGGCGACCAGGCGGAGTGGCGGGCGGCCCGCGAGGCGGTGACCCGGCTGATGGAGCGCTACCACCGCGACCGCTAGCCGCGGTCGCCGGGGTCGTATTCGGCCGCTCGACGGCGGCTCACGAGGGTTCCAGGACGGCGCGGGGCAGGCCCCGCCTGCAACCACTGCCAGATCGCGAGCTTGATCGAGCGGATGGCGGTTGACGAGAGAATTCGGGCCCGTTCCGACGCGATCAATTCCACGATCGGACCTCCGTCGTGCACGAATCCACACCGCGAAGCCCCGTTGGTCTGCTCCGGGGACCTGTACCTGGCCATAGGCGCGGCCAGGTTCGCGCTTTGTCCGTGGATGGACGGCCGCGCCCCGGGCCGACTCGTGCCGGCCGTTGAGCGCGGCAGCCACTACCATCACCCCGGACCATCGGGCGTTTGACAGAACGGGTGTTCTCGCTCACTCTTGCTGATGTCAACGCCCGGGCGGCGTCGCAGGTCAGAGCACCAGAACCTTTGCTCCCGCGACGCGCCAGGCACCAAAAACCGTCCGCTCCGACCCAACCGATTTCCGGGTTCGTTCGAGCGGTCAGAAACCAGGATTGTCTTTCAATGCTTACTCGTACCTCGAACGCCGGTGCGCCGATGCGCGCCCAGGCCATGCGCCGGTTGCGCCGGCGGGCGGCCGCCGCTCATCCCCTCTTCTGCTCGACCAATGGTTGCGCGACCCTCCTCCGGCTCGATCCCTCGAGCGGCGTGGCGACCTGCCCGATCTGCGGCCTGAATCGCCGGGTCAACTAGCCCGCGCAACGAGCCTGCGCGCGGCGCGGGCCAACCGGCATGATGGTCCGATGAGCGACCATCGGACCCTCGATCGGACCCACCTGGGCGCCCTCCTCGAGCGCGAGATCCGGACCTTCCGGGACGACCATCCGAAGTCGCTGGCGCTCTTCGAGCGGGCCCAGGGGTCGCTCCTCGCCGGCGTGCCGATGAACTGGATGGTCCGCTGGGCCGGCGGCTTCCCGATCTTCGTCGAGACCGCCGCCGGAGCCCACTTCACCGACGTCGACGGGCACGACTACATCGACTTCTGCCTGGGCGACACCGGGGCAATGGCCGGCCACGATGCCGGCCCGACGGTCCGGGCGGTCGAGCGCCAGCTGCACGGCCGGGGAATCACCCTGATGCTCCCGACCGAGGACGCGATCTGGTGCGGCGAGGAGCTCCAACGGCGATTCGGCCTGAAATACTGGCAGTTCACCCTGACGGCGACCGATGCCAACCGCTTCGCGATTCGGCTCGCCAGGATGGTCACCGGCCGGCCGAAGATCGCCGTCCACGACTTCTGCTATCACGGCTCGGTCGACGAGACCTTCGCAACCCTTGGCCCGGATGGCCGGGTGATCGAACGCGAGGGCAACATGGGCCCACCGGTCGACCCGGCCGTCACGACCCGGGTCGTCCCCTACAACGACCTGGCGGCCCTCGAGGCGGCCTTGGCCCAACGTGATGTGGCCGTCCTGCTGATCGAGCCCGCCCTCACGAACATCGGGATCGTCCTGCCCGAGCCGGGCTATCTCGAGGGCGTCCGCGAGCTCACCCGACGCTACGGAACGCTCCTGATCATCGACGAGACCCATACGATCTGCGCCGGCCCGGGCGGCTGCACCCGGCTTGTACGGCCTCGATCCGGACATCCTCGTCATCGGCAAGACGATCGGCGGCGGGATTCCCGTCGGGACGTACGGCTTCAGCCAGGAGCTCGGTGACCGGATCAGCGCGGCGCTCGACATCGAGACCTCGGATGTCGGCGGCGTCGGCGGGACCCTGGCCGGCTATGCCCTGTCGCTGGCCGCCGTTCGGGCGACCCTCGGCGAGGTCCTGACCGAGGCGGCGTTCGAGCGGATGATCCCCTTGGCCGAGCGCTGGCAAGCCGGCGTCGAGGCGGCGATCCGGGAGCGCAACGTGCCCTGGCACGTGACCCGGCTGGGCTGCCGGGCGGAGTACCACTTCCTGCCCGAACCGCCGCGCGACGGCGCAGCCCAGTGGGCGGCCGCCGATCCCGAGCTGGAGCGGTTCCTGCACCTCTACGCGATGAACCGGCGAATCCTCATGACCCCGTTCCACAACATGGCCCTGATGAGCCCGGCCACGACCGAAGCCGACGTCGACGCGCACAGCGCGTCTTCGGCAAGGCCCTCGTCGAACTGTTCAACTGACCCGTCCCAGGTCTCGGCCGCACTAGGTCGGCGACGGCCCGACTTCGCGCAGGAGCCACACCGCGAGGGCCCGGGCACAGGCAACCACCTCGTCGAGCGGAACCGATTCGTTCGGGGCGTGGGCAACCTCCGGCCGGCCCGGCCCGAAGATCACCGTCGGGGTGTGGCCCTGCTGGATGAGCAGGCGCATGTCCGCCCCATACGGTTCGGCGATGAAGGCCGGCCGCCGGCCGAGCGCGTCCGCGATCGCCCCGGCCAGGGCGACCGGCAAAGGGTGATCGTCGGCAATCTCGGCCGACGAGAACAGCCCGCCGACCAGCTCGACCTGGACCGGGTGGTCCTCCAGCCAGGGATCGGCGGCGCAGGCGGCCGCGATCGCCGCCCGGAGCTCGACCTCGGCCTGCTGCCAGGTGTCGCCCAGGCGAACGCCATAGCGGCCCTCGGCCACGACCCGATCGATCACGGTCGAGGCCCACTCGCCGCCGCTGACCTTGCCGATGATCGTCGGGTAGGGCAGACCCAGGGCGGTCATCTTCGGCCGGTCCTCGGCGGCGTTCCGGGCGGCCTCGTCGGCGGCCAGGGCATCGCTCAGGAAGGCCAGCTTGTCGAGCGCCGAGACGCCCTCGCGGCGCTTCGAGGCGTGGGCGGCCTTCCGGTGATCGTCAGGCGGAAGGTGATCGCCCCGGCATGGGCCGTGACGAGGTCGAGCGAGGTCGGCTCGGGGATCACGGCGACATCGCCCGTGACCCCGGCCCGGATGGCCGCCAGCATGCCCGCCCCCGCCGTCCTCCTCGGAGGGCACCGTGACGAAGAGGATCTCGCCGTCCAGCTCCGCCCCGGCCTGCCGGATCGCGACCGCAACTGCCCGAACGGCGGCGAGGCCGGCGACGACCCCACCCTTCATGTCGACCGCGCCACGGCCGTGCAGCTCGCCCTCGACCAGGGTCGGCATCCAGGGCGGGCTCTGCCAGAGCAATTCGTCGCCGACGGGCACGACGTCCACGTGGCCCAGGACGATCGCCCGCCGTCCACCGGGCCGGCCGGTCCGGCCGATGACCACCGGCAGGTGGGTCCGGTCGACCTCGCTCCCGGGCCAGTCCGGATCGCGGGCCAGGGTGAGCGGGTCTGGATCAGCCTGGTCGACGATCAGGCCCGATTCGACCATCAGGCCGGCCATCACCGCCTGGACGGCTTCCTCGCTGCCGGTGACGCTCGGGATTGCCAGGATCGTCCGGAGCTCGCGCTCGATCCGAGCCGGATCGAGCGCGTCGACGGCCGCCTGCTCGAGGACGCCCAGAGGCCGGACCTGGCCGGCGCTCACCCGTTCGTCTCGCGCCAGATCGGCCGGGTCAGGCAGGTCGGGCCACCCGAGCCATTGAGGCCGATCTCCGTCGCGGCGTAGGTGTGGACCTCGCAGCCGGCCCGGGCCAGGGCCGCGCTGGTCCGCGGGTTGCCCGTGGCGATGATCACGACGCCGGGCCGCACCGCCAGGACGTTGCAGCCGAGGGTGGCGAACTCCGGCTCGGGGACGTCGATCAGGTGGATCCCCAGCTCCTGGAGCAGCCGCCACAATCCGACCGGCAGGAGCGGCAGGTGGACGACGGCCAGGTCGTCGGCGACCGGCGAGATTACCGACAGGAGGTGGACCAGCTCGGCCGGTCCGCGCCAGTAGGGCAGATCGAAGGTCCGGACGTCCCCGCCGACGAGCGTCGCCAACTGGGTGGTGCCGGCCTCGTTCGTGCGCAGCGTCCGACCGATGCACAGGAGATCCGGCCGCAGCCAGAACGTGTCGCCGCCCTCGATCGTGCCCGGCGACGTGATCCGGCCGATCGTCGGAATCGCGTGCTCGTTGGCCCAGGCCTCGACCAGCTCCTCCTCGCCCCGCCGATTCGGCTTGCCCGGCCGGAGCGGGATCGCCCCCCGGTCGCTGATCAGGAGCGGATCGAACTGGTAGACGAGGTCCGGGCTGCTGCTCTCGCTGCCGAGCTCGTGCACGGACGGGCCGAGGCCGGCCAGCAGCTCAACAAAGGCGTCATGCTCCCGCTGGGCGACGGCCAAGTCGACCTGGTGAAGGAAGCCGTGGGCCGGATCGTCGAAGGCCCGTCCGAAGGCCGAGCCGGGGCGCTTGACCAGGACCTGGCGGAGGGGTGCGGTCATGCTCTGCGCGCCGAATGGCGTGCCGAAGCTGCTCAGCCCGGGGTCGGGGGACGTCACTCGAGCAGGATAGCCACCGGCCGTGATGACCGGCGCCGGATCGGCGAGAATGGGCCGCATGAGCAGTGAGACGTCCGCCGGAACCGACTCCGGAACCGAGCCGAACCAGGCGGGGCCTGGTCCCGAGCCGAACCAACCGACCGTCCGACTCCTCGCGACGCTCAAGGAATCCGGCCAGCCGGTCTTCGAGGAGGTCCCCGTCGAGGTCCTCGGCGGCTCCCGCTACCGGCTGCTGGCCTCACCCGGGATCCTCGAGAACCTCGCCCGCGGCGATGTCTTCGTGGTCGACCCCGAGACCGGCACGTACCGCGTCGAAGAGCACGGCGGGAACCTGTGCGTCCAGGTCTGGTATCCCGGCCTCGACCTCGCCGGTGCGGTCGATTCGGACCTGATGCCCTGGATCGGGGCCCTTGGCGGGACGTTGGACGGCCGCGAGCAGGAGCTCAGCTCGTTCACGATCCCGGCCAGCGCCGGGCTCGACCAGATCAAGCAGGTGTTCAACGGTTGGACGGCCTGGGCCAAGGGCTCGACCTGGTCCTTCGGGAACGCCTACGAGGAGGACGGCGAGACGCTCCAGCCCTGGCTCCAGGAGGCGCTCGCCGCGGGCTGAGGCGATGGCCTGAGGCCAGGCTCCCGACCCGGGCCTGGCCCTGCGTGACAGCGGATCGTCGCCGATGATCGTTGCGGCCGCAACAAGTTGCGTTCCGGCGTATGATGCCGCAATGCCCCAGGTAAAGGTCAGGGATTCAGTGACCGAGCCCGCCCCGACAACGGATGCGTCGCCGACGAGCCTCAGCGCGCGCGATCCGCGCCTTGAGACGTGGCGGGCGTTCCTGATGGCCCACGCTCTCCTGACCCGGCGGCTCGACGAGGATCTTCGCGCCGAGGACGGGCTGACCCTGGGCGAGTATTCGGCCCTGCTCCAGGTGGCCGAAGCACCCGACCGCTCCCTCCGGATGAACCAGCTGGCCGACGGGATCTTCCTCAGCCGGAGTGGAGTCACCCGCCTGATCGACCGCCTCGAGGCGGACGGCCTGATCGCCCGATCCAGCTGCACCTCGGATGGGCGCGGCTCGCTGGCGGTCCTGACCGAGGCCGGGCTCGAGCGACTTCGGGCCGCCGCCGAGACGCATCTTCGGGGAATCGACCAATACTTCCTGGCCGTGGTCCCGGGATCCGAGCTGGGGCGACTCGACGACGCGTTTCGGGCGATCGGCGAGCGAATTCGGAAGGACGGCGACTCGATGATCACCGCAGCCGCCTGCGACCCGGCCCTCCCGCCGGCCAACGGCGAGCCGGCCTGATCCTCGTCTGACGAGCCAGCCTGGCCCTGCGTCCCGGATGGCGAATTCGGGGCCCGGTCGACCGCGGGGCCGGCTGCGAACCGGGACGAGTGGCTTCGCCTATCGTGACTGGATCCCACTGTTCTACCCGGCCGGAACCGCCGGGCCCGATCTGCTCCGGGCCTATGGCGCCCGGCTCGATGCCTGCGAGCTGAACAACACGTTCTACCGGAGCCCGACCGAGTCGGCGATCGCCGGCTGGCTGGCCGCCACGCCCGACGACTTCCGGTTTGCCGTGAAGGCCCAGCGCGGGGGCAGCCTTCGATCGATGACCGTGGACCCGGACGGCTCGGTTCCGTGGCTGACGGCCCCCCTGCGCTCGTTCGGCCAGCGCCTGGGGACTGTCCTCTTCCGGGTGCCCGAGAACCTCGGGCGCGATGACGCCCGGCTGGCCGCGCTGCTGGCCGCCTGGCCAGGGGACCTGCCGCTGACCCTCGAGTTCCAGAATCCGAGCTGGCATGTCGACGAGACGTTCGCGGCCCTGGCCGAGGCCGGTGCCGTGCTGTGCGCGACCGACCTCGACGAGCTCCCCGAGCCGCCGATGATTCGCCGGACGGGGGCCTTCCTCTATCTCCGCCTGCGCCGGACGAGCTATGAGCCGGCCGACCTCGCCGCCTGGGCCAGTCGGCTCGAGCCGTTCCTGGCCGCCGGCGATGACGCGTTCGTGTTCTTCCGCCACGACGCGGCCGGAGCCTCGGCCCTGCGGGCCATCGAGCTGGCCCGACTGCTCGCCTGAGTCCTGCCTCGGGGGCCGCTGTCGCCGGCCACGAATCGCGGCGGTCAGGCGGCCGGTGCGCGGGCGAACCAGGCCGAGGGAACCGGCGCCGGGGCTCGGGCGTCCTGTGGCTCAACGCGGCCGGAACCGGCCGTCGATCCGACAGGAGTCAGCCGCGAAATGCCGACGACACTGACCATCCCGAGCCCTGGCCGCAAGGCCCGCATCGTCGCCGCCGGGATCGGCGTCACCCTGTTCCTGGCAGCCACCAGCCTGCCGTCGCTCAGCCCGGCGCCGGCCCGGGCCGTCGACCCGACGCCGACCGTGAACGAGCACACGATCTCGGTCAGCGGCACGGGCACGGTGACTCTTCAGCCGGATACGGCTGACCTGCACCTCGGGGTGCTGGTCAATCGTTCTACGGTCAAGGCCGCCCAGAACGACGCGGCGGCGGCGATGACCCGGGTGCTGGCCGCCCTCAAGGCCCTCGGGATCGATCCCAAGGACATCCAGACCTCCAACGTCTCGCTCCAGCCGACCTACGACTACTCGAACAACACGAACCCGCCCCGGATCACCGGCTACCAGATGTCGAACAGCGTGACGGTCACCGTCCACGACCTGACGAAGCTGGGTGACGCGATCGACAACAGCCTGGCCGCGGGCGCGACCTCGCTCGACAGCGTCAACTTCCGGGTCAACGACGAGGCCGCGGCCGAAGCCCAGGCCCGCCAGGCAGCCATGGCCGAGGCGAAGTCCAAGGCCGATACCCTCGCTTCCGCCGCGGGCATCTCGATTGACGGCGTTGCCTCGATCACGGAGACGTCCGCCCCGATCGAGGTTCCGATCCCCTACGCCGCAGCCGGCTGCGGCCAGCGCTCCCGATGCGGCCAAGATCGCCACGCCGATCCAGGCCGGCACCAACGACGTGACGATCACCGTGAACGTGGTCTACCTGATCAAGTAACCCGACCAGCCAATCTTCCGGAGGAGCCGGAACGCCGGGACCGCGAGTCGGTTCCGGCGTTCCACGTTTCGGCCGGGCGACACCTGGACCGTGGGGGCCGGACCGGCCCGATCAGACCGCGGCCGGGTCGAGCTTTTCCGGGTCGAGGCCCAGCTCGCGAATGCCGGCCGCGGCCTGCTTCGCGGTCAGGCTCCCGCACCGGGCGAGGGCGGTCAGGCTCGCGGCGACAATCGCCGGCGGGTCGATCTCGAACAGCGAGCGCAGGTTCTCGCGGGTGTCGCTCCGGCCGAAGCCCTCGGTCCCCAGCGAGACGTAATCGCGGGGCAGCCAGCGAGCGACGAGGTCGGGCACGGCCTTCAACCAGTCCGTCGCGATCACGACCGGTCCGCCCTCCGGTCCGAGGACCTGGCTGACGTAGGGCACCCGCTCGGGCTCGCCCGGGTGGAGGCGGTTCCAGCGCTCGGCCTCAAGGGCATCGCGCCGCAGGAGGGGGAACGACGGGGCGCTGTAGACCTCGGCGGCCACCCCGAACCGGTCGGCCAGGATCGCCTGGGCGGCCAGGACCTGCTGGAGGATCGAGCCGCTGCCGACCAGCCGGACCCGGGCTGGTTTCGTCTTGCCGGTGGCCTTGCCCGTGGCCTTGGCCCCAATCGTCTCGGGTGGCCCGGCGAAGCGATAGAGCCCGCGGATGATCCCCTCGTCGACGCCGTCCGGCTTGGGCGCCATCGGGTAGTTCTCGTTGTACAGGGTCACGTAGTAGTAGACGTCCTCGCCCCGGACGTACATCCGCTCGATCCCGTCCCGGATCACCGTGGCCAGCTCGTAGGCGTAGGCCGGGTCGTAGGCCCGGATGTTCGGGATCGTCGAGGCCAGCAGGTGGGAGTGGCCGTCGTCGTGCTGGAGGCCCTCGCCGGTCAGGGTCGTCCGGCCGGCGGTTGCCCCGAGCATGAAGCCCCGTCCGCGCGCATCGGCAAAGGCCCAGGCCTGGTCGCCGGTCCGCTGGAAGCCGAACATCGAATAGAAGATATAGAACGGGATCGTGGCCAGGCCGTGGGTCGCGTAGGCTGTCCCGGCCGCCTGGAAGCTGGCCATCGAGCCGGCCTCGGTGATCCCCTCCTCGAGCACCTGGCCGTCCTGCGACTCGCGGTAGGACAGGAGCAGCTCGGAGTCGACCGGCTCGTAGTGCTGGCCGTGGGCGGCGTAGATCCCGACCTCCTTGAAGAGCGGGTCGAGGCCGAACGTGCGGGCCTCGTCCGGGATGATCGGGACGATCCGCGGACCGAGCTGCGGATCCCGGATCAGGTTCCGAAGCAGCTTGGCGAAGACCATCGTCGTGCTGACCGGAGTCGCGCTGCCGGCCGCGAACTCCCGGTCGATCTCGGGCGCCACCCCGTCGAACAACTTCGCCCGAACGACCCGCCGGGGCAGGAAGCCACCCAGCTCGAGCCGTCGCTCGTTCAGGTACTCGACCTCCTCCGACTTCGGGCCGGGGTGGTAGTACGGCGCGTCCTTGAGCTCCTTGTCCGGGATCGGCAGCTCGAGCCGGTCGCGGAAGACCCGGAGCTCCTGCTCGGACAGCTTCTTGGCCTGGTGGGTCATGTTCCGGGCCTCGACCCCCGGCCCGAGCGTCCAGCCCTTGATCGTGTGGACGAGGATGACGGTCGGGCCATCCCGGAACTCGGTCGCGGCCTTGTACGCCGCGTACAGCTTGCGGTAGTCGTGGCCGCCCCGGCGGAGGCGGGCCAGGTCGTCGTCGGTCAGGTGCTCGACCAGCCGGGCCAAACGCGGGTCCGGCCCGAAGAAGTGCTCCCGGATGTACGCCCCGCCGGCGACCGAGTACTTCTGGAACTCGCCGTCGACGGTCTCGTTCATCTTGTCGACCAGGACGCCGTCGGTATCGCGGGCGAGGAGCTCGTCCCATTCGCGGGCCCAGATCACCTTGATCACGTTCCAGCCGGCGCCCCGGAAGACGGACTCGAGCTCCTGGATCACCTTGCCGTTGCCCCGGACGGGGCCGTCCAGGCGCTGGAGGTTGCAATTGATCACGAAGGTCAGGTTGTCCAGGCCGTCCCGGGCGGCCAGGGACAGGGCCCCGAGCGACTCGGGCTCGTCCATTTCGCCGTCTCCCAGGAAGGCCCAGACCCGCGAGGCTCGAGGTGTCCGCGAGGCCGCGGTTGGCGAGATATCGGTTGAACCGGGCCTGGTAGACCGCGCTGATCGGGCCGAGGCCCATCGACACGGTCGGGAACTCCCAGAAGTCGGGCATCAGCCTCGGGTGGGGATACGACGAAAGACCTTCGCCGGGAACCGATTCGCGGCGGAAGTGGTCGAGCTGGTCCTCGCTCAGCCGGCCTTCGAGGAAGGCCCGGGCGTACATCCCCGGGGCGGCATGGCCCTGGTAGAAGACCTGGTCGCCGGCTCCCCCATCCGGGCTGTCCTTGCCCCGGAAGAAGTGGTTGAAGCCGACCTCGTAGAGGCTGGCGGCCGAGGCATAGGTCGAGAGGTGGCCGCCGATGCCCGGAAACCGGTTGTTCGCCCGGAGGACCATGGCCACGGCGTTCCAGCGGACGATCCGGCGGATCCGATGCTCGATCGCCTCGTCGCCCGGGAAGAACGGCTCCTGCTCGGGGCTGATCGTGTTGATGTAGCGGGTCTGGGTCAGGGGCGGCAGACCGACGTGCAGCTGCCGGGCGCGCTTGAGCAGCTTGTACATCAGGAAGCGGGCTCGGTTGTCGCCCTCTTCGCCGACCACCTGGTCGAGGGACTCGAGCCAGTCGGCGGTCTCGCGCTCGTCGCGGTCGGGAAGCTGCTGCTTGAACTCGTCGAAGTACATCTGCCCGGAGCGTAGCCCATCGGGCCTGAACGTGTGGTTGCGGATCGGTCGCGATCCCCGCCGGGCCCCGCCGGGACGACGGGGATGCCGGGACGGCCCGTCTGCGGTAGCCTCCGAGGGTCATGACCAGCGCGACCGACCAGGGCTACGATCAAGCCAGCGCGCTCCTCGTGATCGACGTCCAGAACGACTTCGCCGACCCGGGTGGCAGCCTGGCGGTAGCCGGCGGAGAGGCGATCATCCCGTTCGTCAACGACCAGGTCGCGGCGGCCCGGGCCGCCGGAGCGACCGTCGTCTACACCCAGGACTGGCATCCGCCGAGCACCCCCCACTTCGCCCGGGACGGGGGCATCTGGCCGGTCCACTGCGTGCGCTTCACCTGGGGCGCCGAGCTCCACCCGAACCTGCTCGTCGACGGCCTCCGGGTGCTCAAGGGCAGCCACGGCGAGGACGGCTACTCGGGCTTCTCGATGCGCGATCCGAAGTCCGGCCAGGAATCGATGACCGAGCTCGACGCGATCCTGCGCACGGCCGGCGTCGGGCGGGTCATCGTGGTCGGCCTGGCGACCGACTATTGCGTCCTGGCGACCGCCCTCGATGCCGTCCGGCTGGGCTTCGGCTGCCGCGTCCTGCTGAGCGGCGTCCGGCCCGTCGACCTCGCCCCCGGCGACGGCCAGCGAGCCCTCAGCACGATGGCTGGAGCCGGGGTCGAGCTGGCCGGCCCGATGGCCGGGCGCCCATGATCCGCTGGATCGCCCGGATCGCCCTGCTCCTCCTCGGGGCGGCCGGCCTGGCCTGGACCACCGACCGCTGGCTCGGCGGCCGGCACCGCGGGGATCGTCCCGGCTCCCTGCCCGACCCGATCCGAAGCAGCACCGAGATCGACGTGCCGATCGAGCAGGTCTGGTTCCGGCTCGCCGACATCGAGCGCCAGCCGGACTGGATGGTCGACCTGAAGCGCGTTGCGATCGAGACGCCCGGTCCGGTCAGGGTCGGGACGCGGGCCAGCTCCACCGTCCGGATCCTGGGCATCGCCGTGGCCGATCCGGTCGAGATGACCGAGTTCCTGCCGCCCCGCCGCTACGCGATCCGCCACGAGGGAGCCTTCCACGGAACGGGCGTCTTCGAGCTCGACGCGCTCGACGACGGCCGGACCCGGGTCACCTGGGACGAGACGCTCGTCCCGCCGATCCTGCCCAACCTCGTCTCGGCGGCGCTGGCCCCGATCCTCGGGCGAGTCTTCCAGGCCGACCTTGAGCGGCTGGCCGGCCAGCTCGAGGTCGAGTCGGTGTCGGTCATCGGCTAGGTGGAGGTCCACCTCGTCGACGCGACGTACGAGCTGTTCCGGGCCTACTTTGCGCCCCGGCCGCCGGTCATCGGTCGCGATGGACGCAATCTCTCGGGCGTGGCCGGGCTGGCCGAGCAGCTCCTCTACCTGCTCCGCGATGAGGGTGCGACCCATGTCGGCTGCGCCACCGACCGGGTGATCGCCTCGTTCCGAAACGACCTGTACCCGGGCTACAAGACCGATGCCGGGATGCCGCCCGAGCTGCTCAGCCAGTTCCCGATCGCGGAACGGGCGATCGAGGCGCTCGGGCTTGTCCTCTGGCCGATGGTCGAGTTCGAGGCGGACGACGCGATCGCGGCGGCGGTCGCCCGCTTCGGGGATCGGCCCGAGGTCGACCGGATCCTGATCTGCACCCCGGACAAGGACATGGCCCAGTGCGTGCGGGGCTCGCGGATCGTGCTCTGGGATCGACGCCGCCGGATCGTCTACGACGCTGACGGGGTGCGCGCGAAGTGGGGCGTCGAACCAGCCTCGATCCCGGACTGGCTGGCCCTCGTCGGGGACGCCGCCGACGGCTTCCCCGGCCTGCCCGGCTGGGGTGCCCGCTCGGCGGCGTCGGTCCTGGCCCGCTATGGTTCGCTCGAGGAGATCCCGCTCAATCCGGGTGCCTGGGACGTCCCCGTCCGGGGCGCGCCGTCCCTCGCCGCGACGCTCCGCGACCGGCTGCCCGAGGCCCTCCTGTATCGAACCCTGGCTCGCCTCCGGGCAGATGCCCCGATCCCCCAGGAAGCGCCGGCCGAGCTCGAGTGGAACGGCACCCCGCGCTCGGCCTGGCACGCCCTGTGCGACGAGCTTGGGCTCGAACAGCTCCGCTCCCGGCCGCACCGCTGGCTCGAGTAGCCAGCCTTCGAGCCGGGGCCAGCCCCTAGGGGTTGCTGCAGGACACCGCCAGGGGGCGAACCGTGTCGCCCATCGTCGTGACGTTGGCCGAGAACGAGACGGTCCGGCCGCCGTCGATCCGGGGACTGTCGGCGTACGTATCCTCCGGCCCCAGGCCGCCGATCGACGGGTCATAGATCCGGCAGGTGGTGCTGCCCGCGGCGGTGCCCTGGTTGGTGACGGTCAGGGTCACGGCCAGCCCGGGTGGATCGGCCACGACCTCGGCCACAACCCCGTGGAACGGCCCGACCCCCTGGAGGGAGTAGCGGGCGATCAGGAACAGGACGACGACCCCGATGATGATCCCCAGGACGACCGTGCCGTGGGCCTGCGAGGCGGCCGGCTGCTTGAGCCCGAGCGGGTTGCACCGCTCGCACATCCCGTCGGCGATCGGCACGGGCGCGCCGCAGCGCACGCACCCGTGGGTTGGTTCGGTGGCCGGGACGAGGGTCGGCGGCATGGCCGCTCGATTGTCCTACGAACGAGCCGTCTCGGCCTCAGCCGAGTTCGGTCTCGAAGATCCGGATGTCACTGGCCGAGGCGGCATGGCCGTCGCCCCGGGTGAACTGGAGCATGCCCGCGGCACCCAGGGCGTCGAGGTCGGCCGGGAACCGGCGGACCATCTCGAGGACGACCTTCTGGATGCGGGCCGCATTCGTGGTGAACACCTCGAGGACGTCGTGAGCCGTCACGGCCTCGGTCCCCTCCAGGACGCCGGCGTCGTAGTCGGTGATCAGGCTGATGTTCACCACGGCCATGCCCAGCTCGCGGCAGAGGTAGGCCTCGGGATACTGGGTCATGTTGATGACCTCCCAACCGGCGTCCGAGAACCACTTCGACTCCGCCTTGGTCGAGAAGCGCGGGCCCTGGATGACGACCACGGTGCCCCGCTCGTGGACCGTGATGCCGTGCTCGCGGATCACCTCGATCGCAATCCGGCGCAGCTCGGGGTCGTAGATCTCGGCCGAGCTCACGTGGCTCACGATCGGGCCGTCGAAGAACGTGTCGGCCCGGCCGTTCGTCCGGTCCACGAACTGGTCGCACACGACGAAGTGGCCCGGTTCGACGGCCTTCTGGAGGGAGCCCGCGGCACAGGGGCTGATCACCGCCCGAACCCCCAGGGCCTTCATCGCCCAGACGTTCGCCCGGTAGTTGACCTTGTGCGGAGGCAGGGTGTGGCGCCGGCCGTGGCGGGGCAGGAAGGCGACCTTGCGGCCGCCGACCTCGGCCAGGAAGAAGCTGTCCGACGGGGCGCCGTAGGGCGTGTCGACCTTCACCTCCCGGACGTCATCGAGGAGCGAGTAGAAGCCCGATCCACCGAAGATCCCGATCTCAGCCCGATCCGCCACGGTTCATCCCTCTCGTGGGTGCCGGGGGCGGGAGTGCCGGCCGGGACGGTGATTCTAGCCGGGCCGCTGCGATCCGGACGGCCGGCTCTCGTCCTGCGCGACCTCCTCCTTGGTCGCCGACCTGCACCAGGTGAATGCAAGCGACCGGTCAGCGCGCGAAACGGTCGTAGATCTGCATCGGATGGAGGAGAACGACCGCGATGAGCTGATTTCGGTCGGTTGTCTGCACCTCACGCCGGAGCGCGACGAACGCAGGGCAAGACTGGTCGTACACATTCATGCCATGCAGGTCCGCCCGGGCGCACACCAGCCAGTCGCAGGCGCCGGGACTCGTCCCGGCAAGTCTGCACCGACTCACAAACGGATATCCCGGCCGACATGGGCGACGGACAAGCGACGGGCCGGCTCGGCCGGACGGGACGCAGGTGAGCTCGGCCGGACGGGACGCAGGCGGGCGACCTGGGAGCGACACGCCGGGCAAGGCGATTTACAGCCGCGGGCCACGATCAGGATCGGAGGCACGGCTGGACGCTTAGCCTGCCGCCACGGATACTCGACAGGTGAGCGTCGAACCCGGGACCGAGCTCGAGCTGGCCGACTGGCGGCGCCAGGTGGGCGACCTCTACGCGGAGGTCCGCCGGCTCGCCGCGGGCGACCCGGCCGCAGCCCTGACGGTCTGGCAGTCTGAGCGGGAGCGGCTGTACCGCGACCATCCGATGAGCCCGGTGCCCGAGCGAGATCGAGCAAACTTCCGAGCGAGGCACTTCCCGCCGGATCCGAGCCTGCGCTTCGAAGTCACCGTCCGGCTCGAGGTCCCGGCGACCAGACAGCCCCGGCGCCCGGAGCGGCGGCGCCGGCCACCCGCCCCGGCCCAGCCACTCGCCCCGGCCCAACCACTCGCCGCGGCCCACCGCTGGGCGGCCCGATCTCCCTGCCCAACAGTGGCGCCGACACGCTCTCGTTCCGACGGATCGGCTCGATCGAGGTCCCCTTCGCCGACCGGCCGCGGACGCTCTCGCTGTTCTGGATGGAGGGCTACTCGGGCGGCCTGTTCCTGCCCTTCCGCGATGCGACCAGCGGTCACGAGACGTACCCGGCCGGGCGCTATCTGCTCGACACGGCCAAGAGTGCCGACCTCGGCGGGTCGACGGATCGGAGCAGCCTGATCATCGACTTCAACTTTGCCTATCAGCCGTCGTGCGCCTTCGACCCGAAATGGGCCTGCCCGCTGGCCCCGCCCGAGAATCGCCTCGACCTGCCGATCCGGGCCGGCGAGCGGATCGCCTGAGCCGAACACCGGGCCCGGCTCCGGGCTGGCAATCCCCGGCGGCCCGGCCGGTACGATCGGTGAGCACACCCCGTACTGCTGGCGGGACTCGATCAGGCCGGCTGCGGCGCATGATCATCGAGCCCGCTGCCTGGGCGGGACGGCCGGTCGTCGGCTCGTGGCATAGGTCTTCGGGGCGGGGGCGTGCGGTTCTTCACCAACCAGCATCGAGGCGATGAGCGGCTGATCTGGTCGCGGGACGTCCGCTTCCTGAATCGACTCCTCGAACGGGTCCCCGACGGACGGCTCATCGAGCTGGCCTCAGGCGCCTGCCTGATCGCCCCCGCGGAGTCGCTGGGCGAGACCCTGGCCGCCGAGCTGGCCGGTCCCAGCGGCGGCCCCGACTACGGCCTGGTCCAGGTCGATCCGAGCCTGCCCGAGTCGGAGAAGTACCTCCACGCCCTGACCGCCGCGGTCCAGCTGTCCGGGATCGCCGACCGGATCGGGATGAGCCAGACCGTCCAGGCCGTCCAGTCCAAGCTGCTCGACCTGTTCTTCGCGATCCGGACCCACGAGGTCGCCTTCCAGCCGATCGTCGAGCTGGCGAGCGGCGAGCTCCACGAGTACGAGTGCCTGTTCCGGCCACACATGCCCCACCAGCAGCCGGCCTCGATCAGCACGATCGTCGAGGCCGCGATCGCCACCGGCCGGGCCGTCGAGCTCGACACGTTCATCGTCCGGGTCATCCTCGAACGGATCGCCGACCTCGCCAACCGGGAGGCAGTCCCGCCGGGGATCCGCTTCGCCGTGGCGATCAACACGACCCCGGCCAGCCTCCTCGATCCGCACTTCGAGGCGAAGTCCGTGGCCAGGATGGTCCGCCAGGCCGGGATCGATCCGCGCCAGGTCACCCTCGAATGCACCGAGCAGCAGGCGGTCCGCGACATCGTCCCGCTCCAGCGCCAGGTCAAGGCCCTGCGCCGTCTCGGGTTCGGCTTTGCGGTCGACGATGCCGGGGCCGGCTACGCCAGCTTCACCCTGATTGCCGCCCTCCGGCCGACGATCATCAAGATCGACCGCGAGATCGCCCACGGAGTTGCCGCCAACGAGGCGAAGCAGGCCCTGGTCGAGGCCTTCGTGTCCTTCGGCCGGCGAATCAATGCCCGCCTCGTGGCCGAGGGGATCGAGACCCACCGCGAGCTCGAGATGCTGCGCACCCTGGGGGTCGAGTTTGGCCAGGGCTACCTCCTCGGCCGGCCGGCCCTCGAGCCCGGCCGGCCGCGCTCGCTGGCCCCGCGACCGGCCAGGGGTTCGCGCTCGAGCGCCGGCTCCCGCCGGGTGGCGGTCAGCCCGCCAGGCTGATCACGCCGGTCTGCTGGTCGATTCGGATCGGCAGCGAGGCAAGGGGCTGGTCCGTCGGACCGTCCAGGACCGCGCCGCCGTGAGCGGGATCGAAGATCGCGCCGTGGCAGGGGCAGAGCAGGTGACCCGATAGCTGGTCGAAGGCGACCGTGCAGCCGGCGTGGGTGCAGATCGCGTCGAAGGCCACGATCGAGCCGTTGGACAGGGCGACCAGGACCGCCGGGTCGCCCGTGGTCGGATCGGTGAAGGGCGTGGCCCGATGGGCCCGGACCGTGGCGACCGTCGTGATCTCGCCTGGGACCAGGCTCCCGCCAGGAGCCGTCGACGGAGCGCCGGAGCCTCCGCCGGGCCGCCCAGGCGAGCCAGCCGGGGGCTCGGCGACCGGGGAGCCTGGGCTCGGGTTCACGCGCGCTGAGCATCGCCCCGACCCCGGCGACGGTCAGCGCCGCGGCTCCCAGGACGAGCAGCTGGAGCAGGTTCCGCCGGGCGGGATCGACGGCGGCAGTGTCGCTGCCGGCCGGCGGAGCCAGGCTGAAGGCCCGTTCAATCCCCGGACCGGCGACGTACAGGCCACCGTGGCCGGCCAGGCCGAGGGTGACCCAGGCGAGCAGGTAGGGCAGATCCGCCCCGAGGTAGTACGGCCTGACCGCCCAGGACGCGGTCAGGAAGAAGGTCGCCGACAGGCACGCCCCGATGAGCGCGCTGGCCCGATACGCCAGCCCGGTCAGGGCGCCCAGTCCGGCCAGGATCTCGAGGCTGGCCACGATCACCCCGATCAGGATCGGATTGGGCAGGGCCACGACGTTGATCAGCGGGGCGAGCGGCGAATCCCGGGCGTAGGTGGCCAGCTGCTCCCCGATCGAGCCGGGCCCGCTGGCCTGGAGAAACGCCGGGTCGACGAGCTTGTCCAGCCCGGCAAACAGGAACGTGAAGCCCACGAAGAAGCGCAGCGGCAGGAGGGCCCGGTAGAGCGCTGGCTGGCGTTCCGGCGACATCGCTCGCCAGTTTGACAGTGACCGTCCAAATCGGCCCCGAAGCACGCCGCGACGCAGAGCCCGGGATGCCTCGGCGAACCCGGCCGTCCTGCCACGGACCGGCGATCGTTGCCTGGGCTACCATCCGGATATGGCCCAAACGCCCAATCTCGATATCCGAGCCGAGCGTGCTCGAGAGCGCCCGCGAGCTCCTTTCCAGCGGGCTTCGCTTCGCAACCATCGCCTCGCTCGGCCGCGACGGCGGCCCTCACCAGGCCGTGGCCTGGTTCCTGCTCCGGGACGACACGATCGTCCTGAACAGCGCCGAGGGCCGGGCCTGGCCGGCCAACCTCCGGCGCGACCCGCGGGTCAGCATCACGATCGAGGACGAGTACCGCTGGGTGTCGATCCGCGGCACCGTTTCGATCATCGACGACCAGCCGATGGCCCAGGCCGACATCGCCGAGATGGCCCGCCGCTACCACGCCGATGAACCGGACCGGGCGGAGGCAATGATCCGCGACCGGTTCGAGCGCCAGCAGCGGGTCTCGTTCCACCTCCCGCTGGCCGGCAGCCGGCTCCATTTCGAGGATTGACGGTGACCGGCGTTCGCTTCGGGGCTCAGCCCTGGTCGCAGGCGACCGACTGGCCGGCCCTGCGCGAGGTCGCCCTGGCCGCCGAGCGGGCGGGCTGGGATGCCGTCTACACCTGGGATCACCTGATGGCGATCCAGGGCCCCTGGCGCCAGCCGATCTTCGAAGGCTGGGCCGTGCTGGCCGCCTGGGCCGCCCTGACCGAGCGGATCCGGATCGGCCTGATGGTCGGGGCGAACACGTTCCGCAATCCGGGCCACACGGCCAAGCTGGCCACGACCCTCGACCACATCAGCAGCGGCCGGGCGATCCTGGCCATCGGCGGGGCCTGGTTCGAGCGCGAGCACGACGCCCACGGAATCGACTTCGGGTCCGGACATCGGCGAACGCCTCGATCGGCTCGACGAGGCCGTGGCCTGATCCGGAGACTGCTCGACGGCGAGACGATCGACCACGCCGGCGCTTCTACACGTTCAAGGAAGCCGTCCAGGCGCCGCTCCCGATCCAGCCCCATCTGCCGATCCTGATCGGCGGCTCCGGCCCGAAGAAGACGCTTCGGACGGTCGCCGCGCTATGGCGACGCCTGGAACACGAGCGGCACGCCCGAGGAGTTCGCGGCCAAGGACGCGATCCTTCGCGAGCACTGCCTCGACGTCGGCCGTGATCAGGCCACGATCGAGCGGACGGTCAGCTTCCCGATCGTCATCCGCGACGATCCCGGCCGAGGCCGGGCGGGCCCTCGGCAGCGCATCCTTGTCCACAACGGGATCGATCGGCTGGACGGCGTGCCGATCCTGCTCGGACCGCCGGGCCTGATCGCCGAACGGCTCGCTCCCTATCGCGATCGCTGGGCATGGCCGAGGTCGTCGTCCGGCTGCCGGCGCCGTACGACCGGGAGACGATCGAACGGATCGGCGAGGTCCGGGCCGCCCTCGACGGCCTGCCGCGACGCATGACCGGCGCGCGGGACAAGCGCGGCATGGCCGAGAACCAGGTCAAGGTCGTCGAGCTGGCCGGCGGGGTCGGCGGGGCCCGGCTGGCCCACGGCCTCCAGGCAATCGCGGGGAGCGACCTGACGGTCATCGTCAACACGGCCGACGACCTCGAGCTCCACGGCCTGCTCGTCTGCCCGGATCACGACACCGTCCTGTACACCCTGGCCGGGATCGAGGGACCGTTCGGCTGGGGGATCGCCGGCGACACCTCGGCGGTGATGGCCCAGCTCGGGGCCTACGGCGAAGAGACCTGGTTCGGCCTGGGCGACCGGGATCTGGCCGCCCACATCGTGCGCACGGCCCGGGTCCGGGCCGGGGCCAGCCTGACCGAGGCGAACCTCGGCCTCCAGGCCTCGCTCGGGCTGGCCGCCACGATCCTGCCAATGGCCGATGAGCCGGTCCGGACGGAGATCCGCACGCGCGACGGCTGGCTCGAGTTCCAGGAGTACTTCGTCCATCGCCGCCAGGAGCCCGAGGTGCTCGAGGTCCGCTTCAGGGGGATCGAGCAGGCCCGACCCACGGAGGCGGTCCGGCGGGCACTCCAGGAGGCGGAGGTGATCGTCATTGCCCCGTCCAACCCGATCGTATCGGTCGGACCGATCCTGGCCGTCCCCGGCCTGCGCCAGGCGATCGAGACAGCCCGGGTGGCCGGCACGCCGGTGATCGCGATCTCAGGCATCGTCGGCGGGCACGCCCTCAAGGGACCGGCCGACCGGATGCTGGCCTCGCTCGGTCACGAGTCGAGCGCCCTGGGCGTGGCCCGCCTGTACGCCGGGCTGGCCACGGACTTCGTCGTCGATCCGGTCGATGCTCACCTGGTCCCGGAGATCGAGCGGCTCGGCCTGCGCGACGCTCGTCATCGACAGCCTGATGGTCGACGACCCGAGCCGGGCCCGAGTCGCCGCCGACGTCCTGGCCTTCGCCACGGGGAGGCTGGCGCTTCAATGACGACCGGGCCCGAGGCGCGCGGCGAGGAGCGCGCCGGCGCCGACCTGGGCCGGCTCGTCTCGATCATCCCGGTCGGGGCCCTCGAAGGGGCCAAGAGCCGGCTGGGAGGATCGCTCGACGCCGAGGAGCGCCAGGACCTCGTCTGCTACCTGCTCGACCGGACGATCCGGGCGGTCCTGGGCTCAGCGGCGATCCAGCGCGTGGCGGTGGTCAGCCCCGATCGGGCGGTCCTGTCCGTCGCCGACCGGTCCGGGGCGGCCCCGGTCGAGCAGGTCGGGACCGGCCTCAACGAGGGACTCGAGCAGGCCGTGCGGTGGGCCATCGATCCGGCGCGAGCGCCGTCCTGATCGTGGCCGCCGACCTGCCCTCGGTCAGCGCCGAGACGATCCACCAGGTGGTGGCCACCGCCGCGGCCGCCGTCCAGCCCGGACGCGGCCTCGTCCTGGTCGTCCCCGACCGGCACGGCCGGGGCACGAACGCGCTCCTGCTCAGCCCGCCGGACGTGATCCGACCTTCGTTCGGAGAGGACAGCCGGGCTGCCCATGAAGCTGCTGCCCGAGCGGCCGGCGCGCTCAGCGTCGAGCTCGACGGTCCGCTCGGCCTCGACCTCGACCTGCCCGCGGACCTGACCCTGGCTGGGGAGCTCGGCCTGCTGGACCCGGCCCGTGGCGGATGACCGCGGGGGCCTGGCGGTTGCCGCCCTCGAGGGGATCCCCGAGGTTCGCCCGGGCGCCGACCTGGCCGGCCTGCTGGGCGACGCAATCGTGCGCCTGCTCGCCGATCGGCCAGGCTTCGGTCCGCTCCGCGACGATGACGTCCTGGTCGTCACCCAGAAGGTCGTCTCCAAGGCCGAGAACGCGATCGTCGACCTGACCACGATCGAGCCACGGCCCGAGGCTGTGACCTTCGCCGAGCGCTGGCAGCGTGACCCGCGCCAGGTCGAGGTGGTCCTGCGCGAGGCCCGCCGGGTCGTCCGGATGGCCAACGGGGTCCTGATCACCGAGACGGCCCACGGCTTCGTCTGCGCGAACGGCGGAATCGACGCCTCGAACGTTGGACCGGCCACCGGCTCGATCGTGATCCTCCTGCCGGCCGACCCGGACGCCTCGGCGGCGGCGATCCGGACCACCCTCGCACGGCGGCTCGGAGTCGACCTGCCGGTGATCATCTCCGACAGCTTCGGCCGCCCCTGGCGCTGGGGCATCGTCGACGTTGCGATCGGCGCCTCCGGCCTCCTGCCGCTCGAGGACCTGCGGGGCACCCCCGATGCCGACGGCCGGACGATGAGCTCGACCGTCCGGGCCGTGGCCGACGAGATTGCCAGCGCGGCCGAGCTGAGCCTGGGCAAGGCGGCCGGCCGGCCGGCCGCGATCGTGCGCGGGGCGCATCCGGTCCGCGGTGAGATGACGATCCGGGAGGCGCTGATCCCGTCCGAGTGGGACCTGTTCCGCTAGATTCGTGTCGGCGGCCCGATCCGGCTCGCCGGACAGGAGCCCACGCGTGAAGATCGGCCTCCAGATCGACTCGTTCAAGTGGCCCGGCGGGCCGGCCGAGATCGCGCCCACCCTCGGCCGGATCGCCCGGGCCGCCGAGGACGCCGGCTTCGACTCGATCTGGGTCATGGACCACTTCTTCCAGATCCGGGGCGTCGGCCCGTCGACCGACCCGATGCTCGAGGGCTGGACCACCCTCGGCTACCTCGCCGCCCTGACCACGCGGGCTCGCCTGGGACTGCTTGTCGGCGGGATCCACTACCGGACCGCCGGCCTGTGGGTGAAGACCGCCACGACCCTCGACATCCTGTCCGGCGGACGGGCCTGGCTCGGGATCGGGGCAGCCTGGAACGAGGAGGAGAGCCGGGCGCTGGGCTTCCCGATGCCCCCGCTCGGGGTCCGCTTCGAGATGCTCGAGGAGATGCTCCAGATCACCCACGGGATGTGGACCGGCGAACGGGGCAGCGAGGCCGCCTTCAACGGCCGCCACTACCAGGCCGGCCGCCTGCTCAACGCCCCCCAGTCGCTCAGCCGGCCCCATCCGCCGATCATGATCGGGGGTGGCGGCGAGCAGAAGACGCTCCGCCTGGTCGCCCAGTACGGCGACGCCGCGAATGTCTTCGGGGATCCGCCCCGGCTGGCCCACAAGTTCGCCGTCCTGCGGGCCCACTGCGAACGGCTCGGCCGGCCATACGAGGAGATCGAGCGGACGACCCTCCAGGATCTCCGGATCAGTCCGGACGGGCGGAACGGCGCCCGGACCCCGGCCCGGGTCGTCGACACGTTCGGCGAGCTGTCGGACGCCGGCGTCCAGCAGGTGATCGTCAGCCTGCCCGACCCCGAGGACCTCAGCCGGTTGGAGCTGATCGGGCAGGCGGTCATTCCCCAGATTCGAGACCTGTGAGCCGGGCGGCCAGCTCCGGGATGGATACTCCCAGGGGGTATCGGTGTGGTGGTAGGATGAGGTCATGACCGACGACCCGGCGACGCCGCCCACCTCTCCCATCTCCTTCGATCCCAGCCCGATCTCGTTCGACCAGGGACCAATCTCCCTGGCCTCGTCGACTCCGGCCGACTCGCCCGCTGTCGAAGCCGCGGGCGGCGAACCGGTCGAGGGCCGCGTCCTGATCATCGGCTCGGGACCGGCCGGCCTGACCGCGGCGATCTACGCCGCCCGGGCCAACCTCTCGCCGATCGTCCTGGGCGGATCCGCCCCCGGCGGCCAGCTGATGATCACCAGCGATGTCGAGAACTATCCGGGCTTTCCCGACGGGATCCAGGGGCCCGAGCTGATGGCCGCCTTCCGGGCCCAGGCCGAGCGGTTCGGGAGCCGAATTGTGGATGTCGACGCGGACCGGATCGACTTCAGCAGCCGGCCGTTCCGGGCCTGGGCCCGCGGAGTCGAATACCGCGGCGACGCTGTGATCGTGGCGACCGGCGCCTCGGCCCTCTGGCTCGGGCTCGACAACGAGACCCGCCTGCGCGGTCGGGGGGTCAGTGCCTGCGCGACCTGTGATGGCTTCTTCTTCCGGGACAAGGAGATCGCCGTGGTCGGTGGCGGCGACACCGCCCTCGAGGAGGCCCTCTTCCTGACCCGCTTCGCAACGAAGGTCCACCTGCTCCACCGGCGCGACGCCTTCCGGGGCAGCAAGATCATGGTCGAGCGGGCGTACGCCAACCCGAAGATCGAGGTCGCCCTGAACACGACCGTCGACGACGTCCTCGGCACCGCCCACGTGGAAGGCCTCCGGATTCGGGACACGTCAGATGGGACCCAGTCCGACCTGCCTGTCGACGGCCTCTTCATCGCGATCGGCTACAAGCCGAACACGGACCTGTTCCGGGACATCCTCGACGTCGACCCGATGGGCTACCTGACCGTCCGCGACGAGACCGGTTCGAAGATCGAGGGCGTCTTCATTGCCGGCGACGTCCACGACCACCGCTACCGCCAGGCGGTCACGGCGGCCGGCGACGGCTGCAAGGCGGCGATCGACGCCGAACGCTGGCTCGAGGTGAATCCCCTCCGGATCGCGACACCTGCGCTGGCCGGCTGACCCGGGCCGCCCGGGCTGGAGAATCCCTGACATGACGATCAAGGAGGTCGTGGTCCGCAACGAAGGCGGAATGCACCTCGTCGCATCGACCGGGAGCGGCTTCCAGATCGAGTTCGACAGCGGCGGGGAGCGGGTCGCGGCTGGCCCGACCGAAGGCGTCCTGGCCGCGCTCGCCTCGTGCTCGGCGATGGACGTGATCTCGATCCTGGCCAAGAAGCGCCAGTCGTTCGACCGCTACGAGATCCGGGTGCGGGGCGACCAGCGTTCGGAGTATCCCCAGGTCTTCACCCGGATCGACGTCGTCCACGAGCTGGAGGGCCCGAACCTCGAGGTCTCGGCGGTCCGCCGCTCGATCGAGCTGTCGGCCACGAAGTACTGCCCGGTCATCGCCATGATCGGGGCGGGCGTGACCGAGGTCCACAACGCCTACCGGGTGATCCGGACCGGGGCCCTGCCACTTGATGAGTCGGGCGAAGTCTGCGTCATCGGCCCCTACCGCCGGCCCGAGATCGTCCGCCGGAGGTGAGGCCGCTGCTGGCGGTAATTCCTCCCCAGTGCCGGCATTCCTCGCCATGCGCAGGTGGCTCGGCGGACACGGGAGGCCACCGGCACTGCACACTTCCGAGCCCGTCCGTGAGCAATGTCGGCCCGGATATCCTCGGGATATACCGGCCCGCACCTGTTCCCGATCAGGAAGCCGGCCCGCCGCGCCTCTCTGCCCGCCTGGCTCCGAACGGAGCCTAGTAGCGGAGCGGGGTGCGGGGTTCGACGATCCCCCGCCGCCAGAACCGCGTGACCAGGCCGGGCACCCACCAGCGCAGGAAATACAACCGGCAGCCCAGGCAGTAGCCGGTCGTGGCCAGGATCGTCTGGAGGGCGGCGACCGCGCCCGACAGGACCCAGCCCACGATCGGCAGCCCGACCGCGAAGGCGATCAGGGCGATCCCCAGGACCACGCTCCCGAAGACCTGGGCGAACCGCGGCGGGTACTCGTGCTCGGGCTCGACCTTGCCCAGGTGGGCGAACTTGACGATCCGCCGCCAGATCGCCCCGTAGATCGAATACTTCAGGCCGAACACGCCGCTGACCGCGATCGACAGGAAGGCCAGCGCGACGCCCAGGGGCTGGTTCAGGAAGAATGAGCCGACGATGATCAGGGCCGACAGACCCGCTCCGAAGCGGTGCCCACGGGGGTCGATCATCCGGGCGGGAGGCAGGCCCTCGGCGAGGCCCGCCGGGATGGAATCTGGCATCGAGGGTGGCTCCTGCTGCTCGTCACGGCGTCCTGGCTGCGCCGACCTGGACGCGCCAAGGGGACGAAGTATAACTCCTAGTACTTCGCTAGGACTAGTG
>CAVOMZ010000013.1:0-442550 GCA_963697135.1 uncultured Chloroflexia bacterium | reverse complement strand
GGCCGACCAGGCCGTCGTCGTCGGGAATGGCCCCGGTTTGGATGTCGCGACCGATCAGGTTGCAGAGGATGCGCCGGAAATACTCATGGCGCGGATAGCTCATGAACGAACGCGAATCCGTGATCATGCCGATGAACCGGGAGAGCAGGCCCAGGTTCGAGAGCGCATCCAACTGCCATTCCATGCCCTGCTTTTGATCCAGATGCCACCAGCCCGACCCAAACTGGATCTTGCCCGGAACCGTCCCATCCTGAAAACTTCCGATCACCGACGCAAACACGTAATTGTCCGCCGGATTCAGATTGTAAATGATCGTCTTGGGCAGCGACTTTTCGGCCTCCAACCGGTCCAGATAGGCTGCCAGCGCCTGGGCCTGCGGAAAATCGCCGATGGCGTCAAAGCCCGTGTCCGGTCCAAGCCGGGTCAGCAGACGCGTGTTGTTGTTGCGCAACGCCCCCAGATGCAGTTGCTTCGTCCAGCCGCGTTTGGCGTCCAGCCGGCCAAAAAATATCATCATGAACGAGGCAAACTGCGACTGTTCCAGCGCCGAAACCGGTTCACCCTGGCGCACCTTCTTGAAAATCCCCGCCGCCACTTTCTCGGAACAAAAATCCGCAAAACAATGGTTCAAACCGTGGTCAGACAGGCGGCAGCCCTGCGCATGGAAATACTCATGCCGCCGCTCCAGCGCGCTGATGAAGGCGCTGAAACCATTGATGTCCACGTTCGCCGCGGCGGCGAGCTGTTCCACCCAGGGGTTGAAACTGGCGGGAGCATTCACCGTGAGCGCCTTGTCCGGCCGAAACGCCGGCAGCATCCGGGTCGGATGCCCTTGCCGGGCAAATGCGCGATGATGTTCCAGCGTGTCCACCGGATCATCCGTCGTGCACACGACCTTGACCTTGAACTGTTTGAGGATGCCCTGCGCCGTCAGCGCCGGCGTGGCCAGCCGGGCATTGGCCTGTTTCCAGATCCTGGCGGCGGTCTTTTCGCTCAACAAATCCGTGATGCCGAAATAACGCCGCAGCTCAAGGTGCGTCCAATGATACAGCGGGTTGCGCAGCGTCTGCGGCACCGTCCGCGCCCACGCCTGGAACTTTTGCTCCGGCGAAGCGTCGCCGGTGATGAATTTCTCCGCCACACCGTTGCTGCGCATCGCCCGCCACTTGTAATGATCCCCCGCCAGCCAGATCTCAAACAGATCCCCAAACCGCCGGTTCGCCGCGATGTCCCGCGGCGAGATATGACAGTGATAATCGAAAATCGGCTCCGCTCTGGCAAACTTCCGATACAGCCGCCGCGCCGCCGCGCTCCCCAACAGAAATTCTTCGTCAATGAATGGCATATGGGTTCGCCCAAAAATAACGGTTTCAGGTGCCGCTCGAAAAGATTTTCCGTCACGTTTTTGGCAATGACCCGGCCTCAAAATACGAATCAGATGCTCATCGCATCAAAGCCGCCGTCCACGACAATTTCCGCGCCAGTGATGAAACTGCCCGCGTCCGAAGCCAGCAACAGGGTCGCGCCGACGAGTTCATGCGCCTCGCCAAAACGTTTCATGGGCGTCTTGCCCATGATCTGCGCCACGCGTTCGGGATTGAGCACCTTGCGATTTTGTTCCGCCGGAAAAAATCCGGGCACTAAAATGTTCACGCGCACACCCGCCGTCGCCCACTCGCGCGCCAGATTTTTGGAAAGATTGTGAACCGCCGCCTTCGACGCCGAGTAGGTGAATACGCGTGACAACGGCGTCAGCCCCGACGCCGAGCCGAGATTGATGATGCTGCCGGAGCCTTTCCCGACCATGTGTCTGCCGAAAATCTGGCACGCCAGCAGAACGCCTTTCAAGTTCACCGTGATGATTTTGTCGAACTCGTCTTCGGGAATATCGAAGAATGGTGTCGGCGAATTTACGCCCGCGCCATTGACCAAAACGTCCACGCTGCCGAGCTTCTTCAGCACGTCAGCCAGCAACTGTTGCAAGCCGGCTTTGGAGGTCGTATCGCACGAAAAGAATTCCGCCTTGCCGCCGCCCTGGGAAATCTTGTCCAGACGATCTTTTGCTTTCGCCGCGTCGCGTCCGACCAGTGCCACGGTCGCGCCCGCCATGGCCAGGCCTTCGGCCATCTCGCCGCACAGCACACCCGTGCCGCCGATGACGACCGCCACTTTACCTTTGAGTGAAAATAATTCTGCCGGTGTTTTCATAAAAAAATTGTCGGGTAGATTAAGCTGACGCCGTGGGGATTTTGCAACTCTTATTGAATATAGAATCCTCCGATTTATTCAAGGGTCGTCATCTGGTTGCAGCATGACCTCAGCATGTGTTGCGTGAATGAATCAATGATGACATGGCTTGGCTTCAAGACCATGTCTCCCGCCAGCCCAGGCAGGCCTTCGCCATGCTCGTCTGCCACCTCCTCAACTTCGTCTATCCGGCCGCCCTGCGGCAGATGCGTGATCCACACCTATGAATTCGCACCAGATGCGAGGTTTGGTTTGGTTTCAATTTTTTCAACCGGCGTTATTTCGTCGGGGAACATGTCCTTGAGTTCCTTGCCGATGAGCAGCTTCACCGGATGGGAATTAACGAAATTTTTGGTGTCTTCATCGGGCGTGCCGGCTCCGACGATGATGGCAAGGTCGGCGCGGATTTTGTTGCGGTTTTCCTCGGTGGCTTTGGCATGGAGCAGATCAATGACGGGTTCTTTCCATCGTCCTGTTTCAAAAACCAATGTGCGGCCGGATTTGATGGCGCGCAAACCAAAGCCCATCTCCGCTTCGACGGAGTGTGGAGTTTCGACCAGAAGCTCCTGCCTTTGTAAAGATTGTGCGAGCGTCTGGTTTAACTGTTCCGTGGTGATGCCATAGGTCCACTGCAAAGGATCCAGCGGGATGGAACCACCTTTCTGAAAGCGTCTTACTTCGACACCGGCGAGGGTCATGGCGGTGGCGAAGCAACCGCCTTGCGAGTTGCCGATGACAAAGCTGCTGGCACCCCAAAAAATGACAGCAACGCTGTACAGGGTGACCCAGCCACTGAAGCCAAGCAAGACAAGCTGCCACGATTTGATTCGGCTGAGAAGAGGTGCGGAAATATTTGATTCCATTCGGAGGGAAAGCCAGCAGATATCAGGCCAAATCGTTATTCATTTTACAAATCGGTAACCGGTTTATGTCTGGGGACAAGCACTTTCATCACCACCCAGGCGGTCAAATAGCTTAACGCGCAGACCAGGAACATGATGAAATAAGCTGTCTGCGGATTCTGTTTGAATCCATCGGTCAGAAAACCGGCCAACAATTGAATGGCCACGCCGCCAATGCCGCCGGCGGCGGTGCCAATGCCGGTGACACTGGCCACGGATTTTTTGGGAAACATGTCGGACACCGTCGTGAACAAATTCGCCGACCAAGCCTGGTGCGCCGTCGTCCCGATGCAAATCATGGCAATGGCGAGCGTGGCGGCCATGGAACCGAAACGATTTACATCACCAAAAAACTGCGTTAACAAAACTGCCAGCGGACACAGGGCAATGATGAACATGGTGGTCATGCGCGCTTTATAAACCGTCATGCCGCGTTTGATGAGCGTCATCGGAATGCTGCCGCCGTAAATGCTGCCGATAATGGCCACGCCATAAATAATGAATGTCGGCATCATCACTTGCTGCTTGGTCATGTGAAATTGTTTGAACAAATAATCCGGCAGCCAGAACAGATAAAACCACCAGATGCCGTCGGTCAAAAATTTGCCGGCAAAAAAGGCCCACAACTGGCGGTAGCGAAAAAGTTTTAACCAGGAAACTTTCCGGGACTTGTCGCCGGTTTGCTGGTCAACGACCGTTTCGTCATCAACGTGAATGTAATCATACTCGGCTTTGGACAAACGCTTTTGTTTGTTTGGCGGATCGTACAGCCAGAACCAGAAAATCAGCCAGATGAAGCCCGAGGCGCCGGTGAGAATGAACGCCATTTTCCAGCCAAGCTCGTCTCCAAAATAAATCATGCACCACGGGACAAAAATGGCGGCGATCATGGCGCCGCCGTTGGAACCGGCATTGAAAATCGCCGTGGCCAGCGCCCGTTCGCGCTTGGGAAACCACTCGGCGACAGTTTTGATGGACGCCGGGAAATTGCCAGCCTCACCGATGGCAAACGCGCTGCGCACGGCCATGTGCATGACCAGCATCCGGCCGACAAACGCGTTCAATATTCCAAAGATGGACCAGACGATGAGCGAGAGCGCCAACCCGAGTTTGGTCCCGACTTTGTCAATGAACCAACCCACAAAGAGCGTCATGCCGGCGTAAAACCCCGTGAAGAAAGATGTCAACCAGGAGAAATCCTGGTTGGACCACCCGAAGCCGCCCTGTGCCACCGGAACGCAAAAAATGTAATCCTTCAGGTAGCTGATGACCTGCCGGTCCATGTAGTTGACCGTCGTGGAAAAAAACAGCAGCGCGCAGATGACCCAGCGAAAATTGGTTGCGGGCGATGGTGGAGAATGTTTTTGCATTTCAAGCCGTTAGCCGGGCAAAATATTTCAAGCCTTTGGGCGTTTGCTCGTGGACATGGCCATATATTCATTAGTAGATCTGGATTTGTCCATCTTGATTCTGTCGGCAACGGTAAATGATCGCTCCGACAAACCGGCCATGACTCCCCAAACGCATGCAATAGCTTGGAAACAAAGGCCATGATCTTGTATGTTTTTGAGAGGCCGCCGGGTCGTTGCACTTTTTTCAAATAAAAATGCAGATTCAAATATCTGGTTCAAGGTAATCTTTTTGACCCGCCGCCATTATTTTTTTAAACTGCCAATTCATGAAAATTCTTCTGACCACGACTTCGTTCCAGGACACACCCGGCGAACATCATGATTTGCTCAAAAAAACCGGTTGGGAAATCGTCACCGCCCGCGGCCCGTTGAATGAAACAGATACGCTAGCGCTCGTCGGTGACGTGGATGGTTATATTTGCGGCGACGATGCCATCACGCGCAAGGTTTTGGAAAAAGCGCGCCCGAAGCTGAAGGTCTTGAGCAAATATGGCATTGGCGTGGACAAGATTGATGTGAAGTGCTGCACAGAATTCGGCATCCCGCTCCTCTTCACGCCCGGCGTGAATCATACGACCGTCGCCGAGCATAATTTCATGCTGCTGCTCGCGCTGGAGAAAAATTTTCTGTTTCACACTGACTCCACCCGCAGCGGCGGCTGGAAACGCAAAACCGGCCACGAACTGTTTGAGAAAACCATCGGCATCATCGGCCTTGGCCGCATCGGCAAGGAAGTGGCGATCCGCGCCCGCGCGTTCGGCATGAACGTGATCGGCTTCGACGTTTATTGGGACGAAAAATTTGCGAAGAACCACAACGTGAAACGCGCCACGTCGCTCGACGAAATTTATGCCGCGAGCGACTACATTTCGCTGCACACGAACCTCACGCCGGAGACGCGCGACATGATTTCCGCGAAGTCGTTTGCGAAGATGAAGCAGGGCGTTTTGATTTTGAACTGCGCGCGCGGCGAGATTGTGAACACCAACGACATGGTCGCCGCGCTGAAATCCGGGCAGGTGGGCGGTTACGGCACGGACGTTTTGGATCAGGAACCGCCGGCGGCGGATCATCCGCTGCTCAAGCTGCCGAACGTCGTCTGCACGCCGCACGTCGCGTCGCGCACTTACGAGAGCGTGGTGCGGCAGGCCACCTGCGCCGTGAAAAATCTCATCCTCGCGATGAACGGCGAAAAACCCATCGCGCAGGTGAATCCCGAAGTGCCGGTGAAGAAAGTGGTTTAATACAACCAATATGGCGACCAAACGGAACATTGCTTTAGACGGCAACTCGACTCATTGACAGTGCATGTCGGAAAATATAACATCGGCAACATGAAGCTTCTGCTGAACAACTGCCACCGAGCTGAAATTCACCAAACACAAAAAGCTGATGCAATTCGAGGCTTGCGATGAGAAATGTTGACCAGTCTTGCAACACATTTGAGAAGCAAAAGAGAAGAATCTTCCGAACAATGTGTTTGACAGAACTGGCCAATTTGGTGATGGAACATTGCAACAGGATGTCAGACCTTGTTGGGAAACTCGCTAGACTTACACTATTTGCCAGTTGATGCATGGTGGAATGAAATGATCATGATCCAGCAAACGATTTTCAGGATGCAGACATAATTTTCGCGGACGCAATCAAGATGCGGCGCGCATTTGATCCCAATCCAAATTGAGTCGAAAATTTACTGGTTAGCGTTGAAGCCTTGCGAACTGATCAGACCTGAAATAGATCATGCAGCGTGAATTGACAAATTCACATTATGTCATTCGCCAATGTCAGAAGTTTTAACGAATTTCGCTTAATCATTGATTGGAAACCGAATTAATTTTTATGCCCGAAACCTACTACATCATTCCCCAAAGAAAAACACGATTCACTCGTCACGCAGGCGTATCTCAAGCGCGGTTACGATGCCGCCGAGGCCGCCGCCGGCGCGCGGTTTTGCGCCAGCGCCGCGTATTATGGCATCCGCACGCACAACGCCATCAAGGCGCTGCACCTCGACGAATTGTTCGGCAGCAAGGTCGGCCGCTGGACGCCCGGCGCGAAGATCGAGAAGCTGCCGTCGCGCTTCGCCGCCGCCGAAATCTGGAACGGCCACAACAAACTCGGCCAGGCCGTCGCCTACGAGGCGATGGACACCTGCATGAAGCTCGCCGACAAATTCGGCGTCGGCATGGTGAGCGTGGACAACGCGACGCATTATCTCTGGGGCGGCGGCTACGTCATGGACGCCGCGCTCAAGGGCTACCTCGCCTACACGAACTGCACGTCGGCCACGTCCGAAGTCGTGCCGTTCGGCGGCAAGACGCCGACGATGGGCACGAACCCGCATTCGTGGGCGATTCCCGACGCAGGACGCGATCGGTTTTCCCATCGTGATTGACTGGGCGACCTCGACCATCGCGATGGGCCGCGTGCAAGTGATGAAACGCGAAGGAAAACTACTTCCGCCCGGCGTCGCCGTGGATGCCGAAGGCAATCCAACGACTGATCCGAACAAAGCGGTCGCGCTTGCTGCCGTTCGGCGCGCACAAAGGCTACGGCCTTGGTTTGATTGACGAACTTTACGCCGCTTACATCGGCGGAGGTTTGCCGCAAATTCGCGGAACGAAACTCGGTCACGAAAAAGAAAAACGCGGTTCAACTTTTTTCTTTCAAGTCATTCATCCCGACGCCATTAATGGAAACGGTTTTGCAAACAACCGCTCGCAAAAAGAAAATGTCAAAGCCATCATCGCGGACATTCTCGGTCACGGAAATGAAAAGTGCATGTTGCCCGGCCAGCCTGAAGCGAACTCGGGAAAATTGTCAAAACAACACGGTGGCTTGCTGTTCACGAAAGCGGAGATCGAGGAACTAAATCATCTCGCGCAAGAAGTCGGCGAACCGGCGTGGAATTTGACTGATTTCAAATCGGTGCAGGTGTGAATATTTCCAATTAAAACATATATGATTGGTTTAACTGAACAAACTGGCGGTGCGCCTTTGTATCAACTCAAGATCACTTTGAAGTGGTCCGACCCGGCCATCTGGCGGCGCGTGGTGGTGCGGTCGGACATGACGCTGGACCGGCTGCATCGCGTCATCCAGTTCGCAATGCCGTGGACGGATTGTCATATGCACCAGTTCATCGTCGGGCGGACTTATTATGGAAAGCCCGACCCGGGAATGGCTGGTTTTGGACATGAGACGTTGAACGAAAGGAAATACTCCATCGCAGACATCGCGCCCACTGCGAAAAAGAAATTCATATACGAATACGATTTCGGCGACAGTTGGGAACATGAAATGGTCGTGGAAAAAATCATGCCGCCTGATCCCGCCTTCAAGCATCCGGTTTGTCTTGCTGGCGAAAATGCGTGTCCGCCGGATGATTGCGGCGGAATACCCGGCTATTACAATCTGTTGGAAACGCTCGCCGACCCAAAGCATCCTGATCATGCGCATTTGAAAGATTGGATTGGCGGCGAGTGGGACGCGGCCCGGTTTGATTTGGACGAAGCCAACGACGACTTGAAACGGCTCAAAGCATGAAAAAACAGCGGCGTGGAATTTGAATCAATTCAAATCGGTGCAGGTTTGAACAATTCAAATACAAATGGGCTCGAATAAACACAAATACAGAACCGACGCTTTTCGCGAATGGAATGTTAATTCGTGTCAATTAGCGAAATTCGCGTCTGGTTTTATTTTCCTGATTCGTGTTAATTAGTGTCCATTCGTGGTTCCCAAAATAGAACATTCTTATGTCCCTTCAATTACGCGACAAGTCCACTTGCAAATACGATCAAATCTCACTTGGTGAAATCATGCTGCGCCTCGACCCCGGCGAAGGACGCATCCGCACTGCGCGGCATTTCAGCGCGTGGGAAGGCGGCGGGGAATACAACACCTCGCGCGGCCTGCGCAAATGTTTCGGTTATAAAACCGCCGTGTGTACCGCGTTGGTGGACAACGAAGTCGGCCATCTTATTGAAGATTTCATCATGCAGGGCGGCGTGGACACGGACTTCATCCAATGGCGCGAAGATGACGGCATCGGCCGCAGCGTGCGCAACGGTTTGAATTTCACCGAACGCGGTTTCGGCATTCGCGGTGCGGTCGGCGTGCCGGACCGCGGCAACTCGGCGGCGGCACAACTTAAACCGGGTGATTTCGATTGGGATCACATTTTTGGGAAAGTCGGCACGCGCTGGCTGCATACCGGCGGGATTTTTGCGGCGTTATCGGAAACGACGGCGGCGTTGACGATTGAAGCGGTGAAGGCGGCGAAGCAACACGGGGTCATTGTCAGTTACGATCTGAATTATCGTCCGTCGCTGTGGAAATCCATCGGCGGCCTGAAGAAGGCGCAGGAAGTGAACCGCGAAATTGCCAAATATGTGGACGTGATGATCGGCAACGAGGAGGATTTCACGGCGTCACTCGGTTTCGAAGTGAAGGGCGCAGATCATAACTTAAGTCACATCGAGACGGACGCGTTCAAGGCGATGATTGAGACGGCGGTGAAAGCATATCCGAATTTCAAAGTGGCCGCGACGACGTTGCGCCGCGTCATCACCGCGACAAAGAACGACTGGAGCGCGATTCTCTGGCACGACGGGAAATTTCACGAGAGCCGGAAATATCCCGGACTGGAAATTCTCGACCGCGTCGGCGGTGGCGACAGCTTCGCGAGCGGTTTGCAATTTGGTTTCCTCGAATTCAACGATGCGCAGAAGGCCGTGGAATACGGCGCGGCGCATGGCGCTCTGGCTTCGACCACGCCCGGCGACACGAGCATGGCCACGCGCAAGGAAGTGGAAAAAACCTTCGCCGGCGCCAGCGCGCGCGTGCAGCGGTAAACAGAATAAATCTCCAACCAACTCAACCCAGTTGTAACCAAAATGAACAACGAATTGGGAATTCAGCAAGACATACGCCGGACACCGCGTCCGCAAGATTTGATCGGCATGTCCACGCAGAAATTGCGTGAGACGTTTCAAATCACCAACCTCTTTGTGCCGGGTGCGATCAACGGTTATTTCACCGACCTTGACCGTCTGGTTGTTGGCGGTGCCATGCCGGCTGGCGAACCGGTTGAATTATCGAATCACAAGGAAACCGGGCGGACGTTCTTTCTTGAACGCCGGGAACTCGGGGCCATCAACATTGGCGGTGCCGGCAAAGTGACCGCCGACGGGAAAATTTTCGCACTCGAAAAAATGGACTGCGTTTATTTGCCGATGGGTACCCGGTCCGTATCTTTTACCAGCGATGACGCGAAGAATCCGGCGAAATTCTATTTTCTTTCATGCCCCGCTCATGCCCCGCATCCGGCGCGCATGATGAAATCATCGGAAGCCACGCCCGTGAATCTTGGGGTCGCAGGAATCGTCGAACAAACGGACGATCTACAAGTTCATCCATCAAGGCGGCATACAGAGTTGTCAGCTCGTGATGGGGCTGACCGTGTTGGAGCCGGGCAATGTCTGGAATTCCTTTCCACCACACACGCACTGGCGGCGCACGGAGATATATTTTTATTTCGATCTCGGCGACAGGGTGCTTTCGCATTTCTTTGGCGAACCGCAGGAGACGCGGCACTTGTTTTTGCATAACGAAGAAGTCGCGCTGTCACCGAACTGGTCCATGCACTTCGGCGTCGGCACGGGCAATTACAAATTCATTTGGGGCATGGCCGGCGAAAACCAGGTGTTCGACGACATGGATGCGGTGAAGCCGTTGGATTTGCGCTGACCCAAAATGAAATTCAAAAACAAAGTGGTGGTTGTCACTGGCGCGAGCCGGGGAATCGGGCAGGCGATTTGCGCGGCGTTCGCAAAGGAAGGCGCAACGGTCGTCGGCATTGCACGCAGCGATCTGTCCGGGACCGAAACAGCGGTGAAAAACGCCGGTGGGATCTTCATGGCCCACAACGCCGACCTCGGAACTGGCACGCAGAAAGAGTCGTACGAAGTCATCGCGCAGATTCTCGCCAAAACCGGACGGATTGACGCGCTGATAAATAATGCCGGAATTATTCGTCGCGCGCCGGCAAAAGATTTCTCCGAAGCAGACTGGAACGCCGTCATGGCGACAAATTTGAATTCGCCGTTTTTTCTCATGCAGGCAGCCGCCAGATGGTGGATTGAAACTGGCCGCGCGAAAGCGGTGGAAAATTCCCGGCTCAAGCTGGTGAACATTGCGTCGTTGCTGTCGTTTCAAGGCGGCATCACCGTGCCCGCTTACGCGGCCAGCAAGCACGGCCTCGCCGGCGTGACGAAGGCGCTGGCAAATGAGTGGGCGAAAGAACGCATTAACGTCAACGCCATCGCGCCCGGCTACATCGCCACAGAAAACACGAGGGCACTGCGTGAAGATCCCGTGCGCAACCAGGCGATCCTCGACCGGATTCCCGAAGGCCGGTGGGGCAATGCCGCGGACATCGCAGTCGGCTGTGTGTTTCTGGCGGGCGGCGATTCGGATTATCTGAACGGCGCGATAATAAACATTGATGGTGGATGGATGGGACGATGATCTACATCAAATTTAATATCTCCGACATGCCAATCACGAGGTGCTCGATGCTTATGCTTTGATGCCGCGCGCGGCCAGTTGGCGGATACAGGCCCGATTCGACGTGAATGGAGGGGCATTCTTCCAAGTTAATTTTTGGAATTGGACCGGATATTCCAGGAAACTTTTCCCGCAAGCGGATCGCCGGCCAGCTTGAACGCGCCGTTTTTCTTCGTGACTGTGAGTTCGTGCAATTCGCTGTCGCCCGGCAGGAAAATCAAACCTTTGGCCGTCTGTCGCGTCTTTCGCAAAAACAACCAGTTCGATTTTCGACCAGTCCATCTGCGTGGTGGATTGCGCGAGTTTGATTTGCGGAATCACCGTGCCGTCGCGCACCAGAATGATTTCGGGAATTTCGCCGGCTTCGATTTTGCTGCCAGCCGCCGGAATAATCCTTTCCGGTCTGATAATCAATCCACGTTCCCGGCGGCAGATAGACATCGCGTGACGTTTCATTTTCGTGCATCAGCGGCGCGACCAGAATGCTCGAACCAAAGAGATATTCATCGTCCACATCTGCCACGAGCCGGGATCGTCGGGAAATTCCACGAACAGCGCGCGCACCATCGGCAGGCCGTGTTCGGAGCAATCCTTCGCCTGCGCATAAACGTATGGCATCAGTCTGTATTTCAATCCATCCTCGATGCGGAATTCGTTCATGAAATCGTCGCCGTAATTCCACGGTTCCTTCGGCGCAATGCCGTGGCAGCGGCTGTGCGAACGTCAACATTCCGAATGCGAGCCAGCGCGCGAACAGATTCTTGTCCATCGTCTGCCACGGAATTCGCCGTGAAACCGCCGACATCGTGGCTCCAGAAGGAAAATCCGGAAAGCCCGAACGACAATCCGCCGCGCAATTCGGCGGCCATGCCGTCATCGGTGCTTTCCGCGTCGCCGCCCCAGTGGATCGGATAACGCTGGCTGCCCGCCCACGCGCTGCGCGCCCAGATGATGTTGTCGCCGGTGGTTTGTTTTGTGATGTCCGCGACGGCTTTGTTGTAGCGCAGCGGATACAAATTATGTTCGTAAAAGCCGGTGCGGCCGTCGGCGTAAATCCCGTTCGCCGGCGCGGCTTCGCCGAAATCCACCTTGATCGCGCCGACGCCCAGTCTTCAGCAAATTTGCCAGCTTGCCTTGATACCACTCGACGGTTTCTGGATTGGAAAAATCCAGCACGGCGTCTTCGTCAGGCAGATTTCCCTTGCGCGTCGCGCACGACGAGATTTTTCTCGACGAGTTCGGGAAACAACTTATTTTTCGGCACGAAATACGGCAGTTGCCAGCAGGAAATGTGGAAGCCTTCGTCTTTCAAATCCGACAGCATTTTTTTGGGGTTGGTAAAACGCGTGGTGGAAAATTCGTAATCGCATTGCCAGTCCGTTTCAAACCAGCCGGTGTCGAGGTGCAGCACGTCGCAGGGGATTTTGTTCTGCGCGCAGCTTGCGCCGCGATGTCGCGCACCTGTTTTTCCGCGTTGTAAGTGCAGCGGCTCATCCACAGGCCGAACGACCACAGCGGCGGCAGCGGCGATTTGCCGGTGAGCTTGGTGTATTCATCCAGAATTTCCTTCGGCGAACCGAGAAAGACGAACAAATCCAGTTCGTCGTCGCCGATCATCATCGAATTGACGCCGCTGAAGGAATTCCCGAAATCGCAGGTGATCGGCGTGCTGACGTGTGCATGAACATGCCGTAGCCGCGGTTGCTCATGAAAAACGGAATGGGTTTGTACATGCCCTGATTTTGAATGCCGTTGGCGTCGTCCGTCCACAGCACGATTTTCTGCCCGCGCTTGTCGAGGCCGGTGAAGGATTCGCCGCAGCCGAAAATTTTCTCGCCGGGCGAGAGCGTGAACGCCGCGTTGATGCTGCGCGAATAATCCGCCGCGCGGCGCACGAACGAAAACGGCAGGATGGGCGTGAACGAAGTGTTGTTGTCCAGATCATGATCGGTTTTGGTCAGCAGTTTGCCGCTGCGCGTCGCGGATTTCAATGTGCCACGGATTTTCCAGAATCGTCACCGAGCCAGACGCGCTGGTGTAACGGTGGCCGCCGGCGACTTTTTCGTATTTCCAGGAATCATCCTTCGGCACCGGCCCGGCGAGCATCAGTTCCTCGGTGTGTTTGATGAAACTGCGGCCCGCTGGTCATGCGAATGCGCATGGTTCGCGGCGAAACAAATTCAATGGAAAACGGCAGCGTCGGGATTGGCTGCGTATTCGTTCGGCGGGAAATTCGTTCGGCCGGAACCGGCTGATGACGGCGAGCATGTTGTCGAATGCCTGCCGGGTGAAATACTGCGAGCGCTGGTAGGTGATTTTTCCGCTGGCGGTGGCCGGGTCGAATTCGGCCAGCTTGTCCGCGAGATAATAAAGTGTCCGAAAAATCCCGGAAATCCCCGCTGATGTCCACCGGGTCGTTCAGCAGCGCCAACGCCTGGCTGGCTGCGGCCAGATGACAGATCGCGCAGACAAGGACGCTGGCAAGTATGGGTTTGCCGGTCTTCATTTTCATAAGACTTATTTTGATCATTGGCGGCTTGGGACGGGGGAACAATAAATCTTTTCTTACCCGGTTGTCGTGTCGTCAAAATGAACGAGGCAGTCCTTGGAAATTGGCTTGCGTTTTTTTGGATGCAGACGAGCAAAATCAGTTGATGCCCTGCCGAATCGTCAGAAATGTTTTTTTTTACAAATGTTTAGGGACATTTTTTTTGTTTTTCTGGCGGGATCTATCCTGGTTTGGCGGCGACGGCTCCCAATTATTTTATCCGGGCATGGCAGGTGGAAAATGGGCTGCCGCAAAACAAGGTGACGGCCGTGGTGCAGACGCGTGACGGTTATTTGTGGCTGGGCACTTACAGCGGGCTGGCGCGGTTTGACGGCGTGCAGTTCACGGTTTTTGACGACAACAACACGCCGGAATTGCGCAGCAGCCGTGTGACCAGTCTGTGCGAAGCGGCGGACGGCACGCTTTGGATCGGGGATGAAAGCGGCCAGGTCACGCAATATCAAGAACGGAAAGTTCAAGGCGGTGCCGTTTCATCCCGCCTGGAGCGGCGGCAAAATTTACGACATTGCCTCGGATGAATCCGGCGACGTCTGGGTGTTGAATGAATTCGGACTGCTCGCACGCGTGCGAGACGGACTGGTCCTGACCCCGGAAGCCGGCACGGCGTCCAAACTGGTGGACATGACCCGTTCGGCCAATGGAACGATTTGGGTGGCACGGGACGGCCGGGTTTCGGCGCTCGAACATGGCCGGCTGCGTCCGCTTGAACTGGACGGGGCGGCGTCCCAAAACACTTACGTTATGGGAATCGGTGCCAGCCGTGACGGCGGACTTTGGGTGGCCGCCGACGGGCGGGTCAGAAAATGGAAGGACGGAAAATGGACGGAAGATTTGGGGCCGACGCCGTGGGACACATCGCCGGTCACACGCTGGATCGAAACAAAAGAAGGCGTTCTGTTTGCCGGAACCGCAGACCGCGGTCTTTATCTCCTTTTTCCAAATCAACATGAAAAGCCGCTGCATTTTGATCGCGCTCGCGGCTTTCCATCCGACTGGGTGATTTCCTTGTGGGAAGATCGCGAGGGAAATGTGTGGAGTGGCACCGGCACCGGCCTGGTCGTCGTCCGGCCAAACAATGTGGAAACCATTTCGCCGCCGGATCAATGGAACGGCCGCGCGATGCTGTCGGTTTGTCCCGGGCAAAACGGCGCGCTGTGGATTGGAACTGAAGGCGCGGGTTTATATCGTTTTCAAGACGGCATATGGACGAATTTCAATTCCGCCCAGGGCGTTCGCAACCCCTATGTCTGGTCGCTCGCGGAAGACGGGCAGGGACGATTGTGGGCGGGCACGTGGGGCGGCGGCCTGTTTGTTCAGGATGGCGATTCCTTTATTTTTGCACCAGGCATGACCAACATCACACCGCCGATGCCGGCGATGTTGTCAACACGCGACGGACTTTGGATCGGCACGACAGCGGGCTTGCTGCGCTATGAAAATGAAAAGGCAGTTTGGGTTAACAAGAAAAACGGACAAACTTTTGGCGATGTGCGCGCCATCGCCGAGGATAAACAGGGCAAGGTCTGGCTTGGCATGGCGGGAAATGGCCTGGCGAGTCTGCAAAATCAGGATATCCGGCAATTTAATAAAACCGATGGCCTGTCGAGTGATTTCATTGAATGCCTGCATTTTGGTGACGATGGAACGCTTTGGATTGGAACGTTTGGCGGCGGGTTGAATCGGTTCAAGGATGGCCATTTTTCTGTGATCAATCGCAATCAAGGACTGCCCAATAGCGCGATCGGCGACATTGAGGCGGACGGTCGGGGATTTTTTTGGATAAGTTCCTATGGCGGAATTATTCGGGTGAGCGAAGCAGAATTGAATCGTTGTGCCGACGGCGAAATCAAAACGGTGAATTGCCTGACATTCGGCATCAATGACGGTTTGCCGACCTTGGAATGTTCCGAAGGTTTGCAGCCGGCGGGATGCAAAACTGCGGATGGCCGTCTGTGGTTTCCCACCAGCAAGGGGCTCGTATCCATAGATCCGGCGAATGTAAAATTCAATCCGTTGCCCCCGCCGGTCGCCATTGAAGAAATGCGGGTTGATGACCGGCCCTTTGCGAACGATGCATCCGGCGCGGCTCCGTTGAAAATTCCACCCGGCCGCCACCGCTTTGATTTTCAATACACGGCTTTGAGTTTCATCGCGCCCGAAAAAGTGCGGTTCAAGTACCGCCTGAACGGATTCGACAATGACTGGGTTGACGCGGGAACCAAACGTCTGGCCATTTACAATTATCTCGCACCGGGTGAATATTCCTTTCAAGTCATCGCCTGCAACAACGACGACGTTTGGAGTGAAACCGGCGCGAGCCTCGCCTTCAACGTGCTGCCGTATTTCTGGCAGACAGCATGGTTTCGGGTTCTGGCTTTGACCGCCTTGGTCACGGCGAGCGGCGGCCTCGTCTGGTTTGACACCCGGCGGCGGATGCGGCACAAGCTCGAACGGATCGAACGCCAGCGCGACATTGAGCACGAGCGCGCACGGATTGCGCAGGACATTCACGACGATCTGGGCGCGCACCTGACGCGCATCACGATGTTGAGCGAATCCGCGCGCGGCGAATTGGACAGTCCGGCCCAAACTGTGGCGGAACTGAATCAAATTTACGACACGGCGCGCGAATTGACCCGCTCCATGGACGAAATCGTCTGGGCGGTGAATCCAAAGCACGACACGCTGGAAAGCCTGACCAGTTATCTGGAAAAATTCGCGCAGGATTTGCTGGCCACGGCGGGCATCCGCTGCCGGTTGGACATGCCTGAACAATTTCCCAAGCTGGCGGTTGACCGCGGAAGTTCGCCACAATGTGTTTCTTGCGTTTAAAGAAGCGCTGCACAATGTCGTCCGGCACGCCCGGGCATCTGAAGTTCGCATCGTCCTCACGCTGGGAAATCCTTCCTTTGAATTGACCATCGCCGATGATGGCTGCGGTTTCACACGCCACCAGGAGGGAAAACCGACCGACAGTATAGACCGTTTTTCATCGGGCAATGGATTGGAAAACATGTATCGCCGGCTGCACGAGATTGGCGGAGATTGTGAAATTCAAACCGCACCGGGGCGGGGAACGAAAGTGATTTTCACATTGCCGCGCAAAGCCGTTGCCATGTGATGATTTCCATGTAGTGATTATTAACTACACCCGGCTGCCCGCGCGTTGCGCTATGTTGATGCCAAAATGAAAAACGCCATGCCAGCCGGACGCTTGCTATTTCGTCGCGCGCGGAAGTTTCCGGGGTTATGCCGGATGGGAATTATTTTCGCCGCGCAATTGTCCGGGATCGCTTTCGCCGCGAATGTTTCGGTCAACGTGGCGAGCCACCTTTTCCCGGTGGCGGGCACGGCATATGGCATGCATACGTCGGTGTATGACAACCAGAACGGAAATGCCAATCTGCCCTCGCGCCTCATTGAGTCGGGTGTGAACACGTTGCGCTATTCCGGCGGCGGATATGCCGATATTTTTCACTGGTCAGTCAACAAATTCAGTCCGTGGCAGGATGGCACCTACGGCTACCAGGGACCGAACACCGACTTTGGCCACTTTGTCGGACTGCTCGACAATGCCCATGCGCAAGCAGTCATCACCATCAATTTTGGTTCCGGCCAGTTGTGGAATGCCGGACACACTCAACTGGTCGCTCCCTCCACGAATGCCGAACCGCCGGAAGCCGCCGCCTGGGTCGCCTATGCCAATGGCAGCGCATCGCTTTACGGCACCGCCAATGACATCGCCCTTGGCACCGACTCTCAAGGCAACAACTGGCATACAGCGGGATTTTGGGCGAAATTGCGCGCTTCGACTCCGGCGGCATACCAAACTTGGGCGACCGCTGATGGTATTTATGACGCCACTTTCAATTTCCTCGCCATCAATCACCCAATTCCAGTCGGCATCCAATACTGGGAAATCGGCAACGAAACCTTTGGCACCGGTTATTATCCCGGCAACGGGAGCGAGAACGGTTATTCGGTGAATTATGCAGTGCCCTATCCCTATACGATTTTTCCCCGCCAATACAACCCGGCGCTCTCGCCCGCCAACTACGGCCAGCAGGTCAGGGCATTTTCCACCGCGATGAAAGCCGTTGACCCGACCATCAAAATCGGCGCCGTGGTCAGCACACCACTGGGCGATTATGGCTGGGATGTTGATGACCTCGGCCAGCACTGGACGCCACAAGTGCTGGCGCAATGCGCCACCAACATTGATTTCATCATCGCCCACTGGTATTTTTACAACGGCAACAATGACAAAGGCAACAGCCTGTTGCCATCGGTGGCGGCGAACATTCCATCCATGATCAACGGGACCGGCTCGCATACGGGCACCAGTTCGGGATTAAAGGATTGGATCAATCAGTATCGACCGGACGATCCCACCAACGTTTCGATTTTTGTCACCGAGTTCGGTTATACGGGTAACGTGACCAATTCCATCAACGGCTCGCCGATCATCGGACCCGTCACCGCGCTTTTCGACGCGGATGCCTATGCCACCTGGATGAGCTATGGTGTCTCCAATATCTGCTTTCTGGAGATGAACAAAACGCCATTTTTGGGCGACGCCAGTTCGTTAACGCGCGGTGAGACGTTTTATGCCATCAAATTGCTGCATGCGATGGCCGCTCCCGGCGACACCTTTGTCAGTTCGACCTCAGATACCAGCACGGTGCGCGTGCAGGCGACGCTGCAAAAGAACGGCCAGGTGGGGCTGATGCTCCTCAACGAAAACCGCACCACTCCGCAGACGGTCAACGTAACGATCGCCAATGCGTCCTTGTCCAGCACCGGCATTCAATATCAACTCGGCACGAACAATTTCACGGGCACCCACGAGACGCCGACATCCCCGCCATCCACCAACACCGTTTCAAACCTGGGCAATGCATTCAGTGTGACCATGCCTCCCTATACCATGATGGTGTACACCATACCCATTTTGAACACCGCGCCGGTGCTGGCGGCCATCGGCAGTCAAACTGTGAATGTTGGTCAAATCATCGCGTTCAATGCGAGTGCGACGGACACAGATTTGCCACCACAAACATTGACGTTCAATTTGCTGAGTGCGCCGACGAATATCACGTTAAGCGCCAGTGGAAATTTTTTCTGGCGGCCAGACGTTTCGCAGTCCGGCACGACGAATCTTATTTCTCTGGAAGTCACGGATAATGGAACGCCGGCATTGAGTGCGACACAGAATTTCACGGTAGTGGTGGCCCCGCTCGCGCCGCCGTCCGTTTCGTTAGTGACTTGGCAGGAAGCCCGGTTCACTTTTCAGGTGAATGGCGAAGCCGGGCCGGATTACGCGGTGGAAGGTTCGACCAACTTGATTGATTGGAACATACGATTCATCACAAACGCGCCGGCGATGCCGTTCCTGTGGATGGACACAAATTCGGCGACGTTGCCGGTGCAGTTTTACCGTATCAAAACCGGACCACCGCTCCCATAAGTTTAGTTCCGGATTGCTTCACTTAAATTTGCCGCTGTGATATAAAAGAGAAAACCTCATGAATATTGTTGTTTCCGTTGTTGAAGACGATCCCACGGCACGCCGGATGTTGGGGGAGTGGATCCGGCGCGCGCCGGGGTTCCGCTGCGCGGGTGCGCATGGCAGCGGGGAAGCGGCGCTGGCCACATTGCCGGCGGAAAAACCAACCGTCGTGTTGATGGACATCAATCTGCCCGGAATGACGGGAATCGAATGCGTGCGGCGGCTTAAACCGCTGCTGCTGGATACGCAATTTGTGATGCTCACCGTTTATGAAGATGCCGATCATATTTTCAACGCGCTGGTCGCCGGCGCGAGCGGTTATCTTTTGAAACGAATGCCGCGCGAGGAATTGCTGGCGGCGCTCAAGGACGTTCATGCCGGTGGTTCACCCATGAGCAGCCATATCGCCCGCAAGGTCGTCCAATCATTTCAGCGGATTGATTCGCAAAGGCCGACTGAAGTGGATCTTTCGCCTCGCGAACGTGAAGTATTGGCATTGCTCGCACGGGGTTATCTTTACAAGGAAATTGCCGAATCACTTCAAATCAGCGTGTTGACGGTCAACAGCTACATCCGACGTATTTACGAAAAACTTCATGTGCGTTCGCGCGCGCAAGCCGTGGCCAAATATACGCATGTGCCGGGCGCGGCGGGCGTTCGCTGATGCTTGCGTGAAGTTTGTTGGTGACGTTAGTTTTGACTACAAGGACATTCTTGCATTGAATGGGAATGATTGGCTTAATCATTTTCATGAAGCACCCAGAACTCGTATCCATTGGAGTTGTGTGTTTATTTGGAAAAATACTTCAAACAAATTCGGAAACACGTTTAAGTAATTAATCCATAAATAATTATGAAGCAAGCTACCATCAAAAGCCTCTTAAGCATAACCCGTAAATATAAAAACCAATGATTATGAAAATGAAACTCCTTGTCTGTTTAAATTTGACCCTGCTCGCGGGGGTGTATTCCGTGTCTGCCACGCAGACCGCTCGTGACACGTGGGATGCCCTGAATCTCATCGGCAACCTCTACCCCGCGAATACATCCGTCACCAATGACCCTTCATCAGTTGGTTTTGTGGCTACCAGTCCTTGGATAACAAACCCGGCTGAACACAATAACAACACCTTGATAAGCATCCGCAGCTTCTTCCCCGAGCCGTGGGACTACGGCTTGCCTCCCAACTACGATGGAAGCACCGTGGCTATTTGTGAAGACAACAGCTTCCCGGGTTCGACGGGGACGCCTGCGCCTACTCTGTGGACCAGCGGAGACTGGATGGTAAGGCAAATGGCCCCCGGTTCAGCGATCAATTTCAACGCCAATGGGGAATACTATCTTGAAATGCATGTTGGTATGGAATTTGATGCTCAATACGCTGGCGACATACCCGCCACTGGAGCGGGTGGCATCGGCTTTGCGGATGGTGCGACCACCAACGCCAACTTTGTCGCTATTGGAGTGACCGGAACCAACCTGTTCCTCGGCCCGGCCAATGGAGGCAATCCGTGGGGCACAATTCCTGCATCGAAAACTGACTACATCTCACAAGGAACCTTGGGTCAGGCCGGCAACCCCAATTCGCTAATCTACAACCCGGTCAATGACCCGGCCTACGGCGCCGCCTTCACCCTGACTAATTTCACTGGCGGACCATATTTCGTCAACGCCTTTGGCACCAATCGGCTCACGCAGTGCAATGGCGACGGAATCATGATCTTGGGACACCTTGTCACTCATGCAGGTGGCAATGCAACCATGCAAGTTAAGTTCTATAACGTTGATGATGGCGATACAATGGACCTAACGCCGGCCGGCATCAGCTGGGATTGCACTTATTCGTTTAATTACAGCGGCATAATGAGCAATATGCTGGTTTTCGAGAATGGTGAATTTCCCCTCTATATTTACGACTTCCGCGTTGGCACCACCCTGACCGATGTGGTCGGGATGGATTCTGAAGTAGTCGTTGCTCCCAAGCCCAATGTAACTGTGGGTACGCCGCTTAATTTAACCAACAACGTGGGTCTTGCGAATGCGCAATCCAATCCGGACCTGGGTGGAAACCCCAATTACGGGCTGCTCACCTATCAATGGCAGCAAAATGGCCAAAACATTCTTAATGCCACCAATAGCTACCTCGCCATTGCCAGTGCGTCCACCAGCGACCCGGCCATGCCGGCCGGTACGGATGCGGGCACCTATACTTCCATTGCCACGGATGTTTCGGGTGTTTGGGGAACCGTCACCAGCGCTCCGGTTGCAATCACTGTTTCATCGGCAGTCGTGCCGGTCATTACCAGTGTGACGCCCAGCCCCGACCTGCAAACCGTTGTAGTTGCCTACTCTCAGTTGGTGAACGGTGCGGCGGCTGTGCCTGGAAATTATGTTCTCAGTAGCGGTGTTACCGTTAGCAGCGTCTCGGTGGCCACTGTGAATTTTGCAACCATCGCGACCCTTACAACAACAACCGAACCTCTGGCGACCAGGCTGACATTGACCATTAACGGCGTGCAGAATTTGGCCGGCCTCTCGCTGGCTCCAAACACGACGAGTTTCTGGACTGACATGCATGCGACCGGATATGCGGACTACTATGCTTGGTACGACTCCAGTGCCGCCGTCAGTACCCCGGTTTTTTATTCAGTGTATCCAACGCCCAGCACGCCGACTCCGGCCCCTGGATTTAGCGCCACCTATACCAGTTGGGAGGCACCCTTGGTGAATGTCACTCCCAATGGCGGAGGTGCCACTCAAAATACCACCTACGGCGCACGGATGTATGGGTGGTTTATCCCGCCGGTCACCACCAATTATGTCTTTTTCGTTTCCGCAGACGATGCTTGCCGGCTTTCTTTGAGCACCAATTCGGATCCGGCAAATTTGTGCATTATCGCGGTCGAAAACATTTGGTCTTCCTCGGATAATTGGACCAACTATTCTTCTGCTTATCCACCAAGCACCCAGCCACCCTACGCCGCCCATCGTGGTAGTGGTAGCAATGACCAAAATCCGAGCGGTAACAACGGGTTTGGTGGTCCCAGTGGTGATTGGGATCCGGGTCCGGATCAAAACCGTTCGGATCTCGGCGGCCTGGCCCTCGCCGGGGCGATCCTGGCCAGCGCGACCTGGAGCTGGCAGCTGCCTCGATCGCTCGCCCGGACTTCGTTCCCGGGCTCGGCCTGGTGGTCCTGGCCGTGGGCGCGATCGTGGCCCTTGTCCTGGCCTTGCCGGCGACAGCCGACCTGCGCCGGACCCAGGCCCTGGCGGTCGCCCTCGGCCTGGCTGCCCTCCTGATCGGACCCGCCGCCTACACGATCGACACGATGTCGACCGCCTACTCAAGCGGCGACCCGCGTCCGGGTCCGACCGTCGCGTCGGACACGAACGCTGGCTTCGGTGGCGGCGGCGGCCAACCGGGCGGCTTCGGCGGCGGCCAGGGCTGGCATCCCCGGCGGGGCAGCCCCCGGCGGGGCCGGCTTCGGCGCCGGCGGCTCGTTCGGCGCCGGTCAACCGGGCGGCTTCAGCGGCGGTGCGGACGGACGACACGGCCCTGGCCAGCTACCTGATGTCGAACAAGGGCACGGCCACCTGGATCGTGGCGATGAGCTCGGCCCAGGGCGCCGGCTCGCTCGAGCTCGAGACGGGCGATGCGGTCATGGCCATGGGCGGCTTCAGCGGGACCGATCCGGCGCCGTCGCTCGCCCAGGTCCAGGCCTACGTCGCGTCGGGTCAGCTGCGCTACGTCCTGGTCAGCGGCAACGGCGGCTTCGGCGGCGGCGGAGGCAACGGCTCGACTGCCTCGGCCGTGACCGCCTGGGTCACCTCGGTAGGCAAGGTCGTCGACTACGGCGGCAGCTCGGGGACCCTGTACGACCTCTCCGGCGTCGCCACCAGCGGCTCATAGGAGGTCGGATGCAGAACTGCCAGTGAATCGTCAGGACAATGTCAACCAGTAACAGCAAGGATGAACCATGGACTCGATGAATCCGCAGGAACCGGCGATGCCGGTCCCGGCGACCGATCCGCCCGCGGCGGGCGGTCACCATCTCTCGGGCGTACGCCGGATCGTGGCGACGACCCTCCTGTCGGTCGGCCTGATCGCCATCGGCGGGGTGGCCATCGTCAATGCCGCAAGCCCCGCCCCGGCTGCCTCGGGGGCCCCCTCGGGCTCCGGCAATCCGACCCATCCGGGTGGAGGCTCCGGCACTCCGGGCGATTGCCCGAACATGGGTGGTTCGACCGCTCCGGCGGGCTGAGCCACTGATCAAGATCCGTCCGGTGTTCAGCACGAACGCCGGGCGGATCGGCTCGTCCCGCGAACTGCTCCCCCGGAATTCGCGTACCACCGCAGGCCGGCGCCGTGAAGGCCGGCAGGGAGACCTGACACGATGACTGTTGGAAGCTCGGGCCGATCTGGGCTCGGATCACGCCGCAATGCCGGCATCGTCGCCGGGATCGTCGTGGTCGTCCTGATCGTCGTCGCCGGCTACGGCCTGTGGTACCTGTTCCTGCGGCCGGCCGGTCCGCCGGCCATCGCCGGGGAATCGCTGGCCCCTCTCCCGTCGCTCAGCTCGAATCCGGCCCTCCCCACGGGCGGCGTCGCGGGCACCTGGAACGTCGATACCTCGATTGGATCCTTCTCCGATTCGACCAGCACGTTCGTCGGCTACCGGGTCCAGGAGCAGCTTGCCTCGATCGGGGCGAACACCGCGGTCGGCCGGACGCCGAACGTGACCGGCACGCTGGCGATTTCGGGGACCCAGGTCACGGCCGTCTCCATCAGCGCCGACCTGACCGCGCTCCAGAGCGACGACCCGCGCCGGGACGGCCAGCTCGTCCATGGCGGGCTGGAGACCGCGACCTACCCCACCGCGACGTTCAGCCTGACCTCGCCGATCGAGCTCGGGACGATCCCCGCCGACGGCCAGGAGATCGACACGACGGCGAGCGGCAACCTGACCCTCCACGGCGTGACGAAGTCGATCCAGATCGCCCTCAAGGCTCGCCTGTCCGGGTCCGTGATCCAGGTCATCGGTTCGACCCCGATCGTTTTCACCGACTACAACATCCAGAAGCCGACCTCGTTCGCGGTCCTGTCGATCGCCGACGAGGGCACGCTGGAGCTCCAGCTCTTCTTCACCCACGCCTAGCCTTCAGCAACGCCGCGGGCGCCGGCCCGGGGCCGTTACGATGAGCCTGATGAGCTCCGTCGCCCTGGTCACGATCGTCTCGACGTTCCTGGCCTCGGCCGTCGAGTTCGTCGAGGCCGTCACGATCGTCCTGGCGGTCGGGGTCACCCGCCAGTGGCGCTCGACCCTGCTCGGGGTCCTGGCTGCCGTCGGCGCCCTGGCCCTCCTGGTGGCGGTCTTCGGGACCGCCCTGGCGGTGCTTGTCCCGATCGAGGTGATCCGCCTGGTCGTGGGCGGCTTCCTCGTGATCTACGGCCTCCAGTGGCTGACCAAAGCGGTCCTCCGGGCGGGCGGCGCGAAGCCGAAGCACGACGAGGCCCTGATCTACGAGGAATCGCTTGGATCGCTGGCTGACGAGCCGCCCGTGCCGGCGGTCGGGATGGACTGGATCAGCTTCACGGTCGCCTTCAAGGGTGTCCTGCTCGAGGGCCTCGAGGTTGCCTTCATCGTGGTCACCTTCGGGGCCAGCGCGGGTCTCCTCGGGCCGGCCATCCTCGGGGCGGGCCTGGCCGGGCTGCTCGTCGTTGTCGTCGCGATCGCCGTCCACCGGCCGCTCGAGCGGGTGCCGGAGAATGCCATGAAGTTCGTGGTCGGCGTCATGCTGACCGGGTTCGGCACGTTCTGGTCGGGCGAGGGGATCGGGATCGACTGGCCTGCCGGGGACCTGGCGATCCTGGCCCTCCTGGCCGGCTATCTGATCGTCGCCCTGGCGGGAGTCCAGCTCGTCCGGAGCGGGGCCGCGGGCCGCCTCGGACCGGCCTCGCGGACGGGTCCGAGCGGGGCCGGGGCCTCCCAGCCGTGAGCCGGGCCCGGGCATTCGCTGCGTTCTGGTCAGACTTCCTGGTCGGCGACCGGCCTGAGCTGTTCCTCGGTCCGATCATCGCCCTCGTCGTCGCCTGGCTCCTGGTCGGGCTGGGCCTGCCCGGTGGTCTCGTGGGCGGACTGCTGTTCGCCGCGGTCGTCCTCGTGGGCGCCCTGAGCATTCGCCTGCGGCTGAGCCGATGACGTTCTTCCAGGCGATCATCCTGGGCGTCCTCCAGGGCGTGACCGAGCTGTTCCCGGTGTCGAGCCTCGGCCATTCGGTGATCCTGCCCGCGTTCCTCGGCTGGGACGACGTGGTGGCCGCCCAGCAGGCGGCCGAGTCGTATTTCCTGGCCTTCCTCGTTGGCCTCCACGTCGCCACGGCCCTGGCCCTGGCCTTCTACTTCCGGGAGGACTGGAAGCGGATCATCGGGGCGGTTCTGGGTTCGCATCGCCCAGCGCCGGATCGAAGGTCCGGACGCCCGCCTGGGCTGGCTCCTGATCGTGGCCACGATCCCGGCCGGCCTGCTGGGGATCATCTTCGAGCACGAGTTCCGAGTGATCTTCGCGACCCCGTTCCTGGCCGGGATCCTGCTCTTCATCAACGGCCTGATCCTGCTCGCTGGGCGAGCGCCTCCGGCGCCGCTCAGCGAGCCCCCACAGCCGCCCGATCCGGCTGGGCCCGGCGGCCCGCGATATCAGCCGGGACCGCTACCGCGAGCTCGACACGCTCGAATTCCGGGAGGCCGGCGCGATCGGGGTGGCCCAGGTCTTCGCCCTCCTGGCCGGGATCAGCCGCTCGGGGATCACGATGGTCGCCGGCCTGATTCGGGGCCTCGACCACGAGGACGCGGCTCGCTTCTCGTTCCTGCTGGCGACCCCGATCATCCTGGCCGCCGGCGTCTACAAGCTGCCGGACCTGCTCGGCCCGAACGGGTCCGGCGTCCAGGCCCAGGTCCTCGCCGGGAGCATCGCCGCGGCGATCGCGGCCTACCTGTCGGTCCGCTTCCTGAGCCGCTGGTTCACGACCCGGACGCTGACCCCGTTCGCGATCTACTGCCTGATCGTCGGCTTCGTCACCGTCGTCCGATTTCACTGAGCGCGTCGCACCAGGAGGCCCAGCCATGACCGAGACACCCAGGCGCCGTGGATTCAGCCGGCGAGCCCTGCTCGCGATCGCCAGCGCGATCGTGGCCGCCCTCGTCCTGTGGCAGCTCCGGACTGGCAATCCGCCCGGGACGAGCGACCCGGAGGACTGACCCGGGCAGGGCGGCGGGGGTATCTCCGGTCAGCCGAGGCCGCGAAGGTCGAGGACGCTGCCCCAATGCAGGACCCGGACGGCAAACAGGACACCGAAGGCGGCCAGGACGAGGATTGACGCGGCGGCGACCGAGCCGTCGAGGTCGCCGCCTTCGAACAGGCTGTAGACGACGAGCGGCAGCGTCTGGGTCTTGCCCTGGACGTTGCCCGCGAACATGATCGTCGCCCCGAACTCGCCCAGGGCCCGGGCCCAGCACATGACCAGGCCGCCGCCAGGGCCGAGCTGGCCAGCGGGATCGTGATCGAGCGGAAGAGCTGGGATTCGGTCGCGCCGTCGACCCGGGCCGCATCCTCGAGGTGGCGGTCGACCCCGGCGAAGCCGAGCCGGGCCGAGCGGATGAAGAACGGAGCCGAGACGAAGGCCTGGGCGATGACCACCGCCGCGGTCGTGAACGGGATCTCGATCCCGAACGCCGAGAGGGGCTTGCCGAGCAGGCCTTCCCGGCCCAGGGTCAGGAGGAGGGCCAGGCCGGCCACCGACGGGGGCAGGACGATCGGCAGGTCGACGACCACTTCGAGCAGGGACTGGCCGCGGAACCGGCGCCGGGCCAGCAGGTAGCCCAGGGGCAGCCCGGCGATCACGCTGATCAGCAGGCTGATCGCCGTCGTCTCGAGGCTCAGGACGAGCGCGTCGAGGACGACCGGGCTGCTCGCGGCCGTGGCCAGCGAACCGTCGAGGATCGATCGGGCGAGGATCACCGCGATCGGCAGGCCCAGGCACAGGCCGACGAACCAGCCGAAGAGGTAGAGCGCCCGCCCGCCGGGCTGTTTCATGGGGCCGGCTCGAGCAGCCCGACCAGGATGTCCCTCGCCTTGACCCGTGGAGGAGTTCTGGTCGGTGGCCATGGGGCCGGATTATCCGGCGATTGAACCGCTCGTGTCTAGGTATTCACCCCAGTCGGACAGGTGATACCCATTTGCCCGTCAGTCGTCGACGGCGATCATCACCTCTCAGGATGGCGGCAGGAAGCCGAATGAGGCAAGGATCGCCTGGCCGTCAGGCCCGGCGAACCAGGCGAGGAAGGCCTTGGCCGCGGGCGGGTTCCTGGAGGCCTTGATCACGACCCCGGCATACGTTGCCGGCACATTCGCGTCGGCCGGGACCGGGATCGCGGTGACCGAGGTGGACGTCTTGGCATCCGTCACGTAGCAAATGGCGGCATCACCCTCGCCCAGCCCGACCTTGGTCACGACCGCCGCAACGTTCGCCTCCTTGGACACGACGTTGGCGTTGTACTTCGCCACGAAGTTGGCTGGGTAGCCGGGTTCCTTGGCCAGGTTCGCCACGAGCTGAGTCGCGTACTTCGTGATCGGCACGCTGTCCTCGGCGGCGATGATCTTGACCGCGGGCTTGGCCAGGTCGGCCGGAGTCTGGAGGCCGGCCGGGTTGGCGCTCGGGACGATCACGGTCAGAAGGTTTCCGGCGAACTTGACCGGGTCCGAGGCGAGGCCTTTGGCGACGAGCTTGGCTGGATTGGTCGTGTCGGCCGAGAGGAAGACATCGGCCGGGGCGCCCTGCTCGATCTGCGTCTCGAGGGTCGTCGAGGAGTCGGTCGAGACCGTGATCGTCACGCCGGGATTGGCGGTCTGGAAGGCGGTCTGGGCCTTGGCCAGGGCGGCCTTGAGCGACGAGGCGCCGTAGATCGTGAGCGGGCCGGTAACGGCGGCTGCGCTGGGGGCAATGGAGGGCGCCGCAGTCGGCGCCGCGGTCGGGGCCACGGATGAACTCGATGAGCAGGCCGCGAGGACCAGGGCGACGATCGCGAGGACGGTTGCGAGGCGGAACTTCATGGTCGGCTCTCCGCGGCTGGAACGTTCGGCAACGTTCGGCAATACCACGCAGTATTGGTTGGATCTGGTGCGATGTCTAGGTCTGGTGGGGTCTGGACCTGCCCGCCGGAGGCCGCTGAGGACTGCCTGGGGCTCGACTACCATTCGGGACGGATGGCCGGACCGAACGACGCCCTGATCGAGCGCTTCTACGACGCCTTTGCCCGGAGCGACGGCGCGGCGATGGCCGCCTGCTACGCGCCCGATGTCCATTTCCATGACCCGGTCTTCGAGGACCTCCACGGGCCCGAGGCGGGCGCGATGTGGCGGATGCTGACTCGCTCCTCGCGGGACTTCCGGCTCGAGCTGCGCGAGCACGGCTCGGACGATGACCGGCGGCTCGGCCCACTGGGTCGCCCACTACACCTTCAGCCAGACCGGCCGGCCCGTGGTCAACGACGTGACGGCCGCGTTCGCCTTCCGCGACGGCCTGATCACCGACCATGTCGATACGTTCGACTTCGGCCGCTGGGCCGGCCAGGCCCTCGGCCTGCGCGGGCAGCTCCTCGGCTGGACGCCGTTCCTTCGCTCCGCGGTGCGGCGGCGGGCGCGGGCCAGCCTCGATCGGTTCCGGTCGACCGAGGCTTCGTCCATCGGCTAGCCTTGACCTGCGCGTGCCGGACCGAGAGGGGAGCACGTCATGAGCCAGGCCAGTCCGATCGAGCCGAGGGCCGTCGTGGCCCCCGACGTCAGCGCCGCCGCGCCGCCGGTTCGAGTGAACCGGACCGCCTTCGTGGTCGGCGGCCTGGTCACCCTCGCTGGCGGCCATCCTCCTCTTCGCCTACTTCGGCCTGGCCAGCGTGCCGGTCGGACAGACTCCCCAGCAGGCCGCCGGCTACTTCGGCGCTCGACTCATCCCGTTCGGCCTGCTCCTGATGGTGGTCGGCTTTGCCGAGACGCTCGCCCGGGCGATCGGTGAGGCGCTCTATGAGCCCGAACAGGGCGCCCTTCGGCCGCGGGCCACGATCGGCCTGTCGTCACTGGCCGAGCTCCTCCGGGCGGTCACCGGCCTGTCGGCCACCCCGGCCGGGATCGGGGCCCTGATCACCCTGCTCGGGGCGTTCCTGCTGGTCGGCTCCGGGGCGGCTGCCAGCACGATCCCCTGAGTCGGCCGACGTGCGCACGCGGTTGACGCAGCCACGCGATCGACCGCGGCGGGGACGATCAGTCCGGGACCATCGCCGCGGCGAAGCTGGCCATGTCAGCGAAGGTGTAATCGGGCGTGGCCTCGGCCGGCGGGGTGGCGCCCGAGCCGGGCCGGCCCCCACGACGATTGATCCAGGCCGTGGTCAGGCCGAGGGCGTGGGCCGGAACGTGGTCGTGGAAGAGGCTCTGGGCGACGTGGAGGTGGCGCTCGGCTGGGCCGCCGATCTGCTCCCTGGCGAGCTCGAGGTTGCGTGGGTTCGGCTTGTAGCTGCCGAGCTGCTCGGCCGTGATCACCCAGTCGAAGCGGACGCCCAGCCGGGCGTTCGAGCGGGCAAACAGGTCCGTATCGCAGTTCGTGACGACGCCCAGGCGAAACCGCGTCGCCAGCCGGGCCAGGGCGACGGCCGAGTCCGGAAAGGCCGGCCATTCCCCGACCGAATCCGAGAATCCCCGGACCTCGGCCTCGCTCGGCTCGACCCCAAGGCTGGCGGACACGCCCCGGAGCGAGCGGGCAAGCACCTCGCGGTAGGGCAGGTACGGCCCGGCCTCGGCCTCCGCCTCGAACCGGGCGTAGGTTTCGAGGAGGGTCTCGTCGTCGGCCCCCGCGGCGTGGGCCTCCAGGGCGCGTCGCAGGGCGGCCAGGATGCCGGTCTCCCAATCGATCAGGGTGCCGTAGCAGTCGAAGGTCAGGACGTCGTAGCGGCTCGGCTCGATCGGTTCCGGCGAGCCGGCGCCTGGGCGGCTCATCGGGCGGCTCGTTGGTTGGCGTCGGCCAGCTGCCGGGCGGCGTCCCCGAACAGACCGTTGAAGATCCGCGAGGTCGACGGAAAGGCGTGGATCGTGTCGGCCAGGACCTCGACCTTGACCCGGGCCTGGATCGCCAGGACACACTCGTGGAGGGCCGCCGAGGCGTCGGGCACGGCCAGGGCTGCCCCGACGAGCTCATGGCTGGCCCGGTCGACGATGATCGTGACGTGGCCGAACTCGGCCTCGACCGAGTAGCCCTTGGACGTCGTCGGAAAGTCGGCCACGAGCTCGAAGGCGTCGAGCCCCGCCTCCCGGGCCTGCTCCAGGGTCCGGCCGACGAAGGCCAGCTCCGGATCGGTGTACGTCGCTCGGGGAAGGGCCCGGTAGTCCGGCGTGAGCGGATCGCCAAGGGCCATCCGGACCGCCCGCTCGCCCTGGTAGTGGGCCTGGTGGGTATGCAGCTCGGGGCCGGCGCAGTCGCCGATCAGGAACAGCCCGTCGCCGATCCGCAGCCGTCCGTCGTGGGGCAGCGCCGCGCGATCGGCCGGATCGATCCCGATCGACTCGAGCCCCAGCCCCGCGAACGGGATCTCCCGCCCCACGGCCAGGAGGATCGCGTGGCCGGTCGCGCTCGAGCCGTCGTCCAGGACGATCACGTCCGGATCCTCCGGCCGTGCCGCCGCCTCGGCCCGGACCGCCCGGACGCCGAGGCGAACCGTCACCCCGTCGCGCCGGAGGGCCTTCAGGGCCGCTTCGGCGTTGCGCGGGTGGTCGGTCGGAATCAGCCGGGCGCCGGACTGGACGATCGCGGTCGGAACCCCGAACCGGGCGTAGACCTGGGCCAACTCGACGCCGGTCGGGCCGCCGCCCAGGACGAGCAGGCTGGCCGGCAGCTCGCGGGCCCCGGTCGCATCCCGGTTCGTCCAGGTCCGGACGCGCTCGATCCCCTCGATCGGCGGGACCTTGGTGACCGAGCCGATCGCCAGGAGGACGTTGTCAGCCTCGAGCTCGTGGCGCGCGTCGTCGTGGCTGACCTCGACCCGGCCCGGGCCGGTCAACCGGCCGCTGCCCCGGAACACCGTCGCCCCGGCCTGCTCGAGGCCGCGGACGTGCCCGCCGTCGTCGGGGTAGGGGATCGCCTCGCGATTGATCATGTAGTCGCGCCGGTCCGAGGCTCGCTGCCAGGGGTAGTCGCCGCCCGAGGCGTGACGCTCGGCCGCGTGGAGCAGGGATTTCGACGGGATGCAGCCCCAGAACGGGCAGGATCCCCCGAACAGGTCGCGATCGACCACGGCCACGCTGGCGCCCCGGATCCGCGCCTCGTAGGCGGCCGCCTCACCGGCCGGGCCGGCCCCGATGATCACGAAGTCGAAGCGGTCCATCCGTCTCCTTCCTGGCGCCCGTCGATCCCGGGATTGTCGCCTGCCGGATATGGAAACGCCCGGTCCGTTTGGACCGGGCGTCTGGCCTGAGCCGGGTTGGCTCAGGCGGCTTGGACCTTGATCGCGCGCGGGCCCTTCGGACCGGACTCGACCTCGAAGGTCACGTGCTCGCCACCGACGAGCTTGTCGAAATCGATCGAGCGGTCAAGCCCGTCGCGGTGGAAGAAGTAGTCCTTCCCGTCGTCTGCGGTGATAAAGCCGAAGCCGCGGTCGGAGATGACCTTCTTGACGCTTCCGTTAGCCATGGTGTGTGGCTCCTGATTTTCTCTTCTCGGGTAGGGGATTTCGGCGCATGGCCGGCACGAGAAGGGCACCATCGACCTAGCGGGGCCCCTGGGCACACAGGGGAGACCCGACTATACACCCTCGAGCGTGAATCCGCCCCTCGAGGCGGTTCCCGGTGCGCTGACGACGACTCACAGTTCAGGACTTCGTCAGGGATCGGCCCGAGGATGGGTCTCGCGGTCCAGCTTCCAATCCGGGCCAGGCCGCCGAGCTTTCGTGTCCCATTGCCTCGTTCCGAGCTGCACAGGTGCCTGTATGCGTTTGAAGATCCTTGCCGCAGTCGGCCTCATCGTCGTCGGCGTCGCGGCGATCGCGTTCGTGGTCCTCGGGCCGTCCCTTGGCTCGAGCGCATCCACCCAGTACATCACCTCGACGGCCGCGGTCACCGACGTGACCCAGAGTGCCGCCGCGACGGGCACCCTGGCGCCGACCGTGACCTACGGCCTGGCCTTCGGCAAGGATCCCTCGATCGCCGGCAGTAGTTCCTCCTCGTCCTCGTCCTCCTCGTCGTCTTCATCGGGTGGCGGCGGGTCGAGCACGACCTGGCCGGTCACCTCGGTCACGGCAACCGTCGGCGAGGCCGTCACCAAGGGCGAGGTCCTGGCGACGGCCGACACCGCCAGCGCGAACCTCGCCCTGTCGTCCGCCCAGTCGACCCTGGCAATCGCCCAGGCCCGGCTGGCCAGCGACCGGGGCGGTCTGACCGCGGTCGATCGGGCGATGGCCAAGCTCTCGGTCACCCAGGCGGAGCAGCAGCTCAGCAACGCCCGGGTCAGCGCATCGCAGACGCGCTACCAGAACACGCTCAGCGTCGACAACGCGAACACGGCGCTCAAGCAGGCCAAGGCGACCCTGGCCGCCGACGAGGCCGCCAGTGCCCCGGCCCAGCAGATCAGCCAGGACAAGGCCGCCGTCACGAACGCCAGCCAGAACCTCACTGGGGCCAAGGCCAAGGCCAACCAGTCCAACACCCAGGCCTCCCAGCAGGTCGCCTCGGCCAGCCTCCAGGTCACCTCGGCCGAGCAGGGCTACCAGAGCAAGACCGCCCCGGCGCCGGCCCTCACGATCCTCACCGATGAGGCCTCGGTGGCCAGTGCCCAGGCCGCCGTGGCCACCGCCCAGGAGACCGTGACCCTGGCCCAGATCACCGCTCCGGCCGACGGCACGGTCACCGTGGTCAACGTTGTGACCGGCCTGGACGCCCCGTCCGGCGACGCGATCGAGATGCAGTCGAACCAGATGCAGATCACGGCCAGCTTCGCCGAGACGGATCTGCCCAGCCTGAAGGTCGGCCAGACCGCCTCGATCTCGATCACCGCGACGGGCGAGACCGCGACCGGCAAGCTGACCGAGATCGATCCGGTCGCCTCGAGCTCCGGCTCATCCTCGGTCGTGACCTACCCGGCCGTGATCACCCTCGACACGACCCCGGCCGACGTCAAGACCGGCATGTCGGCCAGCGTCTCGATCACGACCGCCGAGGCCGACAACGTGATCGCCGTCCCGGCGATCGCCCTCGTCGGCAGCAGCGGCAACTACAGCGTCCGGGTGATGGCGGCCGACGGCTCGATCTCCGAGGTGCCCGTCACGGTCGGCCTGACCACGACCCAGTACGCCGCGATCACCAGCGGGCTCAACGCCGGCGACACGATCGTGGTCGGGGTCTCCACCCCGAGGACCTCGACGGCCTCGAACACGACGACCAACCCGGGCAGCCTGACCGGCGGCTTCGGGGGCGGCTTCGGGGGCGGCTTCGGGGGCGGCACGAACCGGACCCGCGGGACCGGGACCGGGACGAATCCGTGAGCCTGATCGACCTCCAGGGGGTCAGCCGGATCTATGACCTGGGGCACGTCCAGGTGGCGGCCCTGCAGGGCGTCGACCTGGCCGTCGAGCAGGGCGAGTTCCTGGCGATCGTCGGGCCGTCCGGCTCGGGCAAGTCGACGATGATGAACATCCTGGGTTGTCTCGACCGGCCGACCGGCGGGACGTACACCCTGGCCGGCACCCCGATCGCCGACCTCGATGACGATGGCCTGGCCGGCCTGCGCAGCCGGACGATCGGGTTCGTCTTCCAGAGCTACAACCTGCTGCCCCGGACCTCGGCCCTCGAGAACGTGGCCACGCCCCTGCTCTACCAGGGCGTGCCCCGCAAGGAGCGGCTGGAGCGGGCCAAGGCCGCCCTGGAGCGGCTCGGCCTGGGCGATCGGCTGGACCACATCCCGACCGAGCTGTCGGGCGGCCAGCAGCAGCGGGTGGCGATCGCCCGCGCCCTCGTGACCGAGCCGGCTCTCCTCCTGGCCGACGAGCCGACCGGCAACCTCGACAGCTCCTCGGGCGCCGACGTGATGGCGATCCTGCGCGAGGTCAACGCCAGCGGCCGGACGATCGTGATGATCACCCACGATGCGGACGTGGCGATGGTCGCCGGCCGGCAGGTCCACGTCCGCGACGGGCGGCTGCTGTCATGAGGACGATGGAGCTCGTTCGGCTCGCCCTGTCGCGCCTCGGATCCTCTCGCCTGCGGGCGTTCCTGACGATGCTCGGGGTGATCATCGGGGTCGCCTCGGTCGTCTCGCTCGTCGCCGTCGGCCAGGGCGCCACGAGCGGCGTCACGAAGCAGCTCCAGAACCTCGGGACGAACCTGCTGACGGTCAATCCGGGGGCGACCACGACCGGCTTCACCCGGGGTGCCGCCGGGTCGGCCAACACCCTGACCGTGGCCGATGCCGCCGCGATCAAGGCCCTGCCCGGGGTGGCGGCGGTCGAGCCCGAGGTCTCGACCAGCCAGTTCGTCGAGGCCGGCAGCGAGAACACCACGACCACGATCGTGGGCACGACCGGCGACTACACCACGGTCCGCAACTACGACATCTGGCAGGGCTCGACCCTGAACGGGGTGGCCGTCGACGCCCGCCTGAACGAGGCGGTCGTCGGGGCGACGACCGCGGACGACCTGGGCCTGACCGCCAGCTCGATCGGCAACACGATCACGATCGGCGGATTGCCCTTCCGGGTCGTCGGGATCCTGCAGGCCAAGGGCAGCACCGGGCCGGTCAGCCAGGACGACCAGATCCTCGTCCCGTACACCGTGGTCGAGGCCCAGTTCGTGCCCGGCACGACGGTCCGGACGATCGGGATCAGCGTCGCCTCGGCCGGCCAGATCGACACGGTCAAGAGCGAGATCACGACCCTCCTCGAGACCCGCCACAACATCGCCCCCGGCGGGACCGATGACTTCACGATCGCCGACCAGGCCCAGCTCCTCACCACGGTCAGCGGGGTGAGCGACCTGCTGACCCTGCTCCTGGCCGGGATCGCCTCGATCTCGCTCCTCGTGGGCGGCATCGGGATCATGAACATCATGCTGGTCTCGGTCCGCGAGCGGACCCGCGAGATCGGGATCCGCAAGGCGATCGGCGCCCGCGGCCGGGACATCCTGGCCCAGTTCCTCGTCGAGGCCCTGGTCCTGTCCTTGCTGGGCGGCCTGCTCGGGATCGTCGTCGGCGTGATCGTGTCCGCCGCGATCGGCCAGCTGGCCGGTTGGGGCTTCGTGTTCGACCCGCTCACGCCGGTCGTGGCCGTCGCCTTCAGCCTGCTCGTCGGTGTCGTCTTCGGGGTCTGGCCGGCCCGCCAGGCCGCCCGCCTCGATCCGATCGTCGCCCTGCGCTACGAGTGACCAATTCATCCGGCCCTGCCCGAGGGCAGCGGCCGAACCCAGTCCGAGAGGAGATCCTTCGATGACCCAGGAACCGAATCCAGGAGCCACCCCGCCGACCTGGACGCCCGAGGCCGGCCAGCCGGCCGGAGCCCCGCCGGCCGGGGCCCAGCCGACCCCGGCTCAGGCGCCCGCCCCGTATGCGGCGCCGCCCGCCCAGGCGCCGTATGCGGCGCCGCCCGTCCAGGCCCCGGCCGCGTTCGCCCCGGCTCCGATCAACCCAACCATCTCGACCCCGAAACCGAAGAATCGCGCCTCGGCCGGGACGGCAATCCTCCTCGTCGGAGCCCTTGTCGCGATCGGCGGGGTGGCCTTTGCCGTCGGCCGGGTCACGGCGCCCGCAGCCGCGGCGGCCCCCGCCTTCGGTGGCCGGGGCAACGGGACCGGCGGCGGCTTCGGCCCGACCGCCTCGGGCGGCGCCGGCGGCTTCGGCGCGGCCTTCGGCCGGGGCAGCGGCGGGGTCAACGTGAGCGGCACCGTCGTGTCGATCGACGCGAACTCGATCCAGGTCAAGCTCAGCACCGGCAACACGGTCACCCTCAACCTCGATAGCAGCACGACCTACCGCACGGCCACGACCGGCTCGGCTTCCGACGTGGCGCCCGGCGACACCGTCGAGCTCGGCCTGGCCGTGGGCGGCCGGACCAACCCCTCCGCCAGCGGCAATCCGCGGCCAAGCGGCGGCCCCGGCGGCGGCTTCGGTGGCGGCTTCGGCGCGGGCGGCACCGTGAGCACCATCACGGTCGTCAAGTGACGGCGGCATAGTTCGGCCATGCACATCCTTGTGGTCGAGGACGACCCCCGCCTCGGCCGGATGCTCCGGCGCCTGCTCGGCGACGATCGTCACGTCGTCGAGCTGGCCCGGAACGCCGAAGAGGCGACCGAGCTGCTCGAGTCAGAGGCCGCCCTGGATGCCCTGATCCTCGACCTCGGCCTGCCCGACCGGTCGGGCCTCGACGTCCTGCGCGAGCTGCGCCGGGTCGGCTCCGACCTGCCGGTCATGATCCTGACCGCCCGCGATTCGATCGACGATCGCGTTCGCGGCCTCGACGCCGGAGCCGACGACTACCTGGTCAAGCCCTTTGCCTATGAGGAGCTCGCAGCCCGCCTGCGAGCCCTCGCCCGGCGAGCCGACCGGGCGCCGTCGGGTCCAAACCTGGTCAATGGCCCGATCGTCCTCGACGAGGCCGACCGGGCCGTCAGCGTGGCCGGTTCGCCGGTCGCCCTCAGCCCCCGGGAGTTCGCCCTCCTCGAGTGCTTCCTGCGCAACACCGGCCGCCTGCTCACCCGGGACAACCTCCTCGACGCCGCCTGGCCCTACGGCCTGGCGGTGACCCCGAACACGGTCGAGGCCTACGTCCACCGGCTGCGCGAAAAGCTCGGCACGAACGCCGGAACCCTGATCCGAACCGAGCGCGGGATCGGCTACCGGATGGTGGCCGCATGAGACCGGCCCCGAGATGAGCGCCGGCGGGCCGCCGCCGGGAGCCGCCGGCGACGCCCGGCTTCTGCGCCGGACGTGGAGCCGGCTGATCCTGTGGAGCGGCGGGATCACCCTGCTGATCCTGGTCGTCCTCGGGACGGTGATCTACCTGGCCGTCGATCGATCCCTGTCCGACAGCATCGACCAGCGGCTCCGGAGCCGGGCCGACCAGATCGTCAACATGATCAACCACGCCCCCGGCCAGCCGGCCGGGTTCGGCTCGGGCCTGCCGACCGGCCTGGCCTTCGGCGGCCCGTCGTCGGGCACCCTGGCCATGGTCATCGGACCGGGCAACGAGTCGCTCGGGCCCCAGAACTCCCGCTACGACGACCTGCCCGACATGGCCGCCGTCGCGGCTGCCCGGCTTGGCCGGGTCGACGTCCGCAAGACCTCGGTCGAGGGTACCCCGGTCCAGCTCGTCAGCCAGCCGGTCATCGTGGCCGGCCAGACCTACGTGATCCAGGTCGTCGCCGACCGGACGGCCGAGGCCAAGGCCCTCGAGCAGCTCCTCGATGTCCTCCTGATCGGGGGCCTGGCCGCCCTTGGCCTGTCGGTGATCGGCGGCTCCCTGTATGCCCGGCGGGCCCTCGTCCCGATCCGCGAATCGCTCGAGCGCCAGCGCGAGTTCGCGGCCGACGCCAGCCATGAGCTGCGCACCCCGCTGGCCGTCGTCCGGGGCAGCGTCGAGCACCTCCAGCGCCACCCAGAATTCGACGATCGCCGAGCAGAGCGAAACGCTCGACGACATCAAGGCCGAGACCGACCACCTGACCGAGCTGGTGGACTCGCTGCTCATGCTGGCCCGGGCCGACTCGGGCGGGATCGAGTTGGAGCATCAGCCCCTCGACCTGGCCGACACGACGACGGCCGCCCTCGAACCGCTGGCCGGGATCGCCTCGGCGGCCGGGGTGACCCTGGCCCTCGACGCCGCGCCGACGCCCACGACCGGCGACGCCCTGCGCCTCCGCCAGCTCGTCACGATCCTGGTCGACAACGCCCTCCGCCACAGCCCTCCGGGAGGGACGGTCAACGTCGTCGTCCGGCCGGTCGGCGACCGCGGCGAGATCACCGTCGACCGACGACGGCTCGGGCATCCGGCCCGAGGACCTGCCTCACGTCTTCGAGCGGTTCTGGCGCGCTCCGGACGCGCCGCCCGACGGGGCTGGCCTGGGCCTCTCGATTGCCCAGTGGATCGTCGAGCGCCACGGCGGCACGATCGAGGCCCACTCGCCGGCCCGCCCGCCGGCCCCGGGCGGGGCCCGCTTCGAGGTTCGCCTGCCGGCTCGCTGATCGAGGCTCCCCGGCCATGGACCCCCGGGGGCTTCGGGCCGCGCGAAATCGGCCTGCCGGAGGCCCGTCTCAAGCGCCTCGTCGGGCCCGGGCCTCGCGCTTGACGGCCCGAGCCGTCCGGCTTTACGATTTCGGCCTAACTCAAGTCTCCTTGCATTGCAAGTGCAAGGGCTCCTGTCACCTCGGGGCAAACGATGCTGACCGTGTTCCTGATCATGCTCCGGGAGGGGCTCGAGGCCGCCCTGGTCGTTGGGATCGTGATCGGCTACCTGATCAAGGTCGGCCGGCGGGACGCGTTGCGCTGGGTCTGGATCGGGATCGTGGCGGCCCTGGTCGTGTCGGTTGGCATCGGCGTGATCGTGTTCGTCACGATCGGCGACCTGCCATCCTCGATCCAGGAGCCGATCGAAGGCTTTGCCGCGATCTTCGCGGTCGTCGTCCTGACCTGGATGCTGTTCTGGATGCGCCGCCAGGGCCGGGCCCTGAAGGGCGAGCTCGAGGGCCAGCTCGACGCGGCTCTCGAAGCGGGCTCGACCGCCGCCCTGGTCAGCCTGGCCTTCGTGGCCATCGTCCGCGAGGGCCTCGAGACGGCCCTCTTCCTGCTCGCCCTGTTCCGCTCGGCGGCCGCCACCGACGAGCTCTCGCCGGACCTGCCGCTGGCCGGCCTGGCCGGCCTGGCCGTGGCCTTCCTCCTCGGCTCGGCGATCGTCCGTGGCGCGATCCGGCTCAACCTGCGCCGCTTCTTCACCCTGACCGGGGTCGTGATCCTGTTCGTCGCGGCCGGCCTCGTCGCGTCGGCGATCGGCGCGTTCGTCGATGCCGGCTGGCTGCCGACCGGCGACCCGGCCCTCAACCTGAGCGGCCTGCTGCCCGAGACGAGCCCGATCGGTGCCCTGCTGGCCGGCATGTTCGGCTACCGAGCCCAGCCGACGGCGCTCCAGCTGATCGGCTACTTCGGCTACCTGCATCCCGGTCCTCACGCTCTTCCTGGCCGGTGACCGCATCCGCCTCGCCCGGCCGAACCCGGTATGCCTGAGCTGCAGCCGTGACCGTCGGCTCTCAGGCCGAGCCTCCGGATCGCCGCTGACCCGGCCCGGCTTGGCCTGGCGCTCGTCGCCCTGGCCGGCCTCGCCGCGGCCTGCAGCCTCGGCTGCACCGGCCTCGGCCCAGCCGAGCGGCTCGACCGCGGCCCTGCTCCCGCTCCCGTCGGTCCGCCAGGTCCACGTCTCGATCAGCGACGCCGGGCTGCGCCCCGCAGACCTTCAGCTGCCGGCCGGGCCGGCCACGTTCATCGTCACGAACACGCGGCTCGGCCAACGTCCTCGAGTACGAGATCGACCAGTCCGACCAGATCATCGGCGAGGTCGAGAACGTGATCCCGGGCATCGATCGGACCTTCACCCTCGAACCTCAAGCCCGGCACCTACAAGTCCTCAACTGTCCCGGCGGCACGACGTCCGCCACCGGCACCCTGACCGTCACGGAGTAACCAATCGATGATCCCGTTCGCGCCGCCGCGCCGCCCTGGCTGCTCGCCATCCTCGTCGCTGGCCGCAGGCTGCATCGGCCGGCTCGACCCCGGCCGGCCGCTGCCAGCAGCGGCCCCCCGGCGCCAGCGCTCGATCGGCCCGGCCGCCAGCAGCGACCGACCGCGGCCGATGCCGTGGCGACCTATCGGACGTACATCGAGATGAACACGGACCTGCTCGTCACCGCGGACGAAGGCGTTCACCGATGCCGTCGATCGCCGGCAAGCTCGCCGCGGCGAGGACCTGTATGCCGCGGCCCGCGAGCCGTACGAGGCGATCGAGCCGGTGGCCGAGATCTTCGGCGACCTCGATCCCGAGATCGATGCCCGGGATCAACGATGTCCCGGCCGGCGGCACGCCTTCACCGGGTTCCATCGGATCGAGCAGGCGCTCTGGCGCCAGAACTCGACGGCCGGGATGGCCCCGATCGCCAGGAAGCTGATGACCGACGTGACCAAGCTCCAGGCCCTGGTCAAGACCGTCGACCTCGACCCGGCCACGATCGCCAACGGTGCGGTCGGCCTGCTCAACGAGGTCTCGTCCTCGAAGATCACCGGCGAGGAGGATCGCTACTCGCATACCGACCTGTAGGACTTCGAAGCCAACGTCGTCGGCTCGCAGGCGGCCTTGAACGCCGTCCGGCCGCTGGTCGTGCCCTACTCGCCGACCTCGCGACCACGATCGACCAGCGCTTCGCGGCGGTCCTGGATGCCCTCCAGCCGTTCCAGAAGGGCGACGGCTACGTCCCGTTCACGGACTCTGACGACGGCCGAGACCCAGACCTGAGCACCGCTGATCGATGCCCTGGCCGATCCGCTCTCGCAGGTCGCCGCGATCGTCGTCACGGCCAATTAGCAGCGGACGATGCCGAACTCCCCGGCCGAGGCCGGGCCGGCCGGCGCAGCGGCCAGCGGCCCTGACCCGGCAGCCAGCCCGGTCCGGCGATCAGCCGCCGGCGCCTGCTGGCGGGCGGGCTGGCGGCCGGAGCCGGCGTCGCCCTCGGCGGGGCTGCCGGGTTCGGCCTGGCCCGGGCGACCGCCCCGGTCCCGCCGCCCGATCCGCAGGCCGAGGTCGAGCCGTTCTACGGCCCGAACCAGGCCGGCATCGCGACCGCCGCCCAGGAGCGCCTCCAGTTCGCCGCCTTCGATGTCCTGACCGACGAACCGGACGCGCTCCAGGCCCTGCTCCAAGCTGGACGACGGCCGCCGCGGCCGATGACCGCCGGCCAGCCGATCGGCGATCCGGGAACGGCCTCGAGCAACCCGCTCGCGCCGCCGGTCGACACGGGCGAGGCGCTCGGCCTCGGGCCCGCCCGGCTGACCCTGACCTTCGGCTTCGGCCCGGGCCTGTTCGGCGAGCCTGGCACGGATCGGTTCGGCCTCGCCGCGCTGCGGCCGGCCGCAGCTGGCCGACCTGCCGGCCTTCGCCCACGACCAGCTCGACCCGACGATCAGCGGCGGCGACCTGTGCGTCCAGGCCTGCGCCGAGGATCCCCAGGTCGCCTTCCACGCGATCCGCGACCTGGCCCGGATCGGCCGCGGGCCTCGTCGCGATCCGCTGGTCGCAGCTCGGCTTCGGGCGGACGTCGAGCACGAGCAGCAGCCAGACCACGCCGCGCAACCTGCTGGGCTTCCTCGACGGCACGAACAACGTCCACGGCGACGACCAGCCGACGATGGCCAGCGACATCTGGGTCGGCCGACGGCGACGATCCGGCCTGGATGGCCGGCGGGACGTACCTCGTCGCCCGCCGGATCCGGATGCGGATCGAGACCTGGGACCGCTCGGGCCTGGGCGACCAGGAGGCGACGATCGGGCGCCACAAGCTGAGCGGCGCGCCGCTGGGTGGCGTCGGCCGAGCACGACCCGGTCGACCTCGACGGCGACCGGCCGAGAACGGCAAGCCGGTCATCCCGCGTCGGCGCCCACATCCGGCTCGCCGCGCCCGCCACGAACGGCGGGATCCGGATCCTGCGGCGGGGCTACTCGTTCACCGACGGGCTGGCCAGCCAGACCGGCCAGCTCGACGGCGGCCTGTTCTTCATCTGCTTCCAGCGCGATCCGCGGACGGGCTTCGTGCCGATCCAGACCCGCCTGGCCGCGAGCGACGCCCTGAACGAGTACATCCAGCACGTCGGCAGCGGCCTCTTCGCGGTCCCGCCCGGGATCAGCCCCGGCGGCTATATCGGCCAGACCCTGTTCGGCTAGAGTCGAGCCCACTCGGGCCGGCTTCCCGGGCCAGCTTCCCGGCCGGCTTCCCGGGCCGGGACGTGAACGGGGGTCCACGGAGGCTACATGCGGATTCTGCTGGTCGGCGCCGGAGGCGTGGGCAGTGCCGTCGTGCCGATCGCCGCGCGTCGGTCGTTCTTCGATCGGATGGTCGTGGCCGACTACGACCGGACGCGGGCCGAGCGGGTCGTCGAGTCGGTCAGCCGGGGCGGGCGGGAGTCCCGCTTCGTGGCGATCCGGGTCGGACGCCTCGGATCGGCCGAGATCGCCGCCCTGTGCCGCGAGCACCAGATCAGCCACGTCCTGAACGCGGTCGATCCGCGCTTCGTGATGCCGATCTTCGAGGGCGCTTTGGCGGCCGGGGCGAACTACCTCGACATGGCGATGTCGCTCAGCCATCCCCATCCCGACAAGCCGTACGAGCTGACCGGCGAGAAGCTGGGCGATGCCCAGTTCGCGCGGGCCGAGGCGTGGACCGCCGCCGAGCTGCTGGCCCTCGTCGGGATCGGGGTCGAGCCGGGCCTGTCGGACGTCTTCGCCCGCTACGCCGCCGACCATCTCTTCAGCGAGATCGACGAGCTGGGCGTGCGCGACGGGGCGAACCTGGTCGTGGCCGGCTACGACTTCGCGCCGTCGTTCTCGATCTGGACGACGATCGAGGAGTGCCTCAACCCGCCGGTGATCTGGGAAGAGGGCCGGGGCTGGTACACGACGCCGCCCTTCTCGGAGCCCGAGACGTTCGACTTCCCCGAGGGGATCGGGCCGGTCGAGTGCGTCAACGTCGAGCACGAGGAAGTCCTGCTCATGCCGCGCTGGGTCAAGGCCAGGCGGGCGACGTTCAAGTACGGCCTGGGCGACGAGTTCATCAACGTCCTCAAGGTCCTCCACCAGATCGGCCTCGACTCGACCGCAAAGGTCCGGGTGGGCAGCGTCGAGGTCTCGCCCCGCGACGTCGTCGCGGCCTGCCTGCCGGATCCGGCGACGCTCGGCGACCGGATGTCGGGCAAGACCTGCGCCGGCCTGTGGGTCAGCGGCACCGGACTCGATGGCCAGCCTCGGAAGGTCTACCTGTATCACGTCGTGGACAACGCCTGGTCGATGGCCGAATACGGCTCGCAGGCGGTCGTCTGGCAGACCGCGATCAACCCGGTCATCGCCCTCGAGCTGCTGGCCGGCGGCACCTGGCAGGGGAGCGGCGTGCTCGGCCCCGAGGCCTTCGACGCGGTCCCGTTCCTCGACCTGCTGACGGCCTACGGCTCGCCCTGGGGCCTGCGCGAAGGCGGCTGAATCCCGCGGCGAAGCGCTCCGTCGGTTGACCAGCCCGCCGATGGCGGCGGACAGCCCGGCGCCCTGAAGCGGTCTTCCGTCAGATTCCGCCGTCGGAAGCGGTCATCTGTCACGATTCCGGCCCTCCGCGCAAGCGGTCTCCGTCAGTCCGCGGTGGAGCGCATACGGCACGATCCCTGCCCTCCGCGCAAGCGGTCTTCCGTCAGATCCGCGGTGGAGCGCATACGGCACGACCCCTGCCGTTTCCAGAGTCCACGAAGGAGGCCGGCTCGGATTCCTCGCACGAGCCCTGGCTCATCCCGCCGCCGGGCAGGCCCCGGCCAGCACTTCGACCGCCTCAGCAGCGCGCCTGAGCGGAATTCGACGACTTGCCCTGCGACCCACTATCGGCCAGCACGCCTCGCCCCGGCGGCCAGCGCGCGACTGCCCCCGGCGCGCTCCTGAGCCGGAATTCGACGACTCGCCCCTCGCCCCGGCGGCCAGCACGCCTCGCCCCGGCGGCCAGCGCGCGACTGCCCCGGCGCGCTCCTAAGCCGGAATTTGACGACTCGCCCTGCGACCCCCGATCGGCCAGCACGACTCGCCCGGACGCATTGCCACGCTTCCAAACGTCGTGGCCGTCTCGATGGCGGGGCTCGCCCCCTTACGCGGCGCTTACAGCGGGCGGTGGAGCCCTTGACTCCCGACTGACAGGCTGGGTTCACGGCGACCGAACGCCGTAACCATTCCACCGAGGACCAGCCATGCCAGTTCGTTCCTCGCTCCGGCCCAGCTCGCTCCGATTGGGCGTCGCGCTCCTGGCCGCGACACTGGCGATCGCGGCCTGCTCCGGCGCGGCCGGGTTCCGGCGCCTCCGGCTCGGCCGGGTCCGGAACCGGAGCGTCCTCGAACCCCGCCGCCGGCGTCGCCGGCTCGGCCGATCCGTCGCCCGAACCGTCGGTCGACTGGGTCGAGCTCCTCAGTCCCGGACCGTACGGATCCGCCGGCTCGCGGCCAGTCCGGCGAGCAGCCCGGCCAGCCAACCGCCGGCCAGCCAACCGCCGGCCACCCAACCGCCGGCTGCCAGCCAGCCGGCCAAGCCTGGCTCGACCGCGATCTCGACTACGAAAGCGGCCGGCCTCCTGTCGCAGGTCAACCACCTGCTCGATGAGCTGAACGGCGATCTGTCGAATGCCGACGCCGCCGCCAACAACCCGGGAGAGTGATTTCGATGCACGTTCCAGCCCCTGTCCGGTTCGGCCGGACTGGCGATCGCCCGATCGATCGTCTCGTTCGGTGCGGCCGGCCTCCTGGTCGCCGGCTCGTTCGCCTCGGTCAACGCGGCCAGCCCCTCGACCAGCTCCTCGACCGCCGCCGCGGCCGGCCATCGCTTCTGCATCCCGGAGTGGACGGCGGCGATCGCCCAGCCCCGGGCATCGACCGCCTCCGCGCGGCCGGCGACTGCGAGATCAACCGGCGCTTCGTCACCCTCGATTCGCTGACCCACCTGGTCAACAGTCGGACGTCCTGACCAGCCGAGCATAAGATCGACCTGCGCGACGTCAACTCGACCAATCCGGCCTCGTTCGCGGCAACCGCTCCGGCCTGACCGCGCTCAAGGCGAGCATCGACGCGACAGACCGTCGCCGCCCTCAGGCCGACATCGCCAAGATCGCCCCGGACTACCGGGTCTACCTCGTCGGTCGTGCCGAAGACCCACCTCGTCAGCGCGTCCGACGCGGTCGCGAAGGCCTCGGCCCGGTTCGGCCCGCTGGCCAGCGAGCTCCAGAACCTGATCAACCTGGCCAAGGCCGCTGGCAAGGACGTGACCGCCGCCCAGGCGGCCCTCGACGACCTTAAGGCCAAGGTCGCCCAGGCGAACATGGCCGATCGGGTCCGGTCGCCGGCTCGCTCCTGCCGCTCAGCCCGAGCGACTGGAACAACGGCACGGCCAAGCCGATCATGAGCGCGGCCCGGACCACGATTCACCAGTCGCGGGGCTCCTGGCCGAGCCGGCAAGGACGCCCACAAGGTGATCGTCCTGCTCGGCAGCTGAGCCCCGTCAGCCCGCCCGGTCGGCCATGAGCCGGCCAGCCACGGCGAGCCCCGGTTCGCCCGCCGACGGCGAGCCGGGGCTGTCGATTCTCAGTCCTGGTCAAGCAGCTCGAGCACCGGCCCGAGCTGCCTCGATCGAGCCGAGCGTGATCGGATCGAGCACGAGCTGGACCTCGTCGATCCCGGCCCGGGCGTAGGCCCGGAGTCCTTCGGCGATCACCTCGGGCGGCCCGGCCAGGGCCGTGATCTCGGCTCGTCGTGTAGCTGCCCTGGAGGCGGCCGGTGCCTCCGCGGCAGCTGGACCAGGACCGCCACCGTCCGCCGGATGTCGGCCGGCTCCCGTCCCGCCTCGCTGCGCCGCCGCATCGACCGCGCTCGGAGCGGATCGATCGCCGGCGGGCCGGTTGCCGGTCGCGTTGTACCAGGCGTTCCAGGCATCGATCCAGGGCGCGGCGATGCCGGAGCATCCGCGCGCCGCTCGAGCCGAGCAGGAGGGGTGGCCCGCCGGGCCGCGCCGGGCGCGGCAGCAGCTCGCAGTCGCGAGCCTGGTACTAGGCGCCGTCGAAGTCGATCGCGCCCGTCGCGCAGGAGCGTCCGGATGATCGTGAACGCCTCCTCGAATCGGCTGATCCGATGATCGAACGGGAAGCCGAAGGCGCGGTACTCCGTCTCGTTCCAGCCCGCGCCCAGGCCGAGGACCAGGCGGCCCGCCGCTGATCTCGTCGACCGTCGCGGCCTGCTTGGCGAGCATCGCCGGAGCGTGGAAGCTGGTCGCGGCGACGAGCGGGCCGATCGTCACCCGGCTCGTCGCCTGGGCGATTCCGGCCAGCATCGTCCAGGCCTCCCAGGGTCCGCTGGCCTCGCCCGAACCCGGACCAGCGGTAGAGCAGGTGATCGCCGACCCAGATCGCGTCGAAGCCGAGCTCCTCGATCCGGCGGCACATCGCGATCAGCTCCGGCCAGCGGACGACCCGCTCGACCTCGGGCAGCTGGACGCCGATTCGGAGTGGCCGGGTCATGCGGGATCGACTCCTGTCAACGGCCCGAACACGTCGGGAGTGTACCCGTCCGCCCCGCACCCGGCCCCTTCGTGCGGACCTTCGAGCGAATTTTCGGCAAACCTTCGTGCTCTGTCGGAAGCGCCCCCGCCGACGGGCACGATGGCGGCCAACCGCATCGCTCGAGGGCACGATGTTCATCGACTTCACCGGCTTTGCCGGAGACTGCCTGATCAGCGGCAAGCTCGACCTTCGAGCGCCCCGCCTGACCGACCAGCTGAACGCCGATCCCCTCGTCCACCTGGTGGATGTGCGGCTCGAGGACCTGACCACGGGGCGCGCAGGTGGACTCGCCCGAGTTCACGATCGAGCGGAGCCAGCTGTGCGCCGTCCGGGCCACCGGCCCGCGCGGCTCGCGCGCCCTCCGGATCGTGACCGCCCAGCATCGGCTGCGGGCCCAGATCGGCCCGTACACGGTGCTCGGCCGGCTCCATGAACCGCCCGGCGTGGACGCCCTGGCCCGGTTCAACCAGCGCGACCTGATGGTGCCCCTGACCGACGCCACGATCGCCTTCATGGTCGGCGGGATCATGGACGTCCGGGACTGGTCGACCCTCGTGATCAACCGCGAGCTCGCCAGCTGGTACCAGTCGGCCGATGCCGAGACCGACCTCGGTGCCACCCCGGCCGGCTCGACCGCGGGTCCGGGCCAGGCCGGACGGCAGCCTTGTCGGGGCCGGAACCGCCCGCTCGGAGGCGGGGCGCGGGGACCGATCGAAGCCCGGCCTACAGCCCGCCGATCGATCGCGACGGCAGCCGGGGACCGCGCCGCGGGGGCCCAAGGCCCGCTAGGTCGCGGCTGGCCAGCTCGAGCCAGCGGACGACCCGGCCGCGCTGGCCGCGCCACGGCTCGAGCAGCTCGAGCATCCGGGCATCGTCGCCGTCCGACTCGCCGGCCAGGACGTAGCCCACGAGGCGGGGCAGGTGGTAGTCGCCCAGGCTCAGCGCGTCCGGGTCACCCAGGGCAACCCGGCCGACCTCACCCGCCGTCCACGGCCCGATCCCGGGGATCTGCTGGAGACGGACCGGCGGCCTCCGCCGGGGATCCGGGTCAGGGATTCCAGGCGGTCCGCGGCAGCCCCGATCCGGCGCAGCAGCTCGGCCCGGCGCCGCTCGAGCCCGAGCGGATGGAAGGCGTAGTAGGGCAGGCCGGCCAATCGCTCGGCCGACGGGGCGAGGCGCAGGCCCGCCGGGCCCGGGGCGTCCTCGCCGTATTGCCGGATCAGGGCCCGATAGACCCGGCGAGCCTCGTCGCCGGTGATCTTCTGCTCGAGGATCGCCGGCACGAGCGCCTCGATGACCGCCTCGGTCCGGCCGAAGCGGACTCCGGCATACCGCCGGGCGAGCTCGTCGAGGAGCGGGTGATCGGGCCGGAAGGCGGCCGGCTCGTCGGACAGGCCGAGCAGGTCCGGCCCGTGTTCGACGGCCCACGCCGCGCCGGGGCCCCAGGCCCGGATCCGGACCGTGCCTCCGGCCAGGGAGAGCTCCTCGGCCGCCGCTCCGGCCGGGGTTCGGGTCGCCCGCCAGGCCCGGTCGGGCTCGACCCGGATCGTCGGGTCGCCCTTGCCATGGGCCAGCGAGCCGAGCGTCCGGCCGAGGTCGTACGGGCCGTCGATCGGAATGATCAGTTCGGCGTCGGGGCGGGCGATCTCGGCAGCGACCGCTGGGCAGGCTCATCGCCGGGATGGTAGCGTCCCTTCCCGATGGCTCCTCGCCCGCGATCCTGGCCGCTCACCCTGGCCGGCCTCGCCGTCGGGCTCGGCGGCCTGCTGGCCGCCTGCAGCGGCTCGACGGCGGGCAGCTCGCCCAAGCTGCCGGCGGTCCCGGTCACGTTCGTCTACTCGATCGACGGGCCGGGCGAGGGGCAGACCCACACGACCTACCTCCAGATCGTCGATGCGACCGAAGACCGTGATCGACAACACGATCCTGGCCCCGGCCGGCGACGTCGACACGACCTCGGTGGCCCTCTCGCCCGGCAGCTACGCGGCGATCGCCTGGGATGAGGAGACGGCCGGTCCCAGCGCCGTCGTCTCGACCAAGTGCGGTGCGCCGTTCAAGGTGAATCCGGGGCTTGCCCTGGTCGTGACGATCCGGAACTCGCGGATCGGGGCGTGCATCACCGACACGGCGGAGCCGGGCGCGTCGAGCTCACCCGGACCTTCCTAGGCCGTCGGCTCGGCGTCGCTCGCCGAATCGCCGCCCGGCTCCCAGCCCGGCGGAGCGAGCTCGAAGCCGGCAAAGTCGAAGGCGGGCGACACCGTGCAGCCGAGGAGGCTCCAGGCACCGAGGCTTCGGGCGGCCTGCCAGGCTCCGGGCGGGACGACTGCCTGGGGCCGTTCGCCCTGGTCGATCTCGCTGCCCAGTCGAATGGCCTCGACCGTCCGGCCATCGGCGCTCAGCCGGAGCTCGAGCGCGGCGCCGGCGTAGTGGTGCCAGACCTCGGCAGCATCGACGCGATGCCAGTGCGAACGCTCGCCCGCCTGGAGCAGGTAGTAGATCGCGCTGCCCGCCGGACGCTCGCCCAGACGGGCCGGAGCGAGCCAGGTCTCGGCGTACCAGCCGCCTTCGGGATGGGCCCTGAGCCCGAGTCGCGCGATCACCGTCTCGGCCTCCGGCATCATCGGGTCGCCCCACCGCCGGCCGCCCGGACCACCAGGCGCCGGGCCTGGTCGTTCCAGCGCGCCTCGGGCGCCATGACGAAGCTCGAGAGGCGGAGCAGGGCATTGTCGTAGTTGACCCGCCAGCCGGCGAAGTCGCGCCAGGCCTGTTCCCGATCCGCCCGAATCGGCAGGCCGGCGGCGGCCAGCTCGTCCACGGCCAGGTCGTATTCCGGCCGGGTGACGAGGATCGGATCGTCCGGCCGCGCCGGCCGCTGGATCGTGGCCAGCCGGAAGAAGCCGAGGACCTGGTCCAGGCTCTGGTAGCCGGCCGTGATCGCCAGGTCGGCCCGCGGATCGAGGGGCACGTCGATCGTCGAGCGCAGCAGGGCGGCCCCATCGAGGATCGTTCCGGCGGCCAGGATCCAGGAGCGGCCGGCCCGGGGCGAGCGATAGAACGGCAGGGCGGCCAGGGTCGTGTGGCTCTCCTCGATGTCGATGAACCACGACTCGGCCTCGATCCACAGGTCGTCCAGGGCCGATAGGAGGCCGACCGACCAGAACCGGATCAGGAGCTCGACCCCGGACGGGGGCGTCCCGGCCCGGACCCCGACCTTGGCCACGAACGCCTCGCGCCGCTGGAAAGCCGTGTACATCGTCGGCAGATAGGCGATCAGGAGGGCGACCAGGATCAGCCCGATGGCGGCCTCGGAGAACGACAGGCTGAGGGCAAGCCAGCCCTGGACGGCGGCAAAGCCGAGGGTCAGGAGGGCCGAGCCGCTGTCCCGGAAGGCTGTCTCGACCGAATCCGCGCCGATCGCCCAGAACATCGCCGTGAAACCGACGAGGACGAGCGCGAACAGGACCACGGGCAGGAGGACGAGGCCGATCGGCGCGAACAGGGCCATGATCCGGTCGCGCCGCTCGTAGCTGAGGCTGGGCCGGGCGAGCGCCCGGAAGATCCAGCCGAGGACCTGGAACTCGAGGGAGCTGATCCAGTCGTAGGCGCCCCGGGGCACGACGAACGTGCGGACCGCCGACAGGAGGGCCCGGAGGACGACGAGCAGGCCGGCCAGGAACACGACGAGATGGACGAGCGGCATCGCCGGTCAGGGTAGTCGCTGGGCTCGGCCGGTTGCTCGGCCCTGGTCGGCCGGTTGCCTCGGCCCCTGCTCGGCCGGTTGCCTGGGCCCTGGATCGGCCAGTGCCTTGGGCCCTGGCCCGTCCGCCCTCGACGCCACGCCGGGAGGGGATCACCCGGCGTACGATCGGGGCCGTAGCCACAGGAGGATCGATGACCGCCCCCACCGCCCCGCGCGACCCCGGCGCGGAATCGCTGGCCCTCGGCCAGGCCTACCAGCAGACGCTCCTGGTCGCCCTCGGCGAGGACGATCCGGCGGTCGCCCAGGCCGAGACGCCGGCCAACCTGCGGCGCCTGATCGCCGACGCCGGGTCCAACCTGCGGACTCGGCCCGAGCCGGCCGAATGGTCCGTGATCGAGCTGGTCGGGCACATCGTCGATGCCGAGCTGAGCTCGTCGGCGCGCTACCGCTGGATCCTGGCGGAAGACGAGCCGGAGCTGGTGCCGTACGACCAGGACCTGTGGGCGAGCCGTTTCCACTCGGTCGACGAGCCGGTCGACGACCTCCTGCCCCTGTTCGACGCCCTGCGGGCGGCCAACCTCCGGCTGTGGCAGGCGAGCTCAGCCGAGGATCGCGCCCGGCTCGGCCACCACCTTGAGCGCGGGCCCGAGAGCTACGAGCTGACCTTCCGCCTGCTGGCCGGCCACGATCGGGTTCACATCGCCCAGGCCCGGGCGGGGCTCGACCGAATTCGCAGCCGGGCGGGCTAAGCGTGGCGCCTGTGACGGCGCCGCCCGTCCGGGCTCGGGCTGCCTCGCCGAGCCTCCGCATCCGGGCGCCGCCAAGGGTTGACGCCCGGACATAAGCCCCACTTTTCGCGTTCGCAGTTCCGGACCCCGTCGAGGTCCGGGACTTGCCGGCCCTGGGCCAAGGCCCGGCAGCTATCAGCTCGGGCTTATGGAATCGAGCCCTGGACGATCGAAACCACTTTCGCGCCGGCTCGCAAAAGGCTGCGTGCCGCCCGAACCACGAACGCTAGAAATGGGGCTTATGTCCGCCTTCCGCCAGGCCGCGCCGCCCGAGGTGGCGGCGTGCGATCACGCTCGGGGCCTGAGCGACCGACCGTCCCGATATTCCGTACATCATCAGCAACCACGGTTTGGGACGGCACCCAGCATCATCCAGGGCCCGAGAGGTCGTGATCCGTCCCCTCTACGGCGCAATTCATTCCCCGGCTGACATTCGCGCCCTCAGGCAGCCAATCCAGGCAGCTGGAGGCGGTCTGGAGGCGGTGAAGGAGCTCAGCAAGCTCCCGGCTAATGATGTGGGGAATATTCCGGGCCGTTGAGCGCGGCTCCGAGGGTGGAACGCGATCGCCCGGGGCCAGCTGGGATTGGCGCAACATCCGGGCCGGGCTGACCGCCGCGGGCCTGGAGGTCCCCGCTCAGGCCACTCGGGACGCCGCTCGGGCGCGATCCTGAGGATTGCCTGAAATCTCGGGGCTTGTGCACCAGGGCAAGGTGGTCTAGGCTTGCCCGGTCCTCGCCCAGGGGACCAAGTGAATCGCACGGCGAACACGGTCACTCCTCTCACGGTTTCCGCGAGATCGATCGCGGTAACCGGGCATAGTAGGAGTGATTTTTCTTTGTACTCGGACAAGGTCCTGACCTGCGCTGACTGCGGTCAGGAGTTCTCGTTCACCGGGAGCGAGCAGGAGTTCTACGCCCAGCGTGGGTTCAGCGAGCCGCGTCGCTGCAGCAGCTGTCGGGCCAGCCGCAAGGCTGCCCGCGGTGAGACCGGCGGCTCGAGCTACGGCTCATCGTCGGGCGGCGGCTACAGCTCGGGTGGCTACAGCAGTGGCGGCGGATACGGCGGCAGCAGCCGCGGTCCTCGCGAGATGTTCTCGGCCACCTGCTCGAATTGCGGCAAGGAGGCCCAGGTCCCCTTCCGCCCAACGAGCGGCAAGCCGGTCTATTGCGCGGATTGCTTCGCAACCCAGCGTCGATAGCCTGACCTCGGGCGCGGTTCGCCTCGCCTGATCTCAACGGACAAACGCCTCGGCTTCGGCCGGGGCGTTTTTCGTTGCCTGCCACGGAACCCCGTCGGTCGCCGGCCTGTCCAACGGCCAGACTGACGAGCAGCCGGCCGGATCCCGCCCAGCCGCCGATCGACAGGAGAGAGCCGATGGCCCGCCGCCACACGCCCTACTACCACCAGTTCGTCGCGCTCGGCGCGGAGCTCGTCGACCGGATCGGATTCGACGCCGCCTTCCGCTTCACGACCGTCGAGGAAGAGCATCTCGCCACCCGCTCGGCGGCCGGCCTGTACGACGTCTACTACCAGGGCGCGATCGATGTGAAGGGGCGCGATGCCGAGGCCTTCCTGAACGGGGTCCTGGTCAACGACGTCCGGCGGCTGACCGACGGGGGGATCCTGTACAGCTCGGTCCCCGAACGCATCGGGCGGGATGATCGATGACCTGACCGTCTACCGCTTCTCGCCCGAGCACTACTGGCTGTGCGCCACGCCGTCGCGGGTCGATCGGGTCGTGGCCCACCTCGGCGAGCAGGCCGAAGGCCGACTCGCCTACGTCACGAACTGCGTGCCGGGCACGGCCTACCTCTCGGTCCAGGGCCCGCGCAGTCGGGAGATCCTGGCCGGCCTGACCGGCCTCGACCTCTCGACCGAGACGCTGCCCTACTACCGGTTCGGCGTGGGTACCCTGGCCGAGGTGCCGGTCGTCCTGGCGCGAACGGGCTATTCCGGCGAGCTGGGCTACGAGCTCTTCTATTCGCGCGACTACGCCGATCACATGTGGCAGGCCCTGCTCGAAGCGGGCGAGCCGTACGGCCTCAAGCCGGCCGGCCTGGGGGCGCTCCGAAGCGTCCGGATCGAGAAGAAGTACCCTCTCTACGGCCTCGATCTCGACGAGACGACGAGCCCCTACGAGGCGGGCGTCGGCTGGACCGTCCACCTCGACAAGGGCGACTTCATCGGTCGCGAGGCGCTCCTCCGGCAGAAGGAGCAGGGTGTCACCCGCTCGCTCCTCGGGATCGCCTTCGAGGGCCGGAGCTTCCTGCCCAAGCCCGGCGATCCGGTCGACCTCGACGGCCGGCCCGTCGGCAAGATCACCTCGGCGGACACCGGCTACAGCCTCGGTCGGACGCTCGCCCTGGCCTATCTCGAGCCGTCCATCGCCGACGGCACGCCGGTCCGGGTCACGACCGAAGGCGGCTCGAGCGCGACCGGGACGGTCCACCGGGCCGCCCTGTACGACCCGAGCCGGAGCCTCGCCCGGGCCTGATCGCGCTACGATCTGGGCATGTGCCGAAGCATCAAGACCCTGCGTCGACCCGAAATCGAAGCGACCGATGAAGAGGTCGCGGCTGCCGCGCTCCAGTTCGTCCGGAAGGTGAGCGGCTATCGCGTGCCCTCGCGCAAGAATGCCGAGGCGTTCGACGGGGCCGTGGCCGAGATCGCCGCCGCCTCCAGGCGTCTCCTGGAGTCGCTCGCCTCCTAGCCGTCCGCGGCGGCCCAGCGGACCGCCTCGGTCAGCTCGATCACGATGATCGGGCGGGATTCGAGATCGTGGCCGGCGTATTGCGGATAGCGCCCCCGGAGGGCCTCGATCGCCGTGCGCCGCTCGGCGGTGTCCGCGGCGATGCCTGGTTCGAGCAGGCTCGCCTGGCCGTGGAGGCGGAGCCAGCCCAGCTCGGACCAATCCTCGGACCAGCGATCAACCAGCAGGCTGACCGCCGGCCAGGCCATCAGGTCGCTGACCCGGCCGAGCTGGCGCGGTTCGACCGACTGCTTGGGCTTCTCGTCGATCGGCGTCCAGATCCGGTCTCGATCCGGATCCGCTGCGAAGCAGCACGGTACGAGCCTCGGGCGGCCATTCGGATCGAGGGTGGCCAGGGTGGCCGTCCGACTCGTCCGCAGGAGGCGTCGATCGGATGGGCGAAGGATCGGCAACGGGCTGGCCATCGGGCCCATCGTAGACTTCGGGCGTGATCGAGCCCACCCGCCGTGTCTCCCGGAACCGGATCCTGGCGATCCGGGGCGAGCAGGTCGAGGAGCGTGACGACACCCTCGTCGGCGAGGAGCCGATGGAGATCCGGGCCGCCGGACCCGGCCAGGAGCCGCGTGGCCGTGGCGGTCACGATGCGGACGCCGGGCTCCGAGACCGAGCTGGCCGTCGGCTTCCTGCGCACCGAAGGCCTGATCGGCGAGGACGATGTCGCCTCGATCGAGTTCGGCGATCCGGCTGAGCTGTCGCAGCCCGACGACACCGTGATCGTTCGGCTCAAGCGGCCGTTCGACGCCTCCATCGTGCCCGAGCGTCACTTCGTCGCCACCGCCAGCTGTGGGATCTGCGGCAAGGCTTCGCTCGACGAGGTCGCCGTCCGATGTGACCCGATCCCGGCCGGGCCGCTCGTGACCCGGGAGACGATCCTGGCCCTGCCCGGCCGATTGCGCGAAGGCCAGGCGGTCTTCGAGCGGACGGGAGGGCTGCATGCCTCGGGCCTGTTCGACCCGGCCGGGACCCTGCTCGCCCTGCGCGAGGACGTCGGCCGGCACAACGCCCTCGACAAGCTCGTCGGCTGGGCTGTCCTGGCCGGGCTGATGCCGCTCCACGACCGGATCCTGATGGTCAGCGGCCGGGTCAGCCTGGAGATCGTCCAGAAGGCGGCCGTGGCCGGGATCCCGATCGTGTGTGCCGTGTCGGCCCCGTCCGATCTCGCCGTCGAGGCGGCCGAGCGGTTCGGGCAGACCCTCGTCGGCTTCCTCCGCGGCGACGGCTTCAACGTCTACACGGGCCGGGAGCGGATCGCACTCTGAGAGAGGGTTGCCGCCCACGTCGCTGGTGATTTGCCCGTGGGGCCGAGGTGTCATCCCCTCCGGGTCAGTCGGGCGCCGTTCTCGCCCCAGGAGATCCAATAGGCCCGATGCCAAGCCTGGCACCGGCGGAGGGAGCGGTTCCCGCGATTTGATCTCCGTCCGCGATGGAATCGGCCTCTTCCGAGCCCGACCGGGTCGTTGGCCGGGTCGATTCCGGCGTTCCTGTCGCCAAGGGAGATCACCCAGGCCACGTGACCCGGCGTTCTTCAGCCGCCGGGGGTGCGGCTCTGGACGAAGTCGAAGCCGAACCGGCCCTTGACGCACAGGTGGCCGTCGGTCACCGACGAGTCGAGCGGTGAGGTGACCTTCACGATCTCGTTGTCCTGGACGTGGAGGCTCAGGGTGCAGCCCACGCCGCAGTAGGGGCAGATCGTGTCGGTCACGGTCTGGGCCAATTCGTCCCAGGTGCCGGCCTCGCGCAGCTCGTACTCGGATCGGAACATCAGGGCCCCGGTCGGGCAGACGCCGATGCAATTGCCGCAGTAGACGCAGGCCGAGTCCGGCAGGCCGACATTCGACTCGGTCGAGATCCGGGCCTCGAAGCCGCGCCCGGCCACGGCGATCGCGAAGGTGTTCTGGGCGTCCACCCCGCAGGCCTCGACGCACTTGTAGCAGAGGATGCACTTGGAGTAGTCGCGGACGTACAGCTCGTTGTCGATCTTGACCGGCTGGGCCACCGTGGCCGCGGTCGGCTGGCCGATCGTTCGGATGGTGGTGGCCGGATTCGGCCGCGTCGCGTTCGCCGGCGAGCGGCCGGCTCGGCCGGTGGCCCGAAGCGCCCTGGGTCGGCCCCGTAGCGCTCGAAGTAGCCCGGCGCCTGGGGCGCGGTCGACAGGTCGACCGACGAGCCGAGGAGCTCGAGGACGACCTTGCGGGCGAGGCGGACCCGCTCGGTATCGGTCTGGACCGCCATCCCGGCCTCGACCTTGCGCGAGCAGGCCGGGGCGAGGACCCGCGAACCGGCCACCTCGACGACGCACACCCGGCAGGCATTGACCGGGGTCAGGTTCTCGAGGTAGCAGAGGGTCGGCGTGTCGACCCCGCTGGCCCGGCAGGCATCGAGGATCGTCGACCCGGCTGGGGCGCTGACCGGCCGGCCGTCGATCGTCAGCTCGAGCTCCGCCCGGGGCGCATCGGGCGGCGCCGCGGGCGGCCGGCTCGGGCGGGCCGGGGGATTGAGCTGGATCGGCGGGACCGTGCTCATCGTCAGGACACGATACCTGCCCGGACGGCGCTCTCGATCGCCGACGAGGCGGTTTGGCCGAGCCCGCAGATCGAGGCGTCGCGCATCGCCTGGCCGATCTCGCCCAGGAGGGCCAGCTCGTCCGCCCGGCTGCCGTGCAGGCGACCGGCGGCGAGGCGTCCGATCAGCTCCTCCTGGCGAACCGTGCCCACCCGGCAGGGAACGCACTGGCCGCACAATTCGTCGCGGAAGAAGGCGGCGATCCGGCGGAGTGTGCCGATGAGGTCGGTCGACTCGTCGAAGACCATGACGACGCCGGAGCCGAGCGTCGCCCCGATGGCCCGGGTCCCCTCGAAGGTGAGCGGCGTCGCGAGGGCATCCGGTCCGACGAAGCCGCCGGCCGCTCCCCCGAGCAGGATCGTCCGGATCGGACCGGTCGGCCCGCCGGCGAGGTCGATCAGCTCGCCGAGGGTCGTCCCGAACGGGACTTCGTAGGTCCCCGGCCGGCGGATGTGACCGGACAGGCAGAACAGCTTCGGGCCGGTCGAACCCTCGGTCCCGGTCGTGGCGAAGGCGGCCCCGCCGGCGGCCAGGACGAGGGGCACGTTGGCCAGGGTCTCGACGTTGTTGACCGCGGTCGGCTTGCCGAACAGGCCGACCTCGACCGGGAACGGCGGCTTGTTGCGCGGCTCCCCCCGGCGGCCCTCGATCGAGTTGAACAGGGCGGTCTCCTCGCCGCAGATGTAGGCCCCGGCGCCGATCCGCAGCTCGACCTCGAAGGCGAAGCCCGAGCCGAGGATGTCCGGTCCGAGGAGGCCCGCCGTCCGGGCCTGGGTGATCGCGTCGGCCAGTCGGGCGGCCGCCAGGGGATACTCGCCGCGGAGGTAGAGGAAGCCCCGGCTGGCGCCCGTGGCGAAGCCCTCGATCGTCATCGCCTCGATCACCACGAACGGGTCGTGCTCGAGAATCACCCGATCCTTGAACGTGCCCGGCTCGGATTCGTCGGCATTGCAGACGACGTACTTGGGCGATCCTTCTGCCGCCCGGACGGCGGCCCATTTGCGGCCCGTCGGGAAGGCGGCCCCGCCCCGGCCGAGGAGCTTCGAGGTGGTGACCTCGGCAATCACCGCCTCCGGGCCAATCTCGATCGAATGGACGAGGGCGGCATACCCGCCGGCCGAGCGATAGTCCTCGAGCGAGCCGGGATCGACCCGGCCGACCCGGGCCAGGAGGCGCAGACCCGGATCGCCGGCCTGCGGGGCGACGTCCCGAGCCATCGCCAGCCGGTCAGGCTCGGCCGCGGTCGCGGCGCCGCCCGGGCGGGCTGCCTCGATCGATTGCTCAATCGATTGACCGGCCGCGGCCCGGGCGAGCCGGGCCATGATCCCGACCGCGTCGATCGGGGCTACGCTGACCTGCTCCGGCTGGGGCCCGGCGATCGTGAACAGGGCCGCCGGCGCCTGATCGCAGCGGCCCAGGCAGGGGCTCCGGAGCCAGGTCGTCCGGCCATCCGCGGACGGCTCACCGGCGGGGCCATGGGCTCGTTCGAGGTCCGCGCAGGCCTGCTCGGCGCCGGCCAACCGGCAGGCGATGTCGTCGCAGACGTGGGCCGCGATCGGGGCCCGCTCGCGGGTCGTGAGCAGGGCATAGAAGGTGGCGACCCCGTAGACCTCGGCCGGCGGCAGGCTGAGCCGCCGGCTGATGTAGCCCAGGGCAGGCTGGCTCAGCCAGCCGACCTGGTCCTGGACCGCGTGGAGCACGGGCAGCAGGCGGTCTCGATGGGCCCGGGCGGCGTGGCCGCCGTGGGCCGCGTGTCCCTCGGTCGGGGAGCGCTGGCCGCCCGACCAGCCCGAGGTCGCGGGTCCGAGCACGGCATCGACCGCGGCTCGCTCGGCGGGGCTGGCCAGCGGCGCGATGACGTGGATGTCCATCGCCCGCAGTGTAGCGAAGCCGCCCGGCGGCCCGATCCGCGACGGCTCGTCCAACGCGCCACTTGACCGCCGCCGTTCGCGCGCTAGGCTACGTCGAAACGTCCGGCACCGCCGGACCAAGAGGGGGATCGGCGCGCCCCGCTCCTGAAGCCCAATCGAGGAGTAGAGATGCAACCGTCGTCGATCGGTGGACGCCTGGCGGGCGTCGGCGCTGCCACGATCCTGATCGCAGGGCTGTTCGCCCAGGCCGCCCCGATCCTGGCCTCAGGCCAGGCCCAGGCGAGCGCGAGCTCATCCAGCGCCACCCAGGCGAGCCGCTCCCACGCCGTCACGCCGGCCGCGATAAGCGACGGCTCGCGCCTGGCCGGCCGCGGCTCGGTCAACGTCCGAGCCCTGCCGACGAAGCACGCCCTGCCGTTCTCGGCCAAGGCGGTGAGCGCGGCCCTCGAGAAGGTCCAGGCCGTCCATTCGACGGGGGCGGCCCCGGCCGCCAAGCCCTCCGTGGTCGTCCCGCCAGACCCGGTCCTGGCGACCTCCTCCGGCCAGCCCGCCGCCTCGACCCCGGTCGCCGTTCCCGGCCAGACCGAGGGCGGCTCGGGTGGTGCCGAGCCGGCCGATTTGGGGATGGCCGTTGGTCCGGACGGCACGATCCAGGCCGTCAACCTCCAGTTCCTGTTCACGGACCGGGCCGGCTCGACGGCGGGCACGGTCTCGATGCCCGACTTCTTCGAGCTTCCGGAGCAAGCCACCGGCTCCCAGTTCAACACCTTCGATTCGGCCCCCCGGATCCAGTTCGACACGCTCCGCCAGCGCTGGATCGCGACCGAGGTCAGCTGGGACTGCAGCACCGGATACCAGCTGTCCGGTCAGTCCGCACCGCAGTTCGGCCACGGTTACCTCGACTTCGCGATCTCGCGCACGGCCGATCCACTCGGGACCTGGGACGTGGCCTACTTCTCGGCGACCGATGCATTCCCGGCGGTGCCGACCTTCGGCTCCACGACCGACAAGCTCGGACTCGTCGCCACGTACACCTCGATGGGTGCGGGCGGCAACGACACGAACCCGGGCTGCCTGGGCAGCGACGTCCTGGAATCGCACATGTTCGTGATGGACTGGTCGCAGCTGGGTCCGGCCTACAACCCGGGCAAGGTCCAGGAATCCGGGTTCACCTTCGACGGGATCCCGGGCGTCCGCCTGGCCGTCCAGCAACCCGTCACCCTCCCGGAGCTCCGCTTCGTCCTGTCGCTCGATGACACGATCGACGGCGGGTCGACGACCGACGTGATCTATGGCTCGATCGCCGGCTCGGCGGCGAAGCACACCCTGGCCACCACGGCCTACAACCTCAGCCTGGACGGTCTCGTCGCCCGGTTCATGGACCCGCCATCTCCGCTCCAATCCGGCGGAGGCTCGCTGACCGACGCGATCGACGGGTCGCCGGACAGCGTGGTCGAGCAGAACGGCACCCTCGCCTTCACCTCGAGCTACCCCTGCACCCCGAGCGGTGACAGCACAACCCGGGTGTGCGTCCGGGTCGTCACCCTCGATGCGCCCAGCGGGACGGCCGAGCCGAGCGAGATCGGCGACGCGCTGATGGGCACGAACACCTACGACAATTCGTTCGGCGGGATCGCCTTCTCCGGGTCGGGCGTCCTCCATGTGGTGTACAGCCGCTCATCGGCGACCTCGAATGCCGGCTCCTACGAGCGGTACAACCTGCCGACCAATTCAGCCACACAGTGGAGCTCCCCGGCGCTCCTCACGGCCGGTGTCACGGTCTACAACGGCCTCGACTGGGGGAGCTATCTCGGCGTCTCGTCGGATCCGATCGATCCAACCTCAGTCTGGGTTGGCGACACATTCGCCAACTCGTCCCACCAGTGGGCGACGATGATCCACCAGATCAGCACGAGCGCCGGCGGCGCGAAGTACAGCCCGATGACGCCGGTCCGGGTCCTCGACACCCGTTTCGCGAACGGCCTGTCCGGCTCGTTCGTCTCGGGAACTCCCCGGACGTTCGCGGTCGCGGGCACGAACGGCATCCCGGCCGATGCCGTGGCGATCACCGGCAACCTGACCGTGACCGGCCAGACGAGCGCCGGCTACGTCAGCCTCGGCCCGGTCTCGAGCGCGAATCCCTCGAGCTCGACCCTGAACTTCCCGCTTGGCGATACCCGGGCCAACAACGTGACCCTGGCCCTGGCCGCCGATGGCAGCCTGTCCGCGGTCTACAAGGCCAAGGCCGGGGCGAAGACGAGCCTGGTCCTCGACGTGACCGGCTACTTCGAGACGTCGCACGGGTGACACGTACAACCCGGTCAGCCCGAGCCGGATCCTCAATTCGCGCTTCGCCACCGGGGTCGCCTCGAGCTTCCTGGCCAACATCCCCCAGAGCTTCCCCGTCCGGAACGTGACCGTCGGGGCAGTCACGATCCCGCCCGGATGCGACCGCAATCACGGCCAACCTGACCGTGACCGGCCAGACCCACGGGGGCTATGTCAGCGTGACCCCCGAGCCGACCGCGACGCCAGGCACCTCGACGATCAACTTCCCCCTGGCCGATGTCCGGGCGAATGGGCTGACGATCCCGATCGGGGCCGACGGAACCGTTTCAGCGGTGTTCAAGTCCGCCTCGGGCAAGGTCGATCTCGATCCTCGACGTGACCGGCTACTACACCCCGAGCGGCGGCCTGCTGTACTACCCGCTCAACCCCGGCCGGCGGGTCGATACCCGCCAGCCGCTCGGCCATGCCGGGCTCGGCAACGGGCTGTCCGGGCTCCAGGGCACGACCCCGCGGGACGTCCTCGTGGCCGGCCACGACGGCGTGCCGGCCGATGCCGTCGCGATCACCGGCAATCTGACGGTGACCGGCCAGACGAGCGCCGGCTACATCGCGGTGACCGACGTCTCGACCGCCCTGCCGACGACCTCGACGATCAACTTCCCCCTGGCCGACACCCGGGCCAACGGGATCACCGCACCCCTGGGCACCGGCGGCGATGCCGGCGAGCTCTGGTTCGTCTTCCGCACCGCACGCCGGAAGGGCGACCCAGCTCGTCCTCGACCTGACCGGCTACTTCAAGTAGGAGCGGCTCCGGGCTCGCGGGAGCACCGGGCGCGGAAGCTCGGGCTAGCCGACCGGCAGCCCGAGCTTCTCGATGCGGATCGCGGTCGCCTTGAACTCGGCCGTGCCCGACTTCGGATCGGTCGCATCGATCGTCAGCAGGTTCGTCGCGATCGCGTCCTGGAAGTGGAGGGTCATGAACGTCAGCCCCGGCCGGAGCGACGGGTCGGTCCGGATCGGGACCTCCACCTCGCCCCGCCGCGAGACGACCCGGACCGTCTCACCTTCGGCCAGGTCGAAGGCGGCCACGTCCTCGGGCGACATGTCGAGGCTCTCGCCCCGGCGGAGCGGTGAGCGGAAGCCGCCGCTCTGGACGCCGGTGTTGTAGGAGTCGAGCCGCCGGCCGGTCGTCAGGCGGATCGGGAAGTCGGCGTCGAGGCGGTCGACCGGCGGGTCGTGGTCGACCGGCACGAACGGCGCCCGCAGCCCGGGCACCGGGTCCTCCCACAGGCGGGAGTGCAGGAACAGCTCGCCCGGATGGTTCTCGTCGTAGCACGGCCACTGGATCCCGCCCAGCTCCTCGAGCCGGCCGTAGCTCATCCCGGCATGGACCGGTGACAGCTGACGGAGCTCGTCCCACAGGCCTTCGGGGGTCGTGGCCGGCCAGTTGCCGCCCATTCGCCGGGCCAGCTCGACGACGATGTCCAGGTCGTCCCGGGCCTCGCCGGGCGGATCGAGGGCCCGCCGGACCCGCTGGACGCGGCGCTCGGAGTTGGTGACCGTTCCCTCGGTCTCGGCCCAGGCCGCCGAGGCCGGCAGGACGACGTCGGCCAGCTCGGCGGTCTTCGTCATGAAGATGTCCTGGACGACCATGAACTCGAGGTTCGAGAGAAGGTGGATCGCCTTGTGCTGGTCGGCCTCGGACTGGACCGGGTTCTCCCCGATCACGTAGACGCTGGTCAGCTCGCCCCGCTCCATCGCGTCGAACATCGCCGAGAGGTGCCAGCCGCGCCGGGGCGGGACGGCCACCCCCCACAGGGCGTCGAACTTTGCCCGCAGCTCGTCGTTCTCGACATGCTGGAAGCCCGGCAGCCGGTCGGGCAGGGCACCCATGTCGCCGCCGCCCTGGACGTTGTTCTGGCCGCGCAGGGGATTGACCCCGCTGCCGTACCGGCCGACATGGCCGCACAGCAGGACGAGCGAGATCAGGGCCAGGACGTTGTCCACGCCGTTGTGGTGCTCGGTGATCCCGAGGGTCCAGCAGATCATCGCCCGGGGCGCCGTGGCGAAGGCATGGGCCAGCTCGCGGATCATCGCTGCCGGGACGCCGGTCTCGCGCTCGGCGTAGTCGAGGGTGTATGGCTCGACCTTGGCCCGGTACTCCTCGATCCCGCTCGTGGCCCGGGCGATGAACTCCTTGTTCTCGAGGCCGGCGGCCAGGATCTCCCGCCCGATCGCATTGGCCAGGGCGATGTCCGAGCCGACGTCGAGCCCGAGCCAGCCGTCGGACCACTCGGCCGAGCCCGTCCGGCGCGGATCGACGGTGTACAGCCGGGCGCCCTTGTTGATCGCCTTGAGCACGTGGTGGAAGAAGATCGGGTGGGTCTCGCGGGCGTTCGAGCCCCACAGGATCACCAGGTCAGTGTCCTCGACCTCCTGGTATGAGCTTGTGCCACCGCCGGCACCGAAGACGGTCGCCAGACCGGCGACGCTTGGGGCGTGTCAGGTTCTGTTGCAGCTGTCGATGTTGTTGCTGCCCAGGATCGTCCGGCTGAACTTCTGGGCGGCGTAGTTCAGCTCATTCGTCGCCTTCGAGCAGCTGAACGTGCCGAACGCGGTCGGGCCGTGGGCCGCCGCGACACGTCGGAATCCCTCAACTGTCCGATCGAGCGCCTCGTCCCAGCTGGCCGGGCGAAACGGCGCGCCGGCCCGCTTGTCGCCATCGCGCACGAGCGGGGTCGTCAATCGAACGTACGGCCTGGGCACGATTTCAACCTCCGGGCTTGGCTCGACGGCCGCCGACTGGGTCCGTCCCGGCGAGTGTAGCGCGGGAGGGTGTGAGCAGCCCCGACTCCTCCCCCGGGAGGCCCGCCACGAGCCGTGTGGCTAGCGAGCGAGGCTGACGCCCGGCTCGGCGCCGACGGCGAGGGCCTCGACCCGGCCGATTCGCCAGCTCCCCACGCCGGCCGCGGCGAGGGCCGCCTCGATCGCCTCGGCCCGGCCGGGCTCGACCGCGGCCAGCAGGCCGCCCGACGTCTGGGGATCGTGGGCCAGGGTGACGATCTCGTCCGGAACGCCCGCCTCGACGGTCAGGGCGGCTGCGGCAAAACGGCGGTTGTGCCCCGCTCCGCCGGTTTCCACGCCGTCCCGGGCAAGCTCGAGCGCGCCGTCGAGGGCGGGCAGGCCGCGGGCCATCGAAGACGAACCTCGTGCCCGAGCCGCGGGCCATCTCGAGCCCGTGGCCGACCAGGCCGAAGCCGGTCACGTCGGTCGCGGCCCGGACCCCGGCGGCGACGAGGACCTCGGCCGCGGCCCGGTTCAGGCGGAGCATCGATTCGACCGCCGCCTCGAAGGCGGCCGCGGTGGCCGCGGCCCGATGGCCGCGCTGGCCGGCGACGAGCAGGCCCGTGCCGAGCGGCTTGGTCAGGATCAGCACGTCACCCGGACGGGCAGCGCCCTTGCGCAGCAGACGGTCGGGGTGGGCCACCCCGATGACGGCCAGCCCGTACTTCGGCTCCTCGTCGACGATCGTGTGGCCGCCGGCCAGGGTTCCCCCGGCCTCGCCCACCTTGGCGTTCGCCCCGGCCAGGATCTCGGTCATCGTGTCCCGCGGCAGGTCTTCGGGGAAGGCCGCGATCGACAGGGCGAAAAGGACTCGGCCGCCCATCGCAAACACGTCCGAGAGGGCGTTTGCCGCGGCAATCTGACCGTACGTTCGGGGGTCGTCGACGAGGGGCGGGAAGAAGTCGAGGGTGCCGATCACCGCCAGGTCCGGGGCGATAAGGTAGGCCGCGGCGTCGTCGGGCGGATCGAGCCCGGCGATCAGGTCGGCCGGCGCATTCTGGCCGACGAGCCCGGCCAGGGCTTCGGCCAGGACGTCGGCCCCGAGCTTGGCCGCACAGCCGCCCGAGCTGGTCAGAGAGGTGAGCGACGGGGCGTCGACGATCCGGAGATTCATGCCTCGATGATACGACCGGGCCCCGGGCCGGCCAGGCCCCGACCGACAGGCCGGCCGCACCTTGGGCCTCGCCCGGTCATCCCTGGCCATTCGGGCCGCCGGTAGACTGGGTCCCATGGCGAGCGACCTGCGGACCCGAACCGGCCTGGCCTATGACGACCTGGCGCCGACATCCGGCGGCCCGGCCGAGCCTCCGACGCCGGGCCGTCGTCCTGGTCCATGCCGGGATCTGCGATCGCCGGATGTGGGATCCCCAGCTCGAATCGCTGTCGGCCCGGCGGCGGCTGATCCGGCTCGACCTGCGCGGCTTCGGGACCTCCGACCGCCGGGCGCCCAGCGAGTTCGCCCACTACCTCGAGGTCGCCGGCCTGCTCGACGAGCTCGGCCTTCGGTCGGCTCACCTCGTCGGCGTTTCGATGGCGGCCGGCGTCGTGACCGAGGTCGCCCTGGCCCGGCCCGAGCTGGCCGGCTCGCTCCTCCTGGTCGCTCCGAGCGGCGCGCTCCGGACCGAGCTCACGCCCGATCTCGAGGCGTTCTGGGAGGCCGAGGCGGAGGCGCTCGCAGAGGCGGATCTCGACCGGGCGGTCGAGGCCAACCTCGAGACCTGGCTGGATGGCCCCGGCCAGCCGTCGGACCGGGTGGCCGGCCCGATCCGGGCGTTCGTCGGGCAGATGCAGCTGAAGGCCTTCGAGAACATGGACGGCTGGGATGACGAGGAGATCGAGGGCGGCTCGCTCAGGCCGCCGATCCGCGGCCGGGCCGCCGAGGTTCGCCCGCCGACCCTGATCCTGGCCGGCGATCTCGACGTGGCGGCCGTCGGACAGACCGCCGCCCGGCTGGCCGGGGAGATTCCCGGGGCGAGCCTCGTCCGCTGGCCGGACGTGGCCCACCTGCCGTCGCTCGAACGTCCGGACGACTTCAATCACCTGGCCGGCGACTGGTTCGATCAGGTCGAGGCAGGAGCAACCCGGGCCTGAGCTGTCCGCCGGGCGATCCTCTGGCCTATCCTCTGGGCCTTGGGAGCGGAGGGGTCCCGGTGGGTTCCCCGGTCTTCAAAACCGGTGGCGCCACGCTCCGCGTGACGCGGTGGGTTCGACTCCCACGCGCTCCCGCCAGTCGCTTCGAGTCGGGAGGTCCCGGTGCCGTCGTCAGGAGCGCCCCGTCCGCCGGCCGTCGAGCGCCTGCTCGCCGCGGTCCGGCCGCGGCTCGGAACGGGCCGCGATGCCGCGGCCGTGCTGGCCGCTGCCCGTGACCTGATCGGCGAGGAACGCGCCGGTCTCGAGGCCGGATCGTCGGCCCGCCCGCTCGACGAGCTGGCCGGGGTGCTGATCGACCGGCTCGATGGCTGGGCAGATCCGGCGGGTTCGGGCATCGTCCAGGTGATCAATGCGACCGGGGTGATCCTCCACACGAACCTCGGCCGGGCTCCCTGGCCGGTGGAGGCGATCGAGGCGGCCAGCCTGGCGGCCGACGGCTATCCGCTGCTCGAGCTCGATCGGGCGAGCGGCCGGAGGGGCGCCCGCTTCCGGGTCGCCGAGGAGCACCTGATCGCCCTGACCGGGGCCGCCGATGCCCTGGTCACGAACAACAACGCGGCCGCCCTCAGCCTGGCCGTCGGCCTGGCCGGGCGGGGCGGCCGGGTCGCCGTGTCGCGCGGCGAGCTGGTCGAGATCGGCGGCGGGGTTCGGATTCCCGAGATCCTGCGCCGGAGCGGGGTCCACCTCGTCGAGGTCGGGACGACGAACCGGACCCGGTTGGCCGACTTCGAGGAGGCGCTGGCCGACGAACGGACGAAGACGGTCCTGCGGGTCCATCCGTCGAACTTCACGATCCGCGGCTTTGCCGAGGAGGCCGACCTGGCGGCCGTGGCCGAGGCGGCCCATCGTCGAGGCGCGATCGTGATCGACGATCTCGGCAGCGGGGCCCTCCTCCCGACCGAGCAGTTCGGCCTGGCCCACGAGCCGATGCCGGCCGATCGACTGGCGGCCGGCGCGGATCTCGTCACCTTCAGCGGCGACAAGCTCGTGGGCGGGCCCCAGGCCGGCCTGGTCATCGGTCGAGCGGACCTCGTCGCCCGGCTCCGGCGTGATCCGCTCGCCCGGGCGATGCGCCCCGACAAGGCGACCCTGGCAGCGCTCGGGGCGACGCTCGGGCTGTACCGGGCCGGCCTGGCGGTTGCCCGGATTCCCGTCTGGCGGATGATCTCGGCCGACCCGGCCGACCTGCGCCGCCGGGCCGAGGCGATCCTCGACAGGCTGCCCTCGACGGCCCGCCGGCGGGTCCTGGTCGAGACGATGGAATCGACCGTCGGTGGCGGCTCGCTCCCGGGCGAGACGATCGCCATCGTGGGGCCTGGCCCTGCGGGGCGGCTCGGCCGAGCGGCTCCTCGGGGCGCTCCGTCAGGGCGACCCCTGCCTCGTCGGACGGATCAGCGACGGAGCGGTCCTGATCGATCTTCGAACGGTCGATTCGTCCGACGACCCGGGCCTCGAAGCGGCCCTGGTCGGGGCGCTGGGGACGGCTTGACCGTCGTCGTCGGGACGGCCGGCCATATCGACCACGGCAAGACGTCCCTCCTCCGGGCGCTGACCGGGATCGACGCCGATCGCCTGCCCGAGGAACGGCGCCGGGGGATGACGATCGATGTCGGCTACGCCCATCTCCGACTGGCCGACGGAAGCGAGCTCGACTTCGTTGACGTGCCCGGCCACGATCGGCTGGTCGGCAACATGCTGGTCGGGGCCGGCGAGATCGATGCCGTCCTGCTGGTCGTGGCCGCGGACGACGGCCCGCGGGCCCAGACGATCGAGCACCTGGAGCTGCTCGATGCGCTCGGGATCTCGATCGGGATCGTGGCCCTGACCAAGGTCGATGCCGTCGATCCTGCTCGCGTCACCGAGGTCGAAGAGCAGATCCGGGCGACCCTCTCCGGGATGACCCTCGAGGGCTCGCCGGTCCTGCCTGTCTCGTCGGTCGATGGCCGCGGCCTGGCCGAGCTGACCGGGGCGCTCGTGCGCCTGCGAGATCGTGTTCTCGAACAAGCCGGATCGGTCGGACGCAGCGGGGTCCGCCTGGCCGTCGACCGGGCGTTCGTGATCAAGGGCCGCGGACCGGTCGTCAGCGGCAGCCTGCGCGGCGGCCGGCTCGCCCGGGGCGACCAGCTCCGGCTCGTGCCGGGCGGCCAGGCGGTCCGGGCCCGCGAGGTCCAGGTCCACGGCGCGGAGGTCGCTTCGGCTGCCGACGGCGGGCGGGTCGCCGTCAACCTGGCCGGGATCGAGGCGGCCGAGCTCCATCGGGGCATGGTCCTCACGACGGATCGGAACGTCGTTGCGAGCAATGAGGTCCTCGCCGTCCTGCACGCCGGCCGAGTCGACCGGGCGTCGGCCGCGTCCGAAGGCTGGCCGCCGAAGCCCGGCCGGACGTTTCGGCTGCACCTTGGGACCGACCAGGTTGAAGCCAGGCTCGGCCGGGGCAGGCGCGATCGACTGGCCCTGTCGGACGGTTCGCTCGCCACCCGGCTACGTCTCGCCCGTCCGATCGCCGTCGCCGGCGATGACCGGTTCGTGCTTCGGCCGTCGGCCCAGGCAAGTCCGCCGATCGGCGGCGCTCGTCCTCGACCCGCTCGCCCCGACAGGACCTTCGCGCCGGCGGGTCACTCCCGAACGACTCGCGGGCCTGGCCTCGCCCGATCGGCCGGTGCGGGTCCGGGCGCTCCTGGAGATTCACGGCGTGCTCGCCCCGGACCGCTTGCCGGCGGGCGGCAGCGAGCCGGCGGATGGGCTCCGACTGGCCGGGCTCGTCGTCGATCCGGGCCTCGGATCCGAGCTCGAGTCGAATGCCCTCGCCACAGTCGACCGGCGATGATTCGGGGCCGGACCGCTCGCGAGCAGAGGTTCGGGTCCGGCTGATCGGGGCTGCTCCGGCGACTGGCCACGATCAGCCCGACCGACGCCGGCCGCCTCGCCGACGCGATCCTCGACCGGGTCGTGGCGTCCGGACGGCTCGCCCAGGCCGGCGACCGGGTTCATCTCCCGGGTCGGGCGGTCGGCCCGAGTCCGGCCGTCCTCGCCGCGATGGATCGGCTCGAAGCGCGGCCTGGCCACGCCCGGCCCCGCCGGCCCTCTCGATCGCCGCTCGCGAAACCGGCTGTCCAGCCGAGGGAGTCCGGGCGCTCGAGTCGAGCGGCCGGATCATCCGGATCGAGGACGACCTGGCCTACGCCGCCCCGGCCTACGGCGCGCTCGCCCGGACGGCCCTGCAGCTGGCCCGAGGCGGGGCCGCTTGCGCCGGCCGCGCTCCGTGACGCGACCGGGACGAGCCGGAAGTACGTCATGGCGATCCTCGAGGACCTCGACCGGCGAGGGATCCTCCGCCGGACGCCGAGGGTCATCGGCCCGGTCCGCGCGCGGCACTGGCCGCCGGGCTCGGTCGGACCGGACCGTGACGATCGATCCGAGCGGTGGCCTGACGACCTCGGGAATCGTCCTGGCCGGCGGCGCTTCGCGACGATTCGGCAGTGACAAGCTGGCAGGTCCGGATCGAGGGCGTGCCCCTCCTCGACCTCGCGATCGGCTCGTTGATCGACCTCGTCGACGAGATCGTCGTGGTCGTTGCGCCCGGCCGACCGGCGCCGGCCGCTGGCCGCCGCAGGCCGGGACCACCCCGGTCCGCCTGGCCGTCGATCCGGAGCCGTTCGGCGGCCCGCTGGTCGGGATTCGAACGGGCCTCGCCGCGGCCCGCGGCGCGACGGGTGATCGTCGTGGGCGGCGACATGCCCTCGATCGTCCCGGGTGTCCTCCGGCTCCTCCTCGATCGCCCGCCGGCCGCGCTCGCGGACGAGGCGGACGGCCTCCGCCCGCTGCCCTGCGTCCTCGACCGGATTCCGCCCTGTCCGCCGCCGAGCGGCTCCTCGGCTCGGGGCGAGCGACGGCTGCGGGCGCTCCTCGTCGAGCTCGGGACGCGTGGCGATTCCGTGGGCGGAGTGGTCGGTCGAGGACCCGGCCGGCCTGAGCCTGCACGACATCGACGAGCCGGCGGACGTGCCTGGGAGCAGCAGGGCCCCGACCTTGCGATCGGGGCCCTGGGGGAGGAGGAGCCCGGCCCCTGAAGGGAGGAGGAGGGCCGGGACGAGGAGCAGAGTTACCGACGACAGTTTGGCCCGTCGCGGTTACTCGTTATCGCGGCCCGCTCCGCCGCCCGGTTGACGTCGGTAGTGGGCGCTTGCGGAGTCAGACCTGGAAGGTGTCCCCGGCCCGGATGACGGTCGCGCCGCCGGCCGCGCCAGGCCGTGACCCGACCCGAGCCTCGAACCTGCCAGGTGCTCCCGAGCTGGATGGCGGCCGTGCCCTCGTCGATCCCGAGCACGACGATCCCCCGCGGGGCCTGGGCCACCCGGAGCGCCGCCAGCGTCTCGGGGAAGCGGTCGTAGTGGGGCAGGACCGCGACGCCCTGTGACCACGCCCAGCCCGGGTTCGAAGCCGAGCGGCAGCTGGGGTGGAGCCCGGAACCGGGCCAGCTGGGCGCACAGGACCATCGCCCCGGCCGAGCAACCGGCGAGGACCGAGCCGCGGGCGTGGGCGGCGGTCGCGGCCGCCCAGACCGGGCTCGCCTCGAGCGTCGCCAGGAGGTGGTCGGGCTTGCCCCCCGAGAGGTAGATCAGGTCGGCCTCGCCGATCGCCTGGGCGTTCGCCGCGTCGAAGGCGTCGGCCCGCTCCCGGACGAGCGACCAGCTCGACCTCCGCCCCGAGGCGCTCGAAGTGCTCGATCCCCATGGCCGCCCAGCGCTGGAACACGACCTCCCCGTCGGGCCACGAGGCGGTCGGCAGGATCGCGACCCGGGGCCGCCGCCGACCGGTCGCGGCGAGCAGCTCGGCATCGATCTCGTCCATCGCCGGAAGGAACTCATCGGCGCCGACCAGCGCCACGGGACCAGGCACCGGCGGAGTCTAGCGCGGCTTCGGCCGAAGCTGCGGGCTCGGGCTGCCTTGCGGCGGCAGGCGAGCGCTGCCGTCACACTGCCCGGGATGAACCTGCGCCAGCGCTGGACGATGGTCGCGGCCGTGCTCGGCTCGTCGATCGTCTTCCTCGACGGAACGATCGTCAACGTGGCCCTGCCGGCGATCGGCGAGAGCCTGCCCCACTCGATGTTCAGCGTGCTCGAGGGCCAGACCTACGTCACGAGCGGCTACCTGGCGACGCTCGCCGCGCTGCTCATCCTGGCCGGCGCCCTGGCCGACTTCTACGGCCGGCGGCGGGTCTTCCTGATCGGCCTGACCGGGTTCGGGCTCACCTCCGTCCTGTGCGGGCTGTCGCCGAGCCTCGAGCTGCTGGTCGTCTTCCGGATCCTCCAGGGCGCGGCCGGCGCGCTGCTCGTGCCCTGCTCGCTGTCGATCATCACGGCCGACGTTCGACGGGCCCGCCCGCGGCCGGGCGTTCGGGATCTGGGCGGCGGCCACCTCGGCCACGACGATCCTCGGGCCGACCCTGGGCGGGCTGCTGGTCCAGACGATCAGCTGGCGGATCGCCTTCCTGATCAACGTCCCGCTCGTGATCATCGCCCTGTACGCGACGATCGCCCACGTCGCACGAGAGCCGGGACGAGAACGGCGACCGGGCCGCTTCGACTGGCTCGGCGCCGTCGTCATCGCCCTGGCCGTCGGCGGGCTCGCCTTCGGGGCGATCCGCGGCCAGGCCCAGCAATGGACCGATCCGGTCGCCTTCATCGCCCTGGGCGTCGGGTTTGTCGCCCTGGTCGCCTTCCCGTTCCTGATGGCTCGCCGGCCCCACCCGCTCGTGCCCCTCGGCATGTTCCGCAACCGCCAGTTCGCCACGATCAACCTGTCGACCCTGCTGATCTACGGCGCGCTCTACGTCACGTTCGGATTCCAGAGCCTGTTCCTGCAGGGCACCCTCGGCTACGCGGCGTTCGCAGCCGGGGCCATCGGGCTGCCGACGGGCCTGCTCCTGACCTTCCTGTCGACCCGGATCGGCAGCCTGGCCGGCCGGATCGGCGGCCGCCCGTTCCTGACGATCGGGCCCCTGATCAACGCCGCCGGGCTGCTCTGGCTGGCCCGGATCCCGGCCACGAGCGAGCCCTGGACGAGCGGCTTGATCCCGCCGGTCGACACCCTCGTCGACGTCCTGCCCGGGGTGCATCCTGTTCGGGATCGGGATGAGCATGGTCGTGGCGCCCCTCACGAGCACCCTCATGAGCTCGGTCCCGACCCGCAATGCCGGCCTCGCCTCGGCCATCAACAACGCGATCTCGCGGGTCGGCCAGCCGCTCCTCGCCGCCGTGATCTTCATCGTCGTGTCGGCCACGTTCTACTCGCTCGCTGGCGGCCGCGGTGCCAGGGCTCGATCCGAACGATCCGACCCTGCGGGCCACCATCCAGCCGCTCAACAAGCCGCCGGCGGGCACGCCACCGGCGGTCGTCCAGGCCGCCAACGAGGCCTCGACCGATGCCTTCCACCTGGCCGTGATCGTGGGGGCGGCCCTGATGGCCGCCGGGGCGGCGGTCAACTTCGTCGGGCTGCGCAGCGGGACGTCGGCCCCGGCCGCCGAGGAGGACGAGAGCGATGGCCGGGCCGAGGGCGGCGGCGAAGCGGTCCCGGCCACGGGTTCGGCCGGGGGTTGAACCGGCCGCGAGACTGGGACGCCGCGACCTACGACCGGGTCGCCGACCCGATGACCCGCTGGGGCGAGGACGTCCTCGCCCGGCTGCCGCTGACCGGCGAGCGAACGAGTCCTGGATGCCGGCTGCGGCTCGGGCCGGGTCACCGAACAGCTCGTCGAGCGGCTGCCCGAGGGCGTCGTGGTCGCCCTCGACGGATCGCCGGCGATGATCGACGAGGCCCGCCGGCGGCTCGGCCGGTTCGGCCCGCGGGTCGCCTATGTCGTGGCCGACCTGCGCCGGCCGCTGCCCCGGTCCGGTCCGCTGGCCGAGCCCGTCGATGCGATCCTGTCGACCGCGACCTTCCACTGGATCCCCGACCACGACGCCCTCTTCCGGGAGCTGGCCGGGATCCTGCGGCCGGGCGGCCGGCTCGTCGCCCAGTTCGGGGGCCGGGGCAACATCGCCTCGATCCAGGCGATCCTGGCGACCCTCGGCGACGGCTGGCCCGGGCCGTGGGCCTTCGCCGGCCCGGAGGAGACCCGGGCGCGCCTCGAGGCGGCCGGATTCGGCGAGGTGGAGGCGTGGCTCCAGCCCGAACCGACCCCGCTCGAGCCGGGCGAGCCGACCCTGGCCTACCTGCGGACGGTGATCCTGGGTGACCACCTCGCCCGGCTGGCCGAGGCCGAGCGCGAGCCGTTCGTGGCGGCCGTTGCGGCCCGCCTGCCCCGGCCCGAGATCGACTACGTCCGGCTGAACGTCAGCGCTCGCCGGGCGGGCTGACCAGCCGGGTCGCCGCGGCGAGGGGAGCGCGACTGTGCCCCGCGGCGGGGCCGGCGCTCAGCTGGCGGAGTGCGTCCGGAAGCAGTCCGAGCAGTAGACCGGGCGATCCATCCGCGGCTTGAATGGAACCTGGGCCTGGTTGCCGCAGCTCGAGCAGAGCACGGCAAAGTACTCGCGGGCCGGCCGCTCGCCACGCTCGAAGCCGCGCGGGCCGCCGATGTCGCGGAGGTCGTACTCGGACGACTCGCGGCTGGCCCGCCGGCTGGCCCGGCAGCTGGTGCAGCGCTTGGGATCGGATACGAAGCCCTTCTGGACGTAGAACTCCTGATCGGCAGCGCTGTGAATGAACTCGACGCCGCAGTCAACGCAGGTGAGAGTTCGATCGGCGTAGGTCATTCGGGGGAATCCTCCAAGGTCTGTCTCGTGGTGCCGGACAGGCCGCGGCTGAGGGCGGAAGCGATTCGGCGATATCCCAGCGGGTGCCGCGCAATCCAGGTCCCAATGCCGAGGTCCCTGTCGGGGCACACCGGTGTCTGAGCCGGGAGGATACCAAAGGTTCCGGAATCGAGCAGGCGCCGGTGCCAGTGAACCTGTCACAATGCGGAGCGAGTCTCGGGCTGGCGAGCGAGGACCAAAGGGGGCTCCTCGCTCGCATCGAAATCCCGCCACGGAGGCCGCCGGACGCGGACGCTCGAGCAGATCGAATCGACTCGCTGGAGGCGCCCCGATTTGCTCCGACTCCTGCAGACCTCGGACGTCCACCTCGGCGCCCGCGACGTGGACCTGGGCGAGGCCGCCGGGATGCTGCGCGATCGCCGGATCGCCGCATTCGAGCGCTCGCTCGCCCTGGCCGTTTCGGAGCAGGTCAACCTCGTCCTCGTCGCCGGCGACCTGTTCGACTCGAACCTCGTCAGTCGGGCCCTCGTCGAGCGGGTGGCGGCCGGTCTCGGTGGATTGGCCAAGGCCGGAATCCGGGCGGTCATCCTGCCCGGCGATCACGACCCGCTCGATCCCTCGTCGGTCTGGCGCGCCTTCGACCTGGCGGCCCTGGCGGGCGCGCCGGGATGGTCGATGTCCTCGACCCGGCCGCCGGAGCGGCCGGTGACCTGGCCCTGGCCGACCTCGGCCTGACGATCACCGCCCGGTTCCCGGCGGCCGACCTGCGCGACGATCGCTGGCGGATTGGCCTGGTCCACCGCCAGGCCCGCCTGCGCGACGACGAGATCGCCGGGGCCGGAGTGGACTACCTGGCGGTCGGCGGCCTGCACGAGGCGGCCTCCGGTGGCGCGGCCGACGTCGCCTGGGGCGCGAGCGGCGCCCCGGACCTGGTCAGCACCCGCGACCGGGCCGGCGAGGTCCTCCTGGTCCGGCTCGAGGACCGCGGCGAACGGCGGGCGGTCACGGTCGAGCGGCGGCGGGTCGGCACGACCCGCTACGAAGCGATCAACCTCGACCTGGCCGGCTACGCCGATGGCACGGCGCTCCAGGCAGCGATCGCGGCCAGGGCCGACGGCGGGGCCGGGGCGGATCTCCTGCTCGACGTCGTCCTGACCGGCGACTGGGCCGATCAGCTCGAAGCCGACCCCGACGCGATCCAGGCGGCCCTCCGGGACCGATTCCTCCAGCTCCGCGTCCGGAACCAGGCCAGCCCGGTCCTGAGCGGAGCGCGGCGCGCCCCCGGCTGAGACGATCCGCGGCTCGTTCATCCGCGATCTCGAGGCGCGGATCGCGACCCCGGCCGAGGGCGATCCGCCGCCCGACGAGCTGCGGGCTGCCCTGCGCCTCGGGCGGCGAGCTGCTCAGCCCGCGAGACGAGACCTGATGGGCGCCCTCAGGATCAGCCGAATCCAGCTTCGCGACTTCGGCCGTCACCACGCCCTCGATGTCGCCCCGGCGCCCGGCCTGACCGTGGTCAAGGGCCCGAACGAGGCCGGCAAGTCGACCCTGGCCGAGGCGATCGCGCTCGGCCTTGCTCCGGCCGGCGGGGCCTCCGCCGAGCAGCTGCGGACGTGGGGTGCTCCGCCCAGCGCATCGCCGGGGGTCACGATCGACTTCAGCGTCGTCGCCGCCGCCGGCCGCCGACGGGACGCCCGGCCCAGCCCGAGTCCGGGCAGGTCAGCCGGACCTTCGGACCGGGCGGCATCGCCACGACGCTGACGCTCGGCGGGACGAGCATCGATCCGGCTGCCGCCGACGCCCGCCTGGCCGAGCTGACCGGCCTGTCGAGCGCGGCGGTGTTCCGGGGAACGGCCTTCGTCGGCCATTCCGAGCTGACCGGCATCTCGAGCGACGCGACCGTCCGGGAGCGCCTGACGGCCTCGATCAGCGCCGACCGATCGACGGACGGTCGAGGCCAAGGCGAGCCTGGCCGCGATCCTGGCCGACCTGAACACCCGGGGCGAGGGCAACCCCGGCCGGATCGGCGTGGCCCAGGCGGCGGTCGATCGCTCGGCCGCCCTCGTGGCGAGCTCCGACGCGGCCCTCCAGCGCCTCGCCGCCGATCGCTCCGCCGCCGTCTCGGCCGAGGCTGCCCAGGCGAGCGCCACCGCCCAGGTCGCCGCGAACAAGGACCTCCTCGAGCAGGCCCGCCGGGCGGAGCGCCTCGCGGCCGAGCGCGACGCGGCCACGGAGCGGGCGAATCGCTACGCCCAGGCGATCTCGATCTCGGCTGAGCTGGCCGGCCTGGCCACGAGCCACCCCTCGAAGGAACCGCTCCCGATCCTGCGCCAGACGGTCGGCCGGCTGGTCGCCGTCGATGCCCGGATCAACGAGCTGAAGCGCCTCCTGGCCGGCGAGGTCCAGGTCGATTTCGAGGCGGAGGCGCCCCAGCCGACCTGGCGGCTGCCGACGATCATCGGCCTGATCGCGATCCTGGCCGGGATTGCCCTGGCTGTCGCCGGCGTCGTCCTGGCCGGATTGACGGTCCTCCTCGGGGTCGGGATCGGGGTTGCCCTGATCGGTGCCGGCCTCGTCGTCTTCGCCCGCCGCCGGCGCACGGCGGCGTTCAGCGAGGAGCGCAAGAAGCAGCTCGCCGATGTCCAGATCGACCGCCGCCTGCGCGGCCGCTCCCAGCTCGAGAACGAGCTGAAGGAAGCGGAGGCGGACTACGCCCAGCAGCTCCAGGGGATCGAGCCAACCCGACATGGCCACGGCCCAGGCCGAGCTCGCCGCGGAAGAGGCCCACGTGGCGAAGATCAACGAGCTGACGGCCCAGCTCGAGAAGCTCGTCGGGCGGGACGCCGTCGAGACCCTGCCGACGAGCCGTGACACGGCCCTGGCCGCGGCCGCTGGGCGGACCGCCGACCTGGCCAAGCTCGCCGAGCCGGCCCGGGCAGAGGGCGCCGTCGGCCAGTTCGAAGCCGAGGTGGCCGCATCGGAGGCGGCCCTCGAGGCGGCTCGCCAGGCGGCCGCGACGGCTCGGGCCGCCGCGGATGCCAACCCGGTCGATCCGGACCAGGCCGCCCGCGAGGCCGAGCGGCTCGCCGTCTGGCAGACCCAGCTCGGCCAGCTCCACCGCCGGGCGCGGGTGACCCAGGCGGCGCTCGAAGGGATCGAGCGGGCCGAGGCGGCCACGACCGCCCGGACGACCCGCTACGTCGAGCGCCGGGTCAACGCCTCGATCAGCCAGATGACCGGCGGCCGATACCGCCGGGTGACGATCGACGATTCGACGATGGCGGTCCGGGCATTCTCGGCCGAGCGCGGCGACTGGGTCCCGATCGAGAGCCTCTCGGACGGAACGGCCGAGCAGATCCTGCTGGCGGCCCGGATCGGGCTGCTCGGCTACGTGACCGGCGGCCAGCTCCCGCCGCTCGTCCTGGACGACCCGTTCGCCGCCTACGACGACACCCGGGCGGCCCGCTCGGTCGAGCTCCTGCGCGAGCTGGCCAAGGGCCAGCAGATCATCTACCTGACCGCGTCGAGCCGGTTCGATGCCGCCGCCGACGCCGTTATCGAGCTGGCTGGCCCGACGGCCACTGACGGAGCCGGCGGACCGACCTGAGCACGATTGTCCTGGGCCTGCTGGCGGCCCTGAGCTGGGGGGCCGGCGATTTCGGCGGCGGCATGGCGACCCGCCGGGGTCCGCTCCTCGGGGTCGTCATCGTCACCCAGTTCGTTGGTGCGGGCCTGACCCTGGTGATCGCCGGCGGCCGGGCCGAAGCCGTGCCCCAACCGTGGGAGATCGGCTGGGCGATCGCCGCCGGGGTCTGCGGCGGGATCGGGATCATGTGCCTCTACCTCGGCCTGGCGACCGGCCGGATGGGCGTCGTCGCGCCGATCAGCGGCGTCCTTGCGGCGGCGATCCCGGTCGCCCTCGGAATTGTCCTCGAAGGAGCCCCCAGCGTCGTCCGGCTGGCCGGGATCGGGGTCGCCTTCGTCGCGGTCGTGCTCGTCTCCCGAGCCGGGATCCGGCCCGGACCGCCGAGACGTCCTGCTGGGCGTCGTGGCCGGGCTCGGGATCGCCGCCTTCAACGTCGGCGTGTCGCGCTTTCAGGCCGGCCAGGTCTTCGCCCCGCTGACCGTCGTGCGGACGGCCGAAGGCCTCCTGTTCGTGCTGATCGTCCTGGTCGGCCGGCGGCCCTGGCGCCTGTCCCGTTCGATCCTTCCCCTGGCGATCCTGGTCGGCGCGCTCGACATGGGCGGCAACGCCTTCTACATCCTGGCGACCCAGTCGGGCCGCCTCGACGTGGCCACGATCCTATCCTCGATGTACCCGGTCACGACGGTCGTCCTGGCCGCGGTCATCCTGCGCGAGCGGATCGCCGGCTGGCACCTCGCCGGCGTGCTGCTGGCGATCCTGGCGATCGTCCTCGTCGGGATCGGCTGATCGAGGCGGCTGACCCGCTCGACCGCAACCCGGATCAGCATCGCCCGGGCGATCAGGGCCAGGTGACGATCATCGTCAGGTTCGTGATCCCGAAGCCGCCTTCGAGGTTGGCCACGGTCCCGTTGTAGGTCGTGCCGGCCTCCGCCGGGAAGGTCGCCGTGGCCCCGGGGGCATTGCCCGATGGGGCCAGGTCGTGGGGCGGCGTCGAGGCCGGCTCGACGAGCAGGGCGTAGTCGAACGGATGGCCCCATTGGGCGCTCACCGTGATCGGGCCGGCAGCTCGGGCCTTGAGCTGGAACGTCGCGCCGTCATAGGGGAAGTCGGTCCCGTCGAACCGGCCGTTGGCCAGGGTCACCTTGGGCGTCGCCGTCCCGAAGGTCAGGCCGATGTCGAGGGTCGGCGCATCCGAGCCGCTCCCGATCGCGGTCACCGATCCAATTCGTCGCGGCCCGAGTGGTCGTGCCGGTCAAGGTCAGCCCGGTGCCCGTCCGGCAGACGCCCGACCCGCCGGCCGGCTTGAGGCAGAAGATTGCCCGGCCGCTCGAACCCTTCGGCTTCGTCGTTGCCGTGACCGTCCCCGGGCCCTGGGTCGAGAAGGTGAACGTCCGGGCGAGGCCGGCCAGGCTGCCCTTCTGGGCGTCGAGGCGCATCGAGGTGAACGTGATCGAGGTCAGGTTGGCCTGGGGTGTCGGGCTGGGCGACGGGGTCGGGGGCAGAGCCGAGGGCGAGTCGGCCGGGCTCGGCGAGGCGACGGCGACCGGGCTGGAGCTCGGGCCGGAAGAAGGAGCCGAGGATGGCCCGGCGGAAGCGCCAGCGATCGTGGTCGGACTCGGCAAGGGCGCCGGAGCAGGGCCGCCGCTCAGGACCTCGGCCGCGGCGAGCCCGCCGAGGATCGCCAGGATCACGGCCAGGGTGATGGCGATGGTCCGCCAGCGGTCGTTCATGGCCACAGCGTAGACTGCCGGCCGGGCTGCGTCAGGGTCGGCCTCGGCGGCCCGACTCGGTCAGGCCCGCGGCAGTCGCCCGGCCTGGCGGATCCTCAACCCAGCGACCTCGGCCGGGGTGCTCAGGACGAAGGCCCGCTGGTCGGCCCCTTGCCGGGCCTCCGTGTCGATCACGCCACGATCCAGCTCGCGACGAAGACTGGCCAGCTGCCGCAGGACGGCCGCCTCGGGCACGACCCGGCCGGCTCGACCGGCGTTCCGGGCGAGGCAGACCTCGCCCGGCAGGTCCAGCACCAGGACGATGACCGGCCGGCGATGGACTGCCGCCTGCCGAGTCAGCGGCCGCCGGGCCGAGGCCCCGATGTTCGTCGCATCGATCACGGTCAGCTGGCCGGCCAGCAGCCGGCGCTCGGCCCGTTCGTGGAGGATCCGGAACGCCCGGCGCGTGACGGCCTGGTTCGACTCGTCGCCGGTCAGCTCGGCCCGGATCGCGTCCGACGAGAGGACCGATTCGGGCGGGAACAGGCGGGCCGCGAGCGAGCTCTTGCCCGATCCGGCGGCGCCGACCAGGAGGACGAGGGCATCGTCCGCGATCTCGATCAGATCGCGGCCCGGGTCTGGTTCGCGGCCCGTTCGTTCGCGGCCCGGGTCCGGTTCGCCCGCCGTCACGGCCGATCATGCACGTTCGACGGTTGCCCAGGCCCGCCGTCACGAGCCGTCGCGCCGGTTTCTGTCGCGCCGGTTTCTGTCGCGCCGGTTCCATCCGTCGCGCCGGTTCCATCGCCCGTCGCGCCGGTTCCATCGCGCCGTCGCGCCGGTTCCATCGCGCCGTCGCGCCGGTTCCATCGCGCCGTCGCGCCGGTTCCATCGCGCCGTCGCTCCTGGCGAACAGAACGGCGGAACGATCAGGCATCGAGGGATCCTTGAACAGTGATTCGTGCGATTTGTTCGCCAGCCGCGAACGATCCGCTGGAACGGGCCTGAGTCCGGTCGACCGGCGAGGCGATTTGGTCGATCTGTTCGCCACAGGCGACGCCCGGGTAGCCCGAGACAGGCACGCGACGCCCGGGTAGCCCGAGACAGGCACGCGACGCCCGGGTAGCCCGAGACAGCACGTGACGCCCGGGTAGCCCGAGACAGGCGCGCGACGCCCGGGTAGCCCGAGACAGGCGCGCGACGCCCGGGTAGCCCGAGACAGGCACGCGACTCCGGCCTCGCCGAGGATCGCGATGTCAGTGACCATCCGATCGGGCCGAGGCCGAGCGAATGCGCGAGGGCCGCCGTGGGCGGGCTGCGCGTCCGGTAGATTTGGCCGGTGAGCCTTGGATCGGTGCCCTCCGAGCGCGAGCGTCCGATCCAGGATTGGCGCCCGCTCCTGGTCATCTTCTGCCTGGTCTCGGCGGTCGAGGGCCTCGGGGTCAGCCAGATCTTCGCCTTCGCTCCGGCCTACCTCACCTCGATGGGCGTGCCCGAGGCCGACCGCCTCCGCTTTGTCGGGATCTTCAGCGCCCTCGTCTTCGTCGTCGGGGCGCCGCTCGTGCCCCTGTGGGGCGTGTGGGCCGACAAGTACAGCCGCAAGGCCGTGATCGTCCGGAGTGCCCTGGTCGAGGCCGTCGTGTTCGCCTGCGTCGCCCTGAGCCGCGAGCCCTGGCAGCTCGCCCTGTCGTTCCTGCTGGTTGGCTTCCAGCTGGGCAACACCGGGGTGATCCTGGCCTCCCTCCGGGACGTCACGCCGCTCGTCCGGGTGGGGACCGCGATCGCGATCTTCGGGGCTGCCGGTCCGGTCGGGATGGCGATCGGCCCGCTCCTGGCCGGCCGGATCGTCGACGGCCTCCACCTCGGGCTGCCGGCGGTCTTCTGGGTCTCCTCGGCCCTGTCGGTCGGCACCGCCCTGCTGGTCACCTTCGGCTCGAAGGAGGTTCGTCCGACCGTCATCCCCGAGGGCAGGGTGCTGACCCTGGCCTTCGGCGCGGTTCGGAGCGTCCTGACCGACCCGGCGATCCGGCGGATCTTCCTGATCTTCGGCGTCGCCTTCCTCGGCACGCAGGTCTGCCGGCCCTACATCCCGGTCCTGGTCGAGAACGTCAATGGGCCGGTCGAGCTGGCCAGCGCGATCGGCTTCGTGACCGGGACGGCGGCCCTGATCGGGGCCCTCGTGTCGCCGGCCGGCGGGGCGCTGGGCGATCGGATCGGCTTCCGACCGGTCCTCGTCGGCGGGCTGTTCCTGGGCGGGATCATGTCGGCCCTCCTGCCGCACCTGGGCAGCGTCACGGCCCTGGCCGGTGGCCAGCTCGTCTTCAGCGCGAGCTACGCGGTGATCGCGGCGATGGTCTTCGGCCTCCTCGCGACCGAAGTCCCCGAGGAGCGCCGCTCGACGACCCTGAACCTCGTCTACCTGCCGCTCTATGCGGCCGGGATCATCGGTCCGATCACCGGGGCGATCGTCGTCAGCGCCGGGATCTGGGCGCCATTCGCCGTCGCCGCGGTCGTCTTCCTGGCCGGGTCCGTGGCGATCGCCGCGACGATGATCCGCGCCCGGCCCACGACCGGAGGAGCCTGATCCCTCGGGAGCGCCCGGTCAGTGCCTCGGGCGGGAACGTCCTGGGAGCGGATCCGATGGGTCGGCGGATCGGCTCAGGCGCCCCGGACGGGGACCTCGGGGCGGGCCGGAACGCCCTGGCCGGCGGGGCTGCCGAAGGCGAAGGGCCGGCGCAGCGCACGGGTCAGGGTGTCGGGCAGAACCCGGGCCGGACCCGACCAGTGGGCCAGCCGGCGCGGGTCGCGCAACGGGATCACGGCCAGGAGGATCGCCAGGCCGCCGTACCAGAGGGCCGGCAGGGCGAGCATCGCGGCCACCGGGACGGCCCAATAGCGGTTCGTCCGGGCGCCCCAGACGACGACGGCCAGGGCGATTGGAAGGCGGAACCAGAGCGGGATCGGGAGGGCAGCCCAGGTCCCGCTCGTCTTGCCGGCGCTCGAGCCGACCACGCCGATCCACTCGTACCAGGCCCGCGGGTCGATCACCAGGGACACCGCACTGATCACGGCCGTCGCCCCGAACGCGATCGCCAGGGCCCGCCACTCGCGCCGGACGGCGAACCAGAGCAGGCCGACGCCCGGGGTGATCTTCGTCAGCAGGACAAGCGACCAGGCGGCCGGATAGCGGAAGCCGACGACGATCACGACGGCGATCAGCAAGTGGATGTTGCCGCCGATCAGCTCGGGCGCGGCGAGCAGAAGGGCCAGGGCGAACAGGCGCGGGCCGGAGAGGAAGCGCACGCAGAGGATCAGCAGGGCGGTCCACACCGCCAGGAACGGCTCCCAGGCCAGGAACTTCAGCGGAGCGAGCGCCTGGAGGAACGCGGGCGAGTAGACGTAGGCGATGGGCGAGGTCCACTCGGACAGGGCGTACTGGGCGTCGTAGCCCGGGACCCAGTAGCAGCGGGCGTCCTGGCCGGCCACGAGGAAGCGGCTCCACGGCTCGCAGAAGGCCATGACGAGGAGCCAGATCCCGACCGCGGCTGCAAGCCCGACGGTCTCGATCGAGATGGCGGGTCGTTCGAAGCGGGACTTCGCCGACGTCCGGGCCAAGCCGATGTCGCTGAGGGCCACGTCAGCTGGGGAGGTCGCGATCCAGGGGACCCGTGTACCGCAGGTCTGGCCGGATCAGCTTGTCGACGCCGGCCTGTTCGATCGCGTGGGCGGTCCAGCCGGCGTGGCGGGCGAGGGCAAAGGTGGCCGGGAACAGGTCAGGGACCAGGCCGACCCCCTCGAGGACCGCCGCGGCGTAGTACTCGACGTTCGTCTTCAGGCTGCGACCCGGCTTCAGCTCGGCCAGGACCCGGAGGACGATGTCTTCGACGGCGATTGCGAGGTCGAGCCAGTCGGGCCGATCGTCCATCGACTCGGCGACCTGGCGGAGGGCGGCCGCGCGCGGATCGTAGGCCCGGTAGACCCGATGGCCGAAGCCCATGATCCGGCCATGGTTCGCGATCGTCTCGCGGGCCCAGGCCTCGGCGTGATCGACCGAACCGATCTCGTGGAGCTGGCTCACGACCTCGGCCGGCGCCCCGCCGTGGAGCGGCCCCTTCAGGGCGCCGATCGCGCCGCAGATCGCCGAGGCGAGATCCGAGCGGGTCGCGGTGATCACCCGGGCGGTGAAGGTCGAAGCGTTCAGGCCGTGCTCGGCACCGACGATGAAGTAGGCCTCGAGGGCGCGGGCCGCGGCCGGATCGGGCTTTCGGTCGGTCAGCTGCTGGAGGAAGCCACCGGCGAGGTCGAGCGACGGGTCGGGCTCGACCGGTTCCAGGCCCTGGCGCAGGCGGCCGAACGCCGCCAGGGCCGAGGGCGAGAAGGCGGTCAGGGCGCGAGCCTGGGCGGGGGTCGGCGGCCAGGTCAGCCTCTGGGTCGCGCCCCAGACCGAGACGGCAGTCCGCAGGGCGTCCATCGGATGTGCGTCGCGGGGCAGCTCTCGGAGCGTGGCCAGAACCGGGGCGGGAACCGTCTCCGGATGGAGCTCCGCGCCGGGATGCCATTCGCCGGTCCAGAGCAGGTCGGCTACCTCGGCGTACGTGCCCCTGGTCACGAGCTGGCCGATCGGATAGCCGCGGTAGAGGAGCCGGCCGCGAGCGCCGTCGACGAGGGCGATCGCGCTCTCGGCACCAATGACCCCGGCCAGGCCAGGCGAGTAGGGCCGGTCGTCGATCGGCTGCCCGGCGGGCGAAGCGGTCGGCGTCGCCGCAGGCGCTTCTGCCGTTACGGCCGGCGTGCCCCCGCCGGCGATCGTTCCCTCACTCATGGTGCGATGGTAACGCCTCGTCACGAATTGCCTCATCCAGGAACGTCTCGACGGCCGCCACGAAGCCGGCCGGATCGGTGTGGTGCGCGGCGTGGCGCTGACCTGGCAGGACGACGATCCGGCCATCGGCGAGGATCGCCTCGAGCGCCTGGATCCCGTCGGTGAAAACACGCGGGCTGTCCCCGCCGACAAGCTGGAGGACGGGGATCCGGATTTCACCCAGGTGCTCGGCACCGGCGTCCCGGCCTGCTTCGGCGCGCAGCTCGCGCAGGGCGGTCGGCGAGGCGGCGGCCCGGATCGGCCAGGTCGGCGACTCACGGTAGGCGGCGACGCCCTCCGGCGAGAGGCCGACGACCTCGCTCATGAACCCGGCCATCAGGCCGTCGAGATCGCCCTTCGCCTCGAGGGCATCGAACCTGGCCAGCATGGCCGGGTCCTGGTAGGCCTGGCCGGGCGCGGCCGGCGCCCCTTCGTACACGACCAGCCGGCGCAGGCTGTGGGTCAGGCGGGCGGCGCCGAGTCCGACCCGCCCGCCGAACGAGTGGCCGACGACGTCGACCGGGCCGCCGGTCTCGCCGCTGAGCCAGTCGACGACGGCCGCCAGATCCTCGTACTCACGCTCGATGGCGTACGGCAGCTGGTCGCCGCTGGCGCCCCGACCGCGCCGATCGATCGCGATCACCAGCCGACGCTCGGCAAAGGTCGGGCCCACCGCCCGGAAGGCGCTGTGGTCGGCGGTGGCGCCATGGACGAGGATCAGGGCCGGGCCGCGGCCGGGACGGACGGGGCGGGTCCGGCGCCTCGCTCCGGAACCAGGCGATTGGCGTGCCGTCCGTCGATCGGACGAAGCCGGATGGGTCCTTGATCATCCCCGCCGGGTCAGCTCGGCCGCCGGCTCAGCTCGGCCGCGGCGGCCGCATCGAGCAGCCAGGTTGCCGTCGCCCGCCGGGCGAACTGGGCGGGCAAACCCTCCGGGTCGGCCGGATCGAGCCGCGGACCGTCGAGGATCCGGGCCAGGATCCCGGCCTTGCCCGAGCCGGCGGCCATGACCAGGATCGCCCGGGCCACCGGCAGGATCGACGGATTGAGGGTGACCCGGGGCAGGTGCGGCTCGACGTGCTGGGGCGCGGGGATCCCGAGGGCGAGCTGGTCCGAGCCGATCGCCGGGCTGCCCGGGAAGACCGACAGGAGGTGGCCGTCCGGACCGATCCCGAGCAGGACCAGGTCGAACATCGGCAGGCCGGCCGGATCGAGGGGCACGGCAGCCCGGACCTCCCGGGCGTATTCCTCGGCGCACCAGCCCGGGCCGAGCCCGCCGGCGATCGCCGGGCCGGTCGGCCAGGGGTGGAGGTGATCGAGGGGCAGCGGCACGTGGCGCTCCGGCGCGAGCAGGACCTCGTCGACCGGCAGGACGTTCGACATGGGATGGTCGCGGCGGGACGAAGCGGTCGTCGCCCCACCAGAGGTGGACCCGGTCCCAGGGAATCCGGCTGCGGAGCGGCTCGGCCGCCAGGCCTTCGTACAGGCCGGCCACGGACGAGCCACCGGTCGTCGCCAGGTCGGCCCGGCCGCGCTGGGCGACGGCCGCGATCAGGGCCGCCGCGACCCGTTCGGCGGCCGACCCGGCCAGGGCTGCCGGATCGGCCTCGACCCGGATGAGCGGCTCGCCGGCCGGCAGCGGCTCCCCGATCACGTGGCCTCGGCCGCGATCAGGGCGGCCATCCGGACGGCGCCTTCGGCGACGGGATCACGCCCGCCGGCCTCGATCGCCTCGGCCAGGAGGTCGGCCTCGGTCCGCCGGGCCGCGTTGAACCGGCGGTCGAGGATCTCGACCCCGTCCTGCCAGGCCCGGACGCCGACGGACTCGGCTTCGGCGGTCACGTCGACCCGCAGCTCCGAGCCACGCCGTTCGCACAGGAGCTCGACTCGGAGGGTCGTGCCGGGCGCGGTCGGGGAGAGGACCGGCCGGACCACGACCGCGACATCCGAAGAGCCCTGGCGAAGGGTTGCGGCGTGACCCCGACCCGGGCCGGGCTTGACTCCGGGCCGGACCGGTGCGGGCGGGCCGGGCACCGGACTGCAGCGGCTTGACCACGACCATGCCCAGCCGTGAGGCGAGCCAGGCGACGTGGTAGAGCGGCTTGATCAGGTTGGCGTGGCCCGGCTGGCCGCTCTCGTCGTGGGTCGAGTAGGTCACCGCGACCCGCCGCAGCGAGCGCAGGTAGGGCAGGAAGTCGGGCATGTCAAAGGTCGAGGCGATCGCCTCGCGCCAGCGCGACTGGCGGGCGAGGGCGAAGTCGAACACGGCGATCCGGTTGGCGGCCGCGACCCGGGCCAGCTCGCGCAGCCGGGCCAGGCCGTCCCCGTGCCAGCTCGCGCCATCGATCACGAGGCGATCGGCCGAGCCCAGGACGTCGCGGGCCTGCTGGCTCTCGAGGCGGGCCTCGCCCGGCCACCAGACGGTCACCGGGAGGTCGTGGATCAGGAGCGGCTCGACGATCGCGTCGAGGTGGCGGCCGGTGTCGCCGCCGGCGGTGATGTAGATCGTCTCGGCGCAGATCTCCGGCGCGTCGGCCCGGGGCAGCATGCACTGGGCGGTGATCCGGGCGTCGAGCCAGCCCGGTCCGTCGGGATCGGCCGAGCTGAGGATCAGCGTCCGCGACGGATGGCGACCGGTCAGCTGGCCGATGATCGCGGCCCCGTGCTGGCCGTCCTCGGCCTGCTGGGCGATCACGACCAGGTTCATCACGCTCGTCCGGGCGGCGATGTGGCGGATCTCCACCCCGTCGACCTCGGCGGTCAGCTTCGGCTCGGCCCAGATCCGGGACAGCTCGCGCTCGATCCCGTCGATCGACGACGCCCGCGAGGCCCAGCGCAGCTGGGCGATCTCCGATCGGCGGCGTCGCCTGGATCGCGATCGGACCATCCTGGGGCAGTCCGCTCATCGTCGAGCTGCCATCAGATCCGCCGCCAGTGGCGGCCGTCGCGGGTCATCAGCTCGTCGGCCGCCTCCGGGCCCCACGAGCCGGCCTCGTAGTTCGGGAAGACCGGTGGCGGCATGTCCAGCCAGGCATCGATGATCGGGGTCACGATCCCCCAGGCCTCCTCGACCTCGTCGGCCCGGGTGAACAGCGAGGCGTCGCCCAGGAGGGCGTCCAGGATCAGGGTCTCGTAGGCCTCGGGCAGGTCCACGCTGAAGGCCGAGCCGTAGGTGAAGTCCATGTTCACGTTCCGGACGTCGATGCCGAGGCCGGGCACCTTGGCGCTGAAGCGGAGCAGGATGCCCTCGTCCGGCTGGATCCGGAGGGCCAGCAGGTTCGGTTCGGGCTCGGCCGCCACGTCCTGGAACAGGCGGTGGGGGACCTGCTTGAACTGGATCGCGATCTCGGATGCGCGCTTGGGCAGGCGCTTGCCGCTCCGAACGTAGAACGGCACCCCGGCCCAGCGCCAGTCGTCGATCGTGAACCGGGCGGCGACGTACGTCTCGGTCTCGGATTCGGGATCGACGTCGGGCTCGGACCGATAGCCGGGGACCTTGGCCGCAGCGACCCAGCCCGGACCGTACTGGCCGCGCACGACGTCGGCCCGGATCTCCTCGGGGGTCATCGGCGAGATCGCCCGGAGGACCTTGACCTTCTCGTCCCGCAGGGCCTCGGCCTCGAAGGCGGCCGGCGGCTCCATCGCGACCAGGGCCAGGAGCTGCATCAGGTGGTTCTGGAGGAAGTCCCGCGAGGCGCCGGTCTCCTCGTAGAACTCGCCCCGGTTCTCGACCCCGATCGACTCGGCCACGGTGATCTGGACGTGGTCGACGTAGCGCCGATTCCAGAGCGGCTCGAAGATCCCGTTGCCGAACCGGAAGACCATCAGGTTGCGGACGGTCTCCTTGCCCAGGTAGTGGTCGATCCGGTAGACCTGCTTCTCGCGGAAGACCTTGCCGACCTCGCGGTTCAGGCGGGCGGCCGAATCGAAGTCGCGCCCGAAGGGCTTCTCGATCACGACCCGCCGCCAGCCGCCGCCGTGGACCTCGTGGTCGAGGCCGACCCGCCCGAGCTGGCCCACGATCTCGGCGAAGGCCGATGGCTGGGTGGCCAGGTAGAACAGCCGGTTGCCCCGGGTCCCGTGCTCGATGTCGATCGCATCGAGCCGCTCGGACAGGCGATCGAAGGCGGCTTCGTCGGTGAAGTCACCCTGCTGGTAGACGATCCGGCGAACGAAGTCCTCGACGATCGCGTGCTCGACCGGGACCCGCGAGTAGCGCCCCAGCGAGGCGGCGATCTCCTGGCGGAACGTCTCGTCCTCGTACGGCCGGCGGCCGAAGGCGACGAGCATGAACTCGTGGGGCAGGAGGTTCGTCCGACGGAGCTGGTAGAGGGCCGGCAGGACCTTGCGATGGGCCAGGTCCCCGGTTGCCCCGAACAGGACGACGATGCAGGGATCCGGGACGCGCTCGAGCCGGAGCCCCTGGCGGAGCGGGTTGACCAGGCGGCTCTCCCGCGGCCGGCGCTTGCCGTCGCGGGCGAGCGCGCAGCTCGCGGATCGTCCGGTTGGCTGGCTTGCGTGGTCACGAGCCGCCTAGACGGCGCCGACAGGGCCTGTTCGAGGACCGTCGCGAAGGCGGCCAGCCCCGCGTCCGGATCCGCGTCGAGGTGGATTTGGAGGACCGGCAGCTGATGGCTCTCGAGGACCTGGAAATCGCCCGCCGCCTGGGCGTCGATCAGGTCGCCGAAGGTGTACGGCCAGCCGGCGATCGGCCGGTCGACGGGATGGTCGGCGGTGAACTGGAAGAACAGTCCGATCGGCGCCCCGCCCTTGTGGAGCTGGCCGGTCGAATGGAGGAATCGGGGCCCGTAGCCGGCCGTCGTCGCCTTGCCGGTTCGATCCCGCAGGAGCGTCCGGATCCGGGCAATCGCCGCGTCGCGGGCGGGCGTCTGGCCGACATAGGCCTGGAGGCAGAGGTAGGCGTTCGGCTTGGCTCGGGCCAGGTGGCGGCGCAGGACGGCCTCGGCCGACTCAGCCGGCCCGGCGGCGGCCAGGTCCCGGTCGCCGATCAGGCCGAAGCCGAAGTCGGAGGCGAGCAGGTCGGCCGGAGCGGCGGGGACCTCGTGAAGACCGGCCTGGCCCGCCTCGCCATGCTTCGAGAGGAGCTCGCGGGTCAGGACCTTGGCCTCCTCGACGTTCGGCTGGTCGAACGCGTCGATCCCCAGGACCGCCCCGGCGATCGCGGTCGCGAACTCCCAGCGAACGAACTCGCCGGCGATGTCGATCGGGTCCGCGAGGGCGATCCGGATGACGGGATGGCCGGCCGCCGCGAGCTGCTCGAGGAGCTGGTCGGCGGTGGTCCCGTCGGGAGCGGGCGGCGGGTCCGTCCGAGCCGTCCAGGCTGAGCCGGACGAAGACCCGGTCGGGGCCATACGCGCCGACGGTCCCGAGCGGCTCCAGGTCGACCGGCACGATCCCGACGCCCTGCTTGCCGGTGCTCTCGGCGATCAGCTGCTCGAGCCACGAGCCGAGCGAGGCGATCTCCGGATCGGCCACGAAGGTGACCTTGTCCCGGCCGGCCCCGGTCGGCGCCGCGAGGGCCAGGCTGCCCAGGGCCAGGCCGAGGCCCAGGCCCGGGTTGGCGGCCGGGTCGGGTGTCCGGCAGCGGTCGAGCATGAGCAGGGCGGTATTGAGCAGCTCCGCGATCGACAGGCCCGATCAGGCTGGCCGGGACCAGCCCGACGTAGGTCAGGGCCGAGTAGCGGCCGCCGATGTCGGGCGGGTTCAGGAAGACCTCGCGAAGATCGTCCTTGTGGGGGATCGCCTCGAGGCTCTTGCCCGGGTCGGTGATCGCCACCATCAGGGTGCCGGGGTGCTCGCGATGCTCGTGCCGGGCATCCAGGGCGGCCTGGATCCGGGCCCAGGCGTCGGCCTGGAAGGCGAGCGGCTCGGTCGTCGTGCCCGACTTGCTGGCCACGATGAACAGGGTCGAGAGCGGGTCGAGCGAGTCCGCGATCGCGCTGACCGCCGCCGGATCGGTCGAGTCGAGGACGTGGATGTCGAGCCAGTCGGGCAGCGCCCCGAACGTCTGGCGGAGGACCTCCGGGGCGAGGCTGCTGCCGCCCATCCCGCCCACGATCGCGGCACTGAAGCCGTCGCTCCGGATCGCCTCGCCGAAGGCCTCGATCGCCGGCGCCTGCTCGAGGAAGTGGCGGGGCGCGCTGAGCCACCCGAGCCGGTCGGCGATCGTGGCCTGGACCTCGGGATCGCTCGACCAGAGCGACGGGATCGCGATCGAACACGCGTTGGGCCCACGACTCGGCCACGGCCCGCCGGGCTGCCGTCGACCAGAGCTCCGCCTCCGGGGGAGCCAGCTGGAATCCGGCGGGCATGGGTTCGGTCATCGGGGGGAACCTCCGGTTGGGGGCCTGAGGGCAGGCTGAAGGCGGCTTGGGCGGGCGTCATCCAGGCGGATTCATCGGGTTTCAGCGGCTTCGATCGCCAGGACCTTGTCGACCCGGCGGCGATGGCGCGGCTCGTTGCTGAAGGTCGCTCCGAGGTAGGCCCGGACGATCTCGAGGGCCAGCTCGACGCCGACGATCCGGCCGCCCAGGCAGAGGACGTTCATGTCGTCGTGCTCCACGCCCTGGTGGGCGGAATACGTGTCGTGGCAGACGGAGGCCCGGATCCCCCGCATCTTGCAGGCGGCAACCGAGGCGCCCACGCCGCTGCCGCAAACGAGGACGCCGCGATCGGCTTGCCCGCCCTGGATGGCCGTCCCGAGCCGGACGGCGAAGTCGGGGTAGTCGTCGGTCGGATCCGAGCCGTCCCCACCAAGGTCGATCAGGCTCGGTGCGCCGGCTCCGGTCAGCTCGCTCCCAAGCCGGAGGAGGAGCTCGTCCTTGAGCACGGCACCACCGTGGTCGGCAGCGAAGGCGACGCGCATCAGGAGCGGCCGCGCGACTGGCCGGCGCCCACCTCGGTTGACACGGGCTGGCCGAGGCCCAGGCCGGCCGGCTGATGGCCCGGGTCGAGAGTCGGGATCCGGCCGCGCAGGTGCTCGTGGACGACCCGCCGGCCGATCTCGGCGACCCGTTCCGGGCTGAAGCCGAAATGCTCGAACACGGTCGGCCCCGGGGCGGACGCACCGAAGTGGTCGATCCCGATCATCGCCCCGTTCGGGCCGGCATAGCGATCCCAGCCCAGGGTCACCCCCGCCTCGATCGTCACCCGGTTCGAGTCCGCCCGGGGCAGGACCGATTCGCGGTAGGCCTCGTCCTGGCGCTCGAAGGCCTCGAAGCAGGGCAGGCTGACCAGCCGGGTCCGGATCCCATCGGCCTCGAGCTGGTCGCGGGCGAGGGCGGCCAGGCCGAGCTCGGAGCCGGTCGCCACGAGGATCAGGTCGATTCCGGTCTTCCCGCCGCTCGACTCGCGCAGGATGTAGCCGCCCCGCCGGACGCCGTCCCGGGCGGCAGCTGCCGTCTCGGGCAGGGTCGTCAGCTTCTGGCGGGTCAGCCCGAGCGCGACCGGGCCATCCCGCCGCTCGATCGCCAGGGCCCAGGCCGCGACGGCCTCGTTGGCGTCGCCCGGCCGGACGTACCACAGGTTCGGGATGGCCCGGAGGGCCATCGGCTGCTCGACCGGCTGATGGGTCGGCCCGTCCTCGCCCAGGCCGACCGAGTCGTGGGTCCAGACATAGGTGACCGGCAGGCCGGCCAGGGCGGCCAGGCGGACGGAGCCGCGCATGTAGTCGCTGAAGGTCAGGAACGTGGCGCAGTACGGGTGGAACGAGCCGTGGTAGGCGATCCCGTTGGCGATCCCGCCCATCGCGTGCTCGCGAACGCCGAAGCGCAGATTCCGGCCCGGGTCGTCCGCCTCGAAGTTGGCGGCGCCCTTGATGTCGGTCAGGTTCGACTCGGACAGGTCGGCGGCGCCACCGAACAGGCCCGGCAGCCGCCCGGCCAGGGCATTGATCGCGGCCTGGCTGACCTGGCGGGTGGCGAAGTCCTGGCCGACGGCGTAGCTCGGCAAGTCGGCGTCCCAGCCGTCGGGCAGGCGGCCGACCAGCCGTCGCTCGAACTCGGCGGCCAGCTCGGGGTGGTCGGCGCGATAGCGCTCGAGCTCGGCCTTCCAGGCGTCGACCAGCGCCTCGCCCGCGGGCACCGCCCGGCGGAACAGCGCCGAGGGCCTCGTCCGGGATGTAGAAGTGGCGGTCGGGATCCCAGCCGTAGGCCTCCTTGGCCAGGCGGACCTCGTCCTCGCCGAGGGGCGAGCCGTGGGCCTTCTGGCTGTCCTGCTTGTGGGGCGAGCCGAAGCCGATGTGGGTCCGGACGGCGATCAGGCTCGGCCGGTCATCCTCACGGGCCCGCTCGATCGCCGCGCTGATCGCGGCTCGACGTCGTTGCCGTCCTCGACTCGCTGGGTGTCCCAGCCGTAGGCCTCGAACCGAGCGAGGACGTCCTCCGAGAAGGCCATCGCCGTCGGCCCGTCAAGCTGGATCCCGTTGTCGTCGTAGAGCATCACCAGCTTGCGCAGCTGGAGGTGGCCGGCCAGCGAGGCCGCCTCGGAGGCGATCCCCTCCTGCATGTCGCCGTCCGAGCAGATCGCGTACGTCCAGTGGTCGACCAGGTCGTGGCCGGGCCGGTTGAACTCGTGGGCCAGGCGCCGCTCGGCGATGGCCATCCCGACGGCATTGGCCACCCCCTGGCCGAGCGGGCCCGGTGGTCGCCTCGACGCCCGGGGTCAGGCCGCGCTCGGGGTGGCCGGGCGTGTGCGAGCCCCATTGGCGGAACTGCTTGATCTGGTCGAGGGAGAGGTCGTAGCCGGTCAGGTGGAGGAGCGAGTAGAGGAGCATCGAGGCGTGACCCGCCGACAGGACGAAGCGATCCCGATTCGGCCAGTCGGGCTCGGTTGGGGCGTGATGGAGGAAGCGGGTCCACAGGCTGAAGGCCATCGGGGCCATGCCCATCGGGGCGCCCGGATGGCCCGGAGTTCGCCTTCTGGACTGCGTCGATCGAGAGCGTCCGGATCGTGTCGATCGCCAGGAGGTCCAGGTCGTCCGAGGCGAGGGTCATCCGGCTTCGCTGCTCCTTGCGGTGGACCCCGTGAGGGCCGGCCGGGCGGGCCGGCCCAATGGGCGTGGGCGACGGGTTCGTGTTCCCGCATTGTAGTGCGCCGCGCGCTGCGTCCCCGTGAACAAGGCCGAACCTCCGATAACAGTTGGTAACGAAATCGCCCGGCCGAGCGAGACGGGAGTCCGGCCCGGACCGTCCTCGCTATCCTCGCCCTGTGCCAAACCGGATCGCCGTTAGCCAGGCGCCTGCCCCGCCGCACCCGGTCGCGCTCCCGGGCGGCCCCCCGGATCGTCGTCCTGGGCGACCTGACCCTCGACGTGGTGCTCCGGCCGGGCCGATCGCTGGCGAGCGGGACCGACGTGCCGGGCACGGTCCGTCTGCGCCAGGGCGGCTCGGCGGCGAACACGGCCGGCTGGCTCGGCCGCCTCGGAGCGTCGACCCAGCTGATCTGCGCGGTGGGCCGCGACGGTCCGGGCCGGGCCCTGGTCGGGGCGCTGCGGTCCGAGCACGTCGTGGTCCGGGCCGAGCCGGGTGGCCGGCCAGCCGACCGGCCGAATCGGGGTCATCGTCGCGAGCGACGGCGAGCGGTCGTTCGTGGCGGACCGCGGGGCGGCCGACTGGCTCAGCCCGGGCGATCTCGATCCGGCCTGGTTCGACGGGGCCGATCTGCTCCACCTGCCGGCCTATTCGCTCCTGGGCGAGCCGCTCGGCTCGGCCGGACGCGAGGCGATCCGCCTGGCCCGCGGCGGCCGGGGCGGCGATCAGCCTCGACCTCGCCTCGGTCGGTCCGCTGCTGGCCGATGGCCGGCAAGCCGCCCTCGGCGCTCGTCCGGTCGGTCGGTCCCGATGTGCTCCTGGCGACGGCGACCGAGCTGGCGGCCCTGCTCGGCTCACCGGTCGACGGCAGGCTGCACGCCGGCTCGTCCGAATCCGCGGCCGGCCAGCCTTGCCCCGCTCGTGGTCATCAAGCGTGGGGCGAGCGGCGCGGCGGTCCACGGCTTCGACGCGGGCGGCGGTCCGATCACGTTCGAGGTCGCGACGAAGCCGATCCAGGCGACCGATTCCACTGGCGCCGGAGATGCATTCGATGCGGGCTTCCTGCTCGGCTACCTGGCCGAGCGCCGCTCCGCGGGGCCGACCGGGGGCGTCCCCACGGCGGCCGGGCTGCGCCGGGCGGTCATGGCCGGGCACCGGGCCGCGGCGCGACAGCTCACCGGCCCGTATCCGCAGCTCGAGCTCGACCTGGGCTGAGCCCAGCTCCACGGTCGCCCTGCCCGATAGGGCCCGGACCAGCCGGGCCGGCATCTGCATCAGGTGAATATTGGCGACCGGTCCCCATCCTGGCTGGTCGAAGTCCGGCAGTGCGCGCAGCGAATCGACCCATCCGCCCCGGAATCGGATCGTTTTCTGCATCCGCTGAAGAGGATTGACCAGAGGCGGCTGACGAGGTGTCGCCAACATTCAGCGGATGCAGCCACTCCGATGCCCGCTGGGTCCGGTCCCCTGGGCATCGAGACCCCGGAATCCGGGGCCGAATCTCAGCCGGCCGCGCGGGCCGGGCCGATCAGGTACCGGTCGAACCAGTCGAGCATCCGGGTCATCCGGTCGATCCGCCGGTCGACCCGGCCGGTCGCCTGGTAGACGTGGGATTCCTCCGGGTAGAGGACGTACTCGACCGTTCGGCCGAGGGCCCGGAGGGCCACGAACAGCTGCTCGTTGTCGGCCTTCGGGCAGCGCTCGTCGGCCTCGCCCTGGAGGATCAGCAGGGGGGTGTGGATCGCCGTCACGTGGGCCAGGGGCGACTGGCGCCAGAGCTTGAGCATGCCGGCCTCGCTCAACGGGTCGCCCATGATCGCCATCCGGGAGAAGTCCGGGCCGCCGTCCGAGTTGGCCCAGTCACTGACCTGGTTGGCCACCCCGGCCTCGCTCACGCCGGCTCCAAATCGATCGCTCGTCCCGATCAGCCAGCTGACCATGAATCCGCCGTAGCTGAGGCCGAGCAGGCCGACCCTCGCCGGGTCGACCAGGCCCCGGGCGATCGCATCGTCGAGGACGGCATGGACGTCGTCGGCATCGACCCCGCCCCAGTTCCCGAGCTGGGGCGTGATCCAGTCGCGGCCGTAGCTCGTCGAGCCCCGGATGTTCGGCAGCAGGACCCGATAGCCGCGCGAGACGAGCAGCGAGACTTCCAGGCTGGGCGCGGCGACCCACCCGCCGAGCGGGCCGCCGTGGATGTCGATCACCGTTGCCAGCGGGCCGTCGACACCCGGCGGGCTGGCGACCCAGACGTCGATCGGACCGCCCTCGCCCGGCGCCGTGATCAGCTCCATCTTCGGCTGGCGAACGCCGGCCTGCCAGGCCGAGCCGATCCGGGTGTCGGGTCCGCAGGCCGTCCCCTTCGACCGTCATCACCTCCGGGGCCCGGCCGCCGAGCGTCCCGACGAGGACGATCCGCCGGCCGTCGGCCGAAACCGCCAGGTGCTCGCAGGCGGCCTCGGCCCGGGCGGTTGGCCGGGGCTGGTGCGGTCGCCGCGGCCGGTGGACGGCTCCAGGTCGAATTGCCAGGCGAGGCACCGGCCGCGGTCCGATACGAGCGCGATCAGGCGGTCGTTGCCGGCCCAGAACGGTCCGCCTCGCGACGTCGCCTGCCAGCCGACCAGATCGGTGTCGAGGGCCCAGCCGATTGGTCGATCCAGGGCCGGCGCCAGCGCCGTGGCCGGTCCGGAGCCATCGGCCGGGGCGATCACGATCCCGGGACTGATGTCGTCGAGGGCATCCGGATCGATCACCCCGATGGCGGCCAGCCAGCGCCCGTCGGGCGAGATCGCCGGGTGGCTCGCCGGGCCGCCGAGGGCCAGGATCTCGACCGACTGGGCATCGTCGAGGCGGACCCGCCAGATCGATGGCCGGGGGTAGAGGTCGGCGGTTGCGGTCCGATCCGCGACGTAGACCAGCGACCGGCCATCCGGGATCCCAGCTCGCCTGGCGAACGCCCCAGTCACCCTGGGTCAGGCGGCGCGACCGCCCGCCCGGCCGGGCGGCCGACGACAAACAGGTGCTCCCAGCGGTCGACGTGGCCCGCCTCGTCCCAGCGCCAGTCGGCCCGCCGGATCAACCGGCCAAGTGGCGCCCGGTCCGGCTCGGCCTTCCGGTCGCGGCCCCGGCGCCCCGGCTCGGGGATCGATGAACCGCTCGGGGCCGGCCTCCGCGGTGTAGGCCAGGCGCTCGCCGTCGGGGGACCAGGCGATCTCGACGACGCCATGGACCGGGGCAACCACGGTCCAGGGGGCGAGCGTCGGGAGCTCAGGGCGGCCTCGGCCGGCTCGATCCGGCAGCTCGAGGATTTCCAGGGTCGCAACCGGCGTCCTCGTCGTCGAGGCGCGTCCGGCGGAAGGCGACCCGGCGCCCGTCCGGGCTGATCCGGGGGCGGCCGTCGTGGACCGGCCCGCCGGTCAGCGCCCGCACCCGGCCGAGGCCCGCGAACGAAGGGCACGTACCAGAGGTGCGAGGTGTATCGGTCGGAGCGATCGACCGAACGCCGGGCGACGACGGCGAACCGACCGTCGGGGGCGACGTCGAGCTCCTCGAGGACGACCTGGCGGCGGATGATGGCCGGGGTCATCGGCTTCACGGGCACGTCCCAAGGGTAGCCACCACGCGGCTCGGCCGTGCCGTACGCTCCACCCGATGGAACAAATCCCTGCCGATGTCCCGGTTCGCGAGCGGCTGCGTGTTTCGCCCGAGGTGGCCGACGCGCTCGCTTGCCGGCGCGCCGGTCGTGGCCCTGGAATCGACCCTGATCAGCCATGGCCTGCCCTATCCCCAGAACGTGGCCGTCGCCCGGGCCTCCGAGGCCGCGGTCCGCGAGTCCGGGGCGACGCCGGCGACGGTCGCCGATCCGTGACGGGCCGGATCCTCGTCGGGCTCGACGACGCCGACCTCGAGGCGCTCGGGGACGGCGCCAGCGGGGTGCGTCTGCAAGGCAGCCCGGCCAAGCCTGGCGGTGGCCCTGGCAGGCGGCGGCTGGGCCGCGACGACGGTCTCGGCCACGATGATCGCCGCCCATGCGGCCGGGATCCGGGTCTTTGCCACGGGCGGGATCGGCGGCGTCCATCGCGGTGCGTTCGGCGCCGGCGGCGACCCTCGACGTCTCGTCCGACCTCGAGGAGCTGGCCCGGACGCCGCTCGCCGTCGTGTGCGCCGGTCCCAAGGCGATCCTCGACCTGCCGCTGACCCTCGAGTACCTCGAGACGCGGGGCGTGCCGGTCGTCGCCGTCGGCCAGGCCGAGATGCCCGGGTTCTACTCGACGTCGAGCGGCGTTGCGGCGCCGCATGTCGTGCCGGGCGTGGCAGAGGCCGCCTGGCTCGTGGCGACCCATCTCGGGCTGGGCCTCGGGTCACGGGGATCCTGCTGTGCATCGCCGGTGCCCGCCGCCGTCGCCCTGCCGTTCGACGATGCCCGGCGCCGCGATCGAGCAGGCCCTGGCCGAAGCCGAGGCGGCCGGCATCGGCGGTCCCGGCGCTCGACGCCCTGGCTCCTGGCCCGGGTGGCCGAGCTGACCGACGGCGCGTCGGTTCGGGCGAACACCGCCCTGATCGAAAACGACGCCCGGGTGGCCGGCGCTCGCTGGCGCGTGGCCCGCCTGGCCGCGACCTGGCCTGCATCGCCGCCCGGCCGGCGCCGCAGGCGGGCTCGATAGGACTCGACGGTAGCCTCCCCGAACCCTGTCCAGCAGCGACCGTGCCATGCCCGGGCACTCCCGTGTCCGGCTCGATCGAGGCCGCCGGCCATCGACGCTGCGCGGCATCACGCGCGTCTACAAGGCCAAGCCGAACGACGTCATCGCCCTCGCCGGCGTCGACCTCGAGGTCGCCCCGGGCGAGTTCTTCGGCCTGCTCGGGCCGAACGGGGCGGGCAAGACGACCCTCATCAAGATCCTGACCACCCTGCTCCTGCCGTCGAGCGGGACGGCCCGGATCTTCGGCTTCGACGTGGCCACCGAGACCAAGCAGATCCGCCGGATCATGAACATGGTCGCCGGCGGCGAGCAGTCGGGCTACGGCATCCTCCAGGCCCGCGAGCAGCTCTGGATGTTCAGCCAGTTCTACGGCCTGGGCGTCAAGGAGGGCTGGCAGCGGGTCGACGAGCTGATCGAGGCGGTCGGCCTCGTCGGAGCAGCGCCACCAGCGGGTCAGCACCCTGTCGACCGGCCAGCGCCAGAAGATGAACTTCGCCCGCGGCCTGCTCAATGACCCGTGGGTCTTCTTCCTCGACGAGCCGACGCTCGGCCTGGACGTCGCGGCGGCCCGGGCCGTGCGCGAGCTGGTCACCGACTGGCGGGCGGCCGTGCCCGGCCGGACGGTCCTCCTGACGACCCACTACATGGCCGAGGCCGACGAGCTGTGCGAACGGATCGCGATCGTCGATCGCGGGCCGGATCCTGGCGATCGGCACGCCCGGCCGAGCTGAAGCGGCGGGTCCAGCACGAGTCCGATCTTCCGGCTCGAGGTCGATCGCCTGGACGGCGGGCCGGCCGCCCTGGCTCGCCTGCCCGGCGTCGTCTCGGCCGCAGTCGCGGCCGGTCGGCCCGGCGAGGACGATCCGGCCGCCCGCCAGAGCGTGGTGATCAACCTCGTCCTGGCCGAGGACGCCGCCCTGGCCGGGGTCGTCGCCGCCCTGGGCGGGCTCGACGCCCGGATCGTCGCCCTGACGAAGTCGGAGCCGAGCCTCGAGGACGTCTTCGTCGAGCTCGTCGGCCGGGGCTTCGACGACGACGAAGCGGAGCCGACCCGACCGATGGCGACGACGAGGCAGAGCCTTCGAGCGAGCCGCACGAGGCCGGCCAGCCCGATCCCGACGAGGCGCTCCTGTGAGCGGCCTCGACGCGACGAGCAGGGCGGCCACCCGGTCGGCGCCGCCGGGCCAGGCCGGCCGGCGTCCACCACGGGTCCGGGCCTTCGTCGGCCGGCCGACTTCCGGGCCCCGCGAATCGGCGGCCTGGACCCGGCGCCGGATCATCGCCAACAACCTCCATTCGGTCGTCGGCCGGGCGTACCCCCGGGTCCGCGGGCTGACCCGCGAGCCGTCCTGGATCCTCTTCGAGATGCTCCTGCCGTTCCTGACCACGTCCGCCTTCGTCTTCGTCTACCGCGCCCTCGATGCGCCGGCCGCGTACATCGGGTTCGTGGTCCTGGGCGGGGCGATGAGCGCGTTCTGGCTGAACGTCGTCTGGATGATGGCCGCCCAGCTCTACTGGGAGAAGGACCAGGGCAACCTCGAGCTCTACTTCGCGGCGCCGATGAACCTGATGAGCGTCCTCTTCGGGATGGCCGTCGGCGGCCTGGTCATGAGCTCGACCCGGGCCGTGGTCGTCCTGGTCGTGGCCACGGTCGTGTACAGGGTCAGCTTCAGCGTCGACCAGTGGGGCCTCCTCCTGGCGGTCTTCGTGCTCACCCTGGCGGCCCTGTACGGCTTCGGGATGATGCTGGCCAGCCTCTTCCTGATGTGGGGCCGGGAGGCCTGGCACATGACCCAGCTGATGGTCGAGCCGGTCTACTTCGTGTCCGGCCTGAACTTCCCGGTCGGCCGCCTGGGCATGCTCGGGGCCGTGGCGATCGCCCTGATCCCGCTGGCGGTCGGCCTCGACGCGATGCGCCAGCTGGCCTTCGCCTCGACCGGTCCGACCGGCACGCCCAGCCCCGAGATCGAGGCCCTGATCCTCGTGGCGATGACGATCGTCTTCACGATCCTGGCCCGCTGGCTGCTGCACTCGATGGAGATCCGGGCCCGCCAGGAAGGGCGCCTGACGGTGCGCTGGCGATGACCGCCACGAGCCGCCCGAGCCCGGCCCTCGGCGAGGCCCGCTTCGACCGGTCGCGGACCCAGGGCCACGGCCCGGCCGACGACCTGCGCAGCTTCCGGACGGCCGTCTCGCTGGGCTGGAGCATGGAAGCGAACTGGACCGACCCGGTCCTCTTCTTCATCTACTCGGTCGCCAAGCCGATCGCCTCGCGCCCTGATCCTGGTGTTCATGATCGACGTGATCGCCGGGCCGGCCGGCCAGCCCCTGCGGGGCTTCGTGATCGTCGGGAGCGCCCTCTGGTCGCTCGTCCTGAGCGGGATCGCCGGCCTGGCCTGGGCCGTCCTCGATGACCGCGAGCGCTATCGGATGCTCAAGTACGTCTACGTCAGCCCGAGCCCGTTCGTCGTCGTCCTGATCGGGCGGGGCATCGCCCGGCTGGCCGTCGGGGCGATGGGCGCCGGGATCACCCTGTTTGCCGGGGTCGCCTTCCTCGGCGTGAGCTTCTCGCTGGCCGCCGTCGATTGGCCGCTGCTTGTGATCACCCTCGTCCTCGGGACGATCGCGATCCTGGCGATCGGGGTCCTGATGGCGGCGATCTGCATCCAGACCCGGCAGGACTCGTGGACCTATCCGGAGGCCGTGGCCGGGGCCCTCTTCCTGGTCGTCGGGGCGGTCTTCCCGCTGTCGGCCCTGCCCGACCCGCTCCAGATCGTGGGCCTGCTCAGCCCCCTGACCTGGTGGATCGACGGCGTCCGCCAGGCGCTCTTCCCGGGTGGCACGAGCTCGATCGGCGGGACGGGCTCGGCCTGGTACCGGCTCACCGGATCGTTGAATCCGAGCGACACCCAGATCGTCATCGCCTTGCTGGCCACAGGGGCCCTCGTTACACTCGGCTCAGCGATCGCCTTCCGGGCCAGCGAGCACCGGGCGAAGGACCGCGGCACGATCGATCGAACGACCGGATCCTGACAGGACAGGGAGACCGAATGCGGATCTACGAGGGGTCCCCGCGCCAGGACTTCGAGGAGGTCTTCCGCTCGATCGGGGCGTTCCTCGATCAGCGCGGCATGCGCGAGGTTCTGCTGGCCGAGGCCCCCGACGGATTCATCGTCCAGGGTCTCGTGACGACGAAGTCGTCGGGTGGCTGGGGCGAGTCCCTGGGCAGCCAGGTCAAGGAGACCCTGACCTTCCTCGACGATGACATCGCCCGGTTCATGGAAGAGGCCGTCGCCCGGCGAAATCGCCAGGTCGCGGAGGATTGGAGCAAGGCGGGCTACTATGAGCAGGCATTCCGCGTGCTCGGGCGCTACATGGACGAGCAGAAGCCGAAGGACACGTTCTTCTTCGAGCAGGACGGAGCGTTCGTCGTCCGGCTGTTGATGTCGTCCCAGACCGGCAGCAAGCATGTCCTGTCGGAGTTCACCAAAGAGGACGTGGAATCGATGATTGCCGGAGGTCCCGCGCTCCGTGAGGCGCGGCCGGCGGCCAAGGCCGGGGCCAAGGCCGCCACCGGCGAAAAGAAGTCGTAGTGGGGAGGTCCGATATGAAGGCACTCAAGACCGTCGCGATCGCGCTCGGGGTCACCCTCGGCGCGCTGATCGTCATTCCGCTGGTCATCCTGGCCGGCCTGTTCGTGTGGCTCAAGCTGACCGAAGAGTCCGACGAGGAGTCGCTGGTCCTCGACCAGGACAACGGCTGACCGAGCCGCATCCGGTCGATCTGACGCCCGACGCGGCCGACGCGCCGGGCGTCGTCATGTCTGTCGCCGAAATCGGCCGGCAGTAGCGCCGCGCCGCCCGGCGACCCGGCTCCCGGCCTGCCGGGTGGCCCGCCGATCCCGGACGTCGCGCCCGGTTCGCCGGCCCTCACCTTCCTCGTCGACTACGACGGCACGATCGCCCTGACCGACGTGTCCGACACGGTCATGGCCGAGCACGTTTCCGCACGCCGATTGGGAGCGAATCGCGGCGATCTATGACGCCGGCCGGATGGGCTCCCGCCGGCTGATGGAATGGGAAGTCACCCTGATCCACGCGACCGAGGCCGAGCTGCTGGCAACGGCCGCGGTGCAGCCTCATGACCCGGGCTTCGTCCCGTTCGTCCAGCGGGCCCGGGCGGCCGGGATCCCGGTCGAGGTGGTCAGCGACGGCTTCGGGTTCTTCATCGGGCCGGCCCTCGCCCGGCTCGGCCTGGCCGACCTGCCGATCATCACCGCCCGGACCACGTTCGAGGGCCGGCAGGCCCGGATCGACTGGCCCAACGCCCACCCCGATTGCCGGGTGTGCGGGACCTGCAAACGCCAGCGGGTGCTCGCCCACCAGGCCGCCGGGCGGGCCGTGGCGTTCATCGGCGACGGCGAGAGCGACCGCTACGCGGCGGGCTACGCCGACGTGATCTTCGCCAAGCGGGCCCTCGTCCCGATCTGCCTCGACAACGGTTGGGCGTTCGAGCGCTGGACCGAGTTCAGCGAGATCCACGCCTGGCTGAACGAGCGCCTCGACGCCTTTCGACTCGATCCCTCGGGCGCCTTTCCACGGCCGGCCGGCCACCCGATCTTCTGCGGGCCCGAGGTCTGGGGGAGGGGGGTCGAGGACCCGCCGGGAGCCGAGCTGCCGCCCCCTCCGGGTGACCCTGGCTGACCGTCCGGGACCGCCGCCGGATTGCCTCCCGGGACGTCATCCGGTAGCATTGGAAAAACCCCCCGGAGGATCGAGCGATGGCGAAGTATGTCTTTGTGACCGGAGGCGTGACCTCCTCGCTCGGCAAGGGCATCAGCGCCGCCAGCATCGGCCGGATCCTCCGCGCGCGCGGCCTGTCCGTCTCGATCCTCAAGCTCGATCCGTACATCAACGTCGATCCCGGGACGATGTCGCCCTACCAGCACGGCGAGGTCTTCGTGACCGACGACGGAGCGGAGACGGACCTCGACCTGGGCCATTACGAGCGATTCATCGACGAGAACCTGTCGCAGCGCTCGAACGTGACGACCGGCCGGATCTACCAGGCGGTGATCGCCAAGGAGCGCCGGGGCGACTACCTCGGCGGGACCGTCCAGGTCATCCCCCACATCACCAACGAGATCAAGGAGCGGATCGGCCGGCTGGCCAAGGACGGCGACCGAGACGTCGTGATCGTCGAGGTCGGCGGGACGGTCGGCGACATCGAGAGCCTGCCCTTCCTCGAGGCGATCCGCCAGATGCGCAAGGACGTCGGGCGGAACAACGTGCTCTACGTCCACGTGACCCTGCTGCCGGTCCTGATGGCGACCGGCGAGCTCAAGACGAAGCCGACCCAGCACAGCGTCAAGGAGCTCCGCGGGATCGGAATCCAGCCCGACGTGATCATCCTCCGCTCGGATTACCCGGTCAGTGACGAGATCCTCGAGAAGATCGCCCTCTTCACCGACGTCGCGACCGACGCCGTCATTCCGGCCGTCACGGCCGAGACGATCTACGAGGTGCCCCTCCAGTTCGAGGCGGCCGGCCTGGGCGAGCTGATCGTCCGGGGCCTGGGCCTGGGCGAGACCGCCGGCCCACCCGACCTGACCGCCTGGCAGGCCCTGGTCGACCTGATCAAGCGGCCCAAGCCGAGCCTCGAGGTCGCCCTCGTCGGCAAGTACATCGAGCTGCCCGACGCGTACATGAGCGTCAGCGAGGCGCTCCGCCATGCGGCCTGGGCGAACGGCGTCGACGCCCGGATCCGCTGGGTGAACTCCGAGGAGCTGACCGCCTCGAACGTCGCCGAGCGCCTCGATGGAGTGGCCGGGGTCCTCGTTCCGGGTGGCTTCGGTCATCGCGGGATCGAGGGCAAGGTCCTGGCCGCCCGGTTCGCCCGGGAGAACAACGTGCCCTTCCTGGGCCTGTGCCTGGGGCTCCAGTGCGCCGTGATCGAAGTCGCCCGCCAGGCGCTCGGGACACGCGACGCGAACTCGACCGAGTTCGAGATGTTCACGGCCAATCCGGTCATCGACTTCATGCCCGACCAGCGCGAGCTGGAGGACAAGGGCGGGACGATGCGCCTGGGGCTCTACCCGGCCCGCTTGACGCCGGGGACGAAGGCCGCCGCGGTCTACGGCTCGGAGGTGATCTACGAGCGGCACCGCCATCGCTTCGAGGTCAACAATCGCTATCGCCAGACCCTCGAGGCGGCGGGCATGATCCTGTCCGGCCAGTCGCCCGACGGCCGGCTCGTCGAGATCGTCGAGCTGCGCGACCACCCGTGGTTCGTGGCCAGCCAGTTCCACCCCGAGTTCAAGAGCCGCCCGACCCGGCCCCATCCGCTTTTCGATGGCTTTGTTGCCAGCGCGGTTGCCGTGTCCGACGGCGTCGAGCCGGTCCTGACCGCCCGCCCGACCGCCCGCCACCCGGAGCCGGCCTCGGCGACACAGCCGGCCCAGGCCGGCGAACCAGCCCCGGTCAGCGAGGACGGCCGGGTCGTCTCGATCCCGGTCGACGCCGGCCCGGGCAACCCCGAATCGGCCGCAATCCGGCCCTGATCCGGATCTCCTTCGGGGCCGAACGAGACACGGCGTAGAATTGGGCTCCGATCAGGCATCCATTTCGCCCACCCGCAAGTCGCCGCCCAAGCGTTCGGTCAGCGGCTCGCTCCCAGCTCCGGAGTTGACCCGTGAAGATCTTCCTCGACACCGCCGAGATCGACGAGATTCGCCAGGCTGCCCGTTGGGGCGTGCTCGACGGCGTGACCACGAACCCGAGCCTCTATGCCAAGGTCGGCGGCTCGTACGACGAGATCCTGGCCGAGGTCTGCAAGATCACTGCCGGGCCGGTCTCGGCCGAGGTGATCGCGGACGACGTCGAGGGGATGCTGGCCGAGGGCCGTCACTTCGCCAAGATCGCCCCGAACATCGTGGTCAAGGTCGCGATGAGCGAGAACGGCCTCGAGGCGATCAGCCGGTTCGCCGACGAGGGGATCAAGACGAACTGCACCCTGATCTTCTCGGCCAACCAGGGCCTCCTTGCGGCCAAGGCCGGGGCGAGCCTGCTCAGCCCGTTCGTCGGCCGGCTCGATGACATCAACGAAGACGGCATGACCTGCGTTCGGGAGCTGGTCGACATCGTCGAGATCCACGAGCTCGACGCCGAGGTCCTGGCCGCTTCGATCCGCCATCCGCTCCACGTCACCCAGGCCGCCCTGGCCGGAGCGCAGATCGCGACGCTGCCGTTCAAGATCCTCCAGATGATGATCCACCACCCCCTGACCGACAGCGGCATCGTCCGCTTCAAGGAGGACTGGGCGAAGGCCCGTACGGCGGCCGCCGCCAAGGCCTGAGCACCAGCGCGCCCCGCCTGACCAGCGCGCCCCGCCTGACCCGCACGCCCCGCCTGACCCGACGCCCCCGACCCACGGCCGCACCGAAATCGGCAAATTCCGTTGGAGGCCGCCTGACCCGACGCCCCCGACCCACGGCGCACCGAAATCGGCAGATTCCGTTGGAGGCCGCCTGACGGTCGGTCGCCGGCGGCCCGGTCCCCTCGGACGACGCCGCCCCGAGCGATTCGTGCTCAGCCGGCCGCGTCGGGAGTGGTCAGGGTCGCCGGCATCGGCTCCGATGCGGTTCCGGGCGGAATTTGCCGAGTGACCCTGGCGCGTCGGGAGGCGGGGTCGCCGGCATCGGCTCCGATGCGCTTCCAGGCGGAATTTGCCCGAGTGACCCTGGCGCGGCGCGCCGGCATCGGCTCCGATGCGCGTTCCAGGCGGAATTTGCCGAGTGACCCTGGCGCGGCGCCAACGATGACCCGGCGCGCCAACGATGACCCGGCGCGCCAACGATGACCCGGCGCGCCACCGATCTCCACCGCCCCAGCCAGCACGAATCTGGCGGATTGACGTCGTTCGATCCGACGTCTATTCTCAAGAGGTTCCCAACTCGGCTGCCGCCGGAATAGCGATTCCGCGCGAGCGCCCCGGAACCCGTTTCCTGTGTCCCCTGTCACTGGTGATCCCTACCTGATGCCCGCACTCGGCCAAGACCCTCGTTCCCGCAACCGGCGCACTCGCCGCCGCCCCAACTCCCCCCGGCCGCCGGTCACCGACTTCGACGAGCAGCAGGAGGCCGAGGCCGCCCGCGGCCGGAACGACCTGGCGATCGCCGACCTGCGCGAGATGAGCGAGAAGGAGCTCCGCTCGGTCGGGCGGGAGCTCGAGATCGAGACGGTCGGCGCCGACCGGCGCGAAGAGCTGATGGATCGGATCCTCCAGCGCCAGACCGAGCGGGCCGGGCTGGCCTATGCCGCCGGCATCCTCGACATCGTTGACGAGGGGTTCGGCTTCATGCGCCGCCACGGCCTGCTGCCCAGCCCCGAAGACGTCTACGTCAGCTCGAGCCAGGTCCGCCGCTTCGGGCTGCGGATCGGCGACCGGGTCTCGGGCGCGGTTCGCACGCCGCGCGAGGCCGAGAAGTACTTCGGCCTGCTGCGGGTGGACTCGGTCAACGGGCTCGATCCGGACGCGGCCCGCCGCCGGCCCCACTTCGGCGACATGACCCCGATCCACCCCGACGAGTTGATCAACCTCGAGTCGGACCCGAAGAACCTGAGCCAGCGCCTGGTCAACCTGGTCAACCCGCTCGGCAAGGGCCAGCGCGCCCTGATCGTCAGCCCGCCGAAGGCCGGCAAGACGATGCTCCTCAAGCAGATCGCGAACGGCATCTCGACGAACTACCCCGAGATCCTCCTGATGGTCGCCCTGATCGGCGAGCGCCCCGAGGAAGTCACCGACATGCGCCGGAGCGTCAAGGGCGAGGTGATCAGCTCGACCTTCGACGAGCCGACCGAGAACCACACCCACGTCGCCGAGATGGCCCTCGAGATTGCCAAGCGCCAGGTCGAGAGCGGCCGGGATGTGGTCATCCTGCTCGACTCGATCACCCGCCTCGCCCGGGCCTACAACCTGGCCCTGCCGCCCAGCGGACGGACCCTGTCCGGCGGGATCGACCCGATCGCTCTCTACCCCCCGAAGCGCTTCTTCGGCGCCGCCCGGAACATCGAGGAGGGCGGCTCGCTCACGATCATCGGCACCTGCCTGGTCGAGACCGGCTCGCGGATGGACGACGTGATCTACGAGGAGTTCAAGGGCACCGGCAACTCCGAGCTGATCCTTGAGCGCAAGCTGGCCGAGAAGCGGATCTTCCCGGCGATCGACGTCCAGCGTTCGGGCACCCGGCGCGAGGAGCTGCTGCTCGAGGAAGGCACCCTCAAGATGGTCTGGACGATGCGCCGGATGCTCTCGGCGGTCGGCACCAACGAGGGGATCGAGCTGCTCCTGAACCGGCTCTCGAAGACCGAGTCGAACACGGAGTTCCTGGCCCAGCTGACCAAGGGCCTCGCCGCGAACGCCTGACCGGCCGCTCGCTCCGCCCGGCAACGGGTCATCCCAGATTCGGTTGCGCCGGGCGAGGCCCAGGATTGCAACGATTCTGCGGGCCGTGGTACGGTGAGCCCAGCAAGATGTCCCGGCCAGACGATGTCGGGAAGCCGCCTTCATGAGACCCCAGCTCAAGATCGCGACCGACCCTGGACGGCGAGGCGACCCCCAGCGCTCCCATCCCTGAGCGCCGTCCTCAACCTCGGAGACCGTATTGCAGAAGCCCTTGGCCCGCGTGCAGCGTGCCCTGCACCGACTGCGCTCAGAGCTGCGTCCTGCTTCGCCTCGAGGCGCCGGATCCCGTCGATCGGGCGCCCACCGAATGGCTCGCACCGAGCGCCTGGCCGACCAGTTCCTGGCAATCCTCTCGCCCCGCCTGAACGGGGCCGTGACCCGGATCGGCGGCCGCGAGCGGCTCCTGCCGATCGGGGTGGCCATGCTCGTGCTGCTCGCCTCGATCAGCGGAGTCGCGGCCACGGGGACGGTCAAGGGCACGACCGGCAGCACGAATACGCCCAGCGCGACGCCCCGGCTGACGATCGGCGGGGTCGACCCAGGCACCGATTCGATCACCGCCCCGAGCCCGGACGACGTGAACAACGCGATCGGGGCCACGACTGACACGGGTTCCGACGACCTCGGCCAGTACCTCGCCGACGGGACCCTGCTCAAGCCGATCGCGGTCGACACGACAGTCACCGACGCGTCCGCCCGGATCGTTACCTACACGGTCAAGTCCGGCGACACGCTGACCGGGATCGCCCACAAGTTCGGGATCTCGATGATGACCCTGTGGTGGGCCAACAACCTGGCCGCGAAGGACCAGCTCCACATCGGCCAGAAGCTCCAGATCCCGCCGGTCGACGGCCTGGTCATCGTGGTCAAGGCGGGTGACACGCTCGACTCGATCTCGGCCCTGACCGGGATGTCGGCCGACGACATCGTGGCCTACAACAACCTGACCGATCGGACCCTGGTCATCGGCCAGGTCCTGATCGTGCCCGACGCCCACGGGCAGGCCGATCCCCGCTCCGGCCACTCCCAAGCCGGTCGCGGCAGCCACCGGATCGAGCTCTGGCAGCACGAAGGCCCACGGCCCGGCGACGTACTCCGGCGGAGCCTTCAACTGGCCGGTTCCCGGGGGCTGGATCAGCCAGTATTTCCACGCCAGCCACCCCGCGATCGATATCGCCGCACCCGAGGGCACCCGCGTCCTGGCGGCGGCCGCGGGGACCGTGATCTGGGCCGGCTGGAAGGACAACGGCGGCGGGTACCAGGTCTGGATCTCGCATGGCAGCGGCCTGTTCACGACCTACAACCACATGTCCGCGGTCCTCGTCCACGTTGGCCAGCACGTCGGCCGCGCCCAGCAGGTCGGCCGGGTCGGGATGACCGGCAACGCCACCGGTCCGCACCTCCACTTCGAGGTCTGGCGGGGGATGGTCTGGGGCGACGGCACGCGGGTCAACCCGCTCCCGTACTTCTAGGCCAAATCGCGCGGGGCCGGCTCGTCCGGACCCTGGATCCCTTCGACCGGCCGGGACACCCGACGCGTCGACGGGTGTGCGACGATCGACCCGATGTTCCTTGATCACGTCCGGATCCTCGTCCGGGCCGGCGACGGCGGTGACGGCGCGGCAACCTTCCGGCGCGAGGCCCATGTGCCCCGGGGCGGCCCCGACGGCGGCGACGGGGGCCGCGGCGGTTCGGTCAGCCTCCGGGTCGATCCGGGCCAGACGGCCTTGCGCGACTACCGCGAGAAGCGCCAGTTCAAGGCCGGCTCCGGAGGTCGGGGGACGAGCTCCAAGCGTCACGGCAAGGCCGGGATCGACCTGTCCCTGGCCGTCCCGCCGGGCACCGCCGTATACGACGACGGGACCGGGGCCCTGCTGGCCGACCTGGTCAGCGTCGAGCAGGTCGCCGAAGTGGCCCGCGGCGGGCGGGGCGGGCTGGGCAATGTCCACTTCACGACGGCCACCCACCGCGCCCCGAAGCATGCCCAGAAGGGCGAGCCGGGCGAGGAGCGCTGGCTCCGGCTCGAGCTCCGGCTGCTCGCCGACGTCGGGCTCGTCGGCCTGCCGAATGCCGGCAAGTCGACGCTCCTGGCGGCCCTGACGATGGCCACCCCGAAGATCGCCGACTACCCGTTCACGACGATCGAGCCGAACCTCGGAGTTCTCGACCTCGGCCTCGACGACGGCCGCCGGCCGACGATCGCGGACGTCCCGGGGCTGATCGAAGGGGCGAGCATGGGGGCCGGCCTTGGCCACGCCTTCCTGCGACATGTCGAGCGGACCCGGCTGCTCGTCCAGGTCGTCGACGGCTCGTCGTCCGATCCGGAGTGGGACTTCGAAGTGATCCGGGCCGAGCTGGCGGCGCATGACCCGGCGCTCCTCGAGCGGCCCGGCCTGATCGCGTTCAACAAGATCGACCTGCCGGCCGCGGCGTCGGCCTGGCCCGCGTTCGAACGCGCGCGCCGCCGCGACGACCTGCCCGTGGTGGCCGTGGCGGCCGCCCGGGGCGACGGATTGGCCGAGCTCCAGGCGGCGCTGGCATCGCTCCTGCCCGCCTCCGACGAGCTGGGCCGGCCGGCCGAGCCGGCCGGGGTCGTGGTCCACACCCTGGCCGGCCTGGCCGACGGATTCAGCGTCGAGCGCGAACCTGACGGTGCCTTCCGGGTCAGCGGCAAGAGGATCGAGCGGATCGCCGCCCAGACGGACTTCGAGAACGAGGAGTCGGCCGAGCGCTTCCAGCACGACCTCGCCCGCCTCGGGATCGAGGCCGAGCTGCGCCGGCAGGGCGTCGCCTCGGGCGAGACGGTCCGGATTGGCCGGATCGAGCTCGAATGGGATCGCCCGGCGTGGGACGAGTGACCCGGGCAAGCCGATGACCGGCTGGCCGGCGCGGCTGGGCATCCTGGGCGGGACATTCGACCCGATCCACGACGGCCACCTGGCGATCGCCGCGGCCGTCGAGGCAGCCCTTGAGCTCGAAACGATCCTGTTCATCCCGGCCGGGATGCCGCCCCACAAGGTCGGCCGGACGATCAGCCCGGCGGCTGATCGCCGGGCGATGGTCGAGCTGGCGATCGCCGGGCATCCGTCGTGGGCGCTGAGCACGATCGAGCTCGACCGTCCCGGGCCGTCCTACTCGGTTGACACCCTGGCCGAGCTCGCCCGCTCGGGAGAGCCGTTGCCGGACGACGTCTCTGCGGGACCCCTCGAACCGGGAGCCGCGGGCTCTCGAGTTCATCCTCTCGGCCGAGGCCTTGGCCGGCTTTCCCGACTGGCATGAGCCCGGCCGGATCCTCGAGCTGGCCCGTCTGGCCGTTGTCCCCCGGTCCACGTCGCGGCCGCCCGACCTGGGCCGGCTTGATCGCGACCTGCCCGGCTGGCGCTCGAGGGTCGATTTCGTCGATGCCCCGCTCGTCGCGACCTCGGCCTCGACGATCCGCGAACGGGTCCGAGCCGGGCTGGCGATCGGGGGCCTCGTGCCTGAAGCGGTCGCTGCCTACATCCGCGAGCGACGCCTCTACACTGACCCATCGTGAAGGAGACCACCGCCATCGAGCCCGCCAGGCCAAGCCCGTCGTCAAGTCAGGCGTCCCGTCTGCGGCCAAGCCCGCGACCAAAGCTGCCGCCAAGCCCACGACCAAGGCCGCCGCGAAATCCGGCCCCGGGCTGCCGCCACGCCCGCGACCAAAGCCGCGGCCAAGCCGGCGATCAAAGCGGCCGCCAAGCCCGGCACCGGAGCCGCCGCCAAGGCGGCGGTCAAGGCCGCAACTCCGCCTGCCGCCGGAACGCAGGGCCAAGGCGACCGCGAAAGCGCCGGCCAAGCCGGCGGCCAAGGCTGGCAGCCACGGCCGAGTCGGCGGTCGAGCGGGCGGGGCCCAGCGCGGGCCTGCCGAAACGGCCCCGACCGGCTCGCAAGGCCGGCGCGAAGTCGCCCCTCGACATGGCCCGCCGGATCGTGGCCCTGGCCGAGGACAAGAAGGCCGCCGACATCCTGCTGCTCGACCTGGCCGGCCTGACGACCGTGGCCGACGCCTTCGTGATCTGCTCGGGCGGCTCGGAGCGCCAGCTCGAATCGATCGCCGACGGGATCATCCGGGGGATGCGCGAGGAGGGAATCCGGCCGATCGGCCGCGAGGGCCTGCCCGCCTCGCACTGGATCCTGGTCGATTTCGGCGACGTGATCGTGCACGTCTTCACCCCGCCCGAGCGGGACTATTACGGGCTCGAGAAGCACTGGTCCGAGGCGAAGGCGATCCTGCGCGTCCAGTAGCCGCGGCGGGGTACTGGTACTCACGGGTGATATGGAGCGGACCATCGGGCGGCGAGCATCCGGGACCTCGGACACCGCGGGTGTCCTGTCAGAGGTCCGATCCGTGTCTCGGCTCCGCGAACGCTGCCCCGCCTGCGACCACAAGCTCGTCATCACCCGGTTCGACACGACGTTTCGTCTGCCTGACCGGACCGAGCGGCTGTGCTTCGGGATTCCCGCCGGACTGTGCGAGGACTGCAGCCAGCTGTACATCGATCCCGACCTGATCGAGCTGCTCGATCTCGGCGACAGCCGCTGTGTCTTCGCCATCGAGAGTGACCTCGTCGTCCAGGAGCAGGCCTGGTCCAGCGCCGAATAGGCGCCTCGCCACGGCCTGCGCAACCTGTCCCGCCTGGCGTTGCCCCCCAGACCCGGATGGCTCAGGCCCGGACCACGAACTCCCGCAGCCAGAGCGTGAAGCCGAGCTGACGGGCCGTCTCGCCCGACCCGCCCGTCCCTGATCCCTTGACCGTCGCGTCCAGCTCGAGCAGGCCGGCCAGCGCCGACTCGAGCTCGGCTGGGGTCCAGCGGCGGGCCTGTGTCTCGAGAGTTCGCGCCCGGAACTCGTGGAGCTTCATCGCCCGTGCTGCCGTCTGGAGGCTGGCCCCCTGGGCGAGGCGGTCGGCCAGCTCGAGGATCTCCCGGATCCGCCGATGGAGCAGGACGACGAGGACCGGTTCGGGGGTCGTCGCCAGGGCCCGATCGAGATGGGCGAGGGCATCCGCCCGGCGCATCCCGACCGCATCGGTCAGGGCCCAGATCGAGCTCGGGATCACCTCTGGCACGAGGGCCCGGATGTCGTCCGCGCTGACCTCTTCATCGAGCCGGTAGAGTCCGGACTTGGCCAGCTCGGCGGCGGCCATCTGGCCCAGCCGATCGTGCTCGACATCACCCTCCCGGACGAACCCGCCGAGGCGCTCGGCCAGGGCTCGGGCGGCGCCGTTGCCGAGACGGACACCGGTGGCCTTCGCCTGGTCGTCGATGAAGCGGGTCAGGTTGCCCTGGGTCAGGGCCGGGATCTGGCGATATTCGCCGCCCGCGGCCACGACGGCATCGCGCAGTGCGCTGCGGTTTGCGTCGAGCGGCCTGCGGTCGGTGGGCAGGTCCTTGACCGGATCGACAAAGGCGAGAGCGTTGCCCGGGGCGACGAGGCCGATCACCGCGAGAAGCGCCGCCCGGCCGTCCTTCGAGCGGAGATACGTGGCGGGGTCGAGGATCGCCAGCGTCCCACCGCCGAACATCGAGCCGGTCGCGACATGCTCGGTGATCGCGTCGACCGTCGCCTCGGCCGCCGAGGGCTGCCAGCGGGCCAGCGGTTCGGCGCCCGGCCCGGTCAGGCGGGCGGCCAGGTCGTCGGCGGCCGCGTCCAGCAGGAAGCGGTCGACGCCGTGGTAGTAGCCGATCGGCGCGGCCGGCGCTCCGCTCACCATCGAGCCGCCCGGATCGCCGGGCCGGTCCAGGCGAGTCGCCGGACCTCATCAGGACTGATCCCGGCCGCCCGGCAGACATCCTCCTCGAGTCGCTGGGCGCGCTTCCAGGCGAGGCCGCGCTCCGGCCCATTCCAGCCGCGGTCGTTGCCGTAGCGGCGCTCCCAATCGGCGAAACGGGCCGCCATCGGAGCGAGCCGCTGGGCCGCCCGCTTGTCGGCATAGGCCACGATCCGCTCCTCGCGACCGGCGAAGGCCGACCAGCGGCGATAGCGCTCCTCATCGACCAGCCGGGTCACCGGATGGTTCGCGACCAGCCGGGCAAGCTCCTCATGGCCCTGCTCGGTCAGCCAGGCGGCGCTGCCCTCACCATGGGGGAGGGCGCGCAGGGGATCGTCCGGGGGCAGGCGCTTGCGCAGGACCTTGTCGATGTCGTGGAGCAGGGCCGCGGCTTCCACGGCCCCTCGATTGATCGGGATTCCGCGCCGGTCGATCCGGAGTGCCAGCCAGCCGGCCACCTCCGCGACCGCCCGGGCGTGACGCAGGGCGCGGGCCGACGGCGACTGCGAGAGCAGGAGCTGGATCGCCTCGACTCGGGACGGGATCGACATCGACTCGATGGTACAGGCCGTCCCCGGCCACCGCGAACGAGCGGTCCGGCCGAGCAGCGGGCCGCGGATTCACGGCCCCGAACGCGACCGGCACGATGCCGCAACGGAACGACCCGGCCCCGACGGACGCCGGGGTCGCGACGGGCCCTGTGCCCGCACGGCGGTCGAGCCGGCCGTGGCCGCTGCCGCGACGCCGGCTGACTCCGGGGCGGTCTGCGGCGCCGCGGCCAGGGCCGGGCCGCCGTGCTCGGCCTGTACGGCGATGCTCCGACCGTCGAGGATCGCCTCGACGCTGCCATTCCGGTCCGTCCGGTAGAGGCGGGCGCCGCGAGCCTCGATCCTCGCCAATGTCTCCGGCGCCGGATGGCCATACGGGTTGACGGCCCCGACCGAGACGATCGCGACGCGGGGCCGCACGGCGTCGAGGAACGCCCCGGTCGACGACGTCCGGCTGCCGTGATGGGCAACCTTGAGCAGGTCCACCCGGGGCAGGCCGCGGGCCAGGAGGATCGGATCGATCTCCTGCTCGATGTCGCCGGCCAGCAGGAAGCGCTGCCCGTCGAACGTCCCGAGGAGGACGATCGAGACGTTGTTGATCGCCGTCCCGCCGTTTGCCGGCAGCCGGCTGACCGCGTCTCGATCCGGCCACAGGACGCGGAACGCGATCGAGTCGACCTGGAGCCGATCGCCGGTCGAGAGGATCCCCGGCGTCCGGGCCCGGAAGGCCAGGTCGGAGCGAAAGGCGTGGTAGGCCGGGCCGGGCCCGAGCATGCCGGGTTCGTAGATCCGGCCAATCCGGTAGCGCTCGACGAGCTTCGGCAGCCCCCCGGCGTGGTCCTCGTGCGGGTGGCTCAGGATCAGCACATCGATCCGGCGGTCCCACGGCGGGAAGCGCGCGTCGAGCAGGACGATCAGCCGGTCCGGGTCGGGCCCGCCATCGATCAGGAGGCGGCTGCCGGCATCGCCCTCGACCAGGATTGCGTCGCCCTGGCCGACGTCCAGCACGGTGATGTGGACCCGGCCGTCGGCCCGGGCGGCGAAGCCCGCGGCGAGGACGAGGACCGCCAGGGCGAGACCGGCCAGGGCCAGGCCGGCGCGTCGGTCTGGTCGCCGGGGCTCCGGTACGCGCTGCCTGCGGGGTCATCGTCCCCAGCTCGCCTGGCCCAATCCGTGGCACCCGGCCCAAGGCGGCTACCCGGCCCCGGAAGGACGGCAGCCGATGGGTCGCGGCGACGGCCACGAAGAGGGCGGCCATGGCCGCCCCGGCCACGTTCCAGGGCGGTGGGAGGGTCACGCTGGCCAGGGGCAGGCCGGCCATGAACCGGACGAGCCCGACGATCACGCCGAGGAGCGCCCAGCCGGGTAGGCCGAGGGCCGTCACGAGCGGGGCCGGCAGGCCGGCAGCACCCAGCCAGCCGGCAGCCAGGGCGACCGCCCCGGCGGCCATCGCCGGCGGAACGAGGGGGACGATCACGAGGTTCGCCAGCGGAGCGACGACCGACAGTCGGCCGAAGCTGAGCAGGATGATCGGCAGGGTCGAGGCCTGGGCCGCCAGCGAGATTGCGAGGCTCTCGGCCAGCCAGCCCGGCGCTCTTCGCCTGCCCAGCCGGATGGCCCCGAGTCGCGCCGTCAACGGCGCGGCCCAGGCGATGAGGCCGGCGGTCGCCAGGCCCGAGAGCTCGAAGCCGGGATCGGCGACCGTGGCCGGGTCGAGGAGCAGGAGGAACAGGACCGCCCAGCCGAGCGCCGCGATGGCCGAGCTCGTCCGGCCACTGGCCCGGGCGAGCAGCCCGATCGAGGCCATGAGGGCGGCCCGATCGACCGATGGCGATGCGCCGGCGACGAGGGTGTAGAGCCAGGATTGCGACCAGGCTGAGCGCCACTCGCGGCCCAGGCGGCGCCCGGCCCAGCAGGGCGCCCACCACGGCCGCGACGATCGCGATGTTCCAGCCGGAGATCGCCACGATGTGAGAGACACCGGCCGTCGTGAAGGCTGCCGCCAGGTCACGGTCGACCCGTTCCCGCAGGCCGACCAGGATGCCGCTCGCCAGGCCGGCCTGCGGCTCGGGCAATGCTCTCGCGAGGGCCTCGTCGGAGCCCTGCCGGATCGCGTCGAGGAAGCCGGCCGGTCCGTCCGGGCCGGCCAGCCGTTCGAGGATCGGAGATCGGAGGGTGCCCGTGGCGCCGATCTGGCGAAGATATGCGCCGTACTCGTCGTCTCCCGGCGGTTGGACTCGTCCGCTGACGGCGATCAGGTCGCCGGGCCCGACCTCCGGGTAGCGCGGCAGGAGCGCCTCGACCGGGTTCGTCCCGGTTGCCGGGCCGGGTCGGTTCGGCCAGGCTGGCCAGGTCGATGAGGGCGATCTGCTCGGCCGCCTTGGGCGAGCCGATGCTGATCACCGTCGCCAGGCGCCGGCCGGTGGATCCCGGAGCGATCGGCGGTCCAGACGCCCGAGCCTGGACCAGCCAGGTGGCCGGCCAGGTCTCCGCTGATCCAGGCCCGCCCGAGCAGGAGCAGGCTTCCGAGGGCGAGGCAGGTCGCCGCCCGGACGGCTTCGCCAGGTGGCCGAGCTCGGCCACCCCCGGAGGCCGACCGTCGAAGCTGTCCGATCCCGGCGGCCGGCCATTCGAGCCGGCTGCTGACCGCGCTGAGCACGGCCCCGGCGCCGGCGGCCGAGCTGGCCACCGCTACCACCAGCACGACCGGCTCCCGACCGCTCGAGATCGCCAGGGACCCGGCGGTCGCACCCAACCCGATCCAGGCGCTCCGGGCCAACCGGGGGAGTCGGCCAACCGTCAACCGACCGTGACGAGCTTGCGAATCTTGGCGAACTCGGCCTGTCCAACGAGCTTGCGGTTGACCAGGTCGTCGATCGAATGGAAGGCGTGGGCCGTGCGCGAGGCGATGATCTTCGCGACCGTAACCGGGCCGACGCCGGGCAGCGCATCGAGCTCGTCGGCGGTGGCCTTGTTCAGGTCGACCGGCCCGGCCGCGGTCGGCGCAGCGGCCGCCGGCGGCGATGTCCCCGGTCCGGACGTACCTGCCCCGGCCGGGTCGTCCCGCGACGGGACGATGATCCGATCGCCGTCGGCAACCCTGGCCGCGAGGTTCAGCTCCGCGGTCGCCCGGTTCAGGTCGATCCGCGGCCCATAGCCACCGGCAGCGGCGATAGCGTCGGCCACCCGTGCGCCGGGAGCGAGACGGTAGACGCCGGGTCGAACGACCGCCCCGGCAACCTCGACCACGACCTCGCCTTGCCCGCTTCGCCTTGTCCGGCCGGACGATCCGAGGCGCCGCCCGGGGCCGAACCCTGGTCTGGCCCGTCGGAGGGATCTGGCTGCTGGCCGCTCGCACCCGTGCCGTCACCTCCGGCCAGGCCGCTTCCCCCGCCATCACCCGGCGAGAAGGCCGGACTGTCACCGCCGGTCGAGGCCACGCTGACCGTCGCAGATCCGGCCGAACCGAACAGGAAGACGATCCCGGCCAGGCCGACCCCGAGCCCGAGCGCGCCGGCCAGCAGCCACGGCCGGCTCGGCCTCCGCCAGGTCGGCGAAGTCGACTCTGGCGGCAAGGTTGCTCCGCCCGGGTCGTCGAGGGCCCGCCAGGGCGACGTGGTTCGATCCAAGGGGTGCTCCCCGGCGGGTTCGAAGGCGGGGAGACGGGCGCGACGGCCGGCGGATGGATGGACATCCACTGCGGCGGGGGCACTTCCGACCCGCAGTGGATGTGAGCCGAACCGTATCGGGCGTCGCTTATCTGCGGCTTATCAGAGCCGGACCGTGCTCGAATTGCGCTCCGCCCCCTCGATCGCAGCTCAGCCCTTCCTCGCCGACCCAGAGGCTTGCCAAATGCTGTAACGCGATATATCGTGATGTCACGCAAGACGTCGCTCGGCCCACGAGCCCCGCGGTGCGCCACAGCCCACGAAAGATCCCCGCCATGACCCAAGCCTCGACCTCAACTTCCAGCTCAACGCCTGCCGGCGCCTCGCGCCTGGCCCTCCCGATCGTCCTCGCGATCACCTTCCTGAGCGCCCTCGGGATGACGATCGTCTTCCCGGTGATGCCGTTCATCGTCAAGGGCTACGTCGGTGACCCGGGGCAGATCGCCCTGTGGGCCGGCATCCTCGATGCGGTCTACGCTGCCTGCTCGCTCGTGGCCGGCCCATTCCTCGGTGCCCTGTCCGACCGAATCGGACGCAAGCCGGTCCTGGTCGTCAGCCTGGTCGGGGGTGCGATCGGCTGGCTCGTGCTGGGAGCCGGTGGCGCCCTCTGGGTCCTGCTCGCCGGCCGGATCATTGCCGGCCTGACCGCTGGTGACATGTCCGTCGGGTTCGCCTACATGGCCGACATCACGGCGCCCGAGGACCGTGCCCGACGGTACGGCCTGGCCGGCGCCGTCGCGGGCGTGGCGACCCTGGTCGGCCCGGCGATCGGTGGCGCTGCTGGCTCCGATCAACCTCGCCGCGCCGCTGTTCATCGCCGCCGGGTTGAGCGCCTTGACCGCCCTGATCGCCTTCTTCCTGATGCCTGAGAGCCTTCGCGCCGAGCGTCGGACGAGCGGCCTGGTGATGTCCAACCTGAATCCGTTCCGGACGATCGCCGCGGCCCTCAACCGGCCGGCGCTTCGGCCCCTGCTCGTGGCCTTCGGCCTGATGGGCTTCGCCCTGGCGATCCTGGCGACAACCGTGCCGGTCTTCGCGCTCGACGTCCTGGGCTGGGGGCCGACCCAGGTCGGACTGCTCCTGTCCGCGGTCGGGGTGACCGACATCATCGTCCAGGGTGGCCTGCTCGGCCTGCTCCTCCGTCGGCTCGGCGAGCGGCGAGTCGTCATCCTCGGCCTCGGCTTGATCGGTATCGCGAGCGGCGTGCTCGTGATCGTTGGCTGGCTGGTGCCGATCCCCGCGCTGCTGGTCGTCGCGACGCTCCTCTTCGCCGCCTCGGAAGGCGGCACCGGAGCCACCCTCCAGGGCCTCCTCTCCCAGGCAACCGGCGAAGACGAGCAGGGCTGGCTGGCCGGCTCGATGTCGGCCATCGGATCGATCACCCAGCTGGTCGGTCCGATCCTGGCGGGCCTGCTCTATGCCCAGGTTTCGCGGACCGCCCCGTACGTCCTGATCGTGCTCGTCGCCGTGGTCGCCGTGGTGCTCGTCAGCAGGCCAGCCGCCGAGCTGGTCACCGATGGAGCAGCGCCGGCCACGGCCTAGCGCTCGTGACCCGGGGTCGAGTGGCTCGCTAGACTTCCCGGCATGAGCGATGGCGAGACACGTTCGACGGAGGGGGTCACGGTCGAGGTCCTGGAGACCATCGAGCTTGACGACGAGATCGACGGGATGGCCGGTCACCAGCTTCGCCTGCGGCTGGTGACGATCGAACCGGGAGGCGTCTTCGGCCCGATCCATGACCACAAGGGCCGACCGGGGACCGTCTACGTCCTCCAGGGGACGATCACGGATCATCGAGATGGGGTCGACACGGAATATGGGCCCGGCCTGGGCTGGCCGGAGGATCGGCACACCCGCCACTGGCTCGAGAACCGCGGGACGGTCCCGGCGGTCGAGATCTCGGTCGACATCGTCAGCCAGGGGACGACCGGGCAGTGACCGAGGTAAAGCTCGGGGCCCTGTGCTGGAACCAGTACGGGACGTGGCCGGATCTGCTCGAGGCGGGCAGCGAGCCGACCGGCTCGGCTACGACTCGCTCTGGACGTGGGATCACCTCTACCCGATCGTCGGCTCGGCCGACGGTCCGATCTTCGAGGGCTGGCTGACGATCACGGCCTGGGCCGGCGTGACCAGCAAGGTTCAGCTTGGCCTGATGGTTGGCGCGAACACCTTCCGTGAGCCGGCCCTGACCGCCAAGCTGGCGACCACCCTCGATCACATCAGCGGCGGCCGGGCCGTTCTCGGGATCGGCGCGGCCTGGTTCGAGACCGAGCACACGGCGTTCGGCCTGGGCTACGGCGATGGGCCGCCCGAACGGCTGCGCTGGCTGGCCGAGGCACTTCCGATCATGCGCGGCATGCTCGACGGCACCGCTCCGACGGCGGCCGGCCCGCGGTACGCCGCGAAGGCCGTCCAGAACGACCCGCCCCCGATCCAGCGCCACTTGCCGATCCTGGTCGGCGGGGGAGGCGAGAAGGTCACCCTCAAGCTCGTCGCCCGGTACGCCGACATGCACGACATGGGCGGCAACCTCGAGACAGTCAAGCGCAAGGACGACATCCTCCGCGAGCATTGCGCCGCGATCGGACGCGACTTCGATTCGATCGAGCGGAGCCACGGCCTGGGCGTGGTCGTGATCCGCGACTCTCGCAAGGAGGCCCAACGCGTCGCCTCGAGCATCTTCGAGCACAACGGCAACGCCCGCGAGTGGCAGGACCAGCCGGTGGGCACGCCGGAGGACGTCGCGGCGGCCATCGCCCCGTTCGTCGAGCTCGGCCGGTCGCACCTCGTCGCCGGCTTCCCGGCACCATACGACGAGGAGTCGATGACCCGCCTCGTGCGGGACGTCAAGCCGCTCCTCGAACGGCGAGCCTGACCCGCAGCCAAAGCGGGCCGGAGCAGGTGGCCGATCGAGGGGATCCGAAGGAGGGGAAGCAGACATGGGCTCGAACGACGCGCCAACCGGCGTCGCGGCGGTGGCCCGCAGCGGCCGGCGGCTCGATCGCTTCTGGGTCGACCCCGACCGGAATCTCCTCCATGCCGCCCAGCGCGACGGGCGCTGGGATGAGCCGGAGAACCTCGGCGGCCGGCTCGCCTCGATCCCGGCCGTCACGGCCTGGGATGACGAGCCCATGGAAGTCTTCGCGATCTTCGACGACGGGCAGCTCTGGGATCGCTACTGGGACGGGACGAAGTGGCACGCCTGGGAGTCGCTCGGCGGCGAGCTCGCGGTCGGGTCGACCCCGGCCGCCGCTGCTGCCGGGTCCGACCGGCTCGAGGTCATGGCCATCGGCCGCGACGGGCAGACATGGCAGCGTTGGTGGGACGGGACGCGCTGGGTGCCCTGGCAGGTGGCCGACTGACCGCTCCGGTCGATCGCCGGCGCCGGCCGGGCCGATCGCCTGCGGCTGCAACCGGGCGCCGATCGAGTCAGCGGGCGGGTCGCGACGGGCGAACAAACAGGCGTTAGGGGGTGGTTCGGTCATCGGGACCGGGCGTGAACAGGCCGATTCGTTCGCTGCTCGCGAACAGGTCCGCAAGACGAAGGGACTTTAGGCTCGGCTGCAGATCCTCTCGGTCGATTTGTTCGCCCGGGGCGACGCCGAGGCGACCGGCCCGGGCCGACTGATCGCTCCGGTCGGTCGCCGAGCCGGCCGACAGGCGGCTGACCTCAAGCGGCTGCCCGCGATCAGCCGGGCTCTTCGTCCTTTTCGGAGTCCTTGACCCAGCCGACATGCTTGCGCAGCCAGCCGACCGAGGCGAGGTGGTATGTCGTCTCCTCGGCGTAGTTCGGCAGCTTGGCGAACTCGGCTGCCGGGAGGTCCGTCTGGACCTGGCTGGCCGTGAGCAGGGTCGTATGCTCGGACGCGAGCAACACGTCGCGCGACTCGCTGCTCAGCCGGACACGCAACCCGTGGAAGACGTCATCCGCGTCCGAGCCGAGCACCTCGCGCAGCTCTCCGACGACCTGGCCGTCGGCCGAGGCAATCGGTGTCCCGTAGACGAGGGCACGCCAGGCGATCGGCATGCTGTCGGCGGGATTCTCGGTCATCGGCGCACCTCGGTCGCGGAATGCTGTTCGGGATTCGTGTCCCGACAGCCTAGCCCACCCGGGCCGGACGAGCCCCGGACGAATCCGCCGCGCAGTCGTCCAAGGTCTCGGCCAAACGGAGCGACTGGCGGCTCACCGCCAGGGCGAGCCTGGCGACGCCTCGACGAACCCGGTTCGGCCGCGGCTCGGCCGGCACCTCGTCAAGGACCTGGCCACGGCGCCGCTCAGCTGCCTCGTGGTCCGAGGCGAGCCGGATGGACTCATAGAGGTAGTAGGTTGGCCACATCAGAACGACCCCCAGCTGTTGTGGTGCTCGGGGAAGCGATCGGTCTCCCCGTTGAACCCGGGCCGTGTCTCGACGCCCGCCGTGACCGCACCCCAACCGATCAGGAGGAGTACGACGACGATGGCACCGAGGGCCGCCAGATCGAACATTGCCGCCATCGAAATCTCTCCTCTCGCTAACCGGTTCACTGATCTTTACCGGTTACGAGTAATTTAGGCTCTTGCGCGTAACCTGTCAAGCCCCATATAGTGGTTAGGCGATGACATCCAGTGAACCTTCTGCCCCCGACGCCCTCGAGACCAGCCTCGATTTCGTGAACACCTTCGGCCTGTCCGACGGCCGCCAGTTCGATGACTTCCAGACAACCCGCCAGGCGATCGATTGGTTGCACGAGCGGACCGATCTCGATCCGGCGCTCATCCCGGACTCGCTGGAATTCGCCGGCCGTCCTGCGCCGGATCGGGCGAGCCCGCTCGGCCTTTCGCGAGCTGTGGGATGCGACGGTCGATGGCCGGGCGCCCGACCCCGGAGCGCTCCGCGAGGTAAACCGGGTGCTGCGCCATCGGTGCGTCCTCGAGCTCGCCCCGGCCCCGCCGGGATCAGGCACGGCCCTGCGCCTCGAGAACCGCTTCACCGGCGACGAGGTCGACTGCGCCCTGGCCGGACTGGCCGAGCCGATCGTGCGAACCGTGGGCAGCACCGAGGCTGGGCGCGCCCGGATCTGCGCCAACGACGGCTGCCGCTGGGTCTTCTTCGACGACTCGCGGACGCATCGACGGCGCTGGTGCGATATGTCCAGCTGCGGCAATCGGGCGAAGGCAGCTCGCCACCGGGCCCGGGCCAAGGCGGCCGGCTCTGCGACCGGCGAACCCGCCGGCGCGCCGACCGCCGAGCTGCCAGGGCAGCCCCTCGCTATGACTCCCTGACGACCAGGTTGACCAGCCGCCCGCCGGCGTGAATCACCCGGTCGGGTGTCCGACCGGCGAGGACCTCGTGAACCCGATCGCGGGCCAGGACCAGCCGTTCCAGCTCGTCCTGGCTGATCCCTGCCGGCACGCTGATCCGGTCGCGGACCTTGCCGTTCACCTGGATCGGAACTTCGCGGATCTCGGCGGCGATCGCCGCCTGGTCGACCTCGGGCCATGAGGCGGCGTGGATCGATGCCTCGGGGCTGCCCGCAGCCGCCAGGCGCCGGTTCCAGAGCTCGTCGCTGATGTGCGGTGCGGCCGGCGCGAGCATCAACAGGAGCAGCCGGATCGCCTCGTCCCAGGCCGCTCCCCCGGCGACCTCGGTCCCCCGGTAGCGGTACAGCTCGTTCGTCAGCTCCATCAGGTGGGCGACCATCGTGTTGAACCGGAAGCCCTCGTATTCCTCCGTGACGACGCGGAGGGTCCGATGGGCCGCCATCCGAAGGGCTCGATCGGCAGCCGCCGCATCCTCGCCCGCCGGCAGCCTGCCGGCCTCGGGATCCCCGCCCTCCCGGCCGTGCGGGTCCAGGACGGCCGTCCAGACCCGGTTCAGGAAACGATGGACGCCGCCGATCCCGGTCTCGCTCCAGGGGCCGCCCTGGTCCCACGGACCCATGAACATCAGGAACAGGCGGATCGTGTCGGCGCCATACCGCCGGACCAGGGCGTCGGGATCCTGGACGTTGCCCCGCGACTTGCTCATGCGCTCGCCGTCGGCGCCCAGGATCTGGCCCTGGTTGAACAGGCGCAGGAATGGCTCGCTCTGCTCGACCAGGCCGAGGTCCCGCATCATCTTGGTGATCTCGCGGGCATAGAGCAGATGCATCACGGCGTGCTCGGCCCCGCCGGTGTACTGGTCGACCGGCGTCCAGCGCCGAACGAGGTCCGGGTCGATCGGGCCGTCGGTCTTGTTCGGCGAGAGGTAGCGGAACCAGTACCAGGACGAGTCCATGAACGTGTCCATCGTGTCGGATTCACGCTGGGCTGGACCGGCGCAGCTGGGGCAGGCGACGTTCAGGAAGGATTCGTCGCGGCTGAGCGGGTTCACTCCGCTGCCGCCATAGTCGACGTTCGTCGGGCAGGAGGACCGGCAGGTCGGCCTCGGGCACCGGCACGATTCCGCACTGCTCGCAATGGATGACCGGGATCGGCGTGCCCCAGAAGCGCTGGCGGCTGAAGCCCCAGTCACGCAGGTGGTAGGTGACCGTCGGCCGTGCCCGCGCCGCGCTCCTCGAGCCAGGCCACGATCTCGCCGAACGCCTCGCTGGCCGGCCGGCCGCTGTACGGCCCGGAGTTGACCAGGACCTCGCTCGCCGAGTGCTCCACGAAGGCGCCGGCCAGGCCGGCTTCGGCATCGCCCCCGGCCGGCATCACGACCTTGACGATCGGCAGCCCGAAGCGGGTCGCAAAGTCGTAGTCGCGCTGGTCGTGGGCCGGCACGGCCATGATCGCGCCGGTCCCGTAGGAGCCGAGCACGTAGTCGGCCACGAAGATCGGGATCCGCCCGCCATTGACCGGGTTGATCGCATCGGCGCCGAGGGCGACCCCGGTCTTCTCGCGATCGGCGGCCAGCCGGTCGATCTCGGTCCGGGCCGAAGCCTGGGCAAGGTAGGCCTCGACCTCGACCTTCCGCTCCGGGGCGGTCAGCTCGGCGACGAGCGGATGCTCGGGAGCGAGAACCATGAACGTCGCCCCGAACAGGGTGTCCGGCCGGGTCGTGAACACGGCCAGCCCCTGGCCGCCGGCATGGTGGGCCGATGGCGCCGTGGTGAACGTGACCTCGGCGCCTTCGGAGCGGCCGATCCAGTTCGTCTGCATGATCCGGATCGGATCGGGCCAGCGGATCCCGCTGAAGTCGAGGAGCTCATCGGCGTACTTCGTGACCCGCAGGTACCACTGGTCGAGCTCGCGCTTCTCGACCCGGGCCCCGCACCGCCAGCAATGGCGATCGACGCCCTCGACCTGCTCCCGGGCGAGGGTGCCATCGTTGGGGCACCAGTCGACCAGCGACTTCTGGCGATAGGCCAGGCCAGCCTTGAGCAGCTCGAGGAACAGCCACTGGTTCCAGCGGTAGTACTCCGGCTCGCAGGTCACCAGCTCGGCGTTCCAGTCGAACGAAGCACCCATCGTCCGCAGCTGCGAGCGCATCTTGGCGATGTTGTTCATCGTCCAGGTCCGGGGGTTCACCCGGTTCTTGATCGCCGCGTTCTCGGCCGGCAGGCCGAATGCGTCGAAGCCGATCGGCATGAACACGTTCTCGCCGTGCATCCGGTGGAAGCGGGCAATCGCGTCGATTGGCGTCTTGGCGTACCAGTGGCCGATGTGCAGGTCACCCGAGGGATAGTCGTACATCGTCAGGGCGTAGAACTTCGGCCGGGTCGTATCCTCGAGGTCGGCGTGGTACAGGCCGAGCTCGGCCCAGCGAGCCTGCAGGCGCGGCTCGATCTCGGTGGGCTGGTATCGATCGATCCGGGCGCGCTCGCTCACGTCGGGCCTCGAAATGCCACACCCCCCGCTGGGGCCTCCGGCCGCGTCGAGGGGTGAACGGACTGGACAATGGTGGAGCCACGGGGATTCGAACCCCGGACCTCTTGCATGCCATGCAAGCGCTCTGCCAGCTGAGCTATGGCCCCGTCGCGGAGCGGCAGTATACCAGCGACCCCGGCTCGGAACCGGGCTCCGGCCGTGCGGTTCGAGCCACCCGCTGAATTCAGGCTCCTGTCAGGCCGAATTCGATAAATCCGGCCGATGAGGGCCTGGATTTGACCGAGGCGAACTGGTCGCGCCGCCAATTCCTGAAGTCGAGCGGGGTGGCTGCGCTCGGAGCATTCGCTGTCGGCGCCATCGGCATCGGGCTCGAGGCCTGCAGCCCGAGCGCCGTCGTCTCGCCCAGCTCGGCCGGATCCGCCGCCTCGGGTGCTTCGCCCGCAGCGGTCGCTCGGCGCAACTACCGTTCCCGGCCGGACCTGACAGCCGCCCCCGTCGACGTCGCCAGCCCGGTCGGGGCGGTTGCTCCGGGCCTGGTCTTCCTGACTCCGAACAACGGCATGGCGCCGGACGGCCTCCTGATCACCGACAACGCCGGCAAGCCGATCTGGATCCGGCCCGACACCGGCTCCCACGCGGCCGACTTCCGGGCGGCCACGTACAAGGGCCAGCCGGTCCTGACCTGGTGGGAGGGCGCCACGAACGGTGGCTACGGCTCCGGCCAATTCGTGATCGCTGACGAGACGTACACCGAGATCACCCGGTTCGGCGCGGGGAACGGCCGCAAGGGCGACATTCACGAATTCCAGATCACCCCGAACGACACGGCCCTCGTCCTGACCGACGGCCCGGTCGCGATCCCGCCGGGCACAACCCCGGCCTGGCAGAACTGGGACTGCGTCGTGGTCGAGCTGGACATCGCCAGCGGGGCGGTCCTGTTCGAGTGGCACAGCGCCGACCACATCGACCCAAGCGAGGCAGTCCTCCCGCCTCCGTCCGCGACGGCGACCCCGGCCCCGGCCTCGCCCGCCGGCGGAGGCAAGCCACCGCGACTCCCGTGCCGACCACGGTCTGCCGGGCCGCCGATCTACGACTCGGTCCATGCCAACGCGATCGAGCTCGACACGACGGCAACTTCATCGTCTCGGCCCGCAACACCTCGACGATCTACAAGATCGACCGATTGACGGGCGAGATCCGCTGGCGCCTGGGCGGCAAGAAGTCCGACTTCAAGATGGGTCCCGGGGCCACCTTCGGCCTGCAGCACGATCCCCGCCGCCAGGCCGATGGGACGATCTCCCTGTTCGACGACGGGACCGGCCCGGGCAGCTCGCGGGCGATCGTCCTGGCGGTCGACGAAACCGCGATGACGGCGACCCTCGTTCGGGCCTATCCCCATCCCCACGGCAAGTTCGCGATGAGCCAGGGCAATACCCAGATCCTGCCCAACGGCAACGTCTTCGTCGGCTGGGGCAGCACCGGCTACGCCTCGGAGTTCAGCCAGGATGGGACCGTGGTCCTCGACGCCGACTTCAGCGGTTCGATCCAGTCCTACCGCTGCTTCCGCTTCCCCTGGGTCGCCAGCCCGACCGGCCAGCCGGCGATTGCCGCAGATCCCCCGACGAGCGGGCTGGTCACGGTTTACGCCAGCTGGAATGGGGCAACCGAGGTCGCCAGCTGGGAGGTTCTCGGCGGGGGCCAGCGCCACCTCGCTCGCCTCGCTGGGGACGTTTCCCCGGGCCGATTTCGAAACAGCGATGCAGGTCAAGGCAGGCGGCCCGATCCTCGCCGTCCGGGCCCTCGACGCGAACCAGAAGGCGCTCGGAACCTCACCCACCCTGACGATCCCCGAGTAGGCGCTCCTCCCGGCAGGCCGTGCCGGGCGACCGAGCCGGCGCAGCGCAGAGCGCCGTTCTCCGACCGGCGCGTGTGGCACCATCCGCGGGTGATCGTGGGTCGTGCCGCCTGATGACGAGCCGAGTGGAGGAGGTCGTGACCGTCGACCTGCCCGGGGGCAAGCTCGACTACGTCCTGCGACGCTCGACTCGGGCCCGCCGGGTGCGGGTGACCGTCGATCCCCTGCGAGGCGTGATCGTGACCGTGCCCGCCCGGCGGCCCGGGGCTCGGGACGCGCTCGCCTCGGTCGAGCCGTTCCTGCGCGAACGCGAGGACTGGATCCGGACCCACCTCGACCACCAGGCCCGCCAACGCTCACGGGTGGCCGGCCTGACCGCGGGACTCAGCGCCGGCCAGTTGCGCGATGGCGCGCTCCTGCCGTATCGCGGTCGAGCCCATCGGATCCGGATTGTCGGCCCGGACAAGGCCCTGGCCCGTTCGCGGGTCAAGATCGAAGATGCAGACGTCCTGGGCACGACCCGCACGATCATCCTCGAGCTGGCCAGCCGTGACCGCCGCCGGCCGGCCCGGATCCTCGAGGAGTGGCTTCGCAGCCGCGCCGCTGATCCAGATCGATTCGGCGATCGCCCGGCATGCCCCGGGCCTCGGAGTCAAGCCGTCCGTCGTCGTCGTCCGCGATCCGCGCAGCCGGTGGGGGAGCGCCTCCCGGACGGGCCGGGTCGCCCTGAGCTGGCGGCTGATCCTGGCCCCGCCCGAGGCGCTCGAGACGACCGTCGTCCACGAGCTGTGCCACCTGCGCGTGTTCGGCCACGGCCCGGCCTTCTGGGCCCTGGTCGGGTCTCGCCAGCCAGACCACCTCCGCTGGCGGCGCTGGCTGCGCGATCACGCAGTCGAGCTTCACGCGGTCCTGGCCACGGATCCCGTCGCCGCCTGAGGTGACGGCGGGGATCGGATCGGATGGAAAACTGGTGGAGATGAGGGGACTCGAACCCCTGGCCTCCGCGATGCGAACGCGGCGCTCTGCCAGCTGAGCTACATCCCCACCGGAGGGTCGGACCGGCAGCGGCGACCTCGCGCCGCCCGCGCGACCGGCGCCGAGTGTAGCAGAGGGTCCCTCGGGTCAATACTTGCCGCGCTTGCCCGCCCCCGGACCCTGGGCAGGCCAGCTCGTTCGAGAGGAGCGAAGGTGCCCGATCCCGCCCGAGTCTTCTTCAAGGAGGCCGACTACGACGGCCAGCTCGTCCGCTCGCTGAGTGCCACCTATGCCGGATCGGCCGACCTCGGCGAGGTCTTCGCGACCGCCCGCCGGGTCGGTCCGCCGGAGGCCGGACGCTGGCACGCGGCCTGGCTGGCATCCGCCGGTCGAGCCGAGGCGACGGCCCGGGAGGCCCTGTCCGCCGGCCGGCGGCGAACCGCCCGGGCCGCCTTCCTGCGAGCGTCCGAGTACTACCGCCAGGCGTTCTACTTCATCCGCGGCGAGCTCGACGATCCCCGGCTGAAGACCGCCTACGCGGCCCATGTCGCGATGTTCGAGCAGGCGGCGGCCCTGATGGACCGGCCGGTCGGGCAGGTCCGGATCCCGTATGACGGCACGACCCTGAGGGGCTGGTTCTGCGCGGCCGATGCGAGCGGGGCGCCGCGGCCGACCCTGCTCATGCCGTGCGGCTATGACTCGACGGCCGAGGCGGGCTGGGTCGACGTCCCGGCCGCCGTCGAGCGCGGCTACCACGTGCTCCTGTTCGAGGGGCCGGGCCAGGGCGGGGCGTTGTACGACCAGCGGCTCTACTTCCGACCTGACTTCGAGCACGTCCTTGGCCAGGTGGTCGACTGGATCGTGGGCCGGCCCGATGTCCGGACCGACCGGATCGGCCTGATCGGTCGATCGTTTGCCGGCTACCTGGCACCCCGGGCGGCGACCGTTGAGCACCGGATCGCCGCCCTCGTCTGCGATCCCGCCCAGCCGGACATGGGCCAGCGGATCCCCGGCGGCCCCGTCGGCCGGGTGGCCTGGCGGGTCGTCGGTGCCGAGATGCGGTTCAGCGCCCGCAGGCGGGAGTTCTTCCATGCCCGGATGGCGGCCCACGGCCTCGATTCGATCGAGGCCTACCTGGCCGAGCTGCGTCGGTTCACGATGCTCGATCGCGCCGGCCAGATCAGCTGCCCGACCCTGATCGTCGAGTCGCAGAACGACTTCGCCGGTGGCGGCGGCAAGCTCCTGCTCGATGCCCTGACCTGCCCGAAGCAGCTCGTCGAGCTGACCAACGAGCAGGGCGTCGACGGGCATTGCGGCGGGCCTCGCCCAGGAGGTCTGGGCGGATGTCGTGTACGACTGGCTCGACCCGATCCTGGGACCGGCGGTGGAGGCCTGAAGCCTCCCGAAAGCGGCTCGAAAACCGGCCCGGAACCTTGACAATACAGAACATTTGTTCGATCATCGTTGGTCCATGGCGAGCCTCTCTCCGGACGTCTCCGCCGCTCTTGCGTCCCTTCGGACGCGCTGGGGAGCGGCAGCTCCGCGGGTGATCGGATCCCTCGCCGTGGCAGCCGAGCCGGAGGCCGAGGCGCTCCCGGGCGGCCGACCCCAGCCGGCCGATCCCGACCGGGTGATCGGGACCGGTTTCGCCGCCCTCGACGCGATCCTCGGGCCGGGTGGCATCCCCCGTGATGCATCGGTCGCCCTGTGCGGCGATCCCTCGAGCGGCCGGACGACCCTGGCCCTCCAGCTCGTGGCCGCGGCCCAGGCCGGCGGCTCGATCGCTGCCTGGGTGGACCTTGCCCGGAGCCTGGACCCGGTCGAGGCCGTGGCCCGGGGCGTGAACCTGGAGTGGCTCGTCGTGCTCGAGCCGGGCTCGCCGGACGAGGGGCTCGCGATGGCCGGCTCGCTCCTCGCCGGACGGACGGTCGACGTCCTCGTGATCGACCTGCCCGACGGCCTTCGAGCGGGGACTTCCTCGAGCCGGACCCGCTTCCCGAGCGGATGCCCGATCCGGTGCCCGGGCCGAGGAAGCCCGGAGCGGCCATCCGCCGAAACGCCCACCCAGCCTGGCCATCCGCCTCGAACGCCTCAGCGCACTCGCCCGACGGGCGGGGGTCCTGCTGCTCGTCCTCGAGCCGCCCGGGCTCGGCCGCGAGCTGGTCGCTGCCGTGGCTTCGTCCACCGCCCTGCGGCTCGAGCTGGCTCGTCGATCGTGGATCCGGCTCGGGCGGGATGTCGTCGGCCAGCGGACCGAGGTCGTGGTCGGCCGGAACCGGTTCGGGCCGGCCGATCGTCGAGCCGAGCTGCGGATCCTGTACGCGGACGGCGGTAGCCGCGATGCCTGCCTCCGGCGCGACTCGCTCCTCGCCGAGCTGCCTGATCCGGGCGTTGCCCGCCGGGGTCTCCCTCGCCTGGCCGTGCCTGGGGCGATCGTCCCCGGCACGGCCGCCACCGCTCCCGAAGCCCCCATCAGCCTCTCACCACGGACTTCTGATCGTGCGACGTCTCCACCTCCTCTGGACGCACCTGCCACTCCGCCTCGCCCGGGCCCGCTCCGCCTCGTTCCCGACCGGTCCGGTGATCCTGGGCGGCCAGCCCTGGGCGGCGGCGACCGTCCTCGACGCCAATCCAGCGGCGACCGAGCTCGGCGTCCAGCGAGGGATGCCGTTGGGGAGCGCGCACCGGCTCGCCCCTGAGGCGACCTTCCTCGATCCGGACCCGGCCCGCGATCAGGCAGCGGTCGAAGCGGCGCTCGATCGGCTGGCCACGTTCAGCCCGGGGATCGCCGGGACCGTCGACCCGGCCGATCCTGCCTTCGGCCTGCTCGAGGTCCAGGTCGATGGGCTCGACCGGCTGTGGGGGGCGGAGCCGATCCTGGCCGGCCGCCTGGTCGAGGCGCTCTGTCCGATCCTGCCCGGCCCGCCCCGGGTCGGCATCGCCGGGACGCGCTTCGCTGCGACGATCGCGGCCGCCACCGCCCCGCCGGCCGCGCTCCGGCCCGCTGACGGCTCGACGATGATCGTCGGACCGGGCGACGAGGCCCAGTTCCTGGGGCCGCTGCCGGCCGGCCTGCTCACGCCGGACCCGGACATCCGGGCCCGGCTCGGCCGGTTCGGGTTGCGCCGGATCGAGGCCGTAGCCCAGGTCCCGCGATCCGCCCTCGTGGCCCGGTTCGGCGAGGAGGGTGCCCGGATCCACGCCCGGGCGACCGGCGAGGAGCTCGAGCCGTTCCGGCCCCGGCGCGCCCCCGAGCGGATGTTCCTGGGGATCGGTCTCGAGCCGCCGATCGAGGAGCTCGAGCCGCTCCGGTTCGTCCTCCATCGCCTGACCTCGGCCCTGGCCGATCAGCTCGTGGCCCGGGGAGCAGCCACCGGCCGGGCCAGCTTGCGGCTGAGCCTGGACCCGGCCTTCGCCCGATCGGGCAGCCCGACCGAGCTGGTCGTGGAGCAGCGCCTGCCCGAGCCCTCCTCGGAGGCCGAGGCGATCGAGCGGCTCCTGTTCGCCCGCCTCGAGCGCGAGCCGCCGAGCGTGGCGGTGGCCCGGCTCGAGCTTGAGCTGACCGAGGTCGCCCCGGCCACGGGCCAGCAGCTGGCCCTGTTCATCCCCCAGGCGAATCGGCTCGCCCGGCTGCGCTGGCAGGTCGCCCGGCTGGCCCTGGCCTTCGGTGACGACCGGATTGGCCGGGTCGAGCTGGCTGATCCCGAAGCACCCCTCGCTGAAGGCCGCTGGACCTGGCATCCGGTCGAGGTCGGCCCATGACCCGGCTCATGCGCGAGCACCCGGTCGAGGTCGGCCATGACCCGGCTCATGCGCGAGCACCCGGTCATCGACGCCGAGCTCGACGCCTCAGGGCGGCTCGTCGCCTTCCAGTGGGCGGGCCGGCGGGAGATGGTCGAGGTCTGCAACCGCTGGCGGGTCGATGAGGCCTGGTGGCGCCAGCCGATTGCCCGGGACTACTTCAAGGTCGTCGGCTCGCACTGGCTCGCCCTGGTCTACCTCGACCGCCTCGACGGCTCCTGGCACCTCGAGCGGATCTACGACTGAACCGTCCGCCGGCCCCGCTCGACCCATTCCGCGGTCGCCGGACCCGAGGGCCACAGCGCCGGCCCTGAGGCGACACGTCGGCCGGACCCGAGGGCCACACAGCGCCGGCCCTGAGGCACATCGCCGGCCCCGAGGCCATCGCCGACCCGAGGCCACATCGCGGGCCCTGATTGTCAAATTCCGCTGACGGCCGCGCCAGGGCCGGAACCGCACCCTATCTGGCGTCAATATCACGCACGGCCTGGTCGTTCCGAGCGTGAGCCCAGCCTGCCAGAACGCCCAAATCGCCGATTTCGGGACCCGCGACCGACGACGCGGCGGCTGCTGGCGGAATTTGCCAAGTAGGAACCCGACGGCCGAGCTGGCGGCCCTGGCCGGCGGACCGGAGTGGTGTCGAGGTCGAGACGCAGGTAAACGCGCCGGCACCCTACTTCGCGGCGGGGATGTTGCCCACCACGAACAGGACGACCATCCCGATCAGGAGGCAGGCCAGCACGCCGGCCCCGATCACGTCGCGGATCCGCAGATTCATCGCCTCGTACTCTACGCGAGCATCGCTCCGGGCGTCCCGCCAGGCTTGTCCGTGACGTTGCCGGGTGCCCGGCTGTCGCGCCGGGTCCGACCCGCACCGCACCGGCCGCCGGCCGCCGACTCCGACGCCGACGAACCTGGCGAATATCAGCCCCCGTAGTCGTAGTCGGAAACCGGGGTCGATTTGGGGCCAGCTGAAAGGATCGCTGGGGCAGCTCGTGCACGGATCGAGGCGGCCATGAGCCGCCATGGCCGGAAGTCGGCCACGTTTCGGCGTAACACTACGGGGGCTGATATTCGCCAAGTTTCTGGCCACTCCCGACGACCGTCTCGTCCGGCGAGGCCGAGCTGGCGCTGCTGCCGAGGCGTCGCCGACGGCTCGGTGCAGGCTGGTGGCCCGCCCTCGTCCGATGTCGGCCCTGCCGGACAATGTGCGAGGCCCCGTCGCACGCTGACGACGGGGCCTCGTGGGCTCCTGCCCTCGTGCTCGAGCGGCAGAGCCGGTCGGCGGTCCGACTGACGGGTCGGTCGCCGCCAAGAGCGGTCGCGAACCCCCAGGCACGCATCCGATCTGGCCTGCACTCATGACGCCGGAGGCGGTCGAAATGTTTCGTCGATTCGGGGGCGATTTCGGCCCAGTTTCGCGACCCTTCAGCGGTTTGACAGAATAGAACAGTTGTTCGATCATTGGCCATGGCATACGCCGAGCTCCACTGTCATACCAACTTCTCGTTCCTGGACGGCGCATCGGCCGCCGACGAGCTGGTCGAACGTGCCCTGGCGATCGGCCTCAGCGGCCTGGCCGTCACCGATCACAACGGGCTGTACGGAGTCGTCCGATTCGCCGCGACGGCGCGTGAGGCGGGGCTCCAGCCGGTTCTGGGGGTCGAGATCGAGCTGCTCGATCCATTTGTCCCCGACCCCGGCCGGACCGTCGTCCCGGCTCGTCGACCCAGCCGCCGTCCGAGCGGTCGCTCGGCCCACTGGGAGGGGCTGGAAGCCGCAGCCGGTCGCCGGCCGGCCCTGGTCGACGACCCGGCGCACTCCGGGCGAGGGCATGCCCGTCCGGCCCCGTCCGGAACGGACCCGGCTGCCCGGCCGGCGCGAGCCGGTCAAGGAGGATCTCCGGGGGATCGGCGATGGCTCGCGTGGACCGCACCTCGTCCTGCTGGCTCGGGATGCCACCGGCTACCGGAGCCTGTGCCGGCTGATCAGCCGGGCCAACCTGGCCGGCACGAAGGGCGTGCCGCGGTTCAGCCAGGCCCTTCTGGCCGAGCACGCCGAAGGCCTCGTCGCGCTGTCCGGATGCCGCGATGGCGAGCTCGCCCGGCGGCTGCGGGTGGGCGATCGAGCCGGAGCCCGGCTGGTCGCCGAAGGCTACGCCCGCCTGTTCGGCGGAAGCGGCTCAAACGGCCATGACCCGAATGGCCGCGGCGGACGGTCCCGGCGCGGCGGAGCGGTCGCGGCCGGCTTCGTCCTCGAGCTCCAGCACCATCTCCTGCCCGAGGACGACTGGCTCGTGGCCGAGACGGCGCGCCTGGCCGACGAGCTCGGCCTGCCCTGCGTCGTCACGAACGACGTCCATTACGCCCGGCCCGAGGGCCACGAGCTCCAGGACGTGCTCGGCGCGATCCGCCACGGCCGGACCCTCGACACCCTGGCCGACCTGCGCCGGCCGGACGGCGAGTCGTACCTCAAGTCGGAGGCCGCTGCTCGGCCTGCCCGCCGGGCCGAGACGGCGACGACGGCCGAGAGGACCGGCCCGCGACCGGCGGACCGCCCAAGCCTGGGTCGCCGGACTGGCTGTGGCGGCCGAGATCGCCGCCGCCTGCACCGTCGATCTCGGATTCGAGCGCTACCGCTTCCCCGGCTTCGAGGTGCCGCGCGGGGAGACCCCGTTCAGCCACCTGGCCGAGCTGTGCCATGCCGGCTCCCGGCGGCGCTACCACCCGCTCACGCCGGCCTCTCAGCCAGCTCACCCACGAGCTGGCGGTGATCGAGCGCACCAGGCTGTCCGAGTTCTTCCTGATCTGCTGGGACCTGATGGGGTTCGCGCGCGAACACCGATCACTGCCCAGGGCCGGGGCAGCGCCGCCGACTCGATCGTGGCCTACTTGCTGGGCATCACCAAGGTCGACCCGATCCACCACAACCTCCTCTTCGAGCGGTTCATCAACGAAGGCCGCGCCCTACCCGGACATCGACATCGACTTCTCCTTCAACCGCCGCGAGGAGGTCATCCAGTACCTCTACGGCAGCTACGGGCCGGACCACGCGGCCATGGTCTGCAACGTCATCACCTACCGGGCCCGCTCCGTCGTGCGCGAGGTGGCCATGGCGCTCGGCTTTCCGCGGCCGCTGGTGGACCGGGTGGCCAAGGCGCTCGACACCCGCGACTCGGTCGTGGTCCGGCGGGACCTCGAGTCGGATGGCTGCTTCGCGGAGTTCTTTCATCCGCCCGCACCGATCCCGACGTCCGGCCGAACCTGGCCGGGGCCGCACGGCCGGGCCGACCGGGGCCTGACCGATCGGATGGGCCGGCTCAACCTGCCCGGCAAGCCTGGTCCGCCGGCAGCCGGCGACCGGCCTGGCGGCGCACGACGACAAGGGCGGCCCGGGCGACTCGACGGCCAGCGTCGCGTGGCTGGTCGGGCGGGGGACGGGCCGGGGCGGGCCGCCGCCGGGGCCCGGCCCGCACGGACGGCCGCCGGCACGATCGGCGGCCGGGCGATCGATCCGGAGAGCGGGCCTCCTGCCGCCGGAGCGGACCGCGCCGGCCGGCCCGAACCACTGGTGGCGGCCAGCCCGTCGGGCCGGCCCCGACGCCGGGAGCACGGTCGGCCTCCCGACTGGAGCGCTGCTCGCCCTCTGTGCGCCGGATCGACGGCTTCCCGCGCCACCTGGGCATCCACGGGGGCGGCATGCTCGTCACCCCGCCCCGCTCACCGAGCTGCTCCCCTCGAGCGGGCCACCATGCCCGGCCGGGTCGTGACCAGTTCGACAAGCAGGACGTCGAGGCGCTGAGCCTGTCAAGATCGACCTCCTGGCCTGCGCACCCTGGCCGCGATCGACGAGACGGTCCAGCTGATCGAGCGCGACACCGGGGACTGCCTGACCTCGACAGCCTGCCCCACGACGTCCCGGAGGTATTCCGCATCATCAAGGCCGCCGACACGGTGGGCGTGTTCCAGGTCGAGTCCCGGGCCCAGATGCAGGCCTTCCCCAAGGCCAGTCCGGATCGGTTCGAGGACCTCGTGGTCCAGGTCGCGATCATTCGCCCCGGCCCGGTCCAGGGCAACGCAGTGCACCCCTACCTGCGCCGCCGGGCGGGGATCGAGGAGGCGACCTACGCCCATCCCAGCCTGCGCCCCATCCTGGAGGACACCCTGGGCGTGATCCTGTACCAGGAGCAGGTCATGCAGATCGCGATCGACGTGGCCGGCTTCAGCCCCGGCGACTCCGATGGCTTCCGGCGGGCGATGGGGACGTGGCGCTCGAGCGCGGAGATGGAGAAGCTCCATGCCCGGTTCGTCGATGGCTGCGTGGCCGTCCAGGGCATGCCCCGCGACGATGCCGAGGAGCTCTTCCGACGGGTCGCCGGGTTCGCCTCGTTCGGCTTTGCCAAGAGCCACGCCGCCGCGTTTGCCCGAACGGCCTACGAATCGTCGTTCCTCAAGCTGTTCTACCCGGCCCAGTTCCTGGCCGGCCTGGTCAATGCCCAGCCGATGGGCTTCTATCCGGTCGAGGTCCTGGTCAACGACGCGAAGCGCCACGGCGTGGCGATCCTGCCGGCTGACATCAACGCCTCGGCCTACCGGACGACGACCGAGTGGGTCGGCCGCCCGGACTGGGCGGGGCGCGAGCACCGACGGAGCCGCTGCCGGCCGGCCTCGGGGATCAGCGAGCGGCCGGAGCCGGTCCGTTCACCGGCCTGTGTCCTGCCCAGCCCGGCGGCCCGGGAGCGCTGGTCGGCCGAGAGTGCCGTGGGCTGGGGTGTCCGGCTCGGCCTCGGCCTGGTCAAGGGGATCGGCGCGGAGCACGCCGAGCTGATCGATGCCGAGCTGGCCCGCGGGCCGTATCGCAGCCTCGATGACGTGGTCGAGCGGACGGCCCTGCCCGAGGAGACGCTCGAACGGCTGATCCGGGCCGGGGCCCTCGATTCGATCGGCCGCCCCCGTCGGGAGCTGCTCTGGCAGCTGCGCGAGACCGCCTCGCGCCGGGTCGCCGGTCCACCCGGTCGGGCCGCCGGACGACCGCTCGACCTGCGCCTGCCGGCGACCGATGCGCCGGCCCTGCCGGGGCTCGGCGAGGTGGAACGCCTGGGCGACGCCTACGCGGTCCTGTCGGTCGATGCCCGCCACCAGGTGATCAGCCTGTTCCGGCCGGCCCTCGAGCGGCTGGGCGCAGTGCCCAACGCCGCCCTCAACGAGCGCCGGCCGGGACCGGTCCGGCTGGGTGGCCTGGTCGTCACCCGCCAGCATCCGATGACCGCCCGGGGGACGGTCTTCCTGGCCCTCGAGGACGAGACCGGGATGGTCAATGTCACCCTCTGGCCGGCGACCTGGGAGCGCCTGCGCGGCGTCGTCCGGCGTCACGCCCTGCTGCTCGTCGATGGGACCTGCAGCGCGAGGGCGAGGTGGTCAACGTCATTGCCCACCGGGTCGAGCCGCTGCCCGAGGCAACAGCCGCTGTCGGTGGACCGGCCCGTCCGCCCGGGGTGCGCCAGCTCGGCTACGCCGGGATGCGCCGGGTCGGCTGAGCGAGGCGGGTTGCGGACGCGCCCGGCGACCGATCGGTGCGGGCGACGAACCGTCGTTCGGTCCGAGCCTCCGTTCGGGATCCGGCACCACGGCCGCCGGTCATCCGAGACGCGTCCTGCCAGTTATTCGTCATCCAGGGCGGACCGGATTGCGGCCCGCGATCAGCGCTTTCGCGCGGCCTGCTTCGAGCTCTTGGCCGGCGCCTTCTTGCCGGCATTCGGGTTGGCCGAGCGCAGGAAGCGCCGGTAGAAGCCGGCGAACCCACCGATCGCGACGCCCGTGAGGGGCGAGACAAGCAGGGCATACAGGGCGAACTGGTAGCGCTGGGCGTCGGTCACCGGTTCGCCGGTCGCGGTCGTCCCGGCGGCCGTCATCACGTAGATGGCGAAGAGGATGCCGGAGAACAGGCCGGTGATCCCGCCTGCCAGGTAGCTCGACCGATCGGCCAGGATCCCGGCCAGGAAGGTCACGGCCAGCGGCGGCGGGAAGATGAACAGGTTGAAGGCAATCGACGAGATCGTCTGATTGCCGATCTCGGCCCCGGACGTCTCGAACACGATGAACACGCCGATCATGAGCACCGCGGGCACCCAGATCGCGAAGGTCCGCGTGGCCAGCCGGGGCAGGTCAGCCAGGTCGGACTTGATGTTCGCCGGCCGGATCGCCGTGCGGAGGGAGCCGATGATGCTTGGCCGGCCGGACGGGGTCGATCCGCTCGAGCGCGGCGCGGTGGCGGTGGCGGCCGGGGAAGCCGGGCTCGGGGCCTCAGCATCGGCAGCCGCGGCGGCGGCCCGGTAGCGGCGCCGGGCCTCGGCGCGGTCGGTGCTCTTGGCGCGGGCCACAATGCCTCCTGGGTCGGATGAACGTCGTCGGCACGGTTCGAGCGGCGGTGTGAGCCGGACCCGTCCTCGCGCATCGTAGACGAAAGACGGCGGTTTGGCCGCCGAGGTCCCGGCGCGCCACGGCCGTTGACCCGCCGGTGAACTGTTGATGAGCCGGAGATAAGGCCGCCCGGCTACAACTGGGGCCCGCCACGCGAATCCCCGCCGGGAGGTCGTCGATGATCCGAGCCCGGCGTGCGGCCATGGCCGCAGTCATCCTGGTCCTGTCCGCCGCCGCGATGGCGCTCGCGGCGGCCCCCCCGCCGGTCGTGCCCGGCCAGACGGGCAAGGTCGTTCCGAGTGTCGCCTGGCCTCCCTCTGGCGGCCTTCTCATCTCGGAGGTCGTGACAGGCGGCGCCTCGGCGTCGGATGAATTCATCGAGCTCACGAACGCCGGCACCAGCACGCTCGACCTGAACGGGTACGAGGTCGCCTATGCCTCGTCGGCCGGAGCGAGCGCAACCCGGAGGGCCGGCTGGAGCGCGCCCACGCCGCTTGGTCCGGACGCCACGTCCTGGTCGCGAACTCGGCCGGGATCTATGCCCCGGGGGCCGACGCGACCTATACGGCGGGGATCGCGGCAGCCGGCGGAGCCGTCGTCGTGCGGCCGGCCGGGGGCGATCCGATCGACGCCGTCGGCTGGGGTGACGCCACGAACAGCTTCGTCGAGGGGGCCGCGGCCGACGCACCGCCGGCCGGCTCGAGCATCGAGCGTCGGCCGGGCGGCTCGGCCGGCAACGTGACCGATACGAACGACAATGCGGCCGACTGGCTGGTCAACCCGAGCCCGAACCCGGAGAACCTTGGCGCACCGCCGCGGCCGGTGCCCGGCTCGAGTCCGACGCCGAGTCCGAAGCCGTCGGCGACACCCAGCTCCAGCCCAAGGCCAACCCCCTCCCCGGCACCGAGCCCAACGCCCACGCCAGTACCGACGCCCACGCCTGTGCCGACCCCTTCTCCGACGGCGGTGCCGACGCCCACGCCGGTGCCCACGCCCATCCCGACGCCCACGCCCACGCCCGTGCCGACGCCGTCTCCGACACCGAGGCCGACGCCGACCGTCGCGCCGTCCCCGACTCCGACGCCGGCCCCCACGGCGACCCCAACTCCAACGCCCGTCCCGACGGTCACCCCGGCTCCGACGCCGGTTCCAACTCCGAGGCCGAGCGCCACGCCGGCTCCGACGCCGACGCCATCGCCCACGCCAACGCCTGTTCCGAGCCCGACGCCGACACCGCTGCCCACCCCAACGGCGACGCCCACGCCGGCGCCGAGCTCGGCCCGACCGTCTGACGATTGCCCAGGCCCTCGCCCAGGGCGGCAAGGTCACGGTCGAGGGCGTGGCAACGACGACCACGAGGTTCTTCGACGCGAGCGGCCGCCTGCTCGTCATCCAGGACGCGACGGCCGCGATCCAGGTTCGACTGCCGGTTGCCGGGACCGCGGCTGCTGCCGGGCTGGCCGGCCACGTTCCGGGAGTCGGCTCGGCGCTGCGGATCAGCGGCACGGTCGGTCGAGCCTATGGTGCTCCACGGCTGACCGTGGCCAGCGTCGCCTGGCTCGGTTCGGTGACGCCGCCCATGCCGTTGCGGATCTCGACGGCGCCCGGGGCGAGCCTCGAGTGGCGCCTCGTCCAGGTCAACGGGCGGCTCGACACCGTTCACAAGCTCGGCGATCGCTGGCGGGCCGAGATCATCGTGGGCTCGGTCCGGATTCCGATCGGTGGCCTGAGCGGCGCCGCAATCTCCGTCGGCCGGCTTTTCGCCGGGCGGCAGGTCACGATCGTCGGGATCGTTCACCGGGCCTATCCGACCGCGGTCGACCAGCGCTTCGCGATCGATCCTCGCTCGATCTCGGACGTCGCCTTCGCCAGGCCGGCCCGGCCCGGCCCGCTCCCACTCACTCCGGTCTGGTGGTGACCCTGCTGTGGCCGAGACCGGCTACGGGCCGGGTGTCGGGGCGAGCCAGGCAACGGGTTCGACCGCCTCCCCGGGGACCGGCCTGCCGCTCGTCGACCTGCGCAACCTGGCCAGCTATCGCGGCCGGCAGGTCCAGGTCGGCGGCCTGGTCAGCCAGGTCAGCGGATCCGTCGTGAGCCTCGACGACGGCACGGCGTCGGGCCGCCTGATCATCCAGGGCGAGGCTGCCCCGTACCTGGACCTGATCGAGGTCGGGGATCCGATCGAGGTCGATGGCCTGGTCGAAGCCGATGCCAGCGGTCCATATCTCCTGGTGACCGATCCCGAGGGCGTGATCCAGACGGGTGACCCAGGTGCGATCGAACCGGCCAGCCCGGATCCCGGGGCCGCCTCTGCCTCGCCGGGGAAGTCGCCGGGATCGCCGGAGCCGGCGGCCGGCGGCATCGGCGCCGGCTCAGCCCCGGTTCGGCACGTCCAGCGGGAGCATCCGGAGCGCGGGCTCGCTCGATCCGCTCGGGTGCTTGCCGCCGGCTCGGTGCCGCCCTGGCCATGGCTGGCACGGCGACCCTCGTCCGGCGAGCGGGCCGCCTCACGTGCCGGGTCGCAGCGGTCCGAGCGTGGACGCCGACCCGGAAGCGTCCTGAAGCCAACGATTGACGGGGTCGGCCGGTTCGGAGCCTCTCCGTGACCGGGCCGGCCCGCGTCCGCTGCACGCACGGGCCACGCTCAGGCCGAGTTGACGCTCGTTCGAGCGCGGGGCTATCCTCGGCCGAGTTTCGCGCCAGCGAAGCGCTACGCGAGAGGAAGAGGTCTTGCCGAACGCGGATCACCGCGTCGCACTCCCAGACGGAGAACGGCAGTACCACATCGGACTTGGCCCGGGCGACCTGGCCGAGTACATCCTCCTCCCCGGCGACCCCGAACGAGTTCAACGGATTGCCACGCGCCTCGAGAACGTCGAGCCGTTCCGGCAACACCGGGAATTCGCCTCGATCACCGGGACGTATCGCGGCGAGCGGGTCTCGGTCGTCTCGACCGGGATCGGCACGGACAACGTCGAGATCGTCGTAGCCGAGATCCTGGCGATCACGGAACGTCCGACCTTCATCCGGGTCGGGTCGTGCGGGGCGCTCCAGCCGGAGATTGCCGTGGGCGACCTGGTCATCTCGTCCGGCTCGGTCCGGCTCGAGGCGACGACAAGCTTCTTCGTCCACGAGGGGTATCCCGCCGTTGCCGATTACGAGGCAGTTGCGGCGCTCGTCGAGGCGGCGGCGAATCTTGGCCACCGGGCGCACGTCGGGGTGACGGCCACGGCTCCGGGGTTTTATGGGGCGCAGGGGCGCCCGGTTCCCCGGTTGCCCATCCGCTACCCTGACCTCGCTGAGGAGATGGCGCGCCAGCGCGTCCTGAACTTCGAGATGGAGGCATCGGCACTATTGGTCCTGGCCGGGTTGGCTGGCAGTCGGGCCGGAGTCGTCTGCGCCGTGTATGCGCATCGACCCACGGGCGACTTCGCAGTCGGGGCGGCCCGGGATCGCGCAGAGGCGGCCTGCATCGAGACCGGACTCGAAGGACTCCGGGTCCTTGCGGCCATGGAACGCCAGAAGCGCGCAGTCGGGGCGGACCGCTGGCGGCCGTCCCTGTGGGAACGAACGTAAGGGCGGATACGGAGCAAACGCTGCGTAACGCCGATCAGCGTGGAGAGGAGACCAGGAATGGCCGAGGCGTATTGCGTCAAGGACAAGAAGAAGGTCGAAGTCAAGGATCCGCAGAAGATCACGATGAAGAACGGCAAGCCGGCGATCAAGGGCACCTGCCCGATCTGCGGCGGAAACGTCTTCCGGATCGGCGGCTGACGAGCCCTTCCTTCGTAGTCTCGAGGCCCCCGTCGACTGTCGACGGGGGCTTCTTGCTGTGAGCGGCCCGTGCTCCCGACCGCGAGCTACGCCGGGGGCGGCCGATGAACCGCCCGGTCCTCGCCCTGGACCTCGGGGCGACCCAGGTCCGGACGGCGGTCGTCCTGCCCGACGGCAGCCGGCTCACGCGCCACGCGATCCCGACCCCTGGCCGGGCCGGCCCGGGCGCGGTCGTCGAGGCCTGCATCGAGACCCTCCAGGTGGCCCAGGCCAGCGTTCCGGCCGAGATTCGGGCGACGATCGCCGGGATCGGCATCTCGAGTCCCGGACCGGTCGATCCGTGGACCGGCACGCTGGTCAGCCCACCGAACATCGGGCCGGGATTCAGCGACATCCCGCTGGCGGCCGAGCTCGAACGAGCGCTCGGGCTGCCGGCCTACCTCGACCGCGACACGAACGTGGCGGCGCTCGGCGAGCGGGCTTTCGGGGCCGCCCGGGGCGTCGATGACTTCCTCTACATCACCGTCTCGACCGGGGTCGGCGGGGCGATCGTCGCCGGCGGCGAGCTGCTCCACGGGCCGGACGGGATGGCCGGTGAGCTCGGCCACGTGTCGATCGAGCTGGACGGACCTCGTTGCGGATGCGGCGGCTCGGGCCATCTCGAGGCGATCTCGAGCGGAGTCGCCCTGGCCCGTGATGCCCGGGCGGCGGCCGCCGACGGCAGCTCACCCTTCCTGGCCGCTCGCGCCGCCGCCGCGCGCGCCGCAGCCGCCCAGGCCGCTGAAGTCGCCGACCCAGGTGCCGGCGATCCCGCCCCGGAGGGAGTGGCCGGGCTCGATGCCCGGGCCGTGGCCGAGGGCGAGGAGGCAGGCGATCCGGCCTGCGCCGCGTTGATGGACCACGCCCGGCGGGCGTTCGCGATGGCCTGCGCAGGTTTCGTCAACGCCTTCAACCCGGACCTGATCGTCGTCGGCGGCTCGATCGCCGAGCACCAGGGCGAGCGCCTCCTCGGACCGGCCCGGGATGAGATCCGGCGCGGTGCGTTCCGGGTTCCCGGTGCCCGGGTCCGGCTCGTCCCGGCGGAGCTCGGACGGGACGTCAGCCTGGCCGGCTGCCAGCCGCTCGTCGAGGCCCGCCTGGGTGACGAGCGCTGGCGATCGGGCCGCGGTCCGCTGGCCGATTCGGGACCGTCCATTCGCCCCTGACCGCCCTCGGCGAGTACGATGGGCTTGCGAGTCGATGGTCCCCTCATTTGATGACCCAGGGCGGTGGTCGAGGGGACGCGGTCCGAACGCATGGTTCACGCAGAAACTGGCAGGGCGCCCGTCTGGCGTCGTGCCCGCAATGGGCGCTTCGAGGAGGAATTGGACGATGACGGTTCGGGTGGGGATCAATGGGTTCGGACGGATCGGCCGGCAGTCGCTCAAGGCCCTGATCGAGCGGGCCCCCGAGATCGAGGTCGTGGCCGTCAACGACCTGGTCGACACGGCCATGAACGCCCTCCTGTTCAAGCACGACTCGACGTACGGGGCGTATCCGGGATCGGTCGACCACACCGACGATGCCCTGATCATCGACGGGCGCGAGATCAAGGTCCTCAGCGAGCGGAACCCGGCCGACCTGCCGTGGGCCCGCCTGGGGGTCGACGTCGTCCTCGAATCAACCGGCTTGTTCACCGACGCCACGAAGGCCCGGGCCCACCTCGACGCCGGCGCCCGCAAGGTGATCATCAGCGCGCCGGCCACGAACGAGGACGTCACGATCGTCCTCGGCGTGAACCAGGATCGCTACGATCCGGCCAGCCACGACGTCATCAGCAACGCCGAGCTGCACCACGAACTGCCTGGCGCCCGCGGCCAAGGTCGTCCACGACAACTGGACGATCGAGCGCGGCCTGATGAACACGATCCACTCGTACACGAATGACCAGCGGATCCTGGACGTGGCCCACAAGGACCCGCGCCGGGCCCGGGCGGCCGGCCTGAACATCATCCCGACGACGACCGGCGCCGCCCGCGCCCTGGCCCTGGTCATCCCCGACCTCAAGGGCAAGTTCGACGGCTTCAGCCTGCGGGTGCCGACGCCCACCGTGAGCGTCGTCGACTTCACCGCCCAGCTGGCCCGGCCGACGACGGTCGAGGAGGTCAACGCCGCATTCCGCGATGCCGCGGCGGGCCCGCTCAAGGGAATCCTGGGCGTCTCCGACGACCCGCTCGTGTCGACCGACTTCCGGGGCGATACCCGCTCCTCGATCATCGACGCCGACTCGACGATGGTCCTCGGCGGCACGATGGTCAAGGTGATCTCGTGGTACGACAACGAGTGGGGCTACAGCTGCCGGGTCGCCGACCTGATCAGGTTCGTTGCTGAGCGGCTCCCCGTCAGCGTCGCCTAGGCGACCGCGATCACCATGGACAAGCTGACGATCCGGGACGTCGACGCGAGCGGCAAGCGGGTCTTCGTCCGCGTCGACTTCAACGTGCCGCTCCAGGACGGCAAGGTCACCGATGACTCACGGATCCGGGCGGCCGTGCCCACGATCCGGGCCTTGCTCGGGCAGGGCGCCCGGGTCATCCTGGCCAGCCACCTCGGCCGGCCCGACGGTCGGGTCCAGGACGGGCTTCGCCTCCGGCCGGTCTCGGAGCGGCTCGGCCAGCTCCTCCGGATGAACGTCCCGTGCACCGGCGATGCCCTCGGGATCGGCACGGAGGACGCGATCCGCCGGCTCCGGCCGGGCGAGGTCCTGCTCCTCGAGAACCTCCGCTTCCACGCCGAGGAGGAGGCCAACGACCCGGGCTTCGCCGAAGCCCTCGCCTCCTACGCCGACCTGTACGTCAACGATGCCTTCGGGACGGCCCACCGGGCCCACGCCTCGACCGTCGGGATCACGAAGTTCCTGCCGGCCTATGCCGGCCTGCTCATGGAGGCCGAGATCCAGGCCCTCTCGAACCTGCTCGAAGACCCCGACCGGCCGTTCTTTGCCGTCATCGGCGGGGCCAAGGTGTCGGGCAAGATCCCGGTCCTCGAGCACCTGATGGACCGGGTCGACGGATTCATCATCGGCGGCGGGATGGCCAACACCTTCCTGCTCGCCCAGGGCAAGAGCGTGGGCAAGAGCCTGGCCGAGCCCGACCGGGTCGAGGAGGCCCGCCGGATCCTGGCCGCGGCCGAGGGCAAGGGCGTCCGGATCGTCCTGCCGGTCGACGTGATCGTGGCCAAGGAGGTCACCCAGGGGACGGAGTACAAGACCCTGTCGGCCGAGAAGATCCCGGCCTCGTGGCACATCGTCGACATCGGGCGCCAGACGCTGGCCCTGATGGAGGAGGCCCTCGAGCCGGCCCGGACGGTCTTCTGGAACGGCCCGCTCGGGGTCTTCGAGATCCCCTCGTTTGCCCATGGCACGAATGCGATTGCCCGCTACCTGGCCGATCGGGCCGACGCCGGGGCGACGGTCGTCGTCGGCGGTGGTGACTCGGTGGCCGCGGTCACCCAGCAGGGCCTGGCGGCCCGGATGACCCATATCTCGACCGGGGGCGGCGCCTCGCTCGAGTTCCTCGAGGGCCGCGAGCTGCCCGGGATCGCCGTCCTGCTCGACCGGCCGGCCGGGGAGCCTGCGGCGGCGACCGTGGCCGGCGAGGCAGGCCGATGACCAGCCTGATCGCCGGCGTCGATGCGCGCGAGATCCTCGACTCGCGCGGCAACCCGACGATCGAGGTCGACGTCATCCTCGATGACGGCGCCGTGGGCCGGGCGGCGGTCCCATCCGGGGCGTCGACCGGGGCGAACGAGGCGGTCGAGCTGCGCGACGGCGACAAGACCCGGTTCGGCGGCAAGGGCGTCCTGCGCGCCGTGGCCAACGTGGTCGAGACGATCGGGCCGAGCCTGATCGGGGCCGATGCCGAGAACCAGATCCAGATCGATGCCGGGCTGATCGACCTCGACGGCACGCCGAACAAGGGCAAGCTCGGGGCCAACGCGATCCTCGGGGTCTCGCTGGCCTGCGCCGATGCCGTGGCGAGCTCCTACGGCCTGCCCCTCTATCGCTATCTTGGCGGGGCCGGGGCCCGGATCCTGCCCGTGCCGATGTTCAACATCCTGAACGGCGGCAAGCACGCCCAGGACTCGACCGACTTCCAGGAGTTCATGGTGATGCCGGTCGGCGTCGCCACGTTCTCGGATGCCCTCCGGGCCGGGGCGGAGATCTTTGCCGCCCTGCGCGGGATCCTCCACGACGAGGGCCTGGCCACCGGTCAGGGCGACGAGGGCGGCTTTGCCCCGTCCCTGCCCTCGAACGAGGAAGCGGTCGAGCTGATCCTCCGGGCGATCGAGAAGGCCGGCTACCGGCCCGGCGACGAGGTCGGCGATCGCCCTCGATCCGGCCACCAGCTCGATCCTCGTCGAGGGGACCGGCGTCGAGGGCACGACCGGTCGGTACCACCTGGCCCGCGAGGACCGAACGCTCGATTCGGGCGAGCTGATCGACCTGTGGGAGCGCTGGGTGACGAAGTATCCGATCGTCTCGCTCGAGGACGGCCTGGCCGAGGATGACTGGGCCGGCTGGCGCGAGCTGTCGGCTCGCATCGGCTCGAAGGTCCAGCTCGTCGGCGACGACATCCTGGTCACGAACCCGCGCTTCATCGCCCGGGGGATCGCCGAGCAGGCCATGAACGCCGTCCTGATCAAGCTCAACCAGATCGGCACCCTGACCGAGACGATCGAGGCGATCGACCTCGCCCGACGGGCCGGCTGGGCCTCGATCGTCAGCCATCGTTCGGGCGAGACCGAGGACACCACGATCGCCGACCTGGTCGTGGCGATGGGCTCGGGCCAGATCAAGACCGGGGCACCGTCGCGCTCCGAGCGGGTCGCCAAGTACAACCGGTTGCTCCGGATCGAGGGCGAGCTCGGCAGCGGCGCCCGCTATCTCGGCCGGGCGGCCCTGTCCACCGCTCGGTGAGCCGGTTCGTCGATCGGGGAGCGATCACCGCCGCCTATGTCGGGATCGGCATGGCCGTCACGATCGGGGTCAGCTTCCTGCTCGTGATCCCGATCGAGCCGATCTACTGGCTCCTGGCCCCCCTGGCCGGCTTGCTCATCGGCTATTACGCGAACCAGCGCTCGAACCGGACCCGCGACTCCTGGCGCCGGGTGATTGCCAACAGCCTGTTCGCGGGCCTGGTCACCGGGCTGACCCTGGCCGCGCTGCTGCTCGCCGTCAAGGCCCTCTTCTTCGTGGCCGATGACGGCTACCGCGACGCCAGCCTGGGTGGCCCGATCAGCTGCAGCACCGGGGCCGATTGCGTCTACCAGCGCTACCTGATCGCGGGCAAGGGCCCCCAGCTCGAGGCGGTCGGGGTGACCGACGTCGGCTCGTTCTCGCGGTTCTACTGGAACCAGCAGCTCACGACGGCGGGCCTGCTGCTCTTGATCACGACCGGCAGCGGCCTGCTCGGCGGCCTGGCCTACGCGGTGACCCGGCCACCCGGCGAACGGGCGATCGCCTCGGAGCAGCCGACCGGCTGAGCCGCGCCGCTCAGCCGCGGGCGACGGTGACCTATTCGGTCGGCTTGGCGGCCTTCTTCGCCGGAGCCTTGGCCGTTGCCTTGGCCGTCGCCGTCTTGGCGGGAGCCTTCGCCGTGGCCTTGGCCGGCGCCTTGGCGTTCGCCTTCGGCGCGGCGCTCTTCGCCGGCTGGCTTCGGGCGGCCGTGGCCGCCGGAGCAGTCTCGGCCTTGGCGGCGGCAGCAGCGGCATTCGCCGCGGCCTCGGCCCGGGCGGTCTTGCTCAGGGCAGCGCGGGCCTTGCCGGCAGCCGTCTGGGCGCCCTTGGCCTTGTCGGCCTTGGCCAGGGCGATCCGGGTCTTGGCGGCCTTGGCGGCTGCGGCCTTGCCGGTCGTCTTGGTCAGCTTGGCCGTCGTCTGGACGTGCTCACCACCGACTGCGGCATTGATCTTGCGGGTCAGCCGGGACTTGCGCCGGGCGGCAGCGTTGGGATGGATCGCCCCGGCCTTGGCGGCTCGATCGAGGGCGCTCAGGGCGTCCCGCAGGGCCTCGTTCGCATCGCCCGGCTGGCCGCCGGAAGCAACCCGAACGGCCTTCGAGACGAGCGTCTTGGCGGCGCTCCGGCGCGGCTGGTTGATCGCGGCACGGCGCTCGGCAGTGCGGACGCGCTTCAGCGCGGAGGGAGTTCGAGCACCGGTCCAGCCGCGGGGCTTCCTGGCCAAGTTCAGACCTCATCCGTTCAAGTCGGGTGCCGGGCGCGCGGACGCGCCACCCAGCATGGGGAGGGCGAATGCTACCAGAAGGCCCGCCCGACGGCCAGAGGCGGACCCTCCTGACTCCCGGGCACTGGGCGGCGGCGCTCAGGCCGCCCAGCAGAGGCCCAGCCGCGTCCGTCAGACTTGGCTCGATGACCCCCATTCTCGGCGGTCTTGGCGCCGCCCTCATGTTCACCGTGTCCGTCCTCGCCTCGGCCCGGGCGAGCCGGCTGATCGGTGCGTCGTCGACGGTCGCCTGGGCGATGGCCGTCGGGTTCGTCGTCGCGGTCCCGATCGCCCTCCTGAGCCAGCCGGCTCCCGACTTCGGCAACGGCTCGCTGGCCTGGTTCCTGGTCGCCGGGATCGGCAACGTCGTCGGGCTGCTCCTGACCTATGCGGCCTATCGGATCGGAGCCGTCGCGGTGGTCGTCACGATTGCCTCGACCGAGGGCGCGATCGCGGCCGTCCTGGCCGTCCTCGCCGGCGAGACCCTGGCGCCCGGCGCCGGGCTGATCCTGGCCCTGATCGCAGTCGGGGTCGCCTTCACCGCGGCCGGGGCCAGGTCGGGTGCCGAGGGAGCCCCGATCACCCGCGAGCGGGAGCTCCGGGCGGTGCTCCTCGCGGTCGGCTCGGCCCTGGCCTTTGGGATCGGGTTGTACGCGTCGGGCCGGATCAGCAGCCTCCTCCCGATCCCGTGGGCGATCCTGCCCCCGCGGGTCGTCGGAATGGTGATCGTTGTCCTGCCCCTGGCGCTCATGCGCCGGCTGCGCCTGACCCGGGAGGCCGCCCCGTTCGTGGTCGCGGTCGGCCTGGCCGAGGTCTTCGGCTACATCTCGTTCGTCATCGGCGCAAAAGAGGCGATCGCGATCACGGCGGTCCTGGCCACGCTCTTCGCCCCGATCTCGGCCGTGGCTGCCTACCTGTTCTTCCGGGAGCGGCTGATCGGCCGCCAGGTCCTCGGGGTCATCCTCGTCCTGATCGGCGTCGTGGCTTTGGGCCTCGTCCAGAGCTGAGCCCGGCAGCGGCGAGGCTGCTCAGCGGCGTGAGAGTGCCACCTGGCGAAACGAAGGTCAGGCGACCGGCTGGATGACGGGCAAAGCCCGGGCCGTCTTTGGACTGGCGGGCGATGAAAATGCCCGCCCGATTGCCTCGAAGCGGGCCATCGCCTCTGGGCGGACTTCATACCAGATCCAGGTGCCTCGCCGCTCGCCCTTGATCCAGCCGGCTTCACGCAGGACGCGAAGGTGGTGCGAGACCGTCGGTTGGGCCACGTCGTGCCCGGCGCCGATGTCACAGGCGCAGACCGGACCAGCAAGGGCGAGCTGGCGCAGGATGGCCAGTCGAATGGGGTCCGCGGCGGCCTGGAGGAGCAGAACCTCCGGGTCCGTTTGTCGCTTCATGGGGCCAGTGTATTGACAAATGTCTACTTAGACAAGTATCAATACAGCAACCACTCACCGCCGCCGGAGCACGCCATGACCGCCCCGATCCACGATGTCGTCCGAGAGCATTACGCCAAGGCCGCCCTGTCCGTCCTCGACGGACACGAGCACGGCGAGAACCCGGCCTGTTGCGGTACGCCGAACTACTCGGCCGAGGAGCTCGCGAGCCTGCCTGGGGCCGCTGCCCTGGCGTCCCTCGGCTGTGGCAACCCCCTGATGGTTGCCGACCTGCACGAGGGGGAGCGAGTCCTTGACCTTGGCTCGGGCGGTGGCATCGACGTGCTCCTGTCGGCAGCGCGCGTTGGCCCAGCGGGTCGCGCATTCGGGCTCGACATGACGGACGAGATGCTCGCCCTCGCGGTGCGCAACGCCGCTGAGGCCGGCGCGACGAACGTCGAATTCCTGAAAGGCGAGATCGAGGCAATTCCGCTGCCGGCCGGCTCGATCGACGTCGTGATCAGCAACTGCGTGATCAACCTGGCCGCCGACAAGTCGGCCGTGTTCCGGGAGATTGCCCGCGTCCTGCGGCCGGGCGGCCGCCTGGGCGTGTCCGACATCGTGGCCGACGACGCGCTGACGCCGGCCGAGCGGGCCGAGCAGGGGTCCTATGTCGGCTGCATCGCGGGAGCGCTGTCGTTCGGTGAGTACGAGGCCGGCCTCCGGGAGGCAGGTCTCGAGGACATCTCGATCACGCCGACCCACCAGGAAACGGCGGGGATGGTCTCGGCGATCATCCGGGCCCGGAAGTCCAGCTCCGAGGCGGCCCTCCCAATGGGCTCATCCGGGCCAGCGGTCGCCGCCTGCTGCTAGCTCGACGGCCCGAGATAGCGATACAGCAGGACCGCCACCACCGCCCCGATCGGTGGCGCAACGAGGTAGATCCAGAGCTCCGACAGGTTGCCGCTGACAAGAGCAGGGCCGAGCGAACGGGCCGGGTTCATCGACGCCCCGCTGACCGGGCCTCCCACGAGGGCACCCATCGCCACGGCACTCCCGATGGCCACTGCCGCACCTTGTCCGACGAGCCGGGTGTCGGTTGCGACGGCGACGATCACGAGCATCAGGAAGAACGTCAGGACGCCTTCCCAGACGAGCGCCTGCCCGACCCCCGCCGAGGGTTGGGTGACGGCCCCGCCCAACGCGTCGCCGAGGGTGAGTCGCAGCAATGCGGCCGCGGCGATCGCGCCGGCCGCCTGGGCCAGCCAGTAGGGCGCCACGCGCGACGCTGGAAAGTGGCGGCCGACCGCGAAGGCCAGGGTCACCGCGGGGTTGAAGTGCGCGCCTGAGACGTGCCCGAGGGCATAGATCATCGTCAGGATCGCCAGTCCGAAGGCTGCCGCGATGCCGGCTGTCCCGACGCTGCCAAGGGCGATCGCGCCACAGCCCGCGAAGACCAGGGCGAAGGTCCCGATCGCTTCCGCGATCAGGGCGGGTCCGAGCGGAAGCGTCCTCAACCGGCGATGATCGGGCGTCGTCCGCGCCCGGCTGCTCTCAGGGCGACCTCGACGAACGGATGGATCCGCTGGGTGATGTCCATGGATGTCCGTCGGAACGCCTCGAGCTTGTGGGCCTCCGAGCCCTCCACCTCGGCCGGGTCCTCGAGGCCCCAGTGCAGCGTCTCGCCATTGCCCGGGAAGACCGGGCAGACCGTTCTGGCTCGATCACAAACCGTGATGACGTAGTCGAAGGATTGGCCTACGAACTCGTCGGTGGACTTGCTCCGCGCAGCCGACCAGTCGATTCCGGCGTCGGCGAGCACGCGAACGGTCAGGGGATTGATGCCCCGAGGCTCGGTGCCGGCCGAGTAGACGTCGAAGTCAGTCCCTCCGATTCGCTTGAGGACCGCCTCCGCGATCTGGCTGCGCGCGCTGTTGCCGGTGCAAACGAACAGGACCCGGATTGGTGCGTCGACGGGCACGTCTCGTTCCCTTCTCATGCCGCGGACGCGCCCGGCGGCCGCGATGGTTGCCTCGAGATCGGTTAGCTCCTCGTCGAGGCGATCGAGGTCGTCGCGTTGGCGGGCGATCGCCAAGCGCTGCTGGGCGATCAGCGGCGCCAGGTCCCGGTCCACCTCACCTGAATCCAGGCAGAGCTGGGCAACTCGCCCGGCGTCAACGGGTCCGAGCCCGAGTCGGCGCAAGCTCACGACCAGCCGCAGCCGGGCGAGATCTTCCTCGGCGTATTCGCGGTACCCGTTCGCTTGACGGCTGGCTGCCGGCAGGATGCCGGCCGACTCATACCAACGGATCGCCGACGACGCGACCCCGGCCCGATCGGCAAGCTCGGAGACCTTCACCGGGCGAACCTACACCTTCGAGTGACTTGAAGGTCAAGCGGCGGTCGAGTCCGACGTCACCGACCGTCGACCCGGAGCCGATACACTCGGCCCGGTGATCCCCCAGGAGCGACTGCGCAACTTCTCGATCATCGCCCATATCGACCACGGCAAGTCGACCCTGGCCGATCGACTGCTTGAGCGAACCCACACGATCGAGGCCCGCTTGATGACCAGCCAGGTCCTCGACTCGATGGACCTTGAGCGCGAGAAGGGGATCACGATCAAGGCCCGGGCCGTGCGCCTGGACTACCAGGCGCGGGACGGCCAGACCTACGGCCTGAACCTGATCGACACCCCCGGCCACGTCGACTTCTCGTACGAGGTCAGCCGCTCGCTCCAGGCCTGCGAGGGGGCGATCCTGGTGGTCGATGCCGCCCAGGGGATCGAGGCCCAGACCCTGGCCAACGTCCACCTGGCCCTGCGCGAGGGCCTGACGATCATCCCGGTCCTCAACAAGATCGATCTGCCCAGCGCCCAGCCCGATGTCGTGATCGAGGAGCTCGAGAACGTCCTGGCGATTCCACGCGAAGAGGTGATCCTGGCCTCGGCCAAGGAGGGCATCGGGATCGACGAGATCCTCGAGGCCGTGGTCGCCCGGATCCCTCCGCCCAAGGGCGATCCGCGGGGCCGCTCCAGGGCCTGATCTTCGATTCCCACTACGACGCCTACAAGGGCGTGGTCGTCTATGTCCGGCTTGCCTCGGGCACGCTCCATGCCCACGACACGATCCGGCTGATGGCCTCAAAGGTGGAGTCCGGGCTGCTCGAGCTGGGGGTCTTCCGGCCCCAGCTGGTGCCGGTCAAGTCGCTGGCCGCCGGCGAGGTCGGCTACGTCGCGACCGGCCTGAAGAGCGTTCGGGACGCCCAGGTCGGCGACACCCTGACGAACGCCGCGGCTCCAGCGACCAGCCCGCTGCCCGGCTACAAGGAGGCCAAGAGTCTCGTCTTCGCCGGGATCTACCCCCTCAGCGGCGAGGACTATCCACTCCTGCGAGAAGCCATCGAGAAGCTCCATCTGAACGACGGCAGCTTCACCTACCAGCCCGAGAGCTCGGTCGCCCTCGGCTTCGGTTTCCGCTGCGGCTTCCTCGGACTGCTCCACATGGAGATCGTCCAGGAGCGCCTCGAGCGCGAATTCTCGCTCGACCTGATCGCCTCGGCCCCGTCGGTCGCCTATCGGGTCGTCCTGATCGCGAACCGGGGCACGATCACGGTCGACAACCCGGCCCTGCTTCCCCAACGCCGGCGAGATCGAGGCGATCGAGGAGCCCTGGGTCAGCCTGTCGGTGATCACCCCGGCGACCTACATCGGACCGCTGATGGAGCTCTCGACGAGCCGCCGGGGGAGCGTTCGTGAACCTCGAGTACCTTGACCCGCAACGGGTCCAGATCCACTTCGAGCTGCCCCTGGCCGAGCTGATCATCGACTACTTCGACCAGCTCAAGAGCCGTAGCCAGGGCTACGCCTCGATGGACTACGAGGAGATCGGCTACCGGGCGGCGAACCTGGTCAAGCTCGACATCATGGTGGCCGGGGAGCCCGTCGATGCCCTCAGCCTGATCGTCCACCGCGAACGGGCGCCCTCGACCGGCCGGCAACTGGCGGAGAAGCTCAAGGAGCTGATCCCGCGCCAGATGTTCGAGGTCCCGATCCAGGCCGCGATCGGGGGCAACGTCGTGGCTCGCGAGACGGTCCGGGCGATGCGCAAGAACGTCCTTGCCAAGTGCTACGGTGGCGACATCACCCGCAAGAAGAAGCTGCTCGAGAAACAGAAAGAGGGGAAGCAGCGGATGAAGCGGGTCGGATCCGTGGAGATCCCCCAGGAAGCGTTTCTGGCGGTTCTGCGGATGGACGAGGGCTGAGCCCAGCCCCGGCGCACCACAGTAGAGTCGGGACAATGGACATGAGCTCCTGGGCCCGCTCCGGATTCGCGACGCCGGAGCGGACATCGCCGTTGGCGGGCCGCTCCAGCGCAGGTTGCTGGCGCCGCCTCGGGATCGCGGCTGGGGCGATCGTGTCCTTCGATGAGCTCGAGGCAGCCGTCTGGGGCGACGAGCCGCCGCCGACCTCGCGCCACACCCTTGCCGCGCTACGTCTCGCGCCTGCGCCGAGCTGGGCCTGTACGATCGCCAGCGACGGCGACGGGTTACCGCCTGGCTACGAGCCGACCGACATCGCATGCCCTCGATCGCCTCGTGGCCGAAGGCGCGCCGGGTCATGCCGGCCGATCCCCGGCGGGCATGGCCGAGCTGCTCCGCGCAGGCCCTGGCCCTGTGGCGTGGCCGGCCTGACTCCCGGACCTGGAGGCCACGCCGCCGGCCTAGATCGAGGCGGCCCGCCTCGAGGAGCTGGTCGCCGGGCTGCGCGAGGACCTCCTGGCCGCCGAGCTCGACCGGGCCGCCGCGATGGCGAGCCGGTGGCGACGCTCGCCGCCTGGCGGCCGACCAGCCCTACCGGGAGCGTCGCTGGGAGCTGCTGATGCTCGCCCTCTACCGGGCTGGCCGCCAGGCCGAGGCGCTCGACGTCTATGCCGAATGCCGGCGCCGCCTGTCGACGACCTTGGCATCGAGCCCGGGCTCCGGGCCTGCGCCGGATGCAGCAGGCGGTGCTGGCCCAGGACCCGGCTGCTCGACCCTCCGGCCGATCGGCGAGCGCCGGCGGCGAGCCCGCCAACGTCGCGCCTGCCCGGCGCGGCTCGACCCGGCTCGATCGGCCGGCTGGCCGAGCAGGAGGCGCTTGCCGAGGCCTGGGCGCGGGCCCGCGCTCGTGACCCTCGTCGGGCCCCCCGGGGCCGGCAAGACCCGGCTCGCGGTCGCGAGCCGCCCGGCGGCCGAGCCGCCGGTCTGGTACGTCGTCCTCGAGCAGGTTGCCCGCGGAGCAGTCGGTCGCGGCCGCGATCCTTGATGTCGTGGCCCCGTCGTCGATGGCCACTGAACCTCCGCCAGGGTGTTGATCCAGGCGCTCGGCCGAGGCGACCGGCTTGCTCGTCCTCGATGGCTGCGAGGCAGCGCCTCGCCGATGTCGCCGGCCGAGGTCGATGCGGTCGTCGCCGCCTGCCCCGGGGTGCGGGTCCTGGCCACCAGCCGCGAGCGCCTGGGGCTCCTCGACGAGGCGCTCGTCCCGGTCGGGCCGCTGGCCGAGGAGGAGGCCCGCGAGCTGCTGGTCGACCGGGCGCGCCTGGTCGACCCGCACTTCGAGCTGCGCCCGACGAGCTCGGCGACGCCGACCGGCTGTGCGCGCCTCGTCGACCGCCTCCCGCTCGGTCTCGAGCTCGTCGCCCGTCACCTCCAGCTCCTCCGCCTGGACGAGCTCGTCGAACGGGTCGAGGCAGACCTCGCGCCGGTGGGCCGGCGGTCCCGCCCGCGGCCGGACCGGCCTGTGGGCGGCCCTCGATGCCAGCGTCGCCCGCCTCGCCGTCGCTCGAGCGGCGCGTCCTGGTCGCCCTGGCGGTGATGGTCGCCGACGCCGATGCCGGCGCTCATCGCCGCAGGTCCTCGATCCGGCGGCGGCGGAGGCCGAGGTGTTCGAGGCCATCGCCCGCCTCGTCGACGCCAGCCTCTCCAGGTCCGCAGTGCGGACGGCCCGACCCGCTACGAGCTCCTCCGGACGATCCGGTCCACACCCTCGAGACTGCCGATCGACGAGCTTCGTCGAGCTGCCACGCGGGGCTACGCGAGGCGATGCTCGACCGGGTCGCCTCCCTCGCCGGGCGACTGGGCTCCGCCCGAACGGACCGTCACCCTGCCGCTGCCTCGACCGCGAGATGCCCCACCTCCGGGCCGTCCTGGCGCCTGCGCGCGGTCGGCGCGATTCCGTCGGCGCATCTCGACGGCGCCCTCGAGCTGGCCGTCGGCCTGACCGACTACTGGCTCGGGCGCCATCCGGCCGAGGGCCTGGATTGGCTCGGCCGGCTGCGTCGAGGCGGCCGGTCCGGCCACGGCCCTGCGCGCCCAGGCCGCCCTCAGCGGCGCGCACCTCGCCTACTGGCTCACCGACTTCGCGGCGGGTCGGCGATGGGCGAAGAGGCCCGAGCGCCCGGTTCGCGGCGCTTCGGCGACCCGCTCGGCGAAGGCCGGGCCCTGCGGCGCCTCGGGGCGATCGCCGCGGCGACCGACGACGTGCCGCCGGCCCGGCGGGTTCCTCGAGGCCTCGCTGGTCCGCCTCGACGCGGCCGACGTCGAGCGCGAGATCGGCACGACCCTGCTCCACCTGGGCTCGCTCCTGGCCGACCAGGGGCTGTCTCGACGATGCCGCCCGGCTGCTCGCCGCGTCGCTTACCATCGCCGTCGCATCGGGCGACCCGCTGGCTCGGGGCCACGCCCTCGCTGCCCTGAACCTGGCCGACTGGAAGGGCGGCGACCTCGGCGCGGCCATGCGAAGGCGAGGAGGCCCTGGCGATCTTCCGCGAGCTCGGCCACCGGCCGACCGAGGGGACGGTCACCTACCGCCTGGCCGCGGTCGCCCGCGGGCTCGGCCGGCCCGCGTGCCGCTCGACGCTACGCCCGCCAGGCGATCGCGGCCGGCGAGCTGGCGAGCACCCGCACGACGGTTGCCTTCGGTCACATCAACCTGGCCCGCCTCGACCTTGACGACGGGCGAGACGGCGTCGGCCGCGGCCCACCTCGTCGAGGCCCTCGACGCGACTCGATCCGGTGGCCGACCGCTGGGTCCTCGTCGATGCCCTGGAGGCCGTCGCCCGGCTGGCCGTCGCGACCGGCGGCCGACGGGGCCGCGCGACCTCCTCGGCGCGGCCGCGGCAGCGATCAGGCTGGCGATCCACCAGCCGGTCGCGCCGACCGAGCTGGCCGACGTCGAGGCGACCCGCCGCCAGGCGGCCATTCGCCCGACGAGCTCGATCTCGACGCCGGTCGGCGTGGCGGCCGTCCTGGCTGAGGCCCTGGCCGTCGCCCGGGGCAGGCCCGGCCGGGGCCAGCGCCGGCGGCCCTGCGTCGAGCGAGGGCCTGAGCGGCCAACGCGGGCCGGGCACCACCCGGCCGCGGCTTGCGATCGATCTGCGATCCGCCCGGCGAAGACTCCGGGGCGAGGCCGCCCTGGCTGCCTATGCGGAGGCGATTGGAAATGACAAATCGGCGGAGCGGAGCTCGGCGGCGGGGCGCCGCCACGCCGCTCGCCGTGGCCCTCGCGGCACTCTCCTGGCCGCCGCCTGCGGGACGGCCCCCTCCGCCGGCAGGCCCGCCTCGAGCGGTCCCGGAGGCTCGGCGCCGGCGGGCACGACGAATGCGGCCGAGGCGAGCGCGATCGGGGCCCATGCCGTTCCCGGCGGCGCGACCGCCCCGGTCGACGATGCCACCTGGGCCCTGGCCGGGCGACTTGCCGCGCCCACCTACAGTGCCGACGCGACCGACGCCTTCAAGGCGGCACTCGCCCGGGCCGGGATCGCGGTGGTCGCCGACAGCAGCACGGACCCTTCGACGGCGGCTCCCGAGGTACCGCTCAGCGGCCCGCCCAGCCCGCTCGAGCTGCTCGACTTCCAGGCCCACGCGCTCGCCGTCCAGAGTTGGGCCGGGGCGGGCTGGACCGGCGCGGAGCTGGATCAGGTCGTTCCACTGCCGGCCGATGCCACGGGCACGCCGAGCCTGGCCGACCTGCTGGCCGCCTACTCCGCCAGCGCGCTCACCCCGGGCGGCGCCTTTGCCCGGGCCCTCCTGGCCGGCCAGGACCTGAGGGATCCGGCGACCGTGCGCTTTCCGGCTGTCGTCATGTTCCTCTTCGCGTCCGACCTTGCCACCGATGGGGGCGAAGGCCGGACCGTCCGCCAGCCCCTCGCCGGCCGCGGTCGAGCTCCTGCCGATGGCGGCGGCCGGTGAGGCCAGGATCGTCCCGGCTGTCGATATCGGCCTGCTCTGCTCCGGCCCGAGCGGCTGGATCGACGCGATCGTCTCGAACCTCGAATCCGCCCTGATCGCGGCCATGCCCCCGGGGATCGTGGGCGCGATCCTGGCCGGTGCCCTGTCCTGGTTCATCCACATCGCCGCCGGGCGTGGTCAAGGGCCTCGTCGACACGTTCCTGGCCCCGGTCCTGACCGTCATCCGCGAATCGCCGCGATCGCGACCGGCCTGGCCGAGCAGATCGCTTCGGTCCTGCCCTTCGCCGTGCAGGTGATCGCCGGCCATTCCGACGTCGCCGAAGGTGCCACCTTCTTCCTCGGCGAGGATCCTGAGCGGGGGCAGTACACGGCCTATGTCAGTGCGGGCGACCTGCCCACCTGGCCGGCCCCCGTCCAGGCCTGCGCTACCGCGGCCGGGATCGCCCTGCCCGACTTCACCAGCAAGGGCGTGCCCCTGACCTTCGGCCCGCTCGAGGCACCGGCAGATCCACTCCTCAGTCCGACCGACCAGGCCGTGGCGAACGCCACGACCGACAACACCGGCAAGGCCGTCTGGACCTTTCTCACGGCGCGCGACCCGGGCGATGCCACGGGCGAGCAGCGCAACCAGTTCGACTACATGCCGGTGGCCGTTCACCGGCCCGAGCTCGATACCCTTCGGTCAGAGCTGACCAGCAAGCTCGTGGGCGGCCTGATCCCGATCCTGCAACCGTTCGTCGTCGCGCTCCTCAAGCCCGTGCTCGACGGCATCCAGGATCGGCTGAACACGATCCTCGACGCCCGCGGCAGCGGTCCGGCCGTCATCGTCTTCCACGACAAGGCGCCGCCCAGCCCGTCGCCCTCGATCAGTCCCAGCCCGAGCATCTCGACCGCCTGCACGGCGAGCCTGCCGGCCGGGACCTACCAGGGCCAGCTGACCTTCAAGTCCACGACGATCGTCCCGCCGGGCCAGATCGACCTGGGCGAGAGCGGCGGCACGAACGACACGGGTTCCGGACCGATCAGCGTCACCGTCGCCGGCGACGGCAGCCTGGCCGGACCGTTCAGCCAGACGATGCTCGAGCACCAGGTCTTCCAGGGCCTGTCGGTGGGCACCGAGGACACCACGATCGACGAGACCGGCACGATGGGCGGCACGATCTGCGGCCTGACGATGACCTTCATCCAGGAGACGATCACGGCCTGCACGGACACCGGCGTCATGAAGCAGCTCGGGTGCGGCACGGTAGGCCAGACGATCCCGCTGGCCGGGATGGTCCCGACCCTGCCCCTGGGTGCCCCGACGGTGGCCGGTGGCACGCTGACCTGGTCGATCTCGAGCGAGAACGGCTTCGATGCGGGCTTCGGCGGGCTCGGGGCCGAGGTCCAGAGCACGACGACGGTGACGATCCAGGGCAAGTGACCCGCCGGGGCCCACCCGGTGACGGACACCCTGCCTGGTCCCAGCTGGACCGATGGGGGTCGAGAACGGGCTCGCCAAGTGCTACGGTGGCGGGCATCACCATGGACGAAGCTTGAGCCTGCCCCGGGGCGCTTGATGGACGAGCTGATTCGGCCGTTCGGGCTGCTAATCGCCCTGGCCTTCACGATGCTCCTCGTCGTGCTCCGCTTCCAGGCGGAGCTGTTCGGGGTGGCCGAGTATGCCGACTACGGCCCCGACGGCCGGCCGACGACCCGCCTGCGCCGCCGGCTGAGCTGGTACCTCGTCGGCTTCCTGATCATCCTGACGATGGTCTGGATCTACCCCGGCCTCGCCCAGGACCTGTTCGTCGGGCTGGGTGACAAGGGCGGGGCCGTCTTCTACGGGGTGATCCTGGGCGTGGCCGGCTCGGCCCTGGCCGTGGGCGTGGCCCTCCTGCGCTACGGCCACCTCCGGCTGCCCGCCGTCTCGTCCTATCCGGTGGCGATGATCAACGCCCTCGGAACGGCGTTCATGGACGAGGTCACCTTCCGTGGCGCCGTGCTCGGCTTCCTGATCCTGGCCGGCCTGAACCCCTGGCTGGCGATCCTGATCCAGACCCTGATCTACGGCCTCGCCACCCGGCTGGGCGCTCCCGGTCGCGACCGCTCGCTGTTCGTCCTGGCCCTCGTCCTGGGCGTCGTCACGGGCTGGGCCACGATCGAGACCGGCGGGATCGGAGCGGCGTTCATCGGCCATTCGATCAGCCGCTTCGCGATCTTCCTGACGACCGGCCACTCCGGCCAGCCGCTGGCCAAGGGCCGCGAGGTCGAGGAGATCGAGAAGCGTCGCCGGCCGCCCGAAGGCTGGAGCATCGTGGGTGCGATGCGCGACTCGATCAACCGCGAACGATGAGCAACGCGGAGGGGGGCGCAGCGGAGCCGGGGGACGCCAGGTTGCCGGAGCGGCCGGCTGGGCAGGTCACCGAATTCCCGGCCCAACCGCCGGTCGGCCTGTACGTCCACGTGCCGTTCTGCGTCTCGATCTGCCCGTACTGCGACTTCGTGGTCTACGCCGGAGCCGAGGCTCGCGGGCCGCGCAACCGGGTCGAGAGCCTGGTCGACGCCCTCGTCGTCGAGATCGGATTGCGGGCCGCAGCCGACGGAGCAGATCCCGTCCGGTGGCCGCTCTCGACGGTCTACCTCGGGGGCGGGACACCGTCGCTCCTGCCGGGCCCAACCCTGGATCGGATCCTCGAGGCGGTCCGGACGGCCTTCGGCATCGCCGCCGGGGCGGAGGTCACGCTCGAGGTCAACCCCGGCCCCGACGAGCGGGGCGATCCGGTCGTCCAGGCCCGGGCCGGGGTGACCCGCCTGAGCATCGGGGCACAGTCGTTCTCGCCGACCGAGCTGAAGCGGCTGGGCCGGCGCCATTCACCGAACGACATTGGGCTGGCCCTGATTGCCGCCCGCGAGGCCGGCATCGCCTCGATCAACCTCGACCTGCTGTACGACGTGCCGGGCCAGACCCTGGGCAGCTGGTCCGACAGCCTCGAACGGGCCGTCGGGCTCGACCCCGACCACGTCTCGCTCTATGCCCTGACCCTCGACGACCCCGATACCGAAGGACTGACCGGCCCGGGCGGCGACCACCTCTCGCCGACCGCCGGCGCCCGGCGCTGGCGCGATCGGGCCACGCCCGAGCAGGACGAGGACCGCGCCGCGGCCATGTACCACCTCGCCGGACAGCGCCTGGCCGAGGCCGGCTTCCGCGGTTACGAGCTCTCGAACTGGGCCCAGCCCGGCCACGAATCGCTCCACAACCTGGGCTACTGGGAGCGCCGCTCGACGGAGGCCGTCGGGCCTGGCGCCCATGCCTTCGATGGCCGGGCCCGGCGCTGGAATGCCGCCCGGCTGGACGCCTACGTCGCCGCACTCCGGCCGGCCGGCGGAGCAGTCGGGACCCTGCCGCCGGGCGGTTCGGAGCTGATCGACGCGCCGACGGCTGCCGCGGAGACGGTGATCCTCGGCCTCCGTCTCGACGAGGGCGTGCCGCTCACGACGCTCCTCGAGCCGCCCTTCGTCGACGCCTTCGAGTGGGCGGTCGCGGCCGGCCTGGTCGAGGAGACGGACGGGGCCCGGGTGCGCCTGACGACCCGTGGCCGGCTCCTCTCAAACGAACTGTTCGCCCGCCTGATCTGAAGGAGCCGGCGGGGTGCCGACGGCGCAGCCCGAGATGCGCCCAGCCCCGTTGACACCGGCAGGCCGTGGCGGTACGATGCCGACATCGCGTTAGCACTCTAGTAGTGAGAGTGCTAACCGGAAGGAGCAAGTCCCCCGTGGCGCGACGAATGCGACCCACCAGCGACCCCCTGGATCCCCGTGCGAAGGCGATCCTCCAGGCCGTCATCGATGATTACGTGACCACCGCCAGCCCGGTCGGTTCCCAGGCGCTCGTCGAGCGCTACAGCCTCGGCGTGAGCAGCGCGACCGTCCGGGCGATCCTGGCCGACCTCGAGGCGGCAGGCCTCCTGACCCACCCCCATACCTCGGCCGGTCGGGTCCCGACCGACGCCGGCTATCGCTCCTACGTCGAATTGATCGTCGAGCTCGGCGCGCCGCCCCCGGCGGTCGAGCAGCTGATGATCCGCCACCAGTTCGGCCAGGTCGAGTTCGCCAGCGAGCAGTGGTTCCGCCTCGCCGCCACGACCCTCGCCTCGATGACCCGTTCGGCCGGCCTGGCGACGGCGGCCAAGCCGACGGCCGCCCGCGTTCGCCGGATCGACCTCGTGGCGATCCAGGAACGGCTGGCCAGCCTGATCCTCGTCCTCCGCGAGGGCACGATCAAGCAGGGCCTGATCGCCCTCGACCTGCCCGTCAGCCAGTCCGACCTGACCCGCGTCGCCAACCTGCTCAACGAGCGGCTGGCCCAGCTGACCGCAGCCGAGATCGTCGCCGTGCTGCCCGCCCTCGATCACGCCCTGGGCGCCGACGAGGAGACCCGCAACCTGACCCGCAGGATTGCCGAGCGGATCATCCGGACGGTCGCCGAGTTCGATGCCCTGCGGGTCGAGGAGGTCTACAGCGACGGCCTGCTCAACGTGATGGAGGCGCCCGAGTTCGCCCAGAGCGAGAAGCTCCGGCGGGTCTTCAGCGCCCTCGAGAACCGGGCCTACCTGGCCGACCTGATCGCGGTCGTGACCGAGACAGGCCGGATCCACGTCTTCATCGGCCGCGAGAACGCGCCCGCCGAGATGGGCGAGGTCTCGCTCGTCCTGGCCCCCTACGGACAGGCCGGCCGGGCCGTCGGCGTCGTCGGCGTCCTCGGTCCGACCCGGATGGCCTACGCCCAGGCGATCGGGACGGTCGGCTTCGTGTCGAGCCTGATGAACGAGCTCGTCGACCACCTGTACTCCTGAACCAGCACACAGAAGAGTCCATCGACCATGACTGAACCCACTCACGGGCGCCCCGCCCGCCAGCGCACCCGGGCCGAGGAGCGCCAGGACGAGCTCGACATCTCGCCGAGCAAGCTCCTGGCCGACATCGAGCAGCTGACCGCCGAGCGTGACGCCGGGCTGGCCCAGGCTGCCGACTACCTCCTTGCCCTCCAGCGTGAACGGGCCGAGTTCCAGAACTTCAAGCGACGCACGGCCGAGGAGCGCGAGCGCGAGTTCGGCCTGGCCAACGAGAGCCTGATCTTCAAGGTCCTTGTCCTGGCCGACGACTTCGACCGGGCGATCGAGGCCCGGCCGGCCAGCCTGGCCGACGGAGACGCGGCGGCCTGGTCCGAGGGCGTCGGAGCGATCGACCGCAAGCTTCGGGCCCTGCTCGAGAGCGAGGGCGTCCGGCCGATCGAGGTGGCGCCCGGATCGGCCTTCGACGCCCGAGAGCACGAGGCCCTGGTCAGCGTTCCGGGCAGCGACCTGCCCGAAGGCTCGATCGTGGCCGAGCTCCAGCGCGGCTACCGGATCCGCGACCGGGTCCTGCGTCCCGCCCGGGTGGCGATCGCGGGCGGACCGGCCGGCCAGGACGGCGACCCGCCGCTCAACTGACACACAACCCACCCGAATCCCCTCACCTACGTTCAAGGAGACACCCCGACAATGGGCAAGATCATCGGAATCGACCTCGGGACCACCAACTCTGTCGTCGCCGTCATGGAAGGCGGCGAGCCGACCGTGATCGCCTCGGCCGAAGGTGGCCGAACGGTCCCGTCGGTCGTTGCGTTCACCAAGACCGGCGAGCGCCTCGTCGGCCAGCTGGCCAAGCGCCAGGCGGTCACGAACCCAACCAACACGGTTTATTCGATCAAGCGCTTCATGGGCCGTCGCTGGGACGATCCCGAGACGAAGCGCTCGATGGAGCTCGTTCCCTACAAGGTCCAGAAGGACGCCAAGAGCGACGGCCTGGTCGTTGTCGCGAACGACAAGCAGTACACCCCGCCCGAGATCAGCGCGATGATCCTGCAGAAGCTCAAGGCCGATGCAGAGGCGTACCTCGGCGAGAAGATCACCGAGGCCGTGATCACCGTCCCGGCCTACTTCGACGACACCCAGCGCCAGGCGACCAAGGACGCCGGGCGGATCGCCGGCCTCGAGGTCAAGCGGATCATCAACGAGCCGACCGCCTCGGCCCTGGCCTATGGCCTGGACAAGAAGAACGACGAGAAGATCGCCGTCTACGACCTGGGCGGCGGCACGTTCGACATCTCGATCCTCGAGCTCGGTGACGGCGTCTTCGAGGTCAAGGCCACGAATGGTGATACCCACCTCGGCGGCGACGACTTCGACCAGCGCGTGATCGAGTGGCTCCTGAGCGAGTTCAAGAAGGACCAGGGGATCGACCTGCGCAAGGACCAGCAGGCCCTCCAGCGCCTCAAGGAAGCGGCTGAGAAGGCCAAGATCGAGCTCAGCTCGACGAGCCAGACCGAGATCAACCTGCCCTATATCACGGCCGACGCGGGCGGCCCGAAGCACCTTGTGATGACCCTCTCCCGGGCCAAGCTCGAAGACCTCGTCTCCGACCTGATCGACAAGACCCGCGAGCCCGTCCAGAAGGCGCTCAAGGACGCCGGGCTGAAGCCGGGCGAGATCGATGAGGTCGTCCTTGTCGGCGGCATGACCCGAATGCCCGCGGTGATCGACGCGGTCAAGGCGATGTTCAACGGCAAGGAGCCGAACCGGGGCGTCAACCCGGACGAGGTCGTGGCCGTCGGCGCGGCGATCCAGGCCGGCGTCCTGGCCGGTGACGTCAAGGACGTCCTGCTCCTCGACGTGACCCCGCTGTCGCTCGGGATCGAGACCCTGGGCAGCGTGATGACGCGCCTGATCGAACGGAACACGACGATCCCGAGCTCGAAGTCGCAGACGTTCTCGACGGCCTCGGACAACCAGAGCCAGGTCGAGATCCACGTCCTCCAGGGCGAGCGCGAGTTCGCCCAGGACAACAAGACCCTCGGCCGCTTCATCCTCGACGGGATCCCGCCCGCGCCGCGCGGCGTGCCCCAGATCGAGGTCACCTTCGACATCGACGCGAACGGCATCCTCGATGTCAAGGCCAAGGACCGGGCGACCAGCAAGGAGCAGCAGGTCCGGATCACCGCCTCCTCGATGCTCTCCAAGGACGACGTGGACAAGATGGTCCGCGACGCCCAGGAGCACGCCGAGGAAGACCGCAACCGGCGCGAGGAGGTCGAGACCCGGAACCAGGCCGAGGCCCTCACGTTCCAGGCCGAGCGCACGCTCAAGGACCTCGGCGACAAGGTCTCGGCCGAGGATCGAGCCGACGCCGAGGCCAGGATCGAGTCGCTCCGAGGCGCCCTCAAGGGCTCCGATGCGTCAGCGGTCACGTCCGGGGCGACGGCCCTCGCCGAGGTCCTCAGCCGGATCTCGACGGCCGCCTACCAGTCGGCCCAGGCCGAGACTTCGTCCGCCGACGGCTCGTCCGACGGTACGGGCAATGGCTCGTCCGACGGCTCGTCCGGCGACGGGACCGGGTCCGCCGACTCGAGCTCGGCCGACTCTGAAACGGTCGAGGGCGAGTTCAAGGAGGTCTAGCCTCCAGGCCATTGGGCCGGTCCAGTCGCTATTCCAGGGGCCCGCCGGCCGCAAACCGGCGGGCCTTCTGATTCGAGGGCGCGGCAGGCACTGCTCCGGCTCCCGTGGCCTCTTCCCGCAGCCCCGGCTCGCCCGGCGGGCGTGCTCCGGCTCCCGTGGCCTGCTTCCCGCAGCCCCGGCTCGCCCGTCCTTGCCCGGCTCCGCCATCGGGACCGGCTCACCTGCATGGGCTGAATGTTCGCGACACGCATCGATGCCCTGCGGGCGAGTTTCGGCGGGGCATGCAGGATCCCGGCCGATTCGAGTCGGTTTCCTGCATCGGCGGCCGAATTTCGGCGTCACGCTCCGGATCCGCGTCGCGAACATTCACCGGATGCAGCTCGCTCGGGATCGTCTCAGCGAGGGGCGAAGTGTGTCGAGCCGCGGTACCATTCCCCTCCCCATGACGACTGCCCAACCCGTCGACGCGTCCAACTCGCCCGTGTCCGAACCGCCCGTTGAGGGAGCCGGTCCCGCCGTGCCCGCCGCGGGCAGCGCCGCTCCGGGCGTTCGTGCCTCCGGCGCCGGGCCTTCAGGGGAGCCGCGCGAGAGCCTGATCCGGGCCCGGGCGCTGACCAAGAAGTTCGGCGATTTCATGGCGGTCGACGGGATCGACTTCGACGTCGCCCCGGGCGAGTCGTTCGGCTTCCTGGGACCGAACGGCGCCGGCAAGACCTCGACGATGCGGATGATCGGCTGCGTCTCGCCCGTGACCTCGGGCGAGCTCAGCATCCTGGGCCTGAACCCGGCCACGGACGGCGCCCGGATCAAGGCCCGGCTGGGGGTCGTGCCCCAGCAGGACACCCTCGACATGGAGCTGACGGTCCGCGAGAACCTGATCATCTACGGCCGCTACTTCGACCTCAGCCGGCGCGACTCGGGGCGCAAGGCCGATGAGCTGCTCGAGTTCGTCCAGCTGTCGGAGCGGGCCAACGACGCGGTCGAGCCGCTCTCGGGGGGGATGAAGCGCCGTCTGACGATCGCCCGAGCCCTGGTCAACGACCCGGACCTGCTCCTCCTCGACGAGCCGACGACGGGCCTCGATCCGCAGGCCCGCCACCTCCTCTGGGACCGGCTCTACCGGTTGAAGCAGCGAGGCGTGACGCTCGTCCTGACGACCCACTACATGGACGAGGCGGAGCAGCTCTGCGACCGGCTCGTGATCATGGACAAGGCCCGGATCGTGGCCGAGGGCTCGCCCCGCAGCTTGATCGAGGAGTACTCCACGAAGGAGGTCCTCGAGCTGCGCTTCCCGGTCGGCGTCCAGGAGACGCTCGGTGACGGGCTCGATGGCCTGGCCGAGCGGATTGAGTGGCTGCCCGACCGGGTCCTCCTGTACGCCCCTGACGGCGAGGCTGCCGCCGCCGCCGCCCATGCCCGCGGGCTGCGCCCGGAAGCCGTCCTCGTCCGCCGCTCGAGCCTCGAAGATGTCTTCCTGCGCCTGACCGGGCGGACCCTGATCGAATGAGCGTGGCCGCTCCGGCCGCCGGCGGAGGAGCCCGGACACCGGCCGGGACCGGCGGGCCCGGCGGCGGCCTGGCCGGCGCCCGCCCGGGTTTCGCCCGGGGCGCCAGCCACGTCTTCGAGTTCCGGGCTCGGGTCTACCGCCGGGTCTGGCGCGGCTCGGTCTTTTCGACGTTCCTCTCGCCGGTCCTGTTCCTGGCCGCCATGGGGATCGGCCTGGGCGGCTTTGTCGACCAGGGCAGCGCGATCAGCTCGCTCGGGGGCGTGTCGTATGCGGCGTTCCTGGCGCCGGGCCTGCTCGCCGCCCAGGGGATGCAGACGGCGACCGCCGAATCGACCTGGCCGGTCATGGGCGGATTCACCTGGGACCGGACCTTCCACGGGATGTTCGCCACGCCGGTCTCGGTGGGCGGGATCGTCTTCGGCCACCTGGCCTGGCTCGTCGCCCGGCTGACCTTCGTCGCGACCGCTTTCTTCCTGGTGATGCTCGCCTTCGGCTATGTCGCCTCGCCGTTGGGCGTGCTCGGGATCGGCGCGTCGGTCATGACCGGGCTGGCCTTCGCCGCGCCGGTCACCGCCTTCTCGGCCGGCCAGAAGAACGACACGGCGTTCAGCGCGATCAACCGCTTCCTGATCACGCCCCTGTTCCTGTTCTCGGGCACGTTCTTTCCGATCGACCAGCTGCCGGCATTCCTGCGACCGATCGCCTGGGTGACCCCGACGTACCACGGCGTGGCGCTCGCCCGGGGTCTCTCCCTGGGGACGATCGACCCGATCGGTTTCGCGGTTCACACCGGTGTCCTGACGATCTACATCGTGCTCGGGACGGCCTGGGCCCTGCTGGCCTTCCGCAAGGCGCTGAGCAAGTAGGCCGCCGATGATCGCCACCCGGGTCCTCTCGGCCATCCCCTTCGCGCCGCGCGCCGACCGGCTGGTCGAGCGCAACGTCATGAACTACCGGCGAACGTGGCTCGTCCTCGTATCGGGCTTCTTCGAGCCGCTCTTCTACCTGCTGGGGATCGGTTTCGGGATCGGCGCCCTCGTCGGCTCGGTGACCGGGCCGGACGGCCAGCCGATCCCCTACAGCGTGTTCGTCGCGCCCGGCCTGCTTGCTTCGTCCGCCATGAACGGCGCGATCTACGACTCGACCTTCAACATCTTCTTCAAGCTGCGCTACGCCAAGCTGTATGACGCGGTCCTGTCGACGCCCCTCGGGATCAATGACATTGCGGTCGGCGAGATCACCTGGGCCCTGATTCGGGGGACCCTCTACGCGATCGGCTTCCTGGCGGTGATGCTCGTGCTCGGCCTGGCCCGTTCGCCCTGGGTCGTCTTCAGCCTGCCGGCCGCACTCCTGATCGGGTTCGCCTTCGCGGCAGTCGGGATGGCGGCCACGACGTACGTCCGGAGCTGGACCGATTTCGACTACATCTTCGTGATCACCCTGCCCTTGTTCCTGTTCTCCTCGACGTTCTTCCCCCTCGACGTCTACCCGGAGCCGCTCCGGACGCTGATCGCGCTGACCCCGCTATCGCGCTCGATCGACCTCCTGCGCTCGCTCTCCCTGGGCCAGATCAGCCCGATCCTGCTGGTCGACATCGCCTACCTCCTGATCATGGGGGCGATCGGCATGGCGGTCGTCTCGCGCCGCCTCGACAAGCTCCTGCTCAAGTAGGGTTCGGCGATGGACGGACCTGCCGGACGCCCCGCCGCGGGGGCCCGAGCCGCCGACACCGGAGGCGCTGAACGCCGCGCCGCCGAGCGGACGGCCGGGCTGGCCCGGCTCGAGGCCGAGATCGTCGCCTGCCGGCGCTGCCCGCGGCTCGTCGAATGGCGCGAACAGGTCGCTCGGGAGAAGGTCGCGCGCTACGCCGATGAGCCGTACTGGGGCCGGCCCCTGCCCGGCTTCGGGGACCCGGCCGCCCGGGTCCTGATCGTCGGGCTTGCCCCGGCGGCCCACGGCGGGAATCGGACTGGGCGGGTCTTCACCGGCGATCGCTCGGGCGATTTCCTGTGGACGGCGCTCCACGAGACCGGTTTCGCCGACCGAGCCAGCTCGCGGAGGGCGAATGACGGGTTGACCCTGACCGACGCCTGGATCGCCGCGGCCGTCCGCTGTGCGCCGCCGCTCAACCGGCCGACGAACGCGGAGCGTGACACCTGTGCCCCGTTCCTCGTTCGGGAGCTGGCCCTGCTCGACGAGGTCCGGGTGATCGTGCCGCTCGGCGGATTTGGCTGGGACGCGGTCCTCCGAACGCTGGCCAGCCTGGGCCATCCGACGCCTCGGCCGAAGCCCCGCTTCGGCCATGGGGCCGAGGTCGAGCTCGGGCCATACCGGCTCGTCGCCTCGTTCCATCCGAGCCAGCAGAACACGTTCACCGGCCGGCTGGACGGGGCGATGCTGGCCGCGGTCATGAGCCGCGCCCGGGTACTTGCCGCCGGGCCGGATCGGCCTACACTCATGGGGACGTGATCGAGATTGTCTGGTTCGCCCTGGGTTTTCTGCTCCTGCTCGTCGAGCTCCACACGACGGCCTTCTACCCGATCTTCCTGGCGGTCGGCGCCTTCGTGGCCGGGATCATCGCCCTGCTCGAACCCAACAGCGAGGTCTGGGTCCAGGCGATCCTCGCCCTCGCCATCTCGATCGCCGGGGTGATCCTCGTCCGGCCCCGTCTCGTCGATCACTACCAGCGGCGAAGCGCCGACGCCGCCTCGCGAGGCGTCCACGGCGGGTTTGTCGGGGAGCGAGCCCTGGCCACCGACCCGATCGGCGACGAGCTCCACCCCGGCCACGTCCGCCTGGCCGGCGAGAGCTGGCTGGCGATCTCCGATGACGGTTCGGAGATCGACGGAGATGCGACCGTCATCGTCACTGCCGTCCGGGGCACGACCCTTGTCGTGCGCGCTGCCGGTGAGCCTGGAACCAGCTGGAGTCCTGCATGAGCGGCGAGGCCATTGCCGGGATCGTTGCCCTGATCCTGGTCATCCTCATTCTTGCCTTCGCCCTGAACCTGCTCCGCTCGGCGGTGAACCTCGTCCAACAGGGCTCGGTCGGCGTGGTCAAGCGGCTCGGGCAGTTCCGAAGCATCCGCGAGCCGGGCCTGGCCGTGATCATGCCGTTCATCGATTCGATCGTGATGGTCGACATGCGCGAGTACCCCCGGCCGGGCGATCGCCAGGAGGTGATCACCAAGGACAACGTGGTCGTCGCGGTCAACGCCACGATCTTCACCCAGGTCGTGGACGCCAAGCAGGCCCTCTTCAGCATCGCCAACTTCGACGTTGGAATCGACGCCCTGGCCAGGACGGCTCTCCGCTCGGTCATCGGCACGCTCTCGCTTGACGAGGCCCTCTCCGAGCGCGAGCGGATCAATGTCGATGTCCAGCAGCAGATGGAGGCGGTCACCGACAAGTGGGGGATCCGGATCAACCGGATCGAGATCGTCGAGATCACCCCGCCGCCCCAGATCCTCCAGGCGCTGGCCCTCCAGAAGCAGGCCGACCAGGAGAAGCGGGCCAAGATCCTCCAGTCCGAGGGCCAGCAGCAGTCGGCCGTGAATGTCGCCGACGGCAACCGGCAGGCGGCGATCAAGAGCGCCGAGGGTGAACGCCAGGCGGCGATCCTGCGGGCCGAGGGCAACCGCCAGGCGGCGATCCTGGAGGCCGAAGGCCGGGCCCAGGCGATCAAGACCGTCTACGACGCGATTACCGCAGCGGCTCCGAGCCCGACCCTGGTCGCGATCCTCCAGCTCGACACGCTCTCGAAGTTTGCCCTCAGCCCGAATGCCAAGCTGGTCATCCCGGCCGAATCGTCGGCCCTCCTGGGTGCCGCAGCCGCGCTCCGGACGGTCCTCGCCGACGTCCCCACCGAGGTCATCGCCGCGCCGCCGACGCCCTGACCCGGCGGCTGCCCAGGATCCGTTCTGATCGGGCCGGGCACGGCCCGCGGCGTCCTCTCGTATCCTTGGCCTTCGAATGGTGACTGAGCGCGACTACTACGAGATCCTCGAGATCGAGCGGACGGCCGACGACGCCGAGATCAAGCGATCATTCCGGCGACTCGCCCAGAAGTGGCACCCGGACGTGAATTCCGAGGCCGGGTCCGAGATCCGCTTCAAGGAGATCAACGAGGCCTACCAGGTCCTGTCCGACCCGACGAAGAAGCAGGCCTACGACATGTTCGGCAAGCCCGGCGTCGATGGCGGGGCGGGAGCCGGCTTCAACCAGGGCTTCGGCGGTTTCGGCGACATCTTCGACGCGTTCTTCGGCGGGGCGGCGGCCGGCGGACGGCGGACCGGCCGGGCGAATACCGGCGCCGACCTGCGCTACGACCTGCGGATCACCTTCGCCGAGGCCGTCCTCGGGGCGGACAAGGAGATCGAGTTCCCGGTCCTCGATCGCTGCTCAACCTGCGCCGGCTCGGGCGCCAAGCCGGGCACGAGCGCCACGAAATGCCCCCAGTGCGAGGGCCGCGGCGAGGTCCGGAGCATCCGCCAGACGATGCTCGGCCAGATGGTCAACGTCCAGCCCTGCCCGCGCTGCCGGGGCAACGGCACGATCGTCGAGACGCCCTGCGAAACGTGCCACGGCGACGGGCGGGTCGAGCGCCGCAAGAAGCTCCGGGTCAGCGTCCCGGCCGGGATCGACGAGGGGCACCAGATCCGGCTGTCGGGCGAGGGCGAGGCCGGGCCGCACGGCGGGCCGGCCGGCAGCCTGTACGTGGCGGTCCATATCCAGGCCCACAAGACGCTCAAGCGGGAAGGCACGGAGCTGTTCCTCGAGCGGGAGATCTCGATCGCCCAGGCCGCTCTCGGGACGAAGGTGATGGTGCCCACGATCGAGGGCGAGGAGCAGGTCGAGATCAAGCCGGGGACCCAGCCCGGGGCCGAGATCCGGTTGCGCGGCAAGGGCGTGCCCCATCTCCGCCGGGCGAACGTCCGGGGCGACCTCCACGTCTTCGTCAAGGTCAATGTCCCGACCCGACTCAACAAGAAGCAGCGCGAGCTCCTCGAATCGCTGGCGGCCGAATCCGGAGAGGTGGTCAGCTCCTCCTCGGCCAGCATCCTCGGGCGGGTCAAGGACGCGCTTGGCTGAGGCGGGTCCCGAGGCCGAGCCCGACGATCCAGCGTCCGGATCCTCCGGGATCGGGCCGCCCGACGACGAGGGCCTGAGCGCCGGCGACACCTGGATCGAGCTGTCGGTACGGGCGGATATCGAGGCGGTCGAGGCGGTCAGCGAGATCCTGTCCCGGTTCGCCCCCGGCGGCACGAGCGTCGAGCCCGGCTTCGAGCTGGTCGACGAAGGCCTTGGCGCTCGCGTCGATCCGAACCAGCCGGCCATCGTCCGGGCCTACCTGCCGGGTCGGGATCGGACGGCCGCCCGGGCGGCCGTCGGCCAGGCCCGCGAGGCCCTCGGCCACCTCCAGGCGTTCGAGCTCCGGCCGATCGGCGAGCTCGAGGTGTCGGTCGTCCACGAATCCGACTGGGCCCAGGCCTGGAAGGCCCACTTTCCGGTCCTCCGGGTTGGCCGGCGCCTGGTCATCCGGCCGACCTGGCGGCGCCATCGCCGCCGCCCGGACGATGTCGTCCTGGCCCTCGATCCCGGGATGGCCTTCGGGACGGGCCTCCATCCGACGACCCGGCTCTGCCTGGCCGGGATCGAACGGTGGTCGGATGCGGGCCTGGTCGAGGGCGCCCGGGTGCTCGACGTGGGCTGCGGCTCGGGGGTCCTGTTGATTGCGGCCGGCCTGTTCGGCGCCCGTCCGCTCGTGGGCATCGACACGGATCCGATCGCGGTCGAGGCCAGCCAGGCGAACGCCGCTCGCAATCACCTCGCGGTCGACATCCGCCAGGGCACACTGCCCAGCCGGTCCGGGCCCTTCGACCTGGTCGTGGCCAACCTGATCGCAAGCCTCCTGGCGGCCCTGGCGTCTGAGCTGGCCGGCGAGCTCCGCCCGGGCGGCCGGCTGCTCAGCTCGGGGATCTTCATCGATCGGGCCGACGATGTTCGCCTCGCTCTCGAGGGGGCCGGCCTCCGGCTGGTCGAGCGAGCCGGCGAAGGGGAGTGGGTTGCCCTCGAGTTCGAGCGGCCGGGCTGACCTGACCGTGCCCGGCTTCGGGGCTCCACGGCGGCCCCGACTACAATCGGGCTCGTGTCGAACGCCAGCCGCACAGCCGATCCCGAATGCCTCTTTTGCCGGATCGTTGCCGGCGAGATCCCGGCGACCCGCGTCCACGAGGACGACGTCGTCGTGGCGATCCGGGACATCGCCCCGCGGGCGCCAACCCACGTCCTCTTCCTGCCTCGCGAGCACGTGGCCTCGGCGGCCGATCTGACCGAGGCCGATGGCCCGATGCTCGGCCGGCTGTTCGGCGTGGCGGCCGCGTTCGCCCGGTCGGAGGGCCTGGCCGAGCCCGGCTATCGGATGGTCACGAACGTGGGTGAGTGGGGCGGCCAGACGGTCGGCCACCTCCATGTCCATCTGCTCGGCGGCCGGTCGATGACCTGGCCGCCGGGTTGAAGCGGCCGTTCCCGGCAGGCCTTGCCCTCGGCCTGGCCGTCATCGCCCTCGTCGTCGCCGGCTGCGGCTTCGCGGCCAGTGACGCCGAGCAGCCGAGCCCGGCGATCACCCCCCAGGCGAGCCTCAGCCCGGCTCTGCAGATCTGCCGGAACGAGCTGAGCCAGGTCCTCAGCGCGGCCGGCCTCAACCTCGTCCAGCCGAGCCAGCCATACCGCCCGGCCGAGTCGCCCACGATGACCAGCGCCTCGCGCTTCGTGGGCCAGGTGCTCCTGGCCGAGGATCCCGACCACGGGTTCATCGTGATCTACGAGTTCAAGGATCCGGCCACGGCCTACGCCGCCGCCCAGGAGCAGGCGGCCTACATCGGCAGCAACCAGGGCCGGCTCCAGTTCCTGCCCGACACCCAGTTCACGATCAGGCAGTACGGCTCGTGCGTCATCTTCTACGCCTACTCACCGACAGCTTCGACCGACCCACGCTCGCCGGACATCGGGCCGGCCCTCGAGACGTTCGGAGAGGCGATCCCGATCCCGGGCTGAGGCTCGACTCCGCTGCCGGGGCCTGGCCCCGGCCGGGTGGGCCCGGATCAGTCCTGGCGGACGGGCAACGGCTCGTCGACCGCGGCCCAGGCCCGGACCCGGTCGCGCTTGACCTTGAGGGTATGGGTCCGCGGGAAGTCGGCCTCGGGCCAAAGCTTCCAGCCGTTCACCCGCTGGTGCGCCGCGAGAGTGCCGTTGGCGGCCCGGACGGCGGCCTCGATCGTCGCCCGGATCGCCGCCGGATCGGCATTCGCGGCGAGCGGACCGCTCGCGCCGCGGACCGGGATGTCGCCGCCCTGGGGCAGGGCATGGCTGCCCGGGGCGAGGACGACCGCCTCGATCCGGCCGGGCCGGGTCTCGACCACGACACTGTCGCGGATCCCGGCAACCCGGAGGGCGTTCTCGATGTCCTCGGGATAGACGTTCAGGCCGTTGGGCAGGACGATGATGTCCTTCGTCCGGCCCATCAGGACCAGGTGCCCGGTCTCGTCGTGCCGGCCGATATCCCCGGTCCGGTACCAGCCATCGGGCGTGAACGCGGCGGCCGTTGCCTCGGGGTCGTGCCAGTACCCGGAGAAGAGGGTCGGCCCGGCGACCTGGATCTCGCCGTCGTCGGCCAGCCGGACCTCGATCGGGGGGATCGTCCGGCCGACCGTGCCCAGGCCGTGGTCCTGTTTCGTCGTGACCGAGGCCATCCCGCACTCGGTCGCGCCGTAGCCCTGCATGACCACGACCCCGAGATCCTCCCAGGCCTGCTGGAGCTGGGGCGGCAGGAAGGCCGCGGCGCAGACGAGCAGGTTCAGGCCGCCCCCGAGCCGGCGATGGACCTGGCGGAACAGGATCCGACGGGCGCCGTAGGGCAGCCTGCGGGCGATCCGGCGGAGGCGATCGAAGCTCTTCTGGCGCCCGGACGCCTCGACCTCGCGCTCGACCGCGCTCCAGAACAGGTCGAGGATCTGGGGCACGACCAGCATCGTCGTGACCCGGTGGTCGCGGATCGCCTCGAAGATCACCCGCGGATTGCGGCTCCGGATGTAGAGGATGTCGGCGCCCACGGTCAGGGCGTAGAACAGGGCTGCGACCTGCTCCATCAGGTGCGACAGCGGCAGGAGCGAGACGAGCCGGTGCTCCTGGGGCGGGATCACGTCGTGGATCGCCTCGACCGTCTCGCAGATCATCCGATGAGTCAGCATCACGCCCTTCGGATTGCCGGTCGTGCCGCTGGTGAAGATGATCTCGAACAGGTCCTCGCGCTGGGGCCGGGGCCAGGCCAGGACCTGGCTCTCCCAGTCCTCGGGAAAGGCGACGGCGGTGTCGCCAGTTCCCGGTTCGGCGGCCAGGGCCTCGACGGTCGAGGTCGGGAAGGCTTCGAGCCGGGCATCGCGCGGATCCGGCGCGTCCCGGCCGGTCCCGATCGCCAGCCGACTCGCCTCGGCCCGTTCGGCGATGCGCTCGATCGTGTCGGGAGCCATCCGCAGGTCGAGCGGCACGACGACGATCCCGGCCCGGATCGCGCCGTAATAGACGGCGGGCAGCTCGGGGCTCGATGGCGACCAGGTGAGCAGGCGATCGCCCGGCTTCAGCCCGATGGCGCGCAGCCGCCAGGCGACGATCCGGCTCCGCCGGTCGAGCTCGTGGAAGCTCCAGTGCATCGAGCTGCCGTCGTCCCGTCGCAGGCCGAGCGCCGGCTGGTCGCGATAGCGGGTGGCCGCGTCGTCCAGGATGTCGAGCAGGCTCGTCCAGTGGGGCGAAGATCCGGCGGTCGAGTCGGGCATGACCCCAGCGTAGCGGCCCGGGGGATCACTCGGGGGACGGCCGGCCTGGAACCGCCGGGCCTAAACTCGGCCCGATGAAGGGCAACTCCGGGAGCGGCATCGCCTGGGAGGGCGCACGATGGACGGCGGTCGGGCCGGTCGGTGGCCCCCTTGTCGTGCTCGTCCACCCGACCCGGCTGAACCGGACCTACTGGGCGCCCCAGGTCGAGGCCCTGAGCGAGACGAACCGGGTCGTGGCAGTCGACCTGCCGGGCCATGGCCGGGTCATCGATCAGCCCTTCACCCTTCCGGCGGCCGTCGAGAGCGTCCGGGCGGCGCTCGAGTCGGAAGTCGCGCCTCGCCGGGCCGGGCCAACCGTGATCGTCGGCCTGTCCCTGGGCGGGTACGTCGCGATGGCCCTGGCTGCCGAGGCGCCCTCGATCGCCGATGCCCTGGTCCTGGCCGGCTGCACCAGCGAGCCGGTGGGGACGCGAGCCGGGCTGATGCGGGCCCTCGCGGCGACCGTCGAGCGGGCCGATCGAAGGGGACTCGACCGCCTCAGCCGGACCTATCTCCGGCGGCGCTATCCGGGCCCGACCGGCGCACGGATCGTCGAATCAGGCCTGGCCCAGCGCGGTGCGGCCGAGGCCCTCCGCTGCCTGGCCGGCGAGCCGTTCCTGCCCCGCCTCGCGGCCTACCCGGGCCGGGTCGTGCTCGTCAACGGACAGCGGGACCTGGTGATGCGACCGGGCGAACGAGCCTTCCTGGCGGCCACGCCGAACGGACGCCTCGTCCGCCTGCCCGGCGCCTACCACCTGTCCAGCCTGGAGCGGCCTCGGCAGTTCAATGCGGTCGTCCGGTCCGTGGTGGCCAAGGCGGCGGCGGATCGAGCCGGCGAATTGGCAATCAGCCTGGCCGCGGCCGATCCGTGAGGCGGGCATCGATCGTGTCGCGGACCTCGGGCGCCTCGAGGTAGCCGCTCAGCGCGTGGTGCCACTCGGCCTCGTTGCGGACCTCGGTCGCGTGAACGCGCAGGGCTGGGGCGAAGTCTGACCGCAGATCGTCGAGACCGGTCCCGACCGCGACCGGGTCGCCGGCCGCCTGGAAATTGCGCCAGGTCACGACGCAATCGGGAATCCCGATCGGCCGACTGCCTCGCCAGGCCCGGAGGTGATCCTGGGCCGGGCCGAGGCCGAGGGCAGAGCCGACCGTGACCAGGTCGATTTCGCGGGCGCTCATCCCTGGCTCACCCAGGACGTCGAAGGCCACGATCGAGCCGAGGCTGTGAGCCAGGACCACGAGGCGGCCGTCGTGCCGCTCGATCGCCGCCCGGACCCGCTGGCGCATGTCCTCAGCCAGCTCGGGCGCTCCGTGGAGGTAGCCCGATACCTCGCGGTAGAAATCGCGCACGGCCGGGGGGATCACGTGGCCCGGCATCGCGAAGCGGGAGCGATGGTCGGCCGGCCCCATCGCGGCCGCCAGACGGAGCAGGAGGAGGTGCGCTTCGTGGGTCCGGCCTGCCCGCTCCACGGACTCGTGGAGGATCCCGTGCAGCTCCTGGCCGGCGGCGATTGGTTCGCCGCTCGAGCTTGGCCCCGAACCGAGGCTCGCTGGGGCCTCTAGGCCATGGGCCGGCTCCGGGCCATCGGTCGGCTCGGCCGGATCCGCCGGTTCGCCGGGAGCTGGACGCTCGATCAGGTCGGCGTAATAGCCGAGGTCGGTCGGCGGCTCGGCTCGATCGGGGAACAGGATCCGGTTATGAATCCGGATCCAGTCCGACTCGGGCGGCTGCGTACCCGCGCCATGGACATAGATCAGGGTCGGGCCGCGCCGGGCCATCGTCGCCTCCGGGCTCAGCTGGTTGCTCGGACCAAGGATAGGCGCGCCCCGAGATCCGCCTCCCTCCGCCCGGACCGACTCGGCGCGCAGCCCGGACCCGCCTCGCCTCCGCCCGGACCCGACTCGCGCAGCCCGGACCCGACTCGCGCAGCCCGGACCCGACTCGCGCAGCCCGGACCCGACTCGCGCAGCCGGATCCGACCGGAAACTGGCGAATATTCGCCCCCGTAGTGTTGGGCAGGGTCTGAGGCACTTCGCGGCCTAGGTCGGGAACGACTCGTGCACGAAATCGGCGCGACGGACCCGCCCAAGCGTCCGATCCGAGTCGGATTCTCGGCGCAACACTACGTCGACTAATAATCGCCAGAAATCGGGCAGTCCCAGAAACGAAGCAGTCGCCAGGTAACCAGGCCGAACGTGGCCGGCGGATGAAGGTCGCGACTCTTCAGCGCCCTGCAGGTTGGCCCCAGCGCCCGGCAACGGCCTCGGTTGACCGACTCGGGGGCCTCGTCTATGCTCCGCCAGCCATTCGACGAGGCGCCCAAATCGAGCGTCGAGGGGCCGTCGAATGCTCCCGGGTTCCACCGGCCACGAACCCGTCGAGGCAGACCAGATCCTGGCCGTGGGAGGTGATCCCGGAATTGGCAGAAGTCCGCGTGGGTGAGAACGAGACCTTCGAGAGCGCCCTCCGCCGCTTCAACAAGAAGATTCAGCAGAGTGGAATCCTCGCCGAGGCCCGACGCCGCGAGCATTACGAGAAGCCCAGCGTCAAGCGCAAGCGCAAGGAAGCCAAGCGCAAGAAGGCCGCCCGCACGTCGCAGAGCTAGGTCGCAGACCTCGCTCCGCACCGGGCGACCCGCCCGAGGTGCCAGCACAACCGGTGACCCTCAAGGAACGACTCCAGTCCGATACGACCGCCGCGATGCGGTCGGGTGACGTGCTGCGCCGCGACACCCTGCGGATGGTCCAGAACTCGGCCTACAACCTCGAGAAGAAGAGCGGCAAGCCGCTCACCGATGACGAGCTCCTGGCCGTGGTCGGGCGCGAGGTCAAGACCCGGCGCGAGTCGGTCGAGGCCTTCCGCAAGGGTGGCCGCGAGGACCTGGCCGCCAAGGAAGAGGCTGAGATCGCGATCCTCGGCGGGTACCTGCCCGAGCAGCTCGACGAGGCCGAATTGGCCGCGCTCGTCGATGAGGCGATCACCGCCACCGGCGCCGAGACGCCCCGCGACCTCGGCAAGGTGATGGGCTGGCTGTCGCCCCGGACCCGCGGCCGGGCCGACGGCAAGCGGCTCAGCGAGCTCGTCGCGGCCCGCCTGGCCGGAGCTGGCTGAGCCGGTCATGAAGGGCATGCTCGTCCAGCGACCCGACCAGGCAAGCCGGTTCACCCGGCGTGACCTGGTCCGGCTGCTGATCGCATCGATCGTCCTGATCGTCGGCCTGACGACCGTTCTCGCCTCGGACATCGTGCCGACCCGGCTGTCGGCCACCCTCGGCGAGGTCGCGACTGCCGACATCGTCGCTCCCCGCGCGGCGACCTTCACGAGCGATACCTTGACCCAGCAGGCCCGCGACGCTGCCAGCGCCGCGGTTGCCCCGCAGTACGACTACACCCCGGCCAAGGCCGATGCCGTCGATCAGGCGGCGACCGTCCAGCTCAACATGGAGATGACCCCGGCCGACGCCGCCTTCTCGGCCACCACCCTGTCCGATTCGGCCCGGGCGGCCCTGCTCAAGAACGCGATCCCGGGACTGTCGGACGAGTCGCAGGCGACGCTCCAGGCGATGCTGCCGAGCCGTTGGCCGGCGGTTCGCGACGAGGCCCGCCGGCTCCTCGGCCAGCTCGAACAAGCCGAGCTGCGTGATTCCGACCTGGCCGATACCCAGGCCAACCTGGCCGCCCTGGTCCTGGGCGGGCTCCAGGCCTCCGAGCGGCAGCTCGTCGCGGACCTGATCGCGCCGGTCCTTGAGCCGAACTCTTCGTACAGCTCCGAGCTGACCGGTGCCGCCCGGCAGGCAGCAGCGGCGGCCGTCGCCCCGGTCGAGGTCAGCCTCAGCCAGGGCCAGGTGATCGCCCGCAAGGGCGACCCGATCACCGCCCTCCAGCTGGAGCAGATCGAGGCGTTCGGCCTGACCGATGCCCGGGTCGATGTCGCCAAGCTGGCCGGCTGGGCCCTCCTGGCGAGCCTGATCGTAGGCCTCGTCCTGGCCTGGATCTGGCGCTTCCGGCCGACGGTCTGGCACCGCACGAACGTGCTCCTGCTGATCGGCCTGCTGCTCGTGTTCACGACCCTCGCCCTGAAGCTGACGGCCGGTCGCTCGGTCCTGCCCTTCTTCGTGCCGACTGCGGCGGCCGGGATCCTCATCGCGATCCTGCTCGATGCGAGCGCAGCCGTGATGCTGACCGCCGTGATCGCGGTGATCGGTGGGGCGGTCAACGGCAACTCGCTCGAGCTCACGAGCTACATCTTCCTGGGCGGGCTGGCCGGGATCGTCGCCGTCCGCCGGGGCGACCGGCTGAACGCCTTCGTCCAGGCGGCGTTCGCGATCTTCGTGGTCAATGCTCTCGTCGTGACGACGTTCTCGCTCCTCGGCGAGCGGGACATCACTGGCCTGATCCAGCTCTATGGGGCGTCGGCCGCGGCGGCCGTCGGTTCGGCCGTGGCCGCTGTCGGCAGCTTCGCCGTGATCGGCAACCTCTTCGGGATCCTGACGGTGTTCCAGCTGCTCGAGCTGGCGAACCCCTCGCAGCCGCTCCTGCGCCGGGTGCTCATCGAGACCCCCGGCACGTACCACCACTCGATCATGGTCGGCAACCTGGCCGAACGGGCGGCGGAGGCGATCGGCGCAGACCCCCTGATCACCCGCGTCGCGGCCTACTACCACGACGTCGGCAAGCTGGCCAACCCGACCGCCTTCATCGAGAACCAGAGCGGCGGCGACAATGTCCACGACGAGCTCGATCCGGATGTTTCCGCGGCGATCCTCAAGCAGCACGTCGGGGACGGGATCGAGATCGCCTACCGGGCCCACCTGCCCAAGCCCCTGATCGCGTTCATTCCGCAGCATCATGGAACGGCCCTCCTCAGCTTCTTCTATGCGAAGGCCCGCGAGGAGGCGGCCGCGCCGTACGGTGGCGTCGAGACGGCCGAGGGCCGGAAGGCGGCCGATGCGGTCGACCAGCGGACGTACCGCCACAACGGGCCGAAGCCACAGACCCGCGAGGCGGCCCTCCTGATGCTGGCCGACGGGGTCGAGGCCTCGGTCCGCTCGCTCTCGTCGCGCGACGAGCCGGCGATCCGGGCGATGGTCAACCGGATCATCGAGGACCGGCTCCAGGATGGCCAGTTCGACGAGTGCGACCTGACCCTGCGCGACATCGAGCGGATCCGCGAAGCGTTCGTCTCCCAGCTCCTCGGGATGTACCACCAGCGAATCGCCTATCCCCAGTCGAAGATCGTCGAGCTCGAATCCCGCCGGCTCGCGGCGGCCGGCGGCGGTCCGGCCGCAGCGGCGGCTCGGGCGGCGCCGGATCATCGGGCGGCGCCGGATCATCGGGCGGCTCGAAGGGCGATGGCGCCTAGCCCGAGTCCCAACGGGCACTCGATCTACGTGGGCCCCTGGCGGGTCGACCTGGCTACCCGGCCCGGCGTTCCCAGGCTGCTTGCCCAGACACGCCTTGCCCGCACGATCGCGATCGCGCTCGACGCCGCGGGTGCCCTGCGGCCGGCCTCGATCGGCCTGATCCTGACCGGCGATTCGGAGCTGGCCGGGCTGAACGCCGTGCACATGGGCAAGACCGGCCCGACCGACGTCCTGTCGTTTCCGCTCCTCCCTGCCGCAGCCTTCCCGCCTCAGCCGGGATCCCCGAGAGGGCCCCAGACGAGGCCCCGGACGAGGCCCCAGAGCAGACGCGGCGGCCGAGGGGACGGGCCGGCCACCGTGGACTTCGTCCTGCCGCCCGGCCGGCGGCTGCACCTGGGCGATATCGTCGTCTCGGTCGAGCGGGCGATCGAACAGGCCGAGGCCGGTCGGGGCGGCCAGACCGGCGACGTCCGCTGGGACGCCGCGGACGAGTTGCGCCTGCTGGTGATCCACGGCACGCTCCACGTCTGCGGCTGGGATCACGCCGAACCCGCCGAAGAGACCTCGATGCGCGCCCTCGAGCAGCGGCTGCTGGCCTCCGCGCGGTAGCCGCCGTCTCTCGGGCCTCGTCGCCGCCCGCCAATCCGGCCGCGCCAGTGGGGCACCTGGCCCTCGGCCGCCGCCCGTCGGGCGACCGTCTCCCGCCCGATCGACCCCGCCATCCGCGTGGTCTGCACTGAAGGACAAATGGCGCATTTCGAGGCCGGGGCCGACGCTTCAGGCTCCGGCGGCCATGAGTGTTCATGCCGGCCCACGCGTGGCCCGGGCAAATCCTGCCAGCTGCCGGCTTGAACTCGGCCCGAAACGTCTCGAATGGCCGGTCCCAGCTCCGAATCCCGACGTTCTGGTGCGTAAGGAAGACCAACGCATCGCTCGTCGGCGGACTCTCGCCTAGCGCCTTCTGCGGCGGAGCAGGCGGTCGAGCAGGCTCGGTTTGGTCGCTGAAGCAGGACTGCTCCGGCCAGCGTTGTCGGGGTAATACTCGGCGCGCTCGAGCTCCTGGAGGTCGGCCTCGTCGAGGGCCGCTGTCTCATCGCGCTTGTCGTTCGCGTTCGCGTCCGCTACCTGCCCCCCGCCCAATGCCTTGCGGGCGGCCTCGGCTCCGATCGGGTTTGGTCCCAGCGCCATCTGGTGCTCCTTCATCCTCGTGGCCAGAGAGACCGGCACGAGGCCTTGAACTCCACCGTGCGCTGGCCCGGCGGCAATGTCAACGACCGCCGTTCGCGAGCCAGCCTGACGCTGCTGGGCAAGGTCCGGCCCCCGATGGCGGGCTCGGCGTCGGTCGACTGGCCGTTCGCCAGCGGCGAACAAACGAAGGGAACCGACCACGAAGGTCCGTGCACATTGGAGGCCTGGAGGCACGTTCGGCCGATTTGTTTCCCACCGGCGAACGAATCGACCCTCTGGCCGGGTCGAACTCGCCGACCAGGCCAAGCCGCCGTCGTACTTGGCCCGTTTGTTCGCCCACGGCGAACACCGCACTTCTGCGGCCGCAAGAGCTCGGCCGCAAGAGCACTCCGGCCGCAAGAGCACGGCCCAAGAGCACGGCCCAAGAGCACGGCCCAAGAGCACGGCCCAAGAGCACGGCCCTGGGACGACCCTCCTCTGGCCCGACCCTCCGGGTGGCCCGACGCTGCTACCATCGGTCCATGGCCCGCCGAGGACGGTTTGGGCCCTGTCCGCGTGCTCGGCGCACGCGAGAACCTGCCTGGCGACAGGTGATGGAGCGGTGGTGAAGATCGTCGTCGGCCTGGGCAACCCCGGCAGCCAGTACGCCAAGACCCGCCACAACGCGGGCTGGATGGTCCTCGACCGGGTCGCGGATCGGGCGGGCTGGGCCGGCCGCGGCCGGACGCGCGATGCGAGCAGCGTGGTCCAGGGCCGCTTCCGCGGCCTCGACCTCGAGCTGGTCAAGCCACTCACCTACATGAACGAGTCCGGCCTGGCCGTGCGCAAGGTCCTGGCCCGAGAGCACGCTCCGCTCGTCGACCTCCTGGTCGTCGCCGACGACTTCGCCCTGCCCTTCGGCAAGCTGCGCTTCCGCGAGGGTGGCGGCCCAGGCGGCCACAACGGCCTGCGCTCGATCATCGATGAGCTGTCGAGCGAGGCCTTCAGCCGCCTCCGGGTCGGGATCGGCGACCCGGATCACGGGGCACTCGATCACGTCCTGTCGGCGTTCGAGCCGGCCGAGCTGCCGCGCCTGGACGAGTTCCTGGAGGCGGCGGCAGATGCGGTCGAGGCCTGGGCTCGCGAGGGCACTTCCAAGGCGGCCAACCGGTTCAACCCGTTCCAGCTTCGCCAGGCTGACGACGAGCGCCTGGCCGCCCCGGGCGAGGTCGACGGCCCACCCGGACCGGACGGGGTCCGGCGGACGAAGACCGGCTGGCGCAAGCCGCGACCGGTCGATGAACCGGGTGAGAGCCGGTGAACGAGCGGCCGCCCTTCCGCGGCAAGCGCGGGGCAGAGCGACGCCTGGCCGAGCGGATCACGACCGAGTATGCCGAGCGCAAGGCGAAGGTCGAGGCGGCCGAGGTCGACTTCGACGTCGCGGAGGTGGACGCCGAGGTCGATGACGTCCGCCGGCTCGAGGAGGCCGCCCGGGCCCGAGCCGCAGCAACAGCCGCAGCGGCGACTGCCGCCCGGTCGGCACCGACCGCCAGCGGTGCCGCTGCCGCCCGTCCTGCCCGGAGGGTGCCTGACCTGTCGGTCCTGCCGCCGCTCCTCGTCGCCAGCGGCTCGTTCGAGTCGCTTCGCCAGCGAATTGGCCGGGCGGACGCGCCCGTGCCGCCGGCCGGACGGCACGCCGGCCTGACGATGATCCCGCACGGGGCCAAGAGCTTCCTCGGGGCGGCCCTCGCGGCGACCGGGGAGCGGCTCCTGTGGATTGCCCGGGACTCGGAGATCGGCGACCGCCTGGCCGAGGAGCTCGGGGCGTGGCTCGGTGATCCGGCCACCGTGGCCGTGCTCGAGCCGAGGACCGCCCTCGCCTACGAGCGGAGCGAGCTCGTCGCCGACGAGACGGCCGCCCGGGTCGCGGCCCTGGCCGCCTGGCGGAGTGGCGCCGCGCGCGTCCTCGTGGCCAGTCGTCCAGGCGCTCCTCCAGCACACGATCGCGCCGGTCGACCTGCCAGAGCAGCCGCGGCGCCTCAAGCCGGGCGACCGGCTCGGGCTCGACCGATTCCTGATCGAGCTGCTCGGACTCGGCTACCAACCCGTGATCGAGGTCGCCGGCCGGGGAGAATTCGCCCGGCGGGGCGGGATCGTCGATGTCTTCCCGCCCGGCTCCAGCCTGCCCGTCCGGATCGAGCTCTTCGGGGACGAGATCGATTCGCTCCGAAGCTTCGATCCAACCGACCAGCGGACGACCGGTCGAGTTGCTGCGATCGACCTCCTCCCGGCGACCGAGTTCCTCGTCCCCGAGGGTGGGATCGAGGCTATCCGGGCCGGGCTGGGCCGGGCGGTCGCCCGCCTGCCCGAACGCCTGGTCACCGACCTCGCCCGCTTCGAGCAGGGGCCAGGGCCAGCAGGGCAGCGGCGGACCGGGCGGCAGCGCGGCCGACGGCAGGTCCGCCGGACGGGCGATCCATGTCGGTGACGCGGCTGAGATCTGGGCCGGGATCATCTGTCCCGCGACGGGCCTCGACCACATCGCCTCGGAGACCCTGATCGTCATGGACGAGCCGGGCGAGCTGGCCGAGGCCGCCCAGTTCCTGTGGCGCCAGGCCGACGAGCGACGCGCGGAGCTGATCACCGGCGGCGAGATCCCGAAGGACTGGCCGGTCACCTACCTCGGACCGCGCGCCTGGAAGAGCCGGCTCGTCCGGGCCCGGTCGATCGAGCTGACCTGGGAGTCGGAGGGCCAGACGGGCGAGGGCATGTCGATGGCCGGCCGGGGCCTCTCCTCGGGCGACCTGTTCGGGTGGCGCGAGCCGGTCCTGCCGGCCGCCCGCACCGGCCGCCTGGCCGAGGCCCTCGACGAGCTCGGCCAGGACGGCGCCCGGATCATCCTCGCCTCCGACCAGGCCCCGCGCCTGGCCGAGGTCCTGGCCGAAGCGGGCAAGTCCGTCGGGCTGACCAGCCGCCTGGCCGAGGTCCCGCCGCCCGGTGCGATCGCCCTGATCGAGCGCAGCTTGAACGGCGGCTTCGCGGGCGGTCCCGACGGGCTGGCCGTGATCACCGACCGGGAGCTGTTCGGCTCAGTCCGGGTCCGGCGGCCGAAGGCGCTCCGGCGGGTCGTCCCGCGCGACATCCTCGAGCGGCTGACGCCCGGCGACCTGGTCGTCCACATTGATCACGGAATCGCCCGTTACGAGCAGATGCTCCGTCGCGGCGGCCCCGGCGAAGAGCGCGACTACCTCGAGCTGAGCTTCGCCGCCGGCGACCGGATCTACGTCCCGGTCGAGCAGATCGCCCGGGTCAGCCGCTACTCGGGCGGCGAGCATCCGGCCCTGAGCCGGCTCGGCGGGACCGACTGGCTGCGCACGAAGCAACGGGTCAAGAAGGCGGTCGACGACCTGGCCGAGGAGCTCCTCGAGCTGTACGCGACCCGGGCCGGCGCGGAGGGCCATGCGTTCCCGGTCGACAGCCCGTGGCAGGCCGAGATGGAGGCGAGCTTCCCGTACGAGGAGACGATCGACCAGCTGCGGGCGATCGCCGAAGCGAAGGCCGACATGGAGTCGCGCCGGCCGATGGACCGCCTGGTCGTGGGCGACGTCGGCTACGGCAAGACCGAGGTCGCGATCCGGGCTGCCTTCAAGGCGATCCAGGACGGCCGCCAGGTCGCCGTGCTCGTGCCCACGACCGTCCTCGCTGCCCAGCACGAGACGACGTTCTCGCAGCGCTTCGCCGCCTTCCCCCTGACCGTCCGGCTGCTCAGCCGGTTCGTGCCCGCTCGCGAGCAGGACGCCACGATCGCCGGGCTGGCCAGCGGCTCGGTCGACCTCGTGATCGGGACCCACCGGCTCCTCTCGAAGGACGTCAAGTTCCGCGATCTCGGCCTGGTCGTGGTCGACGAGGAGCAGCGCTTCGGGGTCGCCGCCAAGGAGCGCCTGAAACAGCTCCGGCGCGAGGTGGACGTCCTGACCCTGTCGGCCACGCCGATCCCCCGGACGCTCAACCTGGCCCTGGCCGGGGTCCGCGACCTGAGCGTGATCGAGACGCCGCCCGAGGATCGCCTGCCGATCCAGACCCGGGTGGCCGAGGCGACCGCCGGCCTGGTCCGGGATGCGATCGAGCGCGAGCTCGACCGGGGCGGCCAGGTCTTCTACGTCCACAATCGGGTCGAGACGATCGAGGCCCAGGCCCAGCAGCTCCGCGAGATGCTGCCCGACGCCCGGATCGTGGTCGGCCACGGCCAGATGGCAGAAGGCCGGCTCGAGCAGGTGATGATCACCTTCGCCGGCGGCGCTGCCGATGTCCTCGTCTGCACCACGATCATCGAGTCGGGCCTCGACATCCCGAATGCGAACACGATCATCATCGACCGCGCCGACACGCTCGGCCTGGCCCAGCTCTACCAGCTCCGCGGCCGGGTCGGCCGGTCGAGCCGGCGAGCCTTCGCCTACCTCCTCTATCGCCGTCGCGAGCGCCTCTCGGACGAGGCGCGCAAGCGGCTCCAGGCGATCTTCAACGCGTCCGAGCTCGGAGCCGGCTTCCAGATCGCCCTGTCCGACCTCGAGATCCGGGGAGCCGGGAACATCCTCGGCGGTGAGCAGTCGGGTCACATGGCGGCGGTCGGGTTCGACCTCTACAGCCGCCTGCTGGCCGATGCCGTCGAGGAAGTCAAGGCTCGGCGCGAGCTGCGCGAGCCGGTCCTGGCGCCGCCCCAGGCCGTCCTCGACCTGCCGGTCGATGCCCATCTGCCGGACGACTACGTGGCCGACGAGGCCCAGAAGCTCGAGCTGTACCGGCGTCTCGCCCGGGCCCGCACGCCGGGCGACCTGGCCGCCTTCCGACAGGAGGCTGTCGACCGGTTCGGGCCGCTCCCGCCGCCGGTCGTCCGGCTCGTCGAGGTGGCCGAGGTTCGCCTGGCTGCCGAGGCCGCCGGGATCGCTTCGATCTCGCGCGAGGATGGCCAGCTCGTTGTCCGCTTCGGCGCGTCTGACCCGGGCAACCGCGATGCGGCTCCTCGCCCCGCTTGGCGGCGGGTCTCGGGCGGTCGGCCTGGGCCTGCCCGGGGTCCGCCCGGGCGATGTGACGTTCGCCAGCAACCAGGTCAGGATCCGGCTCCCCCGCGATCCGCGCCTCGGCTGGCCGCTGACCCAGGCGGTCGTGGCCCGGCTCTCCGAGGGCGACCCGGTCGGCGGCGATCCGATCGGCAGCGATGGCTGAACCGCCGGTCGTGGCCGAGCCGGCCGCCGCAGCCGACACGCTGGGCAGCCTGGGCAGCCTGTTTTCGGCCGAACGCCGGGTCCTTTCGCTGGGCCTGATCCTGACGGTCACCCTGGTCGCCTTCGAGTCGCTGGCCGTCTCGACGGCGATGCCGATCGTGGTCCGCGAGCTGGGCGGGATCGAGCTGTACGGCTGGGTCTTCAGCGCCTTCTTCCTGGCTGACCTCGTCGGGATCGTGATCCTCGGGGGGTTGATCGACCGGGGCAGCCTCGTCCGACCGCTGGCGATCGGCCTGGCCCTGTTCGCTGCCGGGCTGTTGATCGGCGGCTTCGCCCCGAGCATGCCCGTCCTGATCGGTGGCCGGCTGCTCCAGGGGTTCGGTGCGGGCGGGATCACGCCGGTCGCCTATGTTGCGATCGCCCGGGCCCTTCCCCCGGACCTCCGGCCACCGATGTTCGCGGTCCTTCGACGGCCTGGGTCGTGCCCGGGATCATCGGTCCGGCGATCAGTGGCTTTGTCGCCGAGCAAGCCAGCTGGAGACTCGTCTTCCTGGGCCTTGTCCCGTTCGTCGTCCTGGCCGCCGCCCTGACGATCCCCGCGATCAATCGAACGGTCCCGGATCGGACGACCGCGAGCCAGCCGCCGACCCGCGCCGGCCCAGATGGCGGCCGAAGGATCGCCTGCCGGACGGACCCGCTGGGCGTTGCTCCTGGCGGCCGGGGCCGGCCTGCTCGTCCTCGGCCTGACCGATGCCAGCCTCGTCCCGGGGGCCGTTCTGTTCGGGCTCGGGCTCGTGATCGGCATTCCGGCCTATCGGCGGCTGACTCCGGCGGGGACGCTCGAGGCGAGACGCGGGCTGCCGGCGGCGGTCCTGATCCGGGGCGTCCTGACCTTCGCCTTTTTCAGCGTTGACGCCTACGTTCCGCTCGTCCTGATTGGCTGGCGAGGGATCGACGCGACCCAGGCCGGTATCGCCCTGACCGCGGCGACCCTGACCTGGACCGCCGGCTCCTGGGTCCAGGCCCGATACATCGGCCGGATCGGGCCGCCCGCCTCGTCGCGGCCGGATTTGGCTGCGTCCTCGCGGGGATCGGGATCCTGGCCCTCGTCCTGTCGCCGGAGGTTCCCGTGATCGTGGCGGCGCTGGCCTGGGCGGTGGCCGGCTTCGGGATGGGCCTCGGCTATGCGCCGCTCTCGCTGGTCGTCCTGGCCGAGGCTCCGCTCGAGAGCCAGGGAGCCGCCACGGCCGCCCTCCAGATGAGCGATGTCCTGGGCACGGCGATCGGCACCGGCACGGCGGGGGCCCTGATCGCGATCGCGGCCCGCAATGGCTCGGCCCAGTGGGTCGGGCTGGCTGCGGTGTTCGCCGTCGGAGCGATCGTCGGCTGCCTTGGCATCGTCCTGTCGAGACGGCTGCCCGGGCCGGTTGCCCTGTCTCGCATCGACGGTCGGGGCGCGCTAGACTGCAAGCGCCACGCTGCGGCGCCCACCCTGGCCCCAGGCGGGCCAGTCACTCCCACCGGAGGCCCCAAGCCGAATGTCCGCCGAGGAGCTTCGAGCGAAGATTCGCGAGATTCCCGACTTCCCCAAGCCGGGCATCCTGTTCTACGACATCACGACCCTGCTCAAGGACCCCGCCGCCTACCGCGAATCGATCGACCTGATGCTGGCCCCCTGGCAGGGCGACAAGGTCGACATCGTGGTCGGGATGGAATCGCGCGGCTTCATCTTCAGCGCGCCGATGGCCTACCTCCTGAACGCGGGGCTCGTCCCAGTCCGCAAGCTGGGCAAGCTGCCGGCCGAGACGATCACCGTCGAGTACGCCCTGGAATACGGTTCAAACACCCTCGAGATCCACCGCGACGCGATCCAGCCGGGCCAGCGGGTCCTCATCGTGGACGATCTCCTGGCGACCGGCGGAACGGTCCGCGGGACGATCGACCTGGTCGAGCGGCTCCAGGGCGAGGTGGTCGGCCTCGGCTTCCTGGTCGAGCTCGACTTCCTGAACGGGCGCGACCGACTCCAGGGTCTCCGGGTCGAGAGCGTCGTCCGCTATTGAGTCACTGGCCGTGAGCGACGAGACGAGCCCGACCGAATCGACCGCTGAGCCGGCGACCCCCACGTCCGGCCCCGCCTCGGTCGGCCTGGGACCGGGCCCCGCCCCGGCCCCGAGGTCGAGGTCGACCTCGCCCGCCGGCGCTTCTTCCGCCAGTTCGCGGCCGAGGTGATCCAGACCGCGGCAACCGTGGCCGGCTCGGCGGGTGCCCTCCAGCGGGCCGCGACGGATGCCGCCGGGACGCTCCTCAACCCCGAGTCGATGCTCGGCCTCGGCGAGCCGCCGGCCGCCAACCCGGCCGGCGCCCGAATCCGAACCCGATGACCGCGGCGATGCCCGTGCCGGCCCTCCGCCCGGTGACCGGGACGAATCCGGTAGCGGGCGAATCGCGTGGGTTCCGGACCGCCTTCCGGGTTGACGCCGGCACGATCTACTTCGTCGACCAGCGCCGCCTGCCGGGCGAGCTGCTGGAGGTCGCCTGCACCGACGGCGGCCAGGTCGCCCAGGCGATCCGGTCGATGGTCGTCCGCGGCGCGCCGGCCCTCGGCCAGGCCGCGGCCTACGGCCTGGCCCTGACCGCCGAGCACGCCCGGAACGCCACGATGTCGGACCGCCGGGCGCTGATCCGGGGCGCCGCCACGGCCCTCCGCGAGAGCCGCCCGACGGCGGTCAACATCGGCTGGGCGGTCGACCGGATGATGGCCCGGCTCGAGGGCCTGGGCGACCTTGCCGACAACGGCGATCGTCGTGGCCGGCACGCTCCGGGTCGAGGCCGACGCGATCTGTGCCGAGGCGACCCGCGACCACGGCCTGCTGGCCGAGCACGGCCTGGCGATCCTGCCCCGGACCCCCGATCGCGAGCTCCGCCTGCTGACCCATTGCAACACCGGCCCGCTCGCCTGCGGCCAGTTCGGCACGGCCCTCGGGATCGTCCAGGCGGCCTGGGCCGCCAACCGCCGGTTGGAAGTCTTTGTCGACGAAACCCGGCCGTACCTCCAGGGTGCCCGGCTCACCGCCTGGGAGCTGGTCCAGGCCGGCGTGCCCTACACCCTGATCGCCGATGGTGCGGCCGGTTCGCTCCTGGCCACCGGCAGGGTCGATGCCGTGCTCGTCGGCGCCGACCGGATCGCCGCCAACGGCGACACCGCCAACAAGGTCGGGACGTATCCCCTTTCGGTCATGGCCGCCCGTCACCGGCGTCCCGTTCTACATCTGCGCGCCGATCAGCTCGGTCGACCTGGCGACCGCCGACGGGACGGGCATCCCGATCGAGCTCCGCTCCGAGGACGAGGTCTTCCACGTCGGAACGACCCGGATCGCGCCGCGCTTCGGCAAGGCCTGGAACCCCTCGTTCGATGTCACCCCGGCCTCGCTGATCTCCGGGATCATCACCGAGGAGGGGGTCTTGCGGGCCCCCTTCGGACCGGCCCTCGCGGCGGCCGTCGCCGCCAGGGCGACCCGCGACGTTGAAGCCAGCATCCCGCCGATCGAAGCCAGCGTTCCGCCGATCGAGGCCGGCGACGTGGCTGTGGAAGCCGCCGATGCGCCGGTGAGCGCCTGATGGCCAGCATCGTTGTCACCCGGCGGGGGACCGGCCTCGTCGTCCGCAACACGACCGACCGGGTCCTCCTGCGCGAGTTCCTTGCCCGCGACCGGTTGTTCGCCGCGTACGCGATCTGCGACCTCGACGACCGCGAGTTCAGCCGGACCCGCTGGGGCGGAGCCTTCGTCGGGACCGAGCTCGTGGCCGTCGCCCTCGAATACGCCGGCCTGTCGCCCCAGCCCCTGTTCGTGATGGGCCGCAACGACGGGATCGAGGCGGCCCTCCGCGACCTGGTCAAGCCGCGGGCCGCGTACGTTGCGGCGCTGCCCGATGCGATGCCCGCGGTCGAGGCGAGCTACCGGGTCGAGGCCGGGCCGCAGATGGTCCGGATGTGGGTCGACCGAACGACCTTCCGGCCCTATCCCGCCGAAACGCGCACGTCTCCTGCCGGTCGAGGTCGGCGACCTGAACCGGCTCTACCAGCTCGGCTTCGCCTCGTGGCTTGGCCAGGGCGGCGATCGCCGACGGGGTCTACTACGGCGTCCGGGCCAACGGCCACCTGGTCGCCGCCGCCGGGACCCATGTGATCAGCGCGAGCGCCCGCCTGGCCGTCGTTGGCAATGTCCTGACCCAGGTGGAGTATCGCGGCCGGGGCTACGCCACGGCGACGACCGGGGCGGTGACCGCCGAGCTGCTGCGCTTCTGCGACCAGGTCGTGCTCAACGTCCGGTCCGACAACCCGCCCGCGCTGCAGGCCTATCGGAAGCTCGGCTACCAGGAGCACATCCGTTTCGAGGAGCGCCTCATCCATCGGCTAGGTTCGCCCTGGCCGAGCCTGCCCGGACCGCTCCGGCGGTTCCTGTCACCCCGCAAGGAGTCCGAAATCTGATGACCGCCCCAGCCGCCTCGCTGCCGGCCCATGATGTCGTCGACCTCGCCCTGGCCGGCGAGGGCGTCCGCCGCATCGAGTGGGCGGCCCGGGAGATGCCGGTCCTTGCCCTGATCAGCGACCGGTTCAGCCGGGAGCAGCCGCTCGCCGGCCTGCGGATCGCCGCCTGCCTCCACGTCACGACCGAGACGGCCAACCTGGCCCGGGCGCTCAAGGCTGGCGGCGCCGAGATCACCCTGCGTCGCCTCGAACCCGCTGTCGACCCAGGACGACGTGGCTGCGGCCCTTGTCGCCGCCTACGGGATCAGCTGCTACGCCCGCCGAGGCGAGGACCATGACACCTACTACGCCCACCTGAATGCCGCCGCCGACGTCCATCCCGGGATCACGATGGATGACGGCTGCGACCTCGTCGGCATTGCTTCACGAGAAGCGCCCCGAGCAGCTGCCCGAGATCCTGGCCGGGACCGAGGAGACGACGACCGGGGTCATCCGGCTCAAGGCGATGTCGGCCGAGGGCGCCCTGCGCTTCCCGGTCGTGGCCGTCAACGAGGCCCAGACCAAACACCTCTTCGACAACCGCTACGGGACCGGCCAGTCGACCCTCGACGGGATCCTCCGGGCGACGAACGTGCTGATCGCCGGGCGCCACGTCGTCATCGCCGGATACGGCTGGGTCGGCAAGGGGATCAGCGCCCGGATGTCCGGCCACGGCGCCCACGTCGCGATCGTCGAGGTCGATCCGATCCGGGCCCTCGAGGCGCTGATGGACGGGTTCCAGGTGATGACTGCGGGCCAGGCAGCCGCCTGGGGCGACCTGTTCATCACCGCGACCGGCAACAAGAACGTCTTCCGCCGCGAGCACTTCGCGGCCATGCGTGACGGGGCGATCATGGCCAACTCGGGCCACTTCGATGCCGAGCTCGACCTCACGGCGCTGCGCGAGATGGCCGAGGGCCACGTCCGCGAGGTCCGGACGAATGTCCAGGAGTTCGATCTGGGCGGCAAGCGGGTCAACCTGATCGCCGAAGGGCGGCTGGTCAACCTCGGGGCGGCGGAAGGCCACCCAGCCGCGGTCATGGACATGAGCTTCGCCAACCAGGCCCTCTCGGCCGAATACGTCGCCCAGCACCACGCCGAGCTCAAGCCCGGGGTCTACGTCGTGCCCGAGGCGATCGACGCCGAGGTGGCCCGCCTGAAGCTGGCGGCGCTCGGGATCACCCTCGATCCGCTGACTCCCGAGCAGACGCGTCTACGCCGCATCCTGGCGAGCCGGAACCTAGGCCCGCGCCTGACTCGCGGAGCATCCGGCTGACGGTCGGCTTCGAACGGCGGGGCGAGGACGATGTTGATCTTCGGCTGGGGGCGAAGCAAGGCGAAGGACCGTGGCGAGGTCGCCCCGCTGCTCGTGCCCGAACTGCCACAACACGGTCTTCCTGCACGACGTCGAAGTCGAAGCAGCAGTTCAGCCTGTACTTCGTGCCGGTCGTCAAGTACGGCGGCGATCGCTACCTGCTCTGCCCGGTCTGCGGCCAGGGACTCGCAGGTCCTGCCGACCCAGCGGGCGGCCGTCGACCGAATGCGCGCGCTGACGGGGCAGTTCCGCCTGCGGGGCGTGACCGAGGATACCTACCGCAGCGAAGTCGGCCGATTCTGGCAGCAGCTCGGCGTCCGGACGGGTCCGGCCCTGGCCGCCTCGAGCTCCGCCGCCGGCGCTGCCGGGTAGTGCCGCCGGGCTCGTCCCTGCCGCCGGGCTCGTCCCTGCCGCCGGGCTCGTCCCTGCCGGCGGGCCCTGGGGATGACGCCCGCACCTCCGCAGCTCGCTCCACCCGTGCCCCCGTTGCCCGTTGCGCTTGTCTCGCCCGACGCGGCCACGCCGCCCCTTCAGCCTTCGCCGGCTGGCGCGGAATTGGCCGGGCACCTGGCCGACCTCGCCCGGCTCCGCGCGGAAGGCAGCCTGACCGACGAGGAGTTTGCCGAAGCGAAGCGCCGCCTCCTCGAGATCTGACGGTTGCCGGCAGGCCTCAGGCCGGCCGCGTCGCGATCAGGCCGAAGGAGAGGGGCAGGCGGCCGCGCTCCTCGGGGGCGATGTCGCCGTGGCCCGACCACCAGTCGCGCGGGTACTCGACGAGGCGCTCGATCCGCAATCCGGCGCCGGCGACGGCCGAGACGATTTCGCCGAGGGTCCACGACCGGGAGAACTTCCAATGTTGCTCGGCGTCGGGGATCGAGAGGTGGTCGATGAAGCCGGACGACCAGCCGCGGGATGCCTCGGGCCCGGCGAAGTAGTCGTAGTCCGTGAGCTCCCAGCGGCCCGCATCGTCGCCGTCGACGAGCCACTCGAATGGGTGGCCCTCGAACAGGACGAGCCGGCCGCCGGGAACGAGGAGCCGGGCGACCACGGCCGCCCAGGCATCGAGGTCCTGGAGCCAGAGGAGCGAGCCGCGGCCCGTGTAGACGAGGTCGGCCGTCGCGTCGAGCTCGGCCGGGGCGTCCAGGACATCGGCCACGAACCAGCCGGCCGGGGCTTCGGTCGCCGCGCTGAGACGCTCGGCCAGCTCGATCATCCGCGGACTGATGTCCAGGCCGATGACCTCGGCGGCCCCCAGCCGCCAGAGCGAGAGCGTGTCGCGTCCGCCGGCGCACTGCAGGTGGATCGCCCGTCGGCAGCTGAGATGGAGATCGCCGAGCAGCTCCGCCTCCTCCGGGAAGAGATTGCTGCCGCCCTCCCGGATCAGCTCGATCGCCTCGTCGAGCCAGCCTTCGTACCGTTCGGCGGCCTCGTCCCAGGCCGCCCCGGTCGCGGCCTGCATCGCCTGGACATCGGCCGTTTCGGCCGGCGTTGCCGGCCGGACATCGGCCTCCCCGGAATCGTCGTTTGCCACGAGCCGAGCGTACCGCCTGCGAGCCTCACCGCGACGGGGCAGAACCGGCCCTCCGCGGGCACCCCGTCAGGGCGGCCCCCCAACCCTTCGCCGGCCCGCCCGCCGGGATGCCGAATCCGCAGGGCGCCGCTACGGCGCCGCGGACGCCGCCGCCTTCAGGCCGCTCAGGTCGATCGTCGTGCTGCCGCTGCCGTAGATCCGGTTGCAGACCGTCGCCAGGGCGTTCGTGACGATCACGTAGTTCGCCTCGCCGATGTTGTTCGTGTTATTGGCCGCGTCCATCAGTGCCCCGACGCCGGGCACGTCCTCGGCCTCGACGCCCACGCTGCAATACACGCTGCCCTTGAGGGCCGCGAAGGCCGCGGACTCGTTGTTCGCGTCGCGGGTCGCCTGGTCGCCGACGCCGGCCAGCGGGGCCGGGCTCGCGAACTCGGCGATATCGCCCTGGTACTGCTGGGTCCCGGCGTCGCCACCCACGACCAGGACGTCGACGAAGTTCGCCGGGTCGTCGCCGACGAAGCGGCACTCCTGGCCGCTCCCGTCAAGGCCGAAGGCCTGGACCTGGACCGCCTTGAGTGGCACGTCGAGGAGGGGCTGGACCTCGGCCAGGGTGAGCTGGTTGCAGGTTGCGCTCTGGCCGCCGGTAGGCGCGACCGAACCCGTCGCGCCGTCGCCACCGCCGGCGGGGGCGACGGATGCTCCGGCCCCACCCGACAGGCCGCTGGCCGCCGAAGAGGCGGCGCCGCTCGAGCAGCCGGCCACGATCGAGGCGCTGGCGATGAGGCCGACGATGGTCGACACGGGTGAGGCGATTCATCGAAGCTCTCCTGGTGCGGTGTCGCTCGTGGCAGTCGTCGTCCACGAGGTCGAATGACCTTGGTGCGCCAACGGTCGCGCGGGCCGATCGCAGTCCGATCGCAGGCTCGAATCGGCTACCGTTGTCGTTGTCCCAGGGCGACCCCGCGGCAAGCCCGCAGGGCTCCAGCGAAAACGAGCGAGAGGTGGTTGAGCGCGTGACTGGCGTGATCTGGGAGATCCCCGAGCTGAGCAGCCTGCACCGGCTCCCAATGCATGCGGTGCCACATGACGACCGGCTCGATCTCGATGGGACCTGGCGCTTCGAGCTGCTCGAGCGGGCCGACGCCGAGCCGACCGGCACCTGGCGCGACATCACCGTGCCCGGGGCCTGGACGATGCAGGCCACCTTCGACAAGCCCCACTACACGAACGTCCAGATGCCGTTCGCCGGGCAAGCCCCCGAACGTGCCCGCCCTGAATCCGACCGGGATCTACGAGCGGTCGTTCGACCTGCCGGCAGCCTGGGCAGGTCGCCGGGTCATCCTTCAGGTTGGGGCGGCCGAGAGCGTCCTGATCGTCCAGGTCAACGGCCACGAGATCGGCCTGAGCAAGGACTCCCACCTGGCCGCCGAGTTCGACCTGACCGGCGTCGTCGTCCGCCGGCGCGAACACGATCCGCCTGCGGGTGATCAAGTGGTCGGACGCGACGTACATCGAGGACCAGGATGAGTGGTGGCATGGCGGAATCACCCGCTCGGTCTTCCTCTACGCCACCGAGCCGGTCCACCTGGCCGAGATCCGGGCCATCGGCGGGCTGACCGAGGATTCGGCCGGGGCGCTGGTCAACGGCACGCTCGAGCTCCGGGTCGAGGTCGGCTTTGCCGGCGTTGCTCCGACGCCGGGCTGGACCGTCGAGGCGATCCTGGGCGATCCGGCCAGGCCGGACGGGCCGCCGCTCCTGAGCCGGACGACCGAGGCGCGCGTTCAGCGATCACGGGCCGGAACGGGCGACCCCGGCCGAACGCTGGGTCCAGGCTCGGCGCGCCTTTGGCGACACCCTGACCGAGCACGAGGCGACGGTCGAATGGCCGGACATCGAGTCCCGGATCGCCCCGCCCCTCGACGGGCTCGTGGCCTGGTCCGCCGAGCTGCCCGGGGTCAAGCCCTGGTCGTCGGAGGGCCCCAATCTCTATCCGCTGACGGTCCGCCTGCGCGACCCGAACGGCGAGGCTCGTCGAGGAAGCAACGATCCGGATCGGCTTCCGGCGGGTCGAGATCCGCGGCCTCGAGCTGCTCCTGAACGGCCGGCCGGTCCTGATTCACGGGATCAACCGGCACGACTTCGACCAGTTCACCGGCCGGACCGTCAGCCGCGATTCGATCCGGGCCGACCTCGTCCAGATGAAGCAGTTCGGGTTCAACGCGGTTCGCACCTCGCACTACCCGAACGAGCCGGCCCTGCTCGAGCTGTGCGACGAGCTCGGCCTGTGGGTGATCGCCGAGGCCGACATCGAGTCGCACGCGTTCTGGTCGTCCCTGTGCGACGACCCGCGCTACCTCGGCCAGTGGGTCGAGCGGGTCGCCCGCATGGCGATCCGGGACAAGAACCACCCCTCGGTGATCCTGTGGTCGCTCGGCAACGAGTCGGGCTATGGGGCGAACCACGATGCGGCTGCCGGCTGGCTGCGCCACTACGACCCGAGCCGGCCGCTCCACTACGAGGGCGCGATCAAGTTCGACTGGGGCTCGAGCCAGACGGCCAGCGACATCGCCTGCCCGATGTATCCGCCGATCGCGGCGATCGTCGGCCACGCCACGAACGGCAGCCAGCGGCACCCCCTGATCATGTGCGAGTACTCCCACGCGATGGGCAACAGCAACGGCACCCTGGCCGAGTACTGGGACGCGATCGAGTCGACGCCTGGCCTCCAGGGCGGCTTCATCTGGGAGTGGTGGGACCACGGCCTCGTCCAGGACCTGCCCGACGGGACGCGCCGCTGGGCCTACGGCGGCGACTTCGGCGACGAGCCGAACGACGGCAACTTCTGCCTCGACGGCCTGGTCTTTCCCGATCGCCGTCCGAAGCCGGCCCTGTGGGAGCATCGCCACCTGGCCGCTCCCGTTCGGATCTCGGCCACGCCCGCCGACCTCCAGGCGGGCCGGCTCCGGCTCGAGAATCGGCAGGACTTCTCCGACCTCGGCTGGCTCGGCTGCACCTGGCAGCTGGCCGGCGAGCGTGAGGTCATCGCCTCGGGCGCCCTCGAGCTGCCCGAGATCGAGGCGGGGGCGGCCGGAGCCGTGGCGATTCCCGGCTGGCCGGCCGCCGACCGCCTGGCCGGGCGCGAGGCCTGGCTGACCCTGCGCTTCCGGACGAAGGCCGACCTGGCCTGGGCCCCGGCCGGCTTCGAGGTCTGCGCCGCGCAGGTCGCCCTGGGCGGCGCTCCCGGCAGCCCGGCGGCCGGCGATTCGCAGTGCCACCGACGGCCAGGCCGAGGTCAATGACGCCGGCCTCCTGGTCCATCCGTTGCTGGCAGCCCCGCCCACCCTGAGCCTGTGGCGAGCACCGACCGACAACGACCGGATCGGCGGGATGGGCGATCGCTGGGTAGCCCAGGGCCTCGACCGGCCGGCCCGGACGCTCGACTCGATCACAGCTGATGGTGGGACGACCGTTGTCAGGAGCACGTATCGTGCCGCGGACGGCATCACCGTCGCCCACGAGCAGCGCCTGACCCCGCTCGCCGGGGGCGCGCTCCGGATCGACGAGGAAGCGGTCCTGCCTGCCGAGCTGACCGACGTCGCCCGGATCGGCACCGTCCTCGAGACGATCGCCGGCCTCGAACAGCTGGAGTACTTCGGCAGCGGGCCCGCACGAGACGTACCCCGATCGGCAGCGGGGCGGCCTGCTGGGCCGCTGGTCCGGCAGCGTGACCGACCAGGCGACCCGCTACGTCCGGCCCCAGGAGAACGGCGGCCATGCCGACGGTCCGCTGGATCGAGCTGCGGGACCCGGCTGGACGTGGCCTGCGCCTGACCTTCGACGCCCCGAACCAGGCGTCGGCGACCCACTTCCGGGCGGCCGACCTGGCCGGCGCGACCCACGACGCCGAGCTGAAGCCGGCGGCCGAGACGATCGTCCACCTTCGACGCCGCCCATCGCGGTCTCGGGACGGCCAGCTGCGGCCCCGACACGCTGCCGGAGTACCTCGTCGGGCCGGGAACCTACATCTGGTCGTGGACCCTCGAGGCGATCGAATGAGGCACGACGCGTGAACATCGAGTGGCTGGCCGAGTCCGCCCAGCTCCACCTCTATAACGACCAGATCAGCTATGTCGTCCGGGTCCTCGAAGACGGCTCGATCGGCCTGCTCCACTTCGGCGGCCGCGCTGCCACCGACCGGTCCTATCGCCACCTGGGCCGGGCCGGCTTCGCCGGCTTCGACAACCGGGTCGACGATCCGATCGCGCTCGAGCTGCCGACCGCGGGCAGCGGCGACTTCCGGGTGCCCGGGCTGGTGATCGAGCAGCCCGATGGCAGCAGCGTCCTCCGGCTCGAGTACGACGGCTACCGGGTCTTCGCCGGCAAGGCCCCGATCCCCGGCCTGCCCTCGACCTACGCCGAATCAGACGACGAGGCGAAGAGCGTCGAGATCCGCCTCGTCGATCGCCCGAGCGGGGTCGAGGTCAGCCTGTCGTACACGATCTTCCGCGACCAGCCGATCGTCGCCCGGAGCGTCCGGATCCGGAACGCCGGCTCGACCCGGCTCCGGATCACGACCGCGATGAGCGCCTCGCTCGACCTGCCTGACCACGACTGGTCGCGGGTCCAGCTGAGCGGCGCCTGGGCCCGCGAACGGCACGTGACCGAGCGCCCGCTCGGGCCCGGCCGGCAGTCGACCGGCAGCCTCCGGGGGGCGTCCGGCCTCGAGCACGACCCGTTCGATCATCCTGCGCCGCCCGAGCGACGACCGAGACGTCCGGCGAGGCCTACGGGCTCAGCCTCGTCTACTCGGGCAATTTCCTGGCCGAGACCGAGGTCGGCCTGTACGGCACGACCCGGGCCCGGATCGGGATCCATCCGGAGGGCTTCGGCTGGGTCCTCGAGCCGGGCGAAGCGTTCGACGACGCCGGAGGCGGTCCTGGCCTGGTCCGGCACCGGCCTGGGCGGCCTGAGCGACGCCTATCACCGGCTGTACCGCGAGCGGCTGGCCCGCGGCGCCTGGCGAGATCGGCCGAGGCCCGTCCTGATCAACAACTGGGAAGGCACCTACTTCAACTTCGACGAGACCCGGCTGGTCGAGATCGCCACGGTCGCCCAGGGCCTGGGGATCGAGCTGTTCGTGCTCGACGACGGCTGGTTCGGCGCCCGGGATGACGACGACAGCTCGCTCGGCGACTGGACCGTCGACCGGCGCAAGCTGCCCAACGGGCTCGATGGGCTGGCCGCCCGGATCACCAGCCTCGGAATGCAGTTCGGGCTGTGGATCGAACCCGAGATGGTCAGCGAGCGGAGCGAGCTGTTCGCCGCCCATCCGGACTGGGCGATCGGGGTCGCCGGTCGGCCGCGTACGGCCCAGCGCAGCCAGTACGTCCTCGACCTGTCCCGGCCGGAGATCGTCGACCACCTGTTCGAGGCCCTGTCCCTGGTCCTGTCCAGTGCGCCGATCACCTACGTCAAGTGGGACATGAACCGGAACATCACCGAGCCGGCCTCGCCCAGCCTGCCGCCCGACCGCCAGGGCGAGTTCTTCCATCGCTACATCCTCGGCGTCTACGACCTCTACAGCCGGCTGACGGCAGCCTTCCCGGAGATCCTCTTCGAGTCCTGCGCGAGTGGCGGCGGCCGGTTCGATCCGGGGATGCTCGCCTTCGCCCCGCAGGCCTGGACGAGCGACGACACCGACGCGGTCGAGCGGCTCCGGATCCAGTGGGGCGCTTCGATGATCTACCCGCTTGAGCTCGATGGGCGCCCACGTCTCCGCCGTGCCGAACCACCAGACCGGTCGCCGAACCCCGCTCTCGACCCGGGCCGCCGTGGCCTTCTTCGGCGACTTCGGCTACGAGCTCGATGCGACCGCCCTGTCGGCCGCAGGAGCGATCCGAGGTGACCGACCAGGTCGCCTTCTACAAGGCCCACCGCGAGGTGCTCCAGCGCGGCCGGTTCGTCCGGCTGCGCAGCCCGTTCGACGATGACGGCACGAGACCGGCTGGCTGGTCGTGTCGGAGGATCGGCGCACGGCGATCGTCGGCTTCTACCGGGTCCTGACCCGGCCCGAACCCGGGTCCCAGCCGGCTCCGCCTCAGCGGGCTCGAGCCCGGGCTGCGCTACCGGATCTCGGCCTGGCCGGCCCGGGGCGAGACGATCGAGCGGGACAACTCGCGTGGTCCGCGGCGGCGACGACCTGGCCGCGATCGGGCTGTGGTTCGACGTCGATCGCCACGAGATCGCGAGCCACGGCGACTACTGGTCGCAGCTGTTCGTCCTCGAGGCCGAGTGAATGACCGCCGCGGGGCCCCGGCCGCCCGCCGTGCTACCCTCCGCGAGCACGAAACTAGGAGCCCAATGACCACGATCCTGGACGCGGCCGAGTACCTGTTCACGTCTGAATCGGTGACCGAGGGTCACCCCGACAAGATGTGCGACCAGATCAGCGACGCGATCCTCGACGCGATCATTCGCGAGGATCCCGACGCCCGGGTCGCCTGCGAGACGGCGACCACGACCGGCCTGGTCGTCGTCCTCGGCGAGATCACGCACCTCGACCTACGTCGACTTCCAGGCGATCGTCCGGGACACGGTCCGCGACATCGGCTACACCCGGGCCGACTACGGCTTCGACTACCAGACCTGCGGCGTGCTCGTCAGCGTCAAGGAGCAGTCGCCGGACATCGCGCATGGGCGTCGATCGGGCCGATGAGCTCGGGCGCCGGCGACCAGGGGATGATGTTCGGCTTCGCCTGCCGCGAGACGCCCGAGCTGATGCCCCTGCCGATCGCCCTGGCCCATCGGATGGCCCGGCGCCTGGCCGAGGTGCGCAAGTCCGGCCAGCTGCCCTACCTCCGGCCCGACGGCAAGACCCAGGTGACGCTCGAGTACGAGCGCGGCGTGCCGCGCCGGGTCAGGACGGTCGTCGTCAGCGCCCAGCACGACCCGGACGTCGACCCCGACCAGATCAGCGACGACATCGCCGAGGCGGTGATCCTGCCCAGTCTCCCGCCGAGCTGCGCTCGTCGGACCCGGTCATGCACGTCAACCCGACCGGCCGGTTCGTGACCGGCGGTCCGATGGGCGACGCCGGCCTGACCGGCCGCAAGATCATCGTCGACACCTACGGCGGCATGGCCCGCCACGGCGGCGGCGCGTTCAGCGGCAAGGACCCGACGAAGGTCGACCGCTCGGCGCGCCTACGCCGCCCGCTGGGTCGCCAAGAACGTCGTCGCGGCCGGGCTGGCCGACCGCTTCGAGATCGAGGTCGCCTACGGGATCGGGATCGCCCAGCCGATCAGCTCTCGGTCGAGTCGTTCGGGACCGGCGAGATTGCCGACGAGCGGATCCAGGCCCTGATCGACCGCCACTTCGACCTGCGCCCGGCGGCGATCATCGAGGCGCTCGACCTGCGCCGGCCGATCTACCGCCAGACCGCCGCCTACGGCCACTTCGGCCGGCCCGACCTCGACCTGCCCTGGGAGCGGACCGACAGGGCCGCGCTCCTCGCCGACGACGCCGGCATCGGTCCCAGCCGGAGCCCGTCGCGGCGAGCTGAGCGCGGCGCCCGGGCCGGGCGCCGCACGGCTCCACGGCGCCGTTGGTCTCGGCGGACGCCGTCGGCCGTTCGTTCCGGTCTCCTTGCCGATCCCGAACTCGTATCGCGCCTGTGGCAGATCCGGGACCGAATCGGCCGTTTCCAGCCGGCTGCCACGGTCGCGATACGCGCACGTTCGACGACCCGGTGCCTTCGCGGCGATCCTTTGAGTCCGTCAGCGTCCGACAGAACGACCATAGGCGCGACCAGGTTCGCGTCTTAGCAGAGGCCCGGCTGTCAGGGACCATCGGCCGAGGGCCGGGCCCGAGACGGACTGGCGCTGCGAGGCTCGTCGCCGCGCTGTGGCGCGATGCAACGAACCCGGCTGAACGAGGTGCGGAGCCAGTCCGCCCGGGTAGAATGGGGCGGTGTACGCGGTGATCATGGCCGGCGGCGGCGGGACGCGGCTGTGGCCGCTGAGCCGCCGGAGCGCCCCAAGCCGTTCCTGCCGCTGCTCGGCGACCGAGACGCTCCTCCAGCGGACGGTCGACCGGCTCGTCGGGCCTGAGCTCGAGCCCGGCGCCTGCGATCTTACGTCGTCACCGACCGCGCGCTACGGCGCATCGTCCGCGAGCCCAGCTGCCCGCGGCCACGATCCTCGCCGAGCCGCTCGGGCCGCAACACGGCGGCGGCGATCGCCCTCGCCACCCTCGCGATCGATCGCGCCGGACGACGAGGTCATGCTGGTCCTGCCGGCCGACCACGACCATCGAGCAGCGCGAGGTGTCTTCCGCGACGTCCTGCGCGACGCCGAGCGCGAGCTGGCGCATGGGTGCCTTCGGCATCGAGGCGCCGCTCGTGACCCTCGGCATCCAGCTGGACCGGCCGGCGACCGAGTACGGCTACCTGCTCCCGGACCTCGACCGGCGCCGAGCGATCGACGGGCTCCAGGCGTACCCGCTCATGGCTTCGAGGAGAAGCCAAATCTGGCGCGGGCGGCCGAGCTGTTCGACGCAGCGCGGGCGTCGCCTGGAACGCCGGGATGTTCCTGTGGCAGCGCCGCGCGATCCGCGACGCGCTCGAGCGGTACACCGACCGGCATCCATGATCGGCGTCGAGCCGGGGACGCCGGGCCGGCGCCCTCGCCGGGCCTACGACCGGCTGCGCTCGATCTCCATCGACTACGCCGTCATGGAGCCGGCCGCGGCGACCGGCCAGGTCGTGATGGGCTCGATGGACGTCGGCTGGAGCGACCTCGGCAGCTGGACGCCGCTCCTCGGCGAGCTCGGCGGCCGGGGACGGGCGCGTCGTCCAGCCCGGCGAGGCGGTCGAGGCCGGCGACGACGGACCTCGTGGTCGGGCGCGATCGCCGGCCGGCTGGCCCGAGGCCGGCCCGCGCGACAGCCGCGGCCCGGACGCTACGATGGCCGCGTCGACTGGCCGGTGGCGCTGCTCACCGGCGCGCGGCCGCGCCAGGCCCGGATCGAGGCGCTCCTCGACCGCGTGCCCAATCCGGGAGGCCCACCCGTGACCACGATCAGCCAGGCCCCGCAGCCCGACGACGATCGTCTTCGGCACCGACGGCTGGCGGGCCCGGATCGCCGACGACTTCACGTTCGAGAACGTCCGCCGCTGCGCCGACGGCGTCGCGCGCTACGTCGTCGAGCGGGGCGAGCAGGCCAAGGGCGTCGTCATCGCCTACGACCGGCGGTTCGCCTCGGAGCACTTCGCCGAGGCCGCCGCCGAGGTCCTCCTCGCCCACGACATCCCGGTCGCCTATCGCCCGGCACGCCGTGCCGACCCAGATGTGCTCGTACGAGGTCGTCGAGCGCGGCGCCGCGGCCGGCATCGTGATCACCGCCAGCCACAACCCGTGGACCGACAACGGCTTCAAGGTCAAGGCGCCGACCGGCTCGGCCGCCGGGCCGGACATCCTCGCCGTCCTCGAGGCGGCGATCGCCCGAACGGCGGCACGGCCGATCGAGCGCCGGCCGTTCGCCGACGCCGAGGCGGCCGGCCTCGTCGAGCGCTACGACCCGTACGAGGGCTACGAGCGGTTCGTCCGGCGGACGGTCGACCTCGACGCCCTCAAGGCGGCCGACGTCGACGTCCTCGTCGAGCCGATGTGGGGCGCCGGCGCGGGCTGGCTCCCGCCGCCTCCTCGCCGGCGGCCGGATCCGCGTCACCGAGATCCACCAGGAGCGCAACCCGTACTTCGGCGGCGTCAACCCCGAGCCGATCCGGCCGAACATCGACGAGGCGCTCGGGATCCTGGCCGGCGGCGGCACGACCTCGGGCTGCTCCTCGACGGCGACGCCGACCGCGCCGGCGCGGCCGACGAGCAGGGCAACTTCATCCACCAGCTCGAGGTCACCGGGCTGCTCATGTACTACCTGGCCGAGCACCGCGGCCTGCGCCAGCCGGTCGTCGATCACCGTCAACAACACGTCGATGGCGGCCCGGCTCGGGAAGCACTACGGGATCCAGGTCCACGAGACCCCGGTCGGCTTCAAGTTCATCGGCCCGAAGATGATCGAGACCGGCGCGATGATGGGCGCCGAGGAGTCGGGCGGCTTCGGCTTCGGGATGCACCTGCCCGAGCGCGACGGCATCTACGCCGACCTGCTCCTGCTCGACCTGTTCCTGCGCGAGAAGGCCGCCGGGCGCTGGCCGGTCTCGAAGACGCTCGCCCACTTCCACGAGCTCGCCGGGCCGTCGTTCTACCGGCGGATCGACGTCCACGTCGAGCGAGGACCTGTACGCCGGCGTAAGGACCGGCTGCTCGTGGACCTCGCGCGAGCACGCCCGACGGAGCTCGCCGGCCAGCCGGTCGACCCGGACCGAAGCCGCTGACACGAACGACGGCTTCAAGTTCTTCCGCGCCGACGGCTCGTGGCTGCTGATCCGGTTCAGCGGCACCGAGCCGCTCGTGCGGGTGTACACGGAGGCGACCTCGGCGGAGGCGCGCGACGCGCTCGTCGGGGCCGGCGAGAAGCTTGTCCGTGCTGCCTGAGCACGAGGCCCCCGCTCGCGGCGGCGCTCCGACCCGGCGCGCCCGCGCGCCGCGTCGACAAGCCCTGGGGCCACGAGCTGATCTGGGCCCAGACCGACCGCTACGTCGGCAAGCTGATCGTCATCGACGCCGGCCGCCGGCTGTCGCTCCAGTACCACGAGGCGAAGGACGAGTGGATCCTCGTCATCTCGGGCGGCTGCGGCTCACCTCGAGGACGACGGCGGGCACGATCCAGGCGATCGAGCTCGGCCCGGGCGACCGCCGACGGGTCCCGGCCGGGCGCATCACCGGTTCGAGGCGATCGAGCCGACCGAGCTGATCGAGGTCTCGACGCCCGAGCTCGACGACGTCGTCCGGCTCGAGGACGACTTCGGCCGCGAGGGCACGAACGCGCCGTAGCTCGGCGAGCGAGAGGTACGAAGGCCCCATCCGACCGGGCGATTGGGAGGTGTTCGGCCCCCGTCGGGGTGTATCGTCGGTCCAGCGACCGCCATCACCGGTCGACGGTGCAGGACCGGACGGCGGCCTCGAAAGCGCCCACGCAAGGGCGACGGAGGTCAGGAGCATGCACAGCTCGCTGATCGGTCAGGTCGAGAAGGCAAATCGCTACGCTCGCGAGCTCGACCGGATCTCGTTCGACGAGTTCTCCCTGACGTTCCGGGGCGACAACGACACCCACACCGTCAGCCTCCATGCCGGCCAGTGGCACTGCACCTGCCACTACTTCGGCTCCTGGGGTAGTTGCGTCCACCTCCTCGCGATTCACAAGATCCTCGGCACGATGGTCCCCGAGGAAGCGCCGATCGAATCGAGCTACGAGCTCCAGGCGGTCACGGCCTGACCGATTTCCGCTCGGGTCACACGCGGCGCTCAGGGTGCCGCCAGCCAGCTGACGACCGCCCGGTTCGTCCCGTCGGGGAGCGCGAGCCGGGCGATCTCGTGTCCGTCACGACAGCGACGACTTCGATCGCCTCGGCGTCGCCGTCCTCGTTCGTGAAGACCTCGGCCAGCTCCTGGCCATCGGGCGACGGCTGGGCCTGGCTGACCACCTCGCCGGGCGATTGGCCCACCGATCGCACGGACGCTGCCTGGCCCGCCCGCCAGCCAGTCATCGACGGACTCCATTCGGATGAGGCCGGTCTCATCGATCGTGGCCACCGTCCCGCCGCCGATCGCGACGGATCGGACCGGGCCGCCCGGCCCACCGTGAGCCTGCCCGTGGCCAGATCAGCGATCAGTGGCCGCGGCCGGTCGCTCGAGTCGCGGACCACACGACGACCCGGCCATCGGGGAGCCAGGCCGGGGCGGACTCGGCCGCCTGGGCGATGGCGATCGTGGCGATCGGGCCACCGTCGAGCGATGCAACGACGAGCCGCCCGGGCTGGCCTGAACCGGGCTCCCCCTCGATCGAGGCGATCTTGTCGGCGCCCGGGTCGATCGATCCGAATGCCCGCCAGGGGTGCGCTCGGCCGAGCTCGCCCGGCGCAGGCTGCCACGACAAGCCATGGGTCGACACGAGCGTCATCCCGGCAAGGGTCGTAGCCGCGAGCGTCGTGCCCCCGGTCGAAAGCCAGGCGGCGGTTGGCGGAAGCCCCGGCGCATCGACGAAGCCCACCCCGCGATCGGCCGCCCGGGGGTCGGCGGTCCCGAGCCGCATCGCTCCGACCTGGCCGGCCAGGACGACCAACGCCTCGGCCGGGACCGGCGAGGCCGTTCGAGCGGCCGATCGGCCCGGCGACACTCCGCCGGAAACGACTGGCAACGCGGCGCAGGCGGACAGGATCGTCGTCCCCAGCGCGACCAGGACCGGGCCGGCGGTTCGAGTCACTCGAGAAGGTCTCCGCCGAGCGGGGTGCCCGTGCCGGCATCGAACGCCATCTCCAGCCCTGCGACGGTGTCGGCCAGGCTGCCGGTCATCGTCGACCCGGACGATCCAGGCGAGATGGAGGGTGACGGCGCTTCCGGCCGGGACCGTGTCACCGAACGTGTCGTTCGGGGCGATCCACCCCTGGCCGACCGAGCTGATCGTCGCTTCGGACCGGATGGCAGCCGGCAGCCAGGCATCGAGCCGGGCAGAACCAAGCCGCCGGGCGGTGGCGGCGTCGATCGTGCTGGCGGTGTCGGAGCCAGGCCGTGCTGGGTCCGGACGATCCCGTGGAACGAGCCGTCCGGGTCGAGCTGGACGCCGATCCCGTCGCCGGGAACCGGGATTGTCCCGACCTGGCGCACCCAGCGGACGAGCCAGCCTCCGGCGGCGCGGGTCGAGACGGCAGGGCTGCCGGCCGCCGAGATCCCGACCTTGCCCAGGATCCCGCTGGCCGCCACGCTCGCATCGGCACTGGCGATCGGGTCGCCGGCGGCGGGACATAGCCGAGGCGGACCGCCGAGACGAGCCCACCCGTCGAGTCGAACCGGCTGATCATCGTCGGCACGCCGGCGGTGTTGAGCTCGGTCACCTCGGCCACGTTCATGCCCGTGCCCGGGTCGATGGCCTGGATCACGCTCCGGCTGGCCGGCTGGGCCAGGCCGAGCCGGGCGTCGAGCTGGGCCGCAAGGAGCGTCGCCTGGGTCGCATCCAGGCCGGCGGCAGTTGCCGGGCGAGGCGCCGACCGGTTCATCATCCCGGCTCCCGGTCGAAGCTCGATCGCCATCGCCTGACCTCCCATGACCATGATCCCGCTGACGATCAGCACGGCCGCCGCCGAACCTGCCGGCGATCCGCGCCGCCACTCCGACGCCCGCTCATTGGGCGCCGGCGCTTCGCAGCGTGGGCAAACGACCGTGGCGCCGGCCCGGCCCGACCAGGTGTACGTCCCCCACCAGTCGGCCTCGAGGGGATGGCTGAAGTTCTGGAGCAGCCCGAGATCGAACGCGGCTCCCACGCTCCGGCCGCGCTCGAGCGCGGACCAGAAGGCCGTCTCAAAGGCCTGCTCGTCGTTGTCATAGGCGATCCCGAGGTAGCCCAGGTAGAAATGGCTGCCCCCGGCCTGGCTCTTCGTCCGGTCGATTCCGAAGGCGCCCGGCAAAGTCGTGCCGGGATCTGCGTTGTGGCAGGTCGAGACGACCACGAGGTTCGTGAATTGGCCGGCTCGGGCGGAGGCGATCTGGTTCGAGAAGATCACGGCCTGGCTGCAGTCGCCCGAGTCCTCGCGAAAGCCGTTGTAGCGGCGCTGCCCCGGGGCATACCAGTACTCGTCCCCGTGCGAATGGACGTAGAACCCGAAGTCGTTGACGGTTCGAGCCAGCACGCTGGCGTGGGTGAAGCCGGTCCCGCTGAACCCGGTCGTCGAGTAGCCGAGCGAGCGCAGCCCGGTCAGGGCGAGCGCCAGCATCCGGGCCGGGTGGCTGTCCCGGAACCCGACGCACGGGCTTCGAAAGGCCGACTCGTTCGAGTCGGCCGAGGCCTGGTAGGCCGCCAGCGCTGGGTGTGGCCCGGAGGCAAGCAGCCCCAGCGCGACGAGGATCGGGAGCACGACGAGCCGCCGCCTCCGACCGCGAGAATCCACGATGAGCTCCCCGGCGGGCCTGCGCGGCGGAATGCACGACGGATCTGCACGGCGGATTCGGGCGCGGGAGCGGTGCGGATCCGAGCCGGCTGGGTCGGCTCTCGAGCGGCAGCGGACGGTGGTCGTTCATCGGCTCGCCGAGGATCGCAGGCAGCCCTTATCTGCGGCTCACCAGGCCGGGCCGATGACCCCGGAACCGCTCGAGGGGCGTCGTTGACCGATTTCGTCGCGGGCCGCTAGGCTTCGCGGGTGAGGCCCATGCGCCCGCCGACGGCCGGGACCGTCCGGCTTCCCCTGCTCATCGCCGGTGCACTCCTGCTCGCGGTCGCCTGCTCGTCCGGTGCGCCGACGATCGGACCGACCTCCGGATTGCCGTCCGGGCCGCCGAGCACGGCGCCGAGCACGGCCCCGACCGACCTCTCGAGCAGTGCCCCGAGCGTGGCCCCGAGCACCGCGCCGAGCCAGGGCGTGGAGCCCTCGACGCGTCCTCAACCGCCCCGTGACCCCTCCGACCATCGCCGGACCATCACCGAGCGACTCCGGCGCCAGCCCGACGCCAAGTGCCTCGGCCGGCCCGGAGCCGAGCCCGTCGGGCGCCGCCTCGGTCTGCTCCGGGGCGAAGGACACCCCGGACTTCTACCAATCGTTCGCGAGCTCGGTCAACTTCCCGGTCTACTGCGCCGTCCTGCCGGCGGGCTGGTCGCTGGTCGCCGGGACCTATCGCCTGGCCAACGGCGGCCGGATCCAGATCCAGTTCCGGCGCCGCTCCGACAACGCGACGTTCGAGCTCGACGAGGGCTCGTTCTGCGCGGATTCGTCGGGCTGCGTGCCGAGCGGCTCGAGCGCCGGTTCGGGCTCGTTCGGGGACCTGACCGGTGACCTCGTCCAGACCTCGAACGGCTATGCCCTGGTCGTGGCCAAGGGCGAGAAGCCGAGCTGGCTGGCGACCGGCAGCGGCCTTGATCAGGCCACGTTCGGAGCGCTGACCGCCGCGCTCGTCGCGATCAACTAGCCCGGCCAGAGTTCGTGAGGATCGCCGACTTCGAGCTCGAGCGGTACTTCGCCCGCTGGGAGTTCTCGGTCCGCCACCTGATGTGCGCCTCGGATGTCGAGGGCTATCCGATGGCTGAGCTCCTGAAGCTGGCTGACGACGAGGCGAGAGGCCTGTGGGACGGCCTCCGCCTGGGCTACACCGAGTCGAGTGGCCATCCCCTCCTGCGGGCGGAGATCGCCCGCCTGTACGACTCGCTCGAGGCCGACGACGTGCTCGTCTTCTCGGGAGCCGAGGAGGCGATCTTCTGCCTGCTCAATGTCGTGCTCGGCCCGGACGACCATGCGATCGTGACCTGGCCGGGCTACCAGAGCCTGTACGAGACCGGGCTCGCGGCCGGGGCCGAGATCACGAAGCACGAGCTGCGGGCAACCGACGACTGGCGCCTGGACGTGGCCCGGATCCAGACGGAGCTCCGTCCGAACACCCGCCTGATCGTCGTCAACGCACCGCACAACCCGAGCGGAATGCTGCCGAGCCAGGACGAGTGGCGAGAGCTCGTCGAGCTGTGCGCCGAGACCGGCGTCCGGCTCTTCTCCGACGAGGTCTACCGCTTCCTCGAGTACGACGAGGCCGACCGGCTGCCGACCGGCGCCGACACGCTGGAGGATGGGGTCAGCCTGGGCGTGATGTCGAAGTCGTTCGCGATGGCCGGCCTCCGGATCGGCTGGCTGGCCAGCCGGGATCGTGACCTGCTCGCCCGCTGTGCCGCGTTCAAGGACTACACCACGATCTGTCCCTCGGCACCGGCCGAGCTCCTGGCCCTGATCGGCTTGCGGGCGAAGGCGACCGTGCTCGAGCGATCGCGCTCGATCATCGGGGCCAACCTGGTCGCCCTCGACCGCTTCATCGCCGATCGCCCGGATGTGCTCGGCTGGGTCCGGCCTCGGGCCGGCTCGGTCGGCTTCCCGCGCCTCGCCCTCGAGGGGCATTCGCGGGCTGGGACGCTGACCGGTTCGCCGCCGAGCTGGTCGAAGCGGAGGGCGTCCTGCTCCTCCCCGGCTCGACCTTCGGACAGCCCGGCAACCGCGTCCGGCTCGGGTTCGGGCGGCTCGACCTGCCCGAGGCGCTGGCCGGCCTGGAGCGCTTCGTCAGCCGCGAGGGGCCGTAGGGCCCCGGCAAGCAGGCGGGGACGCCAGGCCGCTCGACGGGTCCACGATCGGGACGATCTCGAAGCTCGCTCTTGCCCGTAGCCGGGCGAGGGTCGCCAGGACAGCGGTTCCCAGGGCCAGCACGAGGAGGGCGTTGCCGACTGCCCGGAACGCGTCGTAGCCGAAGGACGTCAGGAGGTAGAACTGGCCGAATCGGGCGAGCGTCCCGGCGAGGCCCAGGCCGGGGACGAAGCCGAAGTCCGGGCTGCCCTGGAAGAACGCCCAGTCCCACAGGTCCATGACGATTCCGTAGACGAAGCCGGCGACGAAGCCGTAGCCGGCCAGGGCGATCAGGTCGCGTCGGGTCGGCCGGCTGATCCTTCCGCTCCATCCCCTCAGCGCCTCGCCGATGAAGCCGGCACCCATGCCGACCCAGCCCGAGGCGAACATCTGGTAGGGCAGCCATGGCCCGATTCCGCCGGTCACGATCGCCGAGACGAGCATCGCGACCGTGCCGGCCAGGAAGCCGTAGCTCGGGCCGAACGTGTATCCGGCGCACAGGACAAGCAGGAAGAACGGGCTGAAGCCGGCGATCCCGGTCACGAGGGCGAGACGCATCGCGGCAGCGAGGGCGGCGATCGCGGCGAGCAGGGCGATCCCCTTGGCGTCGAGCCGCCGCGCCCCGAGCTCGACCGCGCCGAAGGCGACGACCGTGCCGAGCGCGGCCGACGCGGCGATGGCCCCGCCGGGTGGCTCGATTCCGAGGTACGGCAGGAGGAACAGGATGGCCCCGATGACCGACGCTCCGACCAGGCCGGCCAGGCTCATTGGCGACCGCCGCCAGCGGGGTGACGGGCGCGATCGGCCGGCCGGGACCAGTGCGTGTTGCCCCAATCGCCGTCGCCGGGCCGGGACGGTCCGTCTGTCACGGGCAGGTCGCGGACCGTCCCCGATTCGATCGTGACGATCCGGCCGGCAGCCTGGCGGATCAGCCGCTCATCGTGGGTCGCGATGACGACCGAGCAGCCACCGGCCCGGAGGCGGCGGATCGCCCCGACGAGGGCCTGGCGGGCCGGGCCGTCCATGCCCCGGGTCGGCTCGTCGAGCAGGGCGATCGTCGGTCCACCGGCCAGGATCACGGCGAGTGCGGCCCGCTGGCGCTGGCCACTGCTCAGGTCGCGCGGGTCACGTTCGGCGAGCTCGGCCAGGCCAAACTCGGCCAGGGCAGCCCGAGCCTCGGCCGCGACATCCTCGGGAGTCCACCGGGCCGCGCGTGCTCCAGCGTCCAGGCGACCTCGGCCAGGAGGGTCGGGCGGTGGAGGAGGGCCCCGGGATCCTGGGGCAGGTAGGCGATCCGGCCCGGAGCCCGTTCGACGCTGCCCCGGATCGGCGGCAGGAGCCCGGCCAGCGTCCGGAGCAGGGTCGTCTTGCCGCTGCCATTCGGGCCGACGATTGCGCTGACCTCGCCCTTTCGGCCGGTCAAGTCGGTGCACTCGACGAGGGGCACCCCGGCCGGCCCGGCCGCCAGGTCGCGGAACGACCAGGCGGGCCCGCCAGGCTGGAGGTCGTCCGGCATCAGCGGCGGCCCATTGTCTGCTCGGGCGGGTTCGCCGAGCGGCTCGAGGCGTCCGACCGGGCGGCCGTCCTCGATCACCAGGACCCGATCCGCGACCGGCAGCAGTCGCTCGAGGCGGTGCTCCGCGACGAGGATCGCGGTCCCGGCCGCGACCAGATCGAGCGAAGCCGTGATCACCGCCTCGGCGCCCGATCGATCGAGCTCGGAGGTCGGCTCGTCGAAGGCGATCAGGCGCGGCCGCATCGCGATGACCGAGGCGATCGCGACCCGCTGGCGCTCGCCGCCGGACAGGGTCGCCACGCTCCGCTGCCGGAGATTTTCGAGGCCCAGCCGCTCGAGCGCCTCGCCGACCCGCCCGATCATCTCGTCCCGGTCGACCTGGAGGTTCTCGAGGCCAAAGGCGACCTCGCGTTCGACCGTGCCGTAGACCACCTGCTGCTCGGGGTCCTGGAAGACGAAGCCCACGTCCCGGGCGAGGGTCCGGGTCGGGGTCGTCAGGACATCCCGCTCGAAGACCGTCGCCTGGCCCGAGATCCGGCCGCCGTGGAAGTGCGGGACGAGGCCGTTGAAGACCCGCAGGAGCGACGATTTCCCGCCGCCCGACGGGCCGGCCACGACGGTGAGGCCGGCCTGCAGGTCGAGCCGGACATCCGCGAGGGCCGGGATGTCGCCCGGATACCAGTACGACAGCCGATCGAGCCGGGCCAGGGCTTCGGATCGGTCGGGAGCGGTCATCGGTGGATCGCCACGGCCGGGAGGATGGCCGCGATCAGCATTGCCGGGCTGACCTCGGGCATCGCCACGCTCGGGTAGGGATACCAGTCCGGGGCGAGTCCGGCCGCCCTGGCCCAGACCGCGAGCCCGATCGAGGCCAGGGAGGCGACCACGATCAGGACATCCCAGCGGGTCCAGCGGCTGGGCGCGTAGCGGGTCCGTGGTCCCGATCCGAATGCCCGCGACTCCATTGCCTCGGCCAGCTCGAGCGAGCCTTCGACCGCGGTCAGGGCGACCGGCACCAGGACCTCGGCCCACGACCGGATTCCCTTCGGCCGCCAGCCTCGCATCGTCTGGGCATCGCGAACCTGGCGGAAGCTGCGGCCGATGCCGGGCACGAGGTTGAGCGAGGCGGCGACGACGATCCCGGCTCGCTCGGCCGGGTGGGGCAGGGCATCGACCAGCTCGTGCGGCTCGACCACGTATGAGAGCGGTGCAACGACCAGGATCGCCGCGGCCAATCCGAGGGCCGCATTCAGGCCGTACACGAGCGACTCGAGCGTCCACGGGCCACCGATGATCGGCCAGCCGTCCGGCAGCGCAAACAGGACCGTCTCGCCGACATGGCCGGCCACGACGTTCAGGATGACTGCCCCGGCCATCGTGAACCCGATCAGGCGGAACAGGAAGCCGAGATCCTGGTCCGGCCGTCGCCATCCGAGGAGGACGTTCAGGGCGATCAGGCCGATGATCGCCCGATAGATCGGGTTCGAGGTTGACAGGGCGACGACGAGGCCGGCCAGCGACCAGACGATCAGCGCTCGGGCGTTCATGGCGGTGGACCCGGCCGGGCCGTCCGGGCTCGAGCGATCCCGAGGACGGCCAGGAGGGTGATCACTGCCAGGCCGAGCAGGAGGGCAATCGGGGCGCCCGGGGGGGGTCATCGGAGCCGCTCACTGGCGTCATGACCAGCGCCCCGCCCGAGGATCCGGCGAGCCGGCGGCCACCTCGACGAGCCCGCTCGGGCTGGCCGCGTGCGGTCGCCGAGGGGCTGCCCGGGACGGCCGAGCCGGTGGCCTCGCTCGGTTCGGTGGCGCCGGGCGTGGGAGCTGTGCTGCGGGGTCCGCTCGCGGCCGCGCTCGGCGCGGCTGCCTGGGTGGGCTTCGATGTCGGAGTCGGCTTGGGTGTGGGCTTCGCTGTCGGCTTCGGGGTGGGCGTGGCTGCCGGGCAATGGCCATAGATCGTGGGCGCCACGGGCTGGGCCTGCGGTTCGTAGCGCAAGCCCTCGCTGTCACCGTCGTGCAGGACGAGCGACGAGACCCCGACACTGGCCGCCGCCCAGAGGCCCCCGGCTCGGGCCACGAACAGGGCCCAGAAGTCGCTCTGGCCGGTCCAGCACTCGGGCGGGAATGAGCTCGGTTCGCCGTCGACCTGGCAGACGGCCTTGCTCAGGCCGCCGAAGGAGACCGTCTCGTATTCGATCCCGGAGTTTGCCAGGACCTGCTCGCCGGTCAGGCTCGCGCCCCCGAATGCGACGCATTCCACCCTGGTCGAACCATCGCCGTGCTGGACGACGAGGGCGACGTGATGCGGTCCGCTCGCCGCGTCACAGGCGGCCGGCTGCGACGAGGCGAGCGCGACGAATGGGACCTGGCCGGCAGCGGCGATGACCGCCGCCAGGACCAGGCGCCGGAGGATCAGCGTGACGGCCGCCGTGCCCATGCCCGGCTGCCGACGATCAAGGCGGCGAGGGTCGTCAGGCCGATGACGACCGGCAGCCGGCCACCGTCCCGGTCATTGGCGGTGGCGCCGATCGACGATGTCGCCGGCGGCGTGGCGACCGGGCCGGTCCCGCCCGACGGCTTCGGCGAGGGGGCTGCCGCCTTGCAGAGCCCGGGCGGCAGGGTGGCGCCGGCGGTCCACGACGTGCTGCCTGGGAAGGGGACCTGGACGAGGCCGGCCGGGACCTGGCTGGTCGTGAACGCGTCAGGACCCGAATTGCCCGGGAAGGTGAACCCACCGTTCTTGGAGTCCTGGAAGGTGAGGGCATTCGTCAGGGCGGTGTTGCCGCTCTTCGTCCAGGCCGGTCCGGAGGGATTCTCGGCGGCCGCCACGAGGCCCTGGATCACGACGGCGTCCGAATCCGGATCGCTGGCGGGCGGCCCGAACGCGTCGCTGTAGGGAAAGCCGCCGTCGCTCAACTGCTGAGCCGCCGAGGTAGGCGAGGCCCTTCGTGATCGACGGATCCGAGGCCGGCTTGCCGGCGGCGATCAGGGCCTGGATCGCGACCGAGGTCGAGTTCGTGTCGCCGCCGCCGGCTGCGTCCTTGACCCCCTGGAAGTCCCACGAACCGTCCGTGTCCTGGACCGAGATCAGCTCGGTGACGGCGGCGGCCGGCAGGGGATGGGCCCCGTTCGCGGCCGCGGTCAGGGCCAGGATCGCCAGAGACTGGGTGTACGTCTCCGCGTCGCCATAGGCGTGGGTCGTCGAGTCGTACGTCGCGTCGAGGGCGGTCAGCAGGTCGCTCGAGCCGAAGGCGGTCGGATCGAGCTTGCCGTCGATCGCCGCGAGCGCCTCCTTGGCGACGAGCGCCGCGTTGCCCAGCGAGCCGCCGATGCCCGCCTCGAGGTAGTCGTAGACGGTCTTGCCGCTCGATGCCTTGAGCTTTGTCGGGTCGAATCCGGCGGCTGCCGCGCCGAAGACGTAATCGGCGCTGACGCCCGCCTGGCCACCGACCGAGCCATCAGCCCCTTGCTGGCCGGCGAGGTAGCGCAGGGCACAGGTGGCCGAGGCAGCCGGACTGGGGGCGTGCGGGCTTGCCGCTGAGGTGACGGGGACGATGATGAGCAGGAGCCCTGTGGCCAGTATCGCGCTGGCCCACCGGAATCGTTCCACGGTGGTTCCTCCGACGGCGAACGGCCCACACCGCGAAACCTGCCGTCAGAGGTTCATCTACCGATCTGCGCGGGTGGGATGACAACCCGTCCGAGCAGGTCTCCTGGCTCACGGATCAGCACGTCCGGCCGCCTTCCCGGGCTCGCGCCCAGTGGCATCGTGGCCGGCCGTTCCCCGTTGACAGTTGCGCGACAGCGCCGGATTCACACCGGCTTCCCTTGGTCGAACGGACCTATTCAGTTGTCGGGCGATGGTAGTCCAGTCCGGGCCTTGTCGTGCGCTCCGGACCCGGAAGAAGCGGGGGAGCGTCACCCGGCGAGCGCCGGGGGACGAGGGGCGTTACTCCCGCTTGCGGGCCAGGTCCAGGAAGGGCAGCTGGACAACCGTCGCCCCGACCTTGCCCCGGCGCGCCTCGACCGTCCACTCGGCCCGGAGATGGGTGCCCGGTCGCTCGTAGGCGGGCGGAACGGACCCAAGGGCGATCGGCTTCTTGAGGATCGGGCTCCAGCCGTGGCTCGTGATCCGGCCGACCTGGTGGCCGCCCGCGTCGTACAGCGGCAGGGCCGAGCGATCGACGACGGCCGGTGCGCTCGGTGGCAGGCCCTGGGCGTTGTACATCGCGTCGATGTCCGGCCAGTCGATCTCGAGCCCGACCAGCCGCCGCCGCGGGCCACCAGCTCGGCGCTCGGCCAGGAGGGCCCGGCGCCCGACGAAATCGCCCTTGTCGAAGTCGACCAGCTTGCCCAGGCCGATCTCGGCGGGTGAGTAGGCCTGCTCGGAGTTCATCGCATGACGGGCGCTGGTGTAGTCGACCTCGAGCAGGATCAAGCCGGCCTCGAGCCGGACGACATCGAGGGCGATCATCCCGGCGGGCCGGATTCCGTACGGCCGCCCGGCGCTGAAGACGGCGTCCCACAGTGCAACGGCCTGCTCGGCCGCGACCCACAGCTCGTAGCCCCGGTCGCCGGTGTAGCCGGTCCGGCTGATGTCGATCGGGATCCCGGCGATCGTCGCGGTCCGGCGGCGGAAGTAGCCCAGGTCGGCCAGGCTGTCGCCCGTGGCCGCCTCGAGGACGGCCCGGCTGAGGGGGCCCTGGATCGCCAGGGCTGCGGTCGTTTCGGTCGTGTCCTCGATCTCGACATCGAGGCCGGCCGCGTTCAGGCTGAGCCAGCGGTACTGGGGGTCGGCCGCGGTCCAGCGGAAGTGGTCGGCGGCCAGGCGATGGATCGTGCCGTCGTCGACGACCTTGCCATCCTCGTCGCACCAGGGCGTGTAGTAGACCTGCCCGACCTTGAGCTTCGTCGCGTCACGGGTGATCACCCGATCGACGAGTCGCTCCGCATCGCGGCCGCGCAGCTCGTACTTGTAGAGCGGCGAGACGTCGATCAGCGCGGCCTGCTCGCGGATCGCGTTGTACTCGATGTCGTGGAAGTCGGCGTAGACGCTAGCCGCGAAATAGCCCGACCACTCGCGCCACTGCATCTTCCGGTTGAAGGGCTCGGTCCGCGGATGGAAGGCCGTCCCGACGCTCAAGCTGTGTCCTCCGTCGCTCTCGCCCCAAGTATGCAGGGTTCGGATGCAGGCTGGATCAGCGGCCCGTCTCGTCCGCGACGAGGGCCGGTTGGAGCCGGGACGAATCCCGCCTCCGCCGGCCCGCCGAGGCCGTTCCGGACGGCTAAACTGCATCGATCCCATTCAGCCTGCATAGAGCCGACGGTGCCGGCCGGGTCGCTCTCGCCGGCTCGCTGTCCCGGATTGCCGCGCCACCGGCTGTGTTTCAACGGAGGTTTCGTGGCCCAGACGTATGACGCGCTGATCATCGGGGGCGGCCATAACGGCCTGGTGAGTGCCGCGTACCTCGCCCGGGCGGGCCTGCGCACGGTCGTCCTCGAGAAGCGCGAGCTGCTCGGTGGGGCGGCGGTGACCGAGGAGATCTTCCCGGGCTTCCGCTTCTCGGTCGCCTCGTACGTCGTCAGCCTGCTCCGCCCCGAGATCATCCGCGAGCTGAACCTGCCTGCCCACGGCCTCGACATCCTGCCCCTGGACGGCACCTTCACCCCGCTCGAGAACGACTACCTCTGGCGGGTGAACGACCACGGCCGGACGGTCCGCGAGCTGCGCCGCTGGTCGAAGCTCGACGCCGAGGCGTACGAGGAATACGGCCAGCTGATGGTCGAGATGGCCCGCTTCATCAAGCCGATCCTGTCGATCGTGCCGCCCGACCCGACCGGCTTCGATCCCCGCCAATTCAGCCCGCTGGCAGGCCTGCTGCGTTCGTTCCAGAAGCTGCCCGAGAAGCAGCAGGCCGTCTTCGTCCAGCTGATGACGATGAGTGCGGCCGACTTCCTCGGCCAGTGGTTCGAGACCCAGCCGCTCAAGGCGACGATGTCGGCGTCGGGGATCATCGGCACGTTCCAGGGCGTTCATTCGCCGGGCACGGCCTACGTCCTGCTCCACCACTACATGGGCGAGATCGACGGGGCGTTCCGGGCCTGGGGCATTCCGCGCGGCGGGACCGGCGGCGTCTCGAACGCGATCGCCAGCGCGGCCCGGGCCCAGGGCGCCGAGATCCGGCTCGAGGCCCCGGTCTCCCGGATCATCGTGAAGGGCGGCCGGGCCGCCGGGGTCGCCCTCGAATCGGGCGAGGAGGTCCTCGCCCGGCACGTCCTGTCCTCGGTCGACGCCCGACTGACCTACCTCGGCCTCCTCGAGCCGGGCAGCCTTGAGCCGGAGTTCGAGGAGGGGATTCGTCGGTTCAAGTTCCGGGGCTCCTCGGGCAAGGTCAACCTGGCGGTGGACCGCCTGCCCGACTTCAGCTGCCTGCCGGGCGAGGGCGAGCACCTCCGCGGGGCGATCAGCTACAGCGCCTCGCTCGACGACATGGAGCGCGCCTACGACGACGCGAAGTACGGCCGCTGGAGCCGCCGACCGTACATCGACATGATCATCCCGACCCTGGTCGACCCGTCGATGGCCCCGCCCGGCAAGCACGTGATCAGCTGCTTCGTCCAGTACGCGCCGTACCACCTGGATCCGAGCCTCGGCTCGTGGGACGACAACCGGGAGGCGTTCGGCGATGCGGTGATCGACCGGATCGCCGAGGTCGCCCCGAACATCCGCGAGATCATCCTCCACCGCCAGGTCCTGACCCCGCTCGACATCGAGCGCCGCTTCGGCCTGACCGAAGGCAACATCTTCCAGGGCGAGCTGAGCCTCGAGCAGCTCTTCTTCAATCGCCCGACGCCCGGCTACGCCCGGTTCCGGACGCCGGTCAAGGACCTCTGGCTGTGCGGCTCGGCGACCCACCCGGGCGGCGGGATCATGGGCGCGAACGGCCGGATCGCGGCGATGGAAGTCCTCCGGGCAGCCGGCCGGAAGGTGGCCTGACGATGGTCGGCGAGGAGACGACCGGGAAGAAGATGGCGCATCCAGAAGGCGACCGGCGCGAAGACCTGGGACGCGGTCGTGATCGGGGCCGGCCACAACGGCCTGGTTGCCGCCGCCTACCTCGCCCGGGCCGGCCTGTCGGTCCTCGTCCTGGAGGCCCGCGACCGGGTCGGCGGCATCGCCGACACGGCCGAGCTGCGGCCCGGCGTGCGGATCCCGGCCGTGGCCCATACCGTCGGCCGGTTCAAGCCCTCGATCGTGCGCGACCTCGCCCTGCGCTCGCATGGGCTGTCCTTCGTCGCCCCGGACGTGCGCGTCTTCGCCCCGGCGCCCGACGGCTCGGCGATCACCCTCTATGACGACCCCGCCCGGACCGCCGAGGCCCTCCGCGCCCGGTCCGGCCGCGACGCCGCGAGCTATCCCGACTTCGATCGTCTCGTCCGCAGCCTGGGCCGGTTCCTGGCCGGCCTGGCCAACGCCGCGCCGCCGGACCTCAAGGCCCCCTCGCTCGGCGATGCCCTGAACGGCCTGCGCCTCGGCCGCTCGTTCCGCGGCCTCGGCAAGCACGATTCCCAGGCGGTCCTGCGGATCCTGCCGATGGCCATTGCCGACTTCGTGGCCGAGTCGTTCGAGACCGACGCCCTCCGGGCGATCTTCGCCGCGCGCGCCGTCCAGAACACCGCGATGGGGCCCTGGTCGGCCGGCACGACCGCCGTCTTCCTGGCCAATTCGGCCGGCAACGACGGGGGAGCGGCCGGCCAGGCGGTCTTCGCCCGAGGCGGACCCGGAGCTCTCTCGACGGCCCTGGCGACGGCCCTGGCGGCGGCCGGGGGCGAGATCCGGACGAACGCCCGGGTCAGCCAAGGTGACGACGAGCGAAGGTCGGGCGACCGGCGTCGTGCTCGCCTCGGGCGAGGAGATCGCCGCCCGGATCGTCGTCGCCGGCAATCGACCCGAAGCAGGTCCTGACCGAGCTCGTCGACCCGGTCGTGATCGGACCGAGCCTGCGCTGGCGGGCGGCCAACATCCGCACGCCGGGCACGGTCGCCAAGGTCAACCTCGTCCTGGCCGGCCTGCCGGCCTTCAGCGCGGCCGGAACCGGGGCCGAGGCCGAGCACCTGCTGCGGGGCCGGATCGTGATCGCCCCGGGGATCGACTACATCGAGCATGCCTTCGACGCCTCGAAGTACGGCCAGATCAGCCCGGCGCCCTTCCTCGAGGTGACGATCCCGTCGCTGATCGATCCAGGCCTGCTCGATCCGCCGTCGGCCGCCGGGCGTGGCGTCCGGGCCGGGGCGAGCACCCGGCGAGCGGCCCAGCACGTCATGAGCGTGCATTTCCAGTACGCCCCGTACGCCCTCCGCGAGGGCACCTGGCCGGCCCGACGCGAGGAGATCGGCGAGATCGCCCTGGCGACCCTCGAGGCCTACGCCCCCGGAATCGCCAAGCTCGTCGTCGGCCGGCAGGTCCTCAGCCCGCTCGATCTCGAGCAGGACGTACGGCCTGACCGGCGGCCATCCGTACCACGCCGAGCCGAGCCTCGAGAGCTTCTTCGCCTGGCGGCCGCTCCTGGGCAGCGCCCGCTATCGCCTGCCGGTCGAGGGCCTCTACCTGGCCGGGTCGGGCGCCCATCCGGGCGGCGGGATCACCGGCATTCCGGGCCAGAACGCGGCCCGCGAGATCGTCAGCGACTGGAGGAAGCGCCGGCGCTGAGGCCCCCGTCCTCGAGCTCGTCCTCGACCTCGGGGTCGATCCCGGGCCTGGGCTCCTTGGGCACCCGGATCCGCCGGCCCTCGCGCCGCTCGACCCGCCGGGCGGCCCGCTGGGCGATCGTCTCGCCGGTTTGCTCCTCGAGGTAGTGCCAGAAGAAGGCGGTCACGATCGCGGCGATCGGGATCCCGAAGATCGCCCCGGCCACCCCGGCGATCTTGCCGCCGATGATCACCGAGGCGAGGACGACGATCGGATGGAGCCCGACCGCCCCGGCCATCAGCCGGGGCTGGAGGATGTTCATCACGACGAACCAGCCGATCGCCGACAGGATCAGCACGGGCAGGACGACGTCCGGGTTGAAGATCAGGGCATCGAGGACGGGCGGGATCCAGGCCACGAACGGGCCGAAGAACGGGATCGCCATCAGGACCCCGGAGGTCGTCGCCGTGATCGGGACGAGCTTGAGCCCGAAGATGACCGAGATCAGGGCGACGATCAGGCCGTAGACCGCGCCCATGATCACCTGGCCCCGCAGGAAGCCGCCGAACGAGCGGTTGACGCTGACCCGGAGGAGCTCCGCCTCGGTCCGGTAGGCACTCGGGGTGAGCCGGAACAGGAAGGCCAGGATCCGCTTGCGGTCGATCGCGATGTAGATCGACAGGATCGAGATGATCAGGACCGATCCGATCACGCTGATGCTGGCCACGGCGACCTGCTGAATGGGTCCGACGACGTCGACCGCGCCGGTCTGGAGGTTGTCCAGGACGGAGTGGACCAGGGCCGTCAGGTCGACCGACAGGCCGAGCGCGTTCAGTCGTTCCTGCCACGGCGCGAGGTACTGGCCGAGGTTCGCTTCGATCGTCGGGATCGACTGGACGAACTGGCTGATCGAGGTGGCCAGGTTCGCGGCCACGACCAGGATCGCCAGGACGAGGGCCACGATCGCCACGAGGTACACGATCAGGACCGCCGCGGCCTGGGGCAGGGGCCGGACGAGGTGCTTCAGGCCGGACGCGAAGGGGGTCACGATGAACGCGATCAGCCAGGCCAGGAAGAAGATCAGGATCGTGTCGCCGAAGGCGAAGATCGCCGCGCCGACGACCGAGATTGCGGCGAAGACGGCGATGATCGTGACGCTGATCAGGAGGGCGGCAAACCAGCGCGGATCGCGGCCGAGGATCCGGGAGACCTCGCCCATTGAGCTGGGGGTCGGCCCGGCGGACAGTCCCGCCGCAGCGACGATGAGATCGTCGCCGACCAGCTCGGTACGAGCTTCGTCGGTCCGGGCCGGGCGTTCCTCGCCGGCCGGGGCGTTCGGTTCCTGCCGATCGGGATCGGTCATCGGCTGATCCTCAGCGGAGGCCCATCTTCGCATGGACTTCGGCCAGCGTCGCCTTGGCCATCGGCTCGAGCCGGGCCGCTCCCGCGGCCAGGACCTCGTCGACCTCGTCCGGCTCGGCGATCAGCTCGAGGTAGCGCTCGCGGGCCGGGGCATAGTGCTCGATGATCCGGTCGGCCAGCAGCCGCTTCGTATCGACGCAGCCGGTCCGGGCCGTGCGCTCGCCCTCCCAGATCTCCTCGTAGTCGGGGCCGAAATGGCGCTGCAGCTGGCAGACGTTGCAGACCGACGGCCGGCCCGGGTCGGTTCGCAGGATCCGCTTCGTGTCGGTCACCATCGACATGACCTGTTTCCGGATCACCTCGGGTGGGGCAAAGATGTCGATCGTGTTGCCGATCGACTTGCTCATCTTCTTGACCCCGTCGGTGCCGAGCACGACCGGAGCCTCGGTGAACACGGCCTGCGGCTCGGGGAACGTCTCGCCGTACCGGCCGTTGAAGGCCCGGACGATCTCCCGGCTGAGCTCGAGGTGGGCCGCCTGGTCGCGCCCGACGGGGACCTGGTTGGCCTTGTAGATGACGATGTCGGCGGCCTGCAGGACCGGGTAGGTCAGCAGCCCATGGTTGACGTCATCGGGCTGATTGGCCTTCTTCTCCTTGTAGGTCGGCGTCCGCTCGAGCCAGCTGACCGGGGTGACGGTCGCCAGCAGCCAGGCCAGCTCGGCGTGCTCGGGCCGGTCGCTCTGGACGAACAGGGTGCACCGGTCGGGGTCGAGGCCGAGGGCCAGGAGCGAGGCGGCCATCTCGCGGGTCCGCTCGCGCAGGAGCGACCCGTCGTGGGTCGTCGTCAGGGCGTGGTAATCGACGATGCAGTAGATCGCCTCGTAGTCGTACTGGAGCCGGACGTAGTTGCGCACGGCGCCGAGGTCGTTGCCGAGATGGACGATCCCGGATGGCTGGATCCCGCTGAAGATCCGGGGCCGCTCCTCCTCGATCGGGAGCAGGGCAGGGGCAGGAACGAGCTCAAGGGCCATTGGCGCGAGTGTAGCGGCCGCCCGCCCGGTTCCGCGCCTCGTCGCGAGCGGCTTCGGGCCCGCTCGAGAGCGTCCGGACCTCGGCTACCATTCGGCCCATGCCCGCGTCATCGCCCCATCCGCCGCTGCGCGTCGGGCTGCTGGGTGCCGGAACCGTCGGCGGCGCGGTCGCCCGGGCGCTCCGCGACGAGCCGGAGCGCCTCGCCCCATTTGACGGCGCCCGGATCGTCCTCGCCCGGGTCGCGGTCCGCGACACGGCCAGGGCCGCTGCCACCGGGATTCCCGAGGATCTCCTGACCGACGCTCCGGCCCATCTCGTCGCGTCTCCCGAGGTCGACGTCGTGGTCGAGCTGATCGGCGGCGGCGAGCCGGCCCGGACGCTGATCGCCGCGGCCCTTGCGGCGGGCAAGCCCGTCGTCACGGCCAACAAGCACGTCCTTGCCCATCACGGGCCGGAGCTCGAGGCGCTTGCCCGGTCGACCGGCACGCCCGCTCCGCTTCGAGGCGGCAGTCGGGGCCGGGATTCCGATCCTCGGACCGCTCGGCGCCGACCTCGCCGCCAACCGGATCGGGCGTGTCCGGGGGATCGTGAACGGCACGACGAACTTCATCCTGAGCGCGATGGCCGAGCGCGGACGAGCCTACGACGCCGTCCTGGCCGAGGCCCAGCACGCCGGCTATGCCGAGGCCGATCCGGCCGGCGATGTCGACGGCGACGATGCCCTCAACAAGCTGGTCGTCCTGGCCAGGCTCGCCTTCGGGGTCTGGCTCGACCCGGCCTCGATCGAACGCCGGCCGGCCACCGCCCTCGGCCTGGGGCGGCCGGGGATCACCGGAGTCAGGGCCGAGGAGGTGGCCGCCGCCGCGGTCCACGGCCTGCGCCTGAAGCTGATCGCCGACGCCCGCCGAACGAGTGAGGAGGGCGAGGACAGGATCGAGGTCGAAGCTCGCGTCCAGGTCGTCGCCGTGCCCGCCGACTCGGGCTTCGGCCGGACGGGCGGAGTGCTCAACCGGATCGAGATCGATGCGACCCCGCTCGGGCGGCTCGAGCTGGCCGGTCCCGGCGCCGGCGGGGGATCGACCGGCAGCGCCGTCCTGGGCGACCTGATCGCGCTCGCCCGGGGCGCCGGCAGCACCTGGGCCGGCCTCGCCCCGGCGAGCGAGCGCTGCTGTCGCCGCGGCCGACCGGACCCGGCGCTGCCGCGGCGCTGGTTCTTCCAGTCGGTCCTGCCCGAGCAGCTCGTCCGCGACCAGGTCGACCTCGCGGCGGCCGCCGGAGACGGCTTCGTCACGACGGCGCAGTCGCTCGACGAGCTGCGGGCCGGGCTCGCCGCGATCGGGATCGACGCGACGCTCTATCCGATCGAGGACGACCAATGAGCCTGCCGGACCGGCCCACGGGGACGACCGCCGAGCCCGCCGGGACCTCCGGCCGGGCTCGCCCCCGGCTGACCGAGCGCTACCGGGCGTTCCTGCCGATCAGCGAGGCGACCCCGGCCCTGACCCTCGGCGAGGGCTTCACCCCGCTCGTCCGGCTGGACCGGATCGGCAGCGCCTCGGTCTCGACAGCCTGTACGCCAAGGTCGAGGGCCAGAACCCGACCGGCAGCTTCAAGGACCGGGGCATGGTCGTGGCCGTGTCCAAGGCGATCGAGGCCGGTGCGACGGCCCTGATCTGTGCCTCGACCGGCAACACCTCGGCCTCGGCCGCGGCCTACGGGGCCGCCGCTGGAGTGGAGGTCGTGGTCGTCCTGCCTCGCGGCCAGATCGCCGCCGGCAAGCTGCTCCAGGCCCAGGTCGCCGGGGCGCGGGTCGTGGCGATCGAGGGCAACTTCGACCAGGCCCTCCGGATCGTCCGCGAGCTGGCCGAGTCAACGGACCATCCGGTCACCCTGGTCAACTCGGTCAACCCGTTCCGTCTCGACGGCCAGAAGACCGGCGCCTTCGAGGTCTGCGACGACCTCGGGACGGCCCCCGACATCCTGGCCATCCCGGTCGGCAACGCCGGCAACATCAGCGCCTACTGGGCCGGGTTCTGCGACTATCGGACGGCCGGCCGGACGACGAACGTGCCCCGGATGTTCGGCTTCCAGGCCGCAGGCGCGGCTCCGATCGTGCTCGGCCACCGGGTCGATGCCCCGGAGACGATCGCGACCGCGATCCGGATCGGCGATCCGGCCAGCTGGACCAAGGCGACGAGCGCCCGGGACGACTCGGGCGGCCTGATCGAATTGGTCAGCGATGACCAGATCCTGGCTGCCTGGCGCGAGCTTTCGACGGCCGAGGGGATCTTCTGCGAGCCTTCGTCGGCGGCCGGCCTGGCCGGGATCACCCGCCTGGCCGCCGAGGGCCGCCTCGAACGGATCGGCCACGATCGTGTGCGTCCTGACCGGTTCCGGCCTGAAGGACCCGAAAACCGCCGAAGCGAGCGTGACCGGCATGATCGAGGCCGGGCCGAGCGCCGGCGAGGTGATCAAGGCCCTCCGATGGTAAGGGTGTGATCCAGCCGCTCGATCGCGATGATGGGCCCGTCCAACTGCGAGGCCGCGGTTGGGACGGTCGGAAACCACGACGATGAGGCGACAGTGAGGCGATGGTGACGAACTGGCTGGCGGAGCTCGACGGGCGGCGGGTCACGGTGGACGTGCCCGCCTCGTCGGCCAATCTCGGGGCGGGCTACGACTGCGTCGGCCTGGCCCTCGACATCGTCAACCGGATCGATCTCGAGGTCCGCGGCTGGAGCCGCGGCGCGATCGAGCTGGAGGTCGAGGGCGAGGGGGCGAACGAGCTGCCCGACGACGGCCAGAACCGGTTCGTGCGCGGGCTCGAGGCCGCCCTCATCGCCGTCCGGGGCGAGCTCCCCGGCCAGATCGGCTGGCGCGTCTCGATGAAGAACAAGATCCCCCTGACCCGCGGCCTCGGATCGTCGGCGGCAGCCACGGTCGGCGGCCTGCTGGCCGGCAACAGCCTGCTCGGCGGTCCGCTCACGTCGGCCGAGCTCCTGCGCCTCGCCAACGAGATCGAAGGCCATCCCGACAACGCCGCGGCCGCTCTCCTGGGCGGCTTCGTCGTCGTCGACGCATCGGCTGACCCGCCGAGCGCCCTCCGGTTCAACGTGCCGCGCGACCTGAAGGTCGTCCTGTACATCCCGGATCTGCGCCTGTCCACGGCCGACATGCGCGAGGTCCTCCCGCCGAGCCTGCCGATGGAGGACGTCGTCGCGAACCTTGGCCGGGTCGCGATCGGGGTGGCCGGGATCGCCTCCGGCTCATATGACTACCTCGGGGCCCTGACCCGGGACCTGATCCATGAGAAGTACCGGGCGGCCGTCTATCCCCAGTTCCCGGCCTTGATCGAGGCGGCCCGCGAGGCCGGTGCGATCGGGGCCTGCCTGTCGGGGGCCGGCTCGGCCGTCATCGCCTTCGCCAATGGGCTGGCCACGCTGAGCCGGATCGAGGGTGCCTTCAGCGCCGTGGCGGCCGACCTCGACCTGCCCGGCCGGGTGGCAATTGCCGCACCGCGCAATGCCGGAGCCCACGTTCGAGGCCACGCCTGAGGATCGGCCTCGCGCCTACGCCGGGCTGGCTGCCGCCCGGCGGAACCTCTGGAATCGGCCGGTGACCTCGTAGCCGAGGCTGGCGTACAGGCCCATCGCGCCCGGGTTGTCCTCATCCGCATCGATCAGGCCGCGGGTCGCGCCAAGCTGAATCCCCGCCCGGATCGTGGCCAGGCAGATCGCCCGGCCGAGACCCCGCCCCTGCCAGGCGGGGTCGACCCCCACCGGCTCGAGCTCCAGGACGAGGCTCACCGGGTCGAGCCAGCCCAGGGCAAAGGCGGCCACGCTGCCATCGGGCGCAATGACGAGCTGGTCGAGGGCCGGCCGGTAGAGGGTCGCCCGGCGAGCGACTTCGTAGCGTTCCTCGGTCATCCGCGAGCGCGGAAATGCGCGCCGGCCGCAGGCCACCCGGGACGCGACGTCGGCGGACCCGAGGCCACGGATCGTGAAGCCTCGTTCAAGCGAGGCCGGCTCGATCCGCCAGCCATCGAAGGGCCGGGTAAATGTCACGAGCGAGGCGCCGGGGACGGCTCCGAAGCCAAGCCGGGCGAGCTCGCCGATCGTCTCCGCCTGGGAATCCGGGACCTCGACTTCGACCGGCCTGCCCGGCTCGTCGCTTCCGGCAGGCGAAGCGACCCGCTCGGCGGCCCAATCGACGATCGCCCCGACCAGCCCGCCCCGACGCAGGTCCGGCCGGATCAGGGCAATGAGCGCGCCATGCGCGTCGATCCAGCCCCACCCGACGAGATCGGATGCGTCGGCCTCGCCTCGAACCAGAGCCGGACCCGCTCGCTGAGCTGGATCTCGCCGGGGACGGCGTCACGGGCCCACCAGTCGAGGTCGCCCGGATGGACCACGGGCGCCGGCCAGTCGGCCACGAGACACGTCGAGGCCAGGGCCTGAATCAGGCGCAGGTCGGCCGCTGACTCGTACGGCCGCGACGACCAGGACGTGCCGGGCGATCGCCCCGGCTGCGGCTGTGGCTGCAACGAAGCCCGGGCGCCGGGATCAGGCCGGGCGGGCGGGTGTCTTCGCGGCGATGAAGGCCAGGGTGCGCTGCCACGAATCGCTGGCGGCCTCGGCGAAGTCGGCCGCCTTGCGATCGAAGAAGCTGTGGGGCGCATCCGGATACGTGATCAGTTCGTGCTCGACCTTGCCGGCGGTCAGGGCCGCTTCGAGCTCGGCGATCGCCTCCGGCGGGATCGCCTGGTCGGCGCCGCCGAACAGGCCGAGGACCGGGTTGGCCATCGCCGGCGCGACCGAGACCGGGGCCGGGTAGCCGGGCTGGTCAGCCCAACGGTCGGCCATAGAACGCGATCGAACCGGCCAGGTCCAAGCCGAACGTCGTCGACATGTAGGCCAGCCGGCCACCAAAGCAGAAGCCGACCGTGAACAGCGCCCGGACCCGGTCGTCCCGCCGCAGCTCGGCGGCGGCCGCGCTCACGTCGGCCCGCAGGTCAACCAGCCGGGTCTGCTGGACGTGTTCCATGTACGAGAACTCGGCGTCCCGGGTCGAGGCACCGGCGGTCCGCCCGAAGTAGTCGAACGCCAGGGCATCGATGCCGGCCTCGGCGAAGCGCAGGGCGAGCTCCTCGTAGAACGAGTAGAGGCCGCGCACGTCGGGCAGGATCACGATCCCGGCCCCGGTCGGCTCGGCGGCCCGGGCCCGGAACGCGGCGAACCGATTGCCGTCGGCCGCCTCGAGGAAGAGCTCCTCGTGGCCGAGAGCGCCGCCGGCGATCGGATCGATCGGGGGCTGGCTGTCGAGATCGAAGCACATCGAATGCGTCTCCTTTGGTGGACCCGGCCAGCGTAGCGCGAAGTCTCGGCCCGGGGTCTTCCCGGGATCGGCCCGGGTCACGCTCCGGGCCGCTGCTAGAATCGGCCGAATGAGCGCAACCGCCTCGTCGCGCGACGCCCAGCCCACGGCCGCGCCCGCCGACCCGCCCGGGCGCCCGCTCGTCGTCCAGAAGTTCGGCGGCTCCTCGGTCGGCAATGCCGATCGGATCCGGCGGGTGGCCCGGCGAATCGCCCGTGAACGCTCGGCCGGGGCGGACCTCGTGGTGGTCGTCTCGGCCATGGGTGACACCACCGACGAGCTCCTGGCCCTGGCTGCGGCGATCACGGAGGACCCCGATTCGCGCGAGCTGGACATGCTCCTCGCGACGGGCGAGCACCAGAGCGCGACCCTCGTCTCGATGGCCCTCCACGCGCTCGGCGTCCCGGCGATCAGCCTGACCGGGGCCCAGGCCGGGATCACGACCGATGGCCGTCACGGCCGGGCCCGGATCGCCAACGTCGACCCGGCCCGGGTCCGCCAGGAGCTGGCCGATGGCAAGGTCGTGATCGTGGCCGGCTTCCAGGGCGTCAGCCAGGCCGATCCACTCCGGGCCGAGACGACCACCCTGGGCCGAGGCGGATCCGACACGACGGCCGTCGCCCTGGCCGCCCGGCTCGGCGCCCAGCGCTGCCAGGTCTTCACCGATGTGCGCGGGATCTTCACGGCCGATCCCCGAATCGTGCCGCACGCCCGGCAGCTGCCCTGATCGGCTACGAGGAGATGCTCGAGCTGGCCCACCAGGGCGCCCAGGTGATGCAGGTCCGGGCGGTCGAGCTGGGCTGGGTGAACGACGTCGTCATCGAGGTCCTCAGCTCGTTCGAGGACGCGCCGGGTACCCTGATCAAGGAGGATCCCTACGTGGAGCAGCGCAACAAGGTTCGGGGCCTGGCCCACGACCGGAACGTGGCCAAGATCACCCTGGTGGCGGTGCCTGATCAGCCGGGCGTCGCCCATCGGATCTTCAGCCCGCTGGCGGACGCCGGGATCAACGTCGACATGATCGTCCAGAACGTCGGCCACGGCGGGGCGACGGACATGAGCTTCACGATTGCCGAGGTCGAGCTGGCCCGGGCGAAGCGGATTCTCGAGCCGATCATCCGCGAGCTCGGCTTCCGCGAGATGACCGCCGATTCGGCCGTGGCCAAGGTCTCGATCGTGGGCGCCGGGATTCACAACGCCCCAGGCTATGCCGCCCGGATGTTCGGGGCCCTGGCCGACGCCTCGGTCAACATCGAGATGATCTCGACGAGCGAGGTCCGGATCACCTGCATCATCGCCGAGGACCAGGTCGAGACCGCCGTCCGGGCGCTCCACGCGGCCTTCGCCCTCGAGCGGCCGGAGGCGATCCCGGACTCCGGCACGGCGACCGACCGGGCCACCGGCGGGGATGCCAAGCCGGCGTCCGGCGCCGCTTGAGCGACCTGCCGTTCATCAGCCGCCAGGAGCGCCTGGCGAGGGTCGGCTCGACGAACGACGTCGTCCGTGCCTGGCTCGACGACGGCACCCCGGAGGTCTGCCTGGCCGTGGCCGACGAGCAGACGGCCGGGCGCGGCCGGGATGGCCGCCGCTGGCAGGCGCCGGCCGGGGCCGGCCTGCTCTGTTCGCTCGGCTTTCGTCCGACCTGGCTCGAGCCGGATCGGACCTGGCGCCTCGCTGCGATCACTTCGCTGGCGATGGCCGACGCCGCCGAGGAGGTCGCCGGCCTGAAGGATCAAGCGGTCCGGCTGAAGTGGCCGAACGACCTCGTGATCGAGGCGGACGGCCTGGTTCGCAAGCTCGGCGGCGTCCTGGGCGAGACCTCCGGCCTGGGCGGCGACGATCCCCGGGCGATCATCGGTCTGGGGATCAACGTCGACTGGCTGGCCGAGGACTTCCCGGCCGAGCTGGCCGGCTCGATGACCAGCCTGCGAGTCGCCTCGAACGGCCGTCCGGTCGACCTGGCGGATCTCTTCGCTGCCTTCATCGACCGGGTCGAGACCCGCACGATCGCCCTGCGCGCCGGCCACTTCGACGTCGCCGACTGGACCTCCCGGCAGCTCACCAGCGGCCGGCCCGTCCGGCTCGACCTGCCCGATGGCTCGTCGCTCGACACCCGGGCCCTGGGGGTCGACACGGGCTCGGGTGGGCTCGTCATCGAGGACGTCGCGGCGCCCGCCGGCGAGCGGACGATCCTGACCGGCGAGATCGAGCACCTTCGCCTGCCGGTCGGGGTGTAACGCGGTGGCCCGGCCGGTGTTCAGGAAGGTGACGGCGGAGGAGGATCGTCGTCTGGGTCATCACCTGATCCACCTCGATCGCGATCGAGCCCTTGTCGAGGCCGCCGTCCTCGACCCAGAGGCGTTCGACGCGCTGTATCGGAAGTACCTCGCCCAGGTGTACAGCTACGCCTACTACGAGCTCGGCAACCACGCCGACGCCGAGGATGTCGCCGAGCGCACGTTCCTCCAGGCGTTGAGCGCCCTGCCCCGCTTCGACGAACGCGCCCGGCCGGCCGACGGCGAAGGCGCCTCGACCTTCCGGGTCTGGCTCTTCCAGATCGCCCGGAACGTCGTGGCCAACGCCCGCCGCTCCGAGCGCCGTCACCCGGCGGCGCCCCTCGAGGTCGCCGCGCTCGTGGCCGATCCCCTCGATCTCGAGGGAGAGGCCGGCCGCCGCCACGAGGCCGGGGCGGCCTGGGAGGCGGTCAGCCGCCTGCCCCCCGACCGGCGCCATGCCCTCGTCCTGCGCTTCGTCGAGGAGATGTCCACGGCCGAGATCGCGGGCATCCTGGGGCGCTCGGAGGGGGCCGTGCGGGTCCTGATCCACCGCGGGCTGCGGGCCGTCGCCCGGGACCTGGGCGGTCGGCGCTGGTGATGCCGGGCCGCGACACCGAGCCCGAGATCGAGGCGCTCCGGATCGATCGCTATCTCGAGTCGATCCTGAATGCCCGGGAGCGCGGTTCGGCCGCGGCGCCCTACGACCCGGAGCTCGATCTCGAGCTCCGCTCGATCTCCGAGCGGCTCTCGGCCGAGCTTGTCCGGGTCCATCCCTCGTTCCGCTTCGAGGAGCGGCTCGGCCGCCTGCTGGCCGCCCAGGCCGCCGGCGGGCGCTTGCCGGCGGCCGTTGGCGGCGGGTCCGGCCCGCCCCGTCGGCTCGGGGCGGACCACGTCGGTGACCTGGTCGAGCTGGCCGATCCGGGCGACGACGATCCGCCGGGTCGGGCCCGGCCGTACCTGATCGGCGGGGCGATCACCTCGGCCGCCCTGTCGCTGGCCGGGGCGGCCTACGTCGCCTGGCGGTTGAGCCGGCCGATCCACCCGATGGTCCGGGCGATCCGCACGGTCCACGACCAGGCCGCCCGCGAGTCGGGCCTGGCCTGATGCCGATCAAGCTGCCCTCGTTCCGCCAGCGGCGGGACGCCTACCCGCCCGACCTGTGGACCCAGTGCCCGCAATGCCACGAGATGCTCTTCAACAAGCAGCTCGACAAGGTCCTCCGGGTCTGCTCGAACTGCGGCCACCATTTCCGGATGTCGGCCGAGGCGCGCCTCGAGCTGCTCCTCGACTCGGGCTCGTTCGAGGAGCACGATGCCGGTCTCCAGTCGCTCGACCCGCTTGGCTTTGTCGACCTGAAGGCGTATCCCGACCGGCTGGCCGCGGCCCAGTCGAGCACGGGCATGCGCGATGCCGCGGTCTGGGGAACCGGCCGGATCGGCGGCCACGAGATCGCGATCTGCGTCATGGACTTCTCGTTCATGGGCGGTTCGATGGGCAGCGTGGTCGGCGAGAAGGTGACCCGCTCGGCCGAGGCAGCCCTCGCCCGGCGCCTGCCCCTGGTGATCGTGGCCGCCTCGGGCGGCGCCCGGATGCAGGAGGGGACGCTGTCCCTGATGCAGCTGGTCAAGACGGTCGCGGCCACCGAGCGCCTGCGGGCCGCCGGCCTGCCGCTGATCTCGGTCATGAGCGATCCGACGACCGGCGGGGTGTTCGCCTCGTTCGCGGCCCTCGGCGACGTGAACCTCGCCGAGCCGAACGCCCTGATCGGGTTCGCCGGGGCGCGGGTCAGCGCAGGCACGATCCAGGGCGAGCTGCCGGAGGGCTTTCAGCGCTCGGAGTTCCTGTTCCAGCACGGCTTCGTCGACCGGGTCGTCCATCGCTCGGGCCTGCGCGATGAGCTCGCCCAGCTGGTCGGCCTCCTCGCCCCGGTCGAGGTCGACGGTTCGGCCGAGGCGAGCAATATCCCGGCGTTCCGGCCGCTGTCGTTCCTGAGCGCCCTGGCCGAGCGGGTGATCCCCGAGCCGGAGGAGGCCGCCCGTGGTTGAGCGCCTGACCGGCCGGACCCGGCGCAAGACGGCCACGGCCGAGGCCGATCCGCCGGCCGAGGCAACGGCTCGATCCGACGGCCGCCGTCTGGGCCCGGGTCCAGCTCGCCCGCAACCTGCGCCGGCCGCGGACCCTCGAGATCGTGAACCTGATCGCGGACGAGTTCGTCGAGCTGCACGGTGATCGCTACTTCGGCGACGACCCGGCGATCGTCGCCGGCCTGGCCCGGATCGATGGCCGGCGGGTCGTCGTGGTCGGCCAGCAGAAGGGCGCCGAGACCGACGAGAACATCCGGCGCAACTTCGGGATGCCCCATCCCGAGGGCTATCGCAAGGCCGTCCGGGTGATGGAGCTCGGCGCCCGGCTGGGCCTGCCGATCGTGACCTTCGTCGACGTGCCCGGGGCCCATCCCGGGGCCGAATCCGAGGAACGCGGAATCGCCGAGGCGATCGCCAGCTCGATCGCCCTGATGACCCGCCTGCGGACACCAATCGTGACCGTGATCACCGGTGAGGGCGGCTCCGGCGGGGCGATCGCGGTGGCAGTCGGCGACGTGGTCCTGGCCCTGGAGAACGCGGTCTACTCGGTGATCAGCCCGGAGGGTTGCGCCTCGATCCTGTGGCGGACCCCCGACCAGGCCCCGGCCGCGGCCCTGGCGATGCGAATGACCGCAGCCGACCAGCTCGAGCTGGGCGTCGTCGACGAGGTCCTGCCAGAACCGGTCGGGGGCGCCCACCTCGACCATGAGGCGACCGCCGCCACGATCAAGTCGGCCGTCGTCCGCCACCTCGAGGCCCTCGAGCGGGTCTCGCTCGATGAGCTGATCGAAGCCCGCTATCGGCGCTATCGTGCGCTGGGTGCGTTCACGACCCTCGACCTGGAGCCCCCAACGGTTCCCGAGCGGGCCGGTCTGACCGATCGCCTGCGCCACCTCCTCGGCGGCTCCGGCCGAATGCCGGCCGGGTCGCCGACCGGTCCGATTCCAGACCCCGCCCCTTCAGCCGACGAGCCGCCCGCTCGCGAGGAGGTTTGATCCGTGCCACCCCGCAAGGAGGCCGCCCGGCTCGCCGACCACCGGCAGATCCTCGGCCTGGCCGATGACCTGTTGCCGGCCCTGATCGCGAAGCTTGGAGCGACCGGCCTGGCCGAGCTCGAGGTGAGCGAGGGCGACTGGAAGATCCGGCTGCGGGGTCCGCTCGACGGGACCCCGGGCACCGGGCGAGCCTCCGGCGGCCGATCGAGCCGCCCGGCCGCGGGCCACCCGGCCGAACCCGGCCATCTTGATGCCGGGCGGTCCGACGGGCACCGGCCGCCGGCCGAACCGGCGGGCGATCCTTACCGCACCGCGGCCACCTCGCCGGCGGTCGGGGTCTACCATCCCCGGGCCGAGATCTCCTCGGGCTCGCGGGTCCGGGCCGGCGATCGGATCGCCAGCGTCGACGTGCTGGGCATCCCCCAGGAGGTGGTCGCGCCGGTCGCCGGGATCGTCGGGGCGGCGATGGTCGAAGCGGGCGACGCCGTCGAGTACGGCCAGGAGCTCGTCTGGATCGAGCTGATCACGGCCCCCGTCGATCGAACCGGGCGGGAGGCCTGATGTTCTCGAAGATCCTGATCGCCAACCGGGGCGAGATCGCCGTCCGGATCCTGCGCGCCTGCCGGTCCCTCGGGGTCGAGGCCGTCGTCGCCTACAGCGAGGCCGATCGGGAGAGCCTGGCCGTCCAGCTGGCCGACGAGGCGATCTGCGTCGGCCCGGCCGATGCCAAGCGGAGCTACCTGTCGGCTCCGGCCATGATCAGCGCAGCCATCGTGACCGGCTGCGACGCGATCCACCCGGGCTACGGCTTCCTGTCCGAGGACGAGGGCTTCGCCGAGGTCGTCCGAGCCCACGACCTGACCTTCATCGGCCCGCCCGCCCAGGTCCTCGAGCGGTTCGCCAGCAAGGAGGCGACCCGCCACCTGCTCGGGCGCCCAGGGCCTGCCGACGATCCCCGGCTCGAACGGGATGCTCCGCGACGACCTGCACGCCCTCGAGGAGGCCGAGCGGATCGGCTACCCCGTCCTGATCAAGCCCTCGGCCGGCGGCGGGGGCAAGGGCATGCGGATGGTCCGCACCCCGCGCGAGCTCGAGGCCGCAGTCAAGATCTGCCGGTCCGAGGCGCGCTCCGCCTTCGGCGACGATTCGCTCTATCTCGAGAAATGGCTCGAGGACAACCGCCACGTCGAGGTCCAGGTCGCCGTCGACCGGTTCGGCCATGGCGTCCACCTCGGCGAACGGGACTGCTCGGTCCAGCGCCGCCACCAGAAGTTCCTCGAGGAGGCGCCCACCCCGGCCCTCGGCCGAAGCCGCCCGGACCGATCTCGCCGAACGGGCGATCAGGGCCGTCGTGGCGGCCGGCTACGAGAACGTCGGTACCCTCGAGTTCCTCGTCGACCAGGCCGGCAACGCCTACTTCATCGAGATCAACTGCCGGATCCAGGTCGAGCACCCGGTGACCGAGATGCTGACCGGGATCGACCTCGTGACGACCCAGATCCGGATCGCCGCCGGCGAGCCGCTCGGGTTCAGCCAGGCCGACGTCGTCGCTGCGCGGCCATGCGATCGAGTTCCGGATCAACGCCGAGGACGCCGAGCATGACTTCCGGCCGAGCACGGGCGTCGTCGAGCGCTATCTCGCCCCGGGCGGCCCGGGCGTCCGGATGGACACCCACCTCTTCCCGGGCTACGAGGTCCCCCCGTTCTACGACTCGCTCCTGGGCAAGCTGATCGTGTGGGGCCCCGATCGCCCGACCGCGATCGCCCGATCGCTGGCGCCCTCGAGGAGCTGGTCATCGACGGCGTCGACCACGAACGTCGCGATCCACCAGGCCCTGCTCCGGAACGAGGTGTTCCTGGCCGGCCGGATGACCACGAACCTGGTCGACCGGGTCGGGGCGCGGCTCGTTCCTTGCCGCCGCCGCTCGCTGAGGGGGCCGGGGCTCGTGTTGCAGACCTGCACGGAATCAGCCGCACGGACCGCCCCCGGGCGGGCACACTCTTGCCGACCAACCTGGAGCTGCCGATGACCGATTCACCCGCCGCCGTCGTCCACACCACCCGCGAGATCGAAGGCCTGATCCCGCATCGCTGGCCGTTCCTGCTGGTGGACCGGATCATCGAATACGACGAGGCGGCCGGGCGGATCGTCGGACTCAAGGCGGTGACCGCGAGCGAATGGTTCTTCCAGGGCCATTTCCCGGGCCTGCCGGTCATGCCCGGAGTAATCCAGGTCGAGGCGCTGGCCCAGACGATGGCCGTGTACGTGGCCAAGCAGCCCGGCTTCGGAGACCGGGTCGGCCTGTTCGGCGGGATCGACGAGTGCCGCTTCAAGCGGGTCGTCAGCCCCGGTGACACGCTCCGCCTCGAGGTGGTCATGGACAAGCTCGGCCGGCGTTTCGGGCGCGGGCTCGGCACGGCCACGGTCGATGGCGAAGTCGCCTGCCAGGCCACCCTGAGCTTCATCATCCCCGACGCCTCGGTGCTCCGCTGATGGCCCGGATCGCGATCCTGAGCGACATCCACGGCAACCTCGTGGCCCTCGAGGCGGTCCGGGCGATCCTGCGCAAGGAGAAGCCCGACGCGACCGTGATCTGCGGCGACCTCGTGATGAACGGGCCGGATCCGGCCGGCGCCGCCGACGCGATCCGCGAGCTGGAGGCCGCCGGGGCCCTCGTGGTCGCCGGCAACACCGACATCGCCGTGGCCGACTTCGACTACTCGGCCGCCTTCCCGTCCCTGATGGACGGCGTGCCCGAGTCGATTCGCTCGGCGGCCGAGTGGGCCCACGACGAGCTTGGGGAGGCCCGGATCGACTGGCTCCGGCGCCTGCCATCCGAGCGCCGGCTGCGCCTGGGCGAGACGCTGCTCCTGGCGACTCCACGCCTCGCCGGGCTCCCAGACCGAAGGGTTCGATGCCGCTCTCGACCCGAATGTCACCCTCGAGCGAGCGGCCCGGACCGACGCCCGGGTCATCGGCTGCGGCCACACCCACCTGCCAGAGGTCCGCGACCTCGGCTGGAAGCTGATCGTCAATGCCGGCAGCGTGGGCTACGTCTTCGACGGCGAGCCGAGCGCGTCCTGGGCGATCGTCGATATCGTCGACGACGAGGTCACGGCCCAGATCCGCCGGACCGAGTTCGACGCGCTGGCGGTGAGCAACGCGCTCTCGGCCAGGGGCCTGCCCGGTGATGTCTACCGGGCCGCCACCGTCCGAACCGGGCGGCTCGTCCGATGAGCGGTGGCAGCCGGCGGGTCGTGATCACCGGGATGGGCGCCGTGTCGTCCCTGGGGCGGGCGTCGACTCGCTCTGGTCCGGCCTCGTGGCGGGTCGTTCCGGGGTCCATCGGATCGACGAGTTCGAGCCGGACCGGCTGACGACGCACGATCGCGGCCGGAATCCCCAACTTCGACGCCAGCCTGGTCCTCGATCGGAAGGAGATCCGGCGGTCCGACCGCTACACCCAGCTCGGCCTCGTCGCGGCCCGCGAGGCGCTCGACGGAGCGGGCCTGCCGGGGCGCCTCGAGGGGAGCCTGGCCGAGGCAACCGGGGTGATCCTGGGGACCGGCCTGGGCGGCGTGAACACCCTCTGCGAACAGATCACGATCAACGCCACCCGTGGCCCGGACCGGGTCAGCCCGTTCTTCGTCCCGATGGCGATCCCCAACGTCGCCGCCGGCCAGCTCTCGATCTCGTTCGGGGCGATGGGCCCGAGCTTCGCCGTCGTCTCGGCCTGTGCCACGGGCGGCCACGCGATCGGCGAATCGTGGGAGATCATCCGGCGCGGCGATGCCGACGTGATGATCGCCGGCGGCTCGGAGGCCGGGGTCCAGGAGGCGCTCGTCGCCGGCTTTGCCGCGATGCGCGCCCTGTCGACCCGGAACGACGATCCGGCCGGAGCCTCCCGGCCATTCGACCGGGGCCGAGACGGCTTCGTCATGGGCGAGGGCTGCGGGGTCCTGATCCTCGAGGAGCTCGAGCACGCCCGGGCGCGCGGCGCGGAGCCGCTGGCCGAGCTGATCGGCTACGGCGCAACGGCCGATGCCTACCACATCACGTCGCCCGCGCCGGGTGGCAGCGGGGCCGTGCGAGCCGCCCGGCGGGCCCTCGAGAAGGCCGGCCTCGCGCCGACCGCGATCGATCACCTGAACGCCCACGCGACCTCGACCGAGGAGGGCGACAAGGCCGAGCTGATGGCGATCCGGACGATCTTCGGCGACCATGCCCCCGAGGTCGCGGTGACCGCCAACAAGTCGATGATCGGCCACACCCTCGGCGCGGCGGGTGCGCTCGAGGCGATCTCGACGATCCAGTCGATCCGGAGCGGGATCATCCCGCCCACGATCAACCTGGTCGAGCCTGACGAGCTGGCTGAAGGCCTCGACCTGACGCCCCTGACGGCGGGCCGGCGCGAGATCCGGATCGCGATGAGCAACTCGTTCGGGTTCGGCGGCCAGAACACGACGCTCATCTTCAGCCGGTTCGCCGGATGAACGGTGAGCAGGAAGCCGGCTCGATGTCGAGCGAGGCCGCGGCGGAGAAGACCGGTCCCGGCCCAGCCGACCAGTCGCTCCTCGGACTCGTCGACCGGCTGGCCCTCCTGCTCGAACGGAGCGAGCTGACCGAGCTCGAGATCCAGGCCGGCGAGACCGGACTGGTCCTGCGCAAGGCGGCGCGCTCCGTCCGACGACGGCACCCGCCCCGGCAGCGGCTGCCCCGACGCAGCCCGGATCGGCCCCGGGCGGCGCGCCGGCGGAGGTCGCCCGGCCCTCGGTCAAGGCCCCGCTCACCGGGATCTTCTATACCTCGCCGTCGCCCGGCTCGGCCGACTACGTCCAGGCCGGGGGCGAGGTCGCGGTCGGCCAGGTGATCGGCCTGATCGAGGCGATGAAGCTGTTCAACGAGATCAAGTCGGACCTGGCCGGACGGGTCGTTCGGGTCGTCGCCGAGAGCGGCCAGCTGGTCAAGGCGCGCCAGCCCCTGATCGAGGTCGAGCCGCTGTGAACGCCGTCCGGCCGGCTCGCTCGCGCCCTGCTCACCGGCTGGGGCCGCTACGCCCCGGCGGGCGTCCTGACCAACGCCGACCTCGAGCGGATGGTCGACACCTCCGACGAGTGGATCGTCAGCCGGACGGGGATTCGCGAGCGCCGGGTTGCTGCCGCCGACGAGACGACGGCCTCGATGGCCGCGGTTGCGGCGCTCCGGGCCATCGCCGTGGCCGGGATCGAACCAGACGAGATCGACCTGATCCTCGTGGCGACCCTGAGCCCCGACTACTGGATGCCGGCGACGGCAGTCCTGGTCAAGGAAGCGATCGGCAACACCCGGGCGACGGCCATGGACCTCGCCGCGGCCTGCTCCGGCTTCGTCTACGCCTACGCCACGGCCCAGGCCTACATCACGAGCGGGATGGCCCGCCACGTCCTGGTCATCGGGGCCGAGCTGCTGACCCGCTTCCTCGACTACACCGACCGGAACACCTGCATCCTGTTCGGCGACGGGGCCGGAGCGGTCGTCCTGTCCGCCTCCGACGAGCCCGGCGGCGGGCTGGGGATCGAGCTCACGACGGAGCCCCAGGGCGCCTACATGATCTGGCTGCCGGCCGGCGGCTCGAAGAGCCCGCCCTCGGAGGCCACGATCTCCCGCGGCGAGCACTTCATCCGGATGGAAGGCCGCGAGACGTATCGCTTCGCGACGCGGACCCTGGCCAGCACGGCGCTCGCGGCGATCGAGCATGCCGGCCTGCAGCCGGCCGACATCAGCCTGTTCATCCCGCACCAGGCCAACGTCCGGATCATCGAGGCCGTGGCCAAGGGCCTCGACCTGCCGATGGAGCGGATGTTCGTCAACGTCGACCGCTACGGCAACACCTCGGCCGCGTCGATCCCGATTGCCCTGGCCGAGGCCGCCAACAGCGGCCGGATCAAGGTCGGCGACCGGATCGTGATCGTGGCCTTCGGAGCCGGCTTCACCTCGGGCGCGGTGGCGATCGAGTGGACGACGGATCCCGCCCGGGGTGCCCTGGGCGAGGCCATCGGCCCGGACTCGGTCCATATCCGGCCGCCCGTCGACTGGAATTCGGTCGACCCGATTCCCGAGGCCCTGGCCGAGATCCTGGCCCGGCCCGGCCGGGTCCCGCTCGACCTGTCCGATGTCGTGCCCGGCGAGCCGGCCCACGTGGAGGTAGCCCGATGATCGACCTCAGCGGCCGCTCGGCGGTCGTGACCGGCGGCTCGCGCGGGATCGGCCGGGCGATCGCCCTGCGGCTCGCCCGGCAGGGCGCCGACGTCACCTTCAGCTACCGGGGCAACGCCGAGGCCGCGGCCGAGACGGTCGCCGGGGTGGAGGCGCTCGGCCGGACGGCGATCGCCCTCCAGGGTGACGTGACCGACCCGGCGGCCGCCGAAGCCCTGGTCAAGGCCGCCCTTGATGCCCACGGCAAGGTCGACATCCTGGTCAACAACGCCGGGGTGACCCGCGACGACCTGATCATGCGGATGAGCCTCGAGGCCTGGCGCGAGGTCCTCGAGACGAACCTGTTCGGGGCCTTCTACGCGATCAAGGCGGTCACCCGGCCGATGCTCAAGGCCCGCAGCGGCCGGATCATCAGCATCACCAGCGTCTCGGGCCAGGCCGGCCAGATGGGGCAGGCCAACTACTCGTCGGCCAAGGCCGGCCTGATCGGGCTGACCAAGGCGACCGCCCGCGAGCTGGCCAGCCGGGGGATCACCGCCAACGCGGTGGCCCCGGGCTTCGTCCTGACCGAGCTCACCCAGGACCTGCCCGAGAACCTCCTCAAGCAGCTCGTCGACGCGACCCCGCTGGGCCGCTTCGGGACGACCGAGGAGGTGGCCAACGCGGTCGCCTTCCTGGCCTCCGACGAGGCGGCCTACATCACCGGCCAGGTGCTCGCCGTCGATGGCGGCCTGGTGATGATGTAGCTCGGCCGGGGCCGTCGGCTGGGCGTCGCTCTGGCCTTCGGCTGGCTCGTAGCCGAAGTAGCGGAAGCCGTCGATCACCTGCTCCGGTGAGCCGCGGCTGATCCCGAGCTGGAGCCGGCCGCCCGCGATACGGACAATGGCTCATTCGGATCGACGAACTGCAACGGCAACCTGTACTGGTATTGGGCTTGGGGCGGAGACTGTGGAAGTGGCGTCAACGGGACAGGCGGATCTGCGGGACCGATCCCACTTCGCATCGGGCCTGCGCTGTCGTCACCGCCCAGTTCATCAAACTTCTACGTCTTTCGCGAGTCGGTCGGCGGGGTTGAGTACTTGCACCATCGCAGCCTCGAATCACATCTTCATCAATACCATTGATCGGTAGGATAGAGATTATGAGCGTCAAAATTCGTCAGCAGGTCAGCCCGCTCTTGCTGTTAGTGGTTCTGGCCGCCATCCTGACGGCTGCGCTTATCCACACATCTGCAGGTGCCTCCAGCACGAACGGGTCCGGCACTGTCGGGATCGCCGCAGCCGCCACGCCGAGCGCATCCCCGACCTCGACCCCGCCGGCCGCATCATCCTCGCCGGTTGACCAACTCCCGGCTGACGTACAGGCCCAACTCAAGGCGCTCTCGCCCGGGACCGTGATTGTGCCGTGCAACTCTTCGGAAGCGCGACTACCGGAAGGCATCGATACGACGGTGTCGCTCGGCTTCATTGCCCGGCACCCGGGCTGGCGGTTCCTGCTCCACGGATACTGCGCGGACAATCCGAGCGCGACCCCGCTGCCCCCGCCCCCGAACGTAGACCCCTCTGTAACGGCGCAACCGTAGCGCGCTCCCGCGTCCCGGTCGTCCACCGACCGATACAGCCGTGGATCGGGCCATGGGCTTGGCGGGATCCCAGAACAGGAGTTGCGATCCTGACAGACGATTGCGACAGCAAGCGCTATAGCCGGGGCGGGCATAGGAAGTGGCTTGCGAGGTGTCAGCCGGCGCTTGCAGAGGTCCGATTGGTGCTCAGCGACCGATCGCGAGGCGCGACGGAAGTGCGATCAACCGTCGCGAGGCGTCACAGCGATGCCAGGGCAACCGTTTGACACAAACAACGAGGCTGGTCAGGAAAGCGGCTCTCCGCGGCCGATCGTTAGCGGGCGGGTTCGACCTCGCTGGCGGAGCGGGCGGCCGCCGCCCCCGACGTGGATCCGCCTTCAGCGGCCCAGCCGTAACTTCGCCTCATGGCAGATCAGTCTCGGCTTCGACTTGAGCGGATGCGGCTCGCGAGTCGCCGCGGACAAATCGCGAGTTCAGTCGCGCTTATGGCGCCGCCGCGAGGGCAGGACGGCCTTGTCCGGGCTGGGTGACCTGGCGTTGAGCACGAATCGGTCCCAGCGAACGGCTGGGACGAGGTGGCATGGCTCGGGCGGGGCTCTCACGACAAGCCGACACCACAGCAAGCGCGATCCAAATCGCAATTTGTCCGTGACGCGGGTCCCAGGCGAGGGATGCGAGGCAGAACTGTCGCCATCAGGCAGCCCGGGCTGGCCAAAGGTCGGTGAGGGGCGAGGCTCCGGGCCGCGCCGTCAGCGGGTGTCGTCACTGATCCGGGGCAGGCAACGGGAGGCTGAGCTGAGGCTGTCAGCGGGCGGGTTCGGCCTCGCTGGCGGGGCGTGCGGCGGCCGGCTGGGCCGTTGGGGCCCAGCGCACGTTCTGGACGAAGGCGTTCGAGTCCACCCGGTCGCGGTGGTCGGCGACCTTGGCCAGCATCGTGTCGATCAGCTCCTCTGACAGGAGCCGGGGCTGGAGCCCGAGGGCCAGGAGCTTTTCGTGCTTCGGGTTGTAGTAGTGCTGCTCGAGCTCGACCCGGGGGTTCGCGACGTGGCTGACCTCGACTGACCAGCCGAGCTGCCGCCCGGCAGCGGCGACGCGATCGGCCAGCTCCTGGACGCTGAACGACTCGGTGAACTGGTTGTAGACGAGCAGCTCGCCGGGCCCGGCCGGGTTGGCCACGGCCAGGGCGACGCACTGGATCGTGTCCCGGATGTTCAGGTAGCCCCGCGTCTGGCCGCCCGCCCCGTAGACGGTCAGGGGATGGCCGACGGCGGCCTGGACGCAGAACCGGTTGAGGGCGGTCCCGAAGACCTCGTCGTAGTGGAAGCTCGTGGCCAGGCGCGGGTCGAGGGCCGACTCGTCGGTCTCGACGCCGTACACGACACCCTGGTGGAGGTCGGTTGCCCGAAGGCCCCAGATCCGGCAGGCGAAGTGGATGTTGTGGCTGTCGTGGACCTTCGACAGGTGGTACATCGAGCCGGGTGTCTTGGGGTACAGGAAGGTGTGCTCGCGGCCGCCGTGCTGGACGGTCAGGTAGCCCTCTTCGATGTCGATATCGGGCGTGCCGTACTCGCCCATCGTGCCCAGCTTGACCAGGTGCGCCTCCGGTGCCCGGTCACGGATCGCGAACAGGACATTGAGGTTGCCGATGACGTTGTTGGCCTGGGTCAGCGCGGCGTGGCGGACGGAGATCATCGAGTACGGGGCCGAGGGCTGCTCGCCGTAGTGGACGATCGCATCGGGCCGGAAGCCATCGATCACCGACTCGACGAATTCGTAGTCGGTCAGGTCACCGACGTGGAGCTCGATCTCCCGTTCCGAGACCTCGCGCCAGGCGCGAACCCGCTCGTGGAGCGTGCCGATCGGGAAGAGGGGCTGGACACCCAGCTCGAGCTCCCAGTGGCGCTTGGCGAAGTTGTCGACGACCGCGACTCGGTGGCCGGCCCGGGAAAAGGCCATGGCCGTCGGCCAGCCGAGGTAGCCGTCGCCGCCGAGCACGAGGATTCGTTGCGTCACCAGGGTCTCATCCGCGGCCAGTATGACGGCTGACGAGCCGGCTCGCCGATTTGGCCGGCCCCGGCCCGGGCGGTCCTGAGGACGGGCCAGGGGGCCGCGCCGGATCCCGGCGGTGCGGGCAGGCCACGCTCGGAGCCTGGACCGGGCGATCGGCGTGCTACCTTGGCGCCCATGTTCATCCGCCAGTTCCAGGTCGAGGGCCTGGGCCACCTGTCGACCCTGATCGGGGACGAAGAGAGCGGCCTCGCCGCGGTGGTCGATCCGCGGCGGGACGTCGACGTGTATGTCGAGGCGGCCCGCGAGCGCAACCTCCGGATCGCCTTCGCGATCGAGACTCATCTCCACAACGACTATGTCTCGGGCGCCCGGGAGCTGGCCGCGGCGACCGGCACAGGGCAGGCCGCCGGGGCCGAGGTGGTGATCGGTTCGGGGGCCGGTCTGGGCTACGAGCATCGGCCGATGGCCGACGGCAACGTCGTCTCGGTCGGGGTTCTCCAGTTCCAGGCTGTCGACACGCCCGGCCACACGCCCGAGCACGTCGCCTACGCGGTCGCCGACACCAGCCGGGCCGCCGAGCCTCTCCTGCTCTTCACCGGCGGATCGCTCCTCGTCGGGGCCGTCGGCCGGACGGACCTGCTCGGCGCCGAGCACGCCCGGCCGTACGCCGAGCTGATGTTCCACTCGCTCCACGACCGGATCCTGGGCCACGAGGATTTTGTCGGCGTCCTGCCGACCCACGGGGCTGGCTCGTTGTGCTCGACCGGGATCGGCTCGACCCTGACTTCGACGATCGGCTACGAGCGCCGCTACAACCCGCTCCTCCAGCCGGCCGACGTCGAGTCGTTTGCCCGGGCCCTGCTCGCGGGCCAGCCGGCCGTGCCGCGCTACTTCGCCCGGATGCGCCCGATGAACCAGGCCGGCCCACGGGTCCTCGGGGGCATCCCGGCGCCGGCTCCGCTGACGCTCGATGAGCTCCGTCGGATCGTCGGGAGCGGCGGCGTCCTGATCGACCTGCGATCACCCCGGATGTTCGCCGCCAGCCACGCCCCGGGCTCGCTCTCGATCCCGCTCGGCTCGTCGTTCGGCACGTGGCTCGGCTGGGTCGTCGACCACGACCGTGCGGCCGTCCTGATCCTGCCGGCGGACATCGACGGCACCGTCGATCAAGCCTGGGACGATGCCATTCGCCAGGCGCTCCGGATCGGCCACGAGTCGATCGCGGGCTACCTCGAGGGCGGCTTCGGGGCCTGGACCGAGGCCGGCCTGCCGGTCGAGTCGAACGGCCGGTTGAACGTGGCCGAGCTGGCGACCGCCGTGGCCGATGGCGGTCCCGACGCCCCGCTCGTGATCGATGTCCGCCAGGCCAGCGAGTTCGATGACGGCCACGTTGGCGGGGCCTGGCACATCGGCGCGGGCGACCTGCCCAATCGGCTGGCCGAGCTGCCCCGCGACCGGCCGATCGCGACCGTCTGCGCCGGCGGCTACCGGGCGAGCGTCGCCGCCTCGCTGCTCGACGCCGCCGGCTTCACGAACGTCAGCTGGGTCGCCGGGGGGATGGACCGCTGGACCGCCGACGGGCTGCCGGTCGAGCGTGGTTCCGGGCCGTCGAGCGGGGCCGTGGAAGCGGCCGTCGCGTCCGGAGGGCATGGCCACTCCCACGAGCGCATGCGCTCGGGTTCCTGATCCTCTCGAAGCTGCCCAGCGCGTTCGGCCCATCCTGCATCAGATGCGACCTGCATCAAATGAATGTTCGCGACGATCCGATTGGTCCAAATCGCTGGCTACCGTCGCGATCCTGCATCTGCTGAGGAGAGCCGACCGACTTTGGGCGGCCGACGTCGAATTCGGTCACCCCGTGCAGGAAATCGACGTCGGATCGTGGCGGCCGGTCGCGAACATTCACTGGATGCAGGCGCCGGACCAGGGTTAGCAGCCCGGATCAGGTGCCGGGCTCGTCGTCCAGGACGCTGACCTCGTCGCCGAGGCGGATTCGCCCGGGGGTCACGACCGAGCCGAAGATCCCGAACGGCAGGGCTTCCGTCGTGGGCAGGCGGCCCCGGGTCGTGGCGATCAGCTCGAGCGTATCCAGGCTGCGCCGGCCGGTATCAGGATCCTGGGTCGTGATCGCGCAGCGACCGACGTTGCCGATCGGTGCGACCACGACCTCGCCGAGGCGGACCCGCCGGCCGAGCCAGCCGTCCTCGGCGTATGGCTCCACCCCTTCGACCACGACCGACATCCGGAACCGGCGCGGGTCGAGCGGCTGATCGAGGCCGGCCGCCTCGGCCAGGGCCCGGAGCGATCCGCGGGAGATGATCGAGAAGCCGCCCCCCTCGGGAGCCCGGTCGATCCCGCCGCCTTCGTCATCCAGCCGGACCAGCCGCAGCGGATGGCCGGCCCAGCGGGTGAGCGCCGCCGAGAACGGCCCGACCACCTCGTGGACCGGCCGCTGCGTGCCGTGGAAGATCGCCTCGACGGCCGGGCCCAGCTCGATGTCGCCGTGGACCAGCAGGCCATCCGGAAAGACGAGCTTGAGCCGCTCCGGGTCCTGGAGCACCCCCGGCACGATCGTGGCCAGCGGGCCGATCCGCTTGCCGTTGACCAGCCGGTCGTTCGGGTCGATGACCGCGAAGTGCCGGTCGCCGGCGATCCCGGCCGGCCCGACCTCGACCTCGGAGCGGATCGCCAGGGCCATCGACTTGACCGGCGCACTCGCCAGCCAGGCGACCCGGGCCTCGTCAGCCAACCTTGACTCCGAAGACCTGCAGGGCGGCCACGAGCAACAGGACGATGTCCAGCACGATCACCAGCCCGACCGACAGCCAGGCCAGTACGTTCGCGATCCGACCGTTGGCATGGCGGCCCATCAGGACCTTGTCGTTGACGAGCAGGACCATGAACACGAGGACGATCGGCAGGAGCAGGCCCTGGAGGTACTGCGAAGCCAGGATGACCGGCAGCAGGTCGATCCCGGGAATCAGCACGACGAGCGCACCGACCGCCAGGACGAAGGTGTAGATCCCGAAGAACGCCCGGGCGTCGCTGAACCGGTTGCCGACCCCCGACTCCCAGCCGAACGCCTCGCAGATCACGAACGAGGTCGAGATCGGCATGATCGTCGCGGCCAGGACGCTGGCCCCGAACAGGCCGATCGCGAAGAGGACTTCGGCCAGGTTGCCGGCCACCGGCTCGAGGGCCTTGGCCGCATCGCTGGCCGAGGTGATCGTGCCCCCGACGGCATAGATCGTCAGGGCCGTCGCGATCACGATGAACACCGCGATCACGTTCGTCCACACGGCACCCCCGACCGCGTCGGCCTGTTCCAGGACGAGCTCCTCCTCCCCGATACCTTTCTCGGCGACCGCCGATTGAAGGTAGAACTGCATGTACGGGGTGATCGTCGTGCCCACGACCCCCACGATCAGGAGCAGGACGCTGGGCGAGAGGCCCGACAGGTTGGGCGTGATCAGGGCGTGGCCGACCTGGCTCCAGTCGGGATGGGCCAGGATCGCCGAGAAGATGTAGGTCACGAAGACGAGGGACACGGCCAGGAAGACTCGCTCGACCGTGCGGTAGCTCGAGAACAGGACGAGGGCCCAGATCGCAACCGCCACGACCGGGACCGTGACGTACCGCGAGACCCCGAAGATGTCGAGGGCGGCCGCCGCGCCCGAGAACTCGGCGACCGTGTTGGCCAGGTTGGCCACGAGCAGGACGACCATCGCGAATGCGGTCCAGCGGACGCCGAACCGGTCGCGGATCAGGTCCGACAAGCCCTGGCCGGTCACAACCCCGAGGCGGGCCGCGATCTCCTGGACCACGGCCAGGATCAGGATCGTGATCGGGAAGATCCAGAGCAGGGTCAGCCCGGTCGTCGCACCCATCACGCTGTAGGTGGTGATCCCGCCGGCGTCGTTGCCGGCGATCCCGGCGATCAGGCCCGGGCCCATCACGGCCAGGAACGCGATCAGGCCATGCCGGCCCCGGAACCGCCCGCGCAGGCGCAGGAACTCGCGGTTGGCGATCCGCTCGCGGAGCCGATCGATGAATCCGAGCTTGGGCGGTCGGACCGGCCGCCCCCGTCGCTCGCTCGGATGGCGCCAGGTCTCCACCGCCCGGCGGGCACCGGTTTCGGCCTGGCGGGCGACGCCCCGGACGGTCGGCAGCTGGGGCATCGCTTCGGCTGTCCTTCCGCGCCGCCGAGCCTAGCCGCGCGCGAAGAGGCGCGGCAGGCGCCGCTTCCAGGCGGTGGGCAGGACCGTATCGAGCGCGTCGTCGACGGTCACGATCCCGGCCAGCCGGCCGTCCTGATCGATCACCGGGACGGCCAGCAGGTTGTAGTGGGCCACGACCTCGGCGACCTCCTCCTGGTCGGCCAGCACGCCGACGGCGACCGGCTCCTTGATCATCACCTCGCCGATCTGGGTGTCCGGACCGGCCACGATCAGGTCGCGCAGGGACAGGACGCCGACCAGCCGGCCGTCGTCGTCGGTCACGTAGACGTAGTAGATCGTCTCGGCGTTCGGCTCGAGCTGGCGGAGCATGTCGATCGTCTCGGCCGCGCTCAGGTGAGCCGGGACGGCCACGAACTCGGTCGTCATGATCCCGCCGGCCGATTCTTCGGGATAGCCGAGGAGCTCCTGGACCTCGGCCGCCTCGTCGGTCTCCATCAGGGCCAGGATCTCGTCGCGGGTCGTCTCGGACAGGTCGGCCACGAGGTCGGCCGCGTCGTCCGGCGACATCTCCTCGAGGATGTCGGCCGCCCGGCCCGGCTCGAGGTCTTCGAGGACCTCGACCTGGGTTTCGGGCTCCATCTCCTCGATCGCATCGGCGATTGCGTCATCGCCGAGGGAGGCCAGGACACCGGCCCGGTCGCGCGGCGCGAGCTGGTCGATGATCGTGGCCAGGTCGGCCGGATGGAGCTCGGCCAGGCCGGCGTGGGGGACGCGCAGCTTGATCGAGGCGATCGAGGTCTCGACCGGGTCGACGTCCTCCCAGTCGATGTACTTCTCGGGAACGTGGACGTGGAGGTTCCGGGCGACCGTGCGCAGGCCGCCTTCGACCCCCAGCCGGCGCAGGAGGCCGGCCGCCCCGACGTCGACCGCGACCAGGTGGAGGGCGCCCTCGACCTCGTCCAGGCGGAGGTCGTTGACCCGGACGACCTTCCGCCCGTCGATGTCCACGATTTGCTTGTCCATCAGGTCCGAGCGGAGCAGGATCTCGTTCGGCCGCTGGCTGAACTTCTCGAGGTCCATTGTCAGGGTGCTCAGCTTGGCCCCCGAGTCATCCAGCCGGTCGACCGAGGTCCAGGGCAGGAAGATCCGGCGCCGGTCGGTCTCGATCACGAGTCCGGTCACAGGCGGATACCGATCGCCGACGGCGACGATCAGGTCGGCAACCTTTCCGATCGGCTCGTCGTTCCGGTCACGGACCGGCCGGCCGATCACCTGGCTCAGGTAGAGCATCTGCCACCTCGCGGCGGGTCCGATCCCGCGCGTCGGTGGCGCACTCCGCGATGGGGAGTGCCGCCGTCAGCGGGCGAGGCGGACCTGGTGCTGGCGGGCTCGTCGACCCGGCTCCGCGCTGTTCACGGGGCTGGCCGGCGTCCCTCGTCTGGGTCCTGACTCCACGAGAGGAGGGGTCCTCCGGTGCTGATTGGGTCCCCAGGGCGCACAAATTCGAACAGACGGGCGACGTCCTGGACAGGCCGAGTGTAGCCGTCCGTTTCCGGCTGGGTCAACCGCTCGTCGGGCGATCCGGCCGGAGCGCAACGGCCGAGCGATTCGCGTTGGCGAACCAGGGCGCCGAATCAGCTGGCGATCAGCGAGTCGGTGCGCGATGCGACGCTGTCGAGGAGCGCCCGGAGGGGTGTGTTCAACGGCGCGGACCGGCCACAGCGGTTGCACAACCACTCGTCCTCGTCCACCCCGCGCATCTCCACGCAGGTCAGGCTCCCACGGGCTCCGGAGATGATCGCCCGGCTCTGGCCGAACCACTCGACCGAGCCACAGGCTGGGCAATGGGCATTGACTCGGCGGCGCGCGTCAGCCAAGTATCGACTCCTCGGTAGCGGTTCCCGGCCGCTCGGTCTCCCCGTCCGAGATCATTGGCTGGCGCGCTTCGCCTGTCCATCGGTCATCCGACCTAATTCGGGCCAAACCTTCGTTTGTCCGGGGCCGGTCCGTGGCCCACGGGTTCAGTCGGGGGCGGCTCCCGGCCCGGTTCCGACGAGGTGGATGTCCAGGTCCGGCGCGACCAGGAGGAGGCGATCGACGACATCCGGGCTCAGCCGCGGGGCGAGCCCGCGTCGCGGCTGTCGGCCCAGGACGAGATGCGTGATTCGCAGGCTCCGAGTCAGCTCGGAGAGTCCTGCCAGGAGGTCAGCTGCCGGGTGCTGGACGACGTCTGCGCCCAGGTCGACGGCGTAGTCGAGCTGCTCCTGGAGGTCGCGCGTTCGGTCGAATGAGAGCCGTTCGGTGCCCGGGGTGATGATGACCGCCGCGGTCAGGCCGGCCCCGAGGGCCGAGGCGAGCATCGCCCCGCGGCGCAGGGCGCGCCGGCTGATCAGCCGGTCGTCGACCAGGACGAGGACCCGCTCGCTGACCGGACGGAGCCCGCTGATGCCCTGCTCGCCGACGATCTCCTCGAGCTGCTCGTCGACCGCCCGGGTCACGAACCGGAGCGACAGCTCGCGCAGGGCGGTCAGGTTGGCCTCGGTGAAGAACCGGTCGAGCGCCAGGCGGGCCCGGTCCGGTGGATAGACGTTGCCGTGGCGGATCCTCTGGCGCAGCGCGTGCGGACTCATGTCGACGAGCTCGACCTCGTCGGCGCTGGCCACGATCGCGTCCGGCAGCCGCTCGTTGACCGGCGCACCGACGATCGTGGCCACGGCGTCGGCGACGGACTCGAGGTGCTGGACGTTGCAGGTGCTGATCACGTCGATCCCGGCGTCGCGAATCAGCTCGACATCCTGCCAACGCTTCTCCCGGGCGGAGCCGGACACGTTCGTGTGAGCGAGCTCGTCGACCAGGACGACCTCCGGGTGGCGCTCGATGATCGCGGCCGTGTCCATCTCCTCGACCAGCACGCCCTGGTAGCTGATCTGGACCCGGGGCAGGATCTCCAGGCCCTCGAGCAGGGCCGCCGTCCGGGGCCTGTTATGGACCTCGACGTAGCCGACCACGATGTCGGTTCCGCGCTCCAGGCGCCGATGCGCCTCTTCGAGCATCCGGTAGGTCTTGCCGACGCCCGGGGCCATGCCCAGGTACAGGCGGAGGCGGCCGCGCCCGGACTCACCCTCGGCCGACACCCGGGCGAGCATCTCCTCGCCGGTCGGTCGATCGTCGCGGCTGTCGATCATCGGACGCCTGCCTTCATCATCTCGTCGTCAGCAGCCCGTCGAGGTCGAGATTGAGCTCGAGGACGTTGACGACCGGCTCGCCCAGGAACCCGAGCAGCGGCTGGGTCGTGTGCCGGGCCACGATCGCCCGGACGGCATCCGCCGTCATGCCTCGGGCGGCCGCCACCCGAGCGACCTGGTATTCGGCCGCGGCTGGGCTGATGTCGGGATCGAGGCCCGAGGCCGAGGTCGTGACCAGGTCGACCGGGATTGGCGCGTTGCCATTCGCCTGGCGCAGGGCGTCGACGGCTGCCGTCATCCGGTCGATCAGGGTCTTGCTGGTCGGGCCGAGGTTGGACCCACCGCTGGCGGTCCCGTCATAGCCCGCCGGATTGCTCGGCGTCACGCCGGCTGCGGACGGCCGCCCCGAGAAGTACTTCGGCTGGTCGAAGGCCTGGCCGATCAGGCTGGAGCCGACCACGCTGCCGTTGACCGTGATGAACGACCCGTTGGCCTGCGAGGGAAAGGCAACCTGGCCGATGGCGGTCACGATCCCGGGATAGGCGACCCCGGTGATCAGGGTCAGCAGGACCAGGATGAAGACCGCGGGGCGAAGCTGGTGGTTGACGAAGGTACGCATCAAAGGAGCTTCCTATGCCAGGTGAAGGGCGGTCACGACGATGTCGATCGCCTTGATTCCGATGAATGGGGCGATGATCCCGCCGAGTCCGTAGATCAGCAGGTTGCGCTGGAGCAGCTCGCTCGCCGGAGGCCGGCCGGAAGCCGACGCCGCGCAGGGCGAGCGGAATGAGGGCGACGATGATCAGGGCGTTGAAGATGACGGCCGAGAGGATCGCGCTCTGGGGCGTCGACAGGCCCATGATGTTGAGCTGGTTGAGCTCGGGATAGACCGCGGCGAACATCGCCGGCACGATCGCGAAGTACTTGGCCACGTCGTTCGAGATCGAGAACGTCGTGATCGAGCCGCGGGTGATCAGGAGCTGCTTGCCGATCGCAATGACTTCCAGCAGCTTGGTCGGGTCCGAATCGAGGTCGACCATGTTGGCCGCCTCCTTGGCCGCGGACGTACCGCTGTTCATGGCCAGCCCGACGTCGGCCTGGGCGAGGGCGGGAGCGTCGTTCGTGCCGTCTCCGGTCATCGCCACGAGATGGCCCTCGGCCTGCTCCTTGCGGATGAACCCGATCTTGTCCTCGGGCTTGGCTTCGGCGATGAAGTCGTCGACGCCGGCCTCGCGGGCGATCGTGGCCGCGGTCCGGGGGTTGTCGCCGGTCACCATGACCGTCCGGATGCCCATCCGGCGGAACTCCGCAAATCGCTCGACGAGGCCTTCCTTGACCGTGTCCTTGAGCTCAATCAGGCCGATGATCCGGCCGTCCCGGCGCATCGCCAGGGGGGTGGCGCCGGCGTCGGACAGGCGATCAGTTTCGTCCCGGATGGCCGGCGGCAGGGCGGCGTCGAGGTCGTGCTCGATCGCATCAACGGCACCCTTCAGGACGACTTCGCCGCCGGCCAGCCGGACCCCGCTCGTGCGGGTCTCGGCCCGGAACGGGATGTCCTCGATGATCGCGGCGGCGAGAGCCTTGAAGCCCGCTTCGTCGTCGGCGCCGCCTGGGGCCTTCAGCTCGGCCAGCCGCCGTCGGGCCAGCTCGACGACGGACTTGCCTTCTGGCGTCTCGTCGTGGGCCGATGCGACCAGGGCGGCCGTCACGGCCTCCTCCTCGGTGACGCCGGGGGCCGGGGTGATCGAGGCGGCGAGGCGGTTGCCGTAGGTGATCGTGCCGGTCTTGTCGAGCAGGATCACGTCGACATCGCCGGAGGCCTCGACGGCCCGGCCGCTCATCGCCAGGACGTTGAAGCGGGCCACCCGGTCCATTCCCGCGATTCCGATCGCCGACAGCAGCCCGCCGATCGTGGTCGGGATCAGGCAGACGAGGAGGGCGACGAGGGCGACCGTGTCGACCGTCGTGCCGGCGAAGTCGCCGAATGGCCGGAGGGTGACCACGGCCAGGAAGAAGACGATCGTCAGGCCGGCCAGCAGGATCGACAGGGCGATCTCGTTGGGCGTCCGCTGGCGCTTGGCGCCCTCGACGAGGGCGATCATCCGGTCCAGGAAGGTCTCGCCCGGATCGGCGCTGATCCGGATCGTCAGCTGGTCGCTGGTCAGGGTCGTCCCGCCGGTGACGCTGCTCCGGATGTCGGTGCCCGGCTCCTTCAGGACGGGAGCGGACTCGCCCGTGATCGCCGACTCGTTGACGAAGCCGATCCCCTCGATCACGTCTCCGTCGCCGGGGATCGTCTCGCCCTCGAGGACGACGATGACGTCGCCCCGGCGGAGCTCGGCCGAGCCGACCAGCTCGAGGCTCCCGTCGGCGTCCCATCGCTCTTCCGCCGATGGGCCTGGCGTCACCGAGCGCGCCCGGCGGAGGGTCGCCGCCTGGGCCCGCCCGCGGGCCTCGGCGACCGCCTCGGCGTAGGTCGCAAACAGGACGGTGAACCACAGCCAGATCGCGATCTGGACCTGGAAGCCGAAGCCGGATGGACCGCTCACCGGCTGGAACCCGGTCACGTTGGCGACCGCGATCAGGGTCACCAGGGCGGCCGTGATCTCGACCACGAACATGACCGGGTTCTTGATCAGGTAGCGCGGATTCAGCTTGCGCACGGACTCCGGGAGAGCGGCCCGGAGCAGGTCCGGATCGAGGATCCCCCGGGGGCGCTGGGCACCCGCCGGCCCGCCGGCCTGCCCGCCACCTCGCCCGCCGAACCGCTGGAACCGGCGGGTGCCCTTGAGGAGCTCGATCGACTCATTGAGGCTCATCAGCTAGAAGACCTTTCCCGCGTTCTGGAGGAGCTGTTCGACGATCGGGCCGAGGGCCAGGGCCGGGAAGAAGGTCAGGGCGCCGACGATCACCACGACGCCGACCAGGAGCACGCCGAACAGGACGCCGGTGGTTGGGAAGGTGCCCAGCGACGGGGCCAGCCGGCGCTTGCCGGCCATCGAGCCGGCCAGGGCCATGATCGGGATGATCATCCCGAACCGCCCGATCAGCATCGCCAGGCCGCCCAGGACGTTGTAGAACGGCGTGTTGCCGGTCAGGCCGGCAAACGCCGAGCCGTTGTTGCCGGTTTCGCTGGCGAACGCGTACAGGATCTCGGAGAAGCCGTGCGGACCGGCGTTCAATGGTCCCGCCTGGCCCGGCTGGGTGGCCGTCGCGACGGCGGCGAAGCCGAGGATGCTGACGGCCAGGACGAGGACGGTGAGCATGGCCATCTTCATCTCGTAGCTCTCGACCTTCTTGCCGAGGTACTCCGGTGTCCGCCCGACCATCAGGCCGGCGATGAAGACCGCCAGGATCGCCCCGATCACGAGCATCCCGTACAGGCCGGCTCCGATCCCGCCCGGCGAGATCTCGCCCAGGATGATGTTGAACAACGGCACGAGGCCACCGATCGGGGTCAGGCTGTCGTGCATCGCGATCACGGCGCCGGTGCTCGTGTCGGTCGTGATCGTGGCGAACAGGCCGCTGACGGCCGGGCCGAAGCGGTCCTCCTTGCCTTCCATGTTGCCGAGGGCCTGGTCGACCCCGGCCGGGAAGAGCTGGTTGCCTGCCCCTTCGAAGTGCATCAGGAAGACGGCCCCGACGATCAGGATGAAGGCCATCGCCCCGAGGATCACCCAGCCCTGGCGCTGGCGGCCGGCGTAGCGGCCGAAGGTGTAGGTCAGGGCAAAGGGTGCCAGCAGGATCAGGAACATCTCCAGGAAGTTCGAGAGGCCCGTCGGGTTCTCGAATGGATGGGCCGAGTTCGCGTTAAGGAAGCCGCCCCCGTTGTTGCCGAGCTCCTTGATCGCCTCCTGGGAAGCGATCGGGCCGATCGACAGCGTCTGGTGCGCGCCCTGGAGGGTCGTGATCGTGCTCGGGGCATTGAACGTCTGGGGCACGCCCTGCCAGATCAGGATGACCGCCGCCACGATGCTGATCGGCAGCAGGACGTAGAGCACGCCGCGGGTGAGGTCGACCCAGAAGTTGCCCAGGGTCGTGGCGCTCCGGCGGACCAGGCCCCGAACGAGGGCGATGGCCACGGCCAGGCCCATCGCGGCGGACACGAACATCTGGACGACGAGCCCGCCGGCCTGGGCCAGGTTGCTGGTCGCGGTCTCGCCCGAGTAGTTCTGCCAGTTCGTGTTGGTGACGAAGCTGATCGCGGTGTTGAAGGACAGGTCCGGGCTCATGGCCGGGGCCGAGTTCGCGTTGAGCGGCAGGCTGGCCTGGAGCCGGAGGATCAGGTAGACGGCCACGATGCTGACGAGGGCCAGCATCAGGACCGAGATCGAGTAGCCCTTCCAGCCCTGCTCGACGCTCTCATCGACGCCCGCGACCCAGTAGATCGCCCGCTCGACCGGCCGGACAACGGGGCTCAGGATCGTCCGTTCGCCCTCGAAGACGCGGTGCATGTAGCCGCCCAGGACCGGGGTTGCCACGAGAAGCAGCCCGAGCAGGGCGAGAAGCGTCACGAAATCGGGCAGGGCCATGCCTAGAAGTCCTCGGGGCGGAGGAGGGCCCAGATCAGGTATACGAAGACGAAGATCGTGGCGACTGCGGTGACCAGGTCGATCGGGCTCATCAGCGCACCCGGTCGCACAGCCAGAAGTAGCCGGCCGTGACGCAGGCCACCACCAGCCCGATCAGTCCGATCTCCAGGTCGTTCATTCGAGCACGTCCCGGGCGGCCTTCAGCTCGGCCGTCGGGTCGGTCCCGCCCGGTTGGCGGATCAGTCGGCCGATGCACGAGGTCAGGAGGCTCATCGAGACCGGCTTGGGCAGGTAGCCCGCGACCTGGAACGCGCGGAGACGCTCCGGCCGGACCTGGGTCCCGCTCATGATCACGACCGGCGGTGAGCCGGCATCCTCCAGGATCCCCTCGCGCAGGAGGGCCCAGCCGGAATCGTCCGGGAGGTTGATGTCCAGGACGACGAGGGCCGGCCGATCCGTTGCCAGTCGGGCCCGTGCGGCCTCCACGGATCCGGCGGTGACGACCGGGTAGCCGTGGGCCTGGAGGTGCCGCTCGATCAGCTCGACGAGCGTTTCGTCGTCGTCGATCAGGAGGATCGGGCGCTGAGGCGGCGCTGTTTCAGTCACGTTCGGTCTCGTCGAGGGCACGCTGGACCCGGATGTCGCAACCGGTGTCGTCGGGGTGCCAGAGCGGCTCAAGGGCGACACCGGCGGCGGTCGCCCGGTCCGACCAGGCCTGGACCAGCGCCGGTCCGAACTCGAGCCCGGCCAGGGTGATCGCGGGCGAGCCGCCGGAAGCGACCATGTCGATCGCCCCGGAGATCAGCTCGACCTCGCGGCCGATCGACTGCCGGGCCAGCTCGTCGTCGATGGACGGTGCGTTGTTCATGCCCCCACGATCCGCCCGGGCCCCAAGAGGCGACGAGGTCCCTGACCCGTCCCGACGCTCAAGGATCGCTCAAGCCGGAGGCAGGACGCGGTATCCGACGCCTGGCTCGGGCACGATCAGGCCATTGAGCCGGCCTTCCAGATCGGCCTTCCGAAGCTTCCGGCGGATCTGGCCGACGTAGACGTGGACGTAGTGGGCCTCCTCGTCGTAGGCCTCCCCCCAGACCTCGCGGAGCAGCCGTCCATAGGTCACCAGCCCGCCCGGGTGGGCGAGCAGAACGCCCAGGACCTTGAATTCGAGGGGTGTCAGGTGGACCGGGTTAGCGCCAACCCGGACGCTGTGCGTCGTCGGGTCGAGGGCGAGCTGCCCGACCCGGACGACGCCGTCATCGGCCGGCCGGCCGCTCGGACCGATCGTCCCGACCCGCCGGAACATCGCCGAGATTCGCGCCCGCAGCTCGGCCATTCCGAACGGCTTGGCCAGGTAGTCGTCGGCACCGGCCTCCAGGGCGGCGACCTTGTCAGCCTCGCGGTCGCGGGCCGACAGGACCAGGATCGGGGTCGGTCCGGCGGAGCGGACCTGCTCGACCACGGTCAGGCCGTCGCGGTCGGGCAGTCCCAGGTCGAGCAGGATCAGGTCCGGCGGCCCGGCCCGAAAGGCCGACATCGCGGCGGCGGCGTCGCCGGCCTCGCTGATCCGATAGGCGTGTCGCCGGAGCAGCTCGGCGACCTGGCGCCGCGTGTCGGGGTCGTCTTCGACGAGGAGGATCGAGGCGCCGGCCAGGTCCGTCGTCACCCGGCTGCCCCCAGGACGAGGTCCATGGCCAGGCCGCCCAGCTCGCTCGGCCGGGCATTGATCTGGCCGCCCATCGTCTCGATCAGCCCGCGGACCACGGCCAGCCCCAGGCCCGTTCCCCGGCGGGCACCCTCGCCGGCCCGGGGCACGCGGTAGAACTTTTCGAACAGGCGGGGGAGTGCCTCCAACGGAACGCCCGGTCCGCCGTCCTCGATCGTCAGGCCGACGCGCCGCTCGTCGAGGACCCGTCCGGTGATCCGGATCGGAGCGCGGGGCCCGGCATAGCGGGCCGCATTCTCGAGCAGATTGGTCAGGACCTGGTCGATGAACACCTCGTCGACGTCGACCGGCGGCAGGTCGGCCGGGATTGCCAGCTCGATCCGATGCCCGGCGAGATCCGCGGCCAGCCGCTCCACCACCGCCTCGACGAGGTCGTCGAGGGGGAACGCGGAGAGCCGGGCGACGAGGCCGCCTGCTTCGATTCGGCTCAGGTCGAGGATGTTCGAAACGAGCCGGTTGAGCCGGTCTGCCTCGCGGTCGATCGAGGCTGCGGCCATTCGCTCGTCCTCCTCGGACCAGCTGATCGCCGGGTCCATCAGGCTGCCGGCGGCCGCCCGGATCGAGGCCAGGGGTGTCCGCAGATCGTGGGAGACGGAGTCGAGCAGAGCGCTCTTCAGGGCATCGCTCCGCCGGGCGACCTCCACGCTGGTCGCCTCCCGGACGAGGCGGTCCCGCTCGAGCGCCCGCCCCAGCTGGTCGGCCGCGGCGGCCAGGACGCGGGTCTCGGGCGGCTCGGGCAGCCCGGCCTCCCGGGACCGGCGGGCCCAGATCGAGCCGTAGGCCACGTCCCCGCTGGTGATTGCCACGCGCAACGTCAGGCCGGTCGCAGCCGCTCGCGGGCCGCCGGACGGGGTCCCGCCAGCAACGTGGACCTTGACCCATTCGGCCGGGATGTCACCGGGCATCCGGCGCAGGACGAAGTGGACCGGAGCCGGACGCGGTGGCGGGGGCGAGCCTGTATCCGCGAGGATCCGCTCCTGGCTGCCGATGTCGCTGATCCCGATCCAGACTCGCTCCATCCGGGTCTCCCGCTCGAGCAGCCCGGCGATCGGGGCCATCCCGTCGGCGGCGACCTGGGCGGTGGCCAGCTCCCGGCTGATCCGGAACAGGGCCCGGGTGACCCGCTCCCGCGTTTCCGCCTCGTGGGCCCGGTCGCGCTGGGCCCCCGCCAGCCGGCCGCAGACGATGCCCACGACGAGCAGGAGGATCAGGTTCAGCCACTCCTCGATCGTCGAAACGGTCAGGGTGTAGAGCGGTTCGACGAACAGGAAGTCGTAGAGCAGGAAGGCCGCGATCGAGCCGACCACGGCGGCCCTCGTTCCGAAGACGACGGCCAGGACGACCACGGCCAGGAGGTAGGCAGCCGACGGATTGCCGACGTGCAGGGGGCCCTTGAGGAGCGCGACGAGGACGGTCGCCGCGGCCAGGGCGACAACCTCGCCGAGCAGGACCAGGCCGGTTCGCCGGCCGCCGGCTCGTCGGCCCAGGCGACCCAGCCAGTCGAGCCGGAGTTCCATCGCGCGGCTCGCGATCAGAGGTCGCGTCGGAAGGGCACCTGGGCGACCAGGATGTTCGGGTTGCCCAGGAGCTCGTCGCGGATCCGCCGGGCGTTCTCATTGAACAGGATCCGCTCCCAGCGATGGCGGGCCACGTACTCGGGCAGGATCACCACGATCAGCTCGTCGCGATCCTGGCGGGCCGTGAACTCCAGGTAGCGGACGAACGGCCGGACGAGCTTGCGATAGGGCGACTCGACGATCACCAGGGGGACCCCCGGCAGCTGCCGGCTGAACCGCTCGCGGAGCTCCTCGCCCCGCTCGAGATCGTCGGTCACGTGGACGGCGGTCACGTCGTCGGACATCGTCCGGCCGAAGCGGATCGCCTGGACCACGTCGCGGGTCACCTCGGGCACTGGCACGATCACCCGCTGGTGGCGGGTTGGCGGCGGGATGATCGCCTCCGGCCGGACCCGGGTCTCGAGCCGGCGGCGCTCGTACTGGCGGTGGATGAAGAGCATTGCCACGACGAGGACCGGGATGATCAGGATGATCAGCCAGGCGCCGAGGGCGAACTTGGCGACCGCGAAGACGATCGTCACGATCAGGGTGGCGAAGGCGCCGAAGCCGTTGATCGCGGCGCTCCTGCGCCAGCCCTCGCCCCTGTTGTTGAGCCAGTGCCGGACCATGCCGGCCTGGGACAGGGTGATCGAGGTGAACACGCCGATCGCGTACAGCGGGATCAGGGCATCGACCGTGCCGCCGAAGGCCACCAGGATGACGATGGCGAGGAGGGCCAGGGCGACGATGCCCGTGCTGAATGCGAGCCGCTCGCCGCGAAAGGCGAAGCCGCTGGGCATGAACCCGTCCCGGGCCAGGATCGAGGCCAGCCGGGGAAAGTCGGCGAAGCTCGTGTTGGCGGCGAGGATCGAGGATCCCGGTGGTGGCCAGCTGGAGGATGTAGTACAGGGGACCCGTGCCGAACGTGGCCCGGCCGATCTGGGACATCACCGTCTCGTGGTTGGCGGCCGGCAGGGCCCCGGTGATCCCGGCCAGGGTCGAGATCCCCAGGAACATGATGGCCACCAGGGCGCCCATCATCGTCAGGGTCAGCCGGGCGTTGGCCGCCTCGGGCCGGCGGAAGGCCGGCACCCCGTTCGAGACCGCCTCGACCCCGGTGATCGCGCTGCAGCCGTCGGCGAAGGCCCGCATCACCAGCAGGATGCTGAGCGACTCGAGCGGCACGCTGGCCGGCACGACGCCGGTCACCTGGGGCGCGTCGCCCAGCAGGGTCCGGCTGATCCCGATCGCGATCATGCCCAGGGTGATGACGACGAACAGGTAGGTCGGGATCGCGAAGACCGTGCCGCTCTCGCGGAGGCCACGAAGGTTGACCAGCATCACCGCCAGGATCGCGACGGTGCACAGCTCGATCCGGAAGGACGCCAGCGGGCCAGGAAAGGCCGAGATGATCGCGGCGATCCCGGCCGCAACGCTGACCGAGACGGTCAGGACGTAGTCCGTCAGCAGGGCCGCGCCGGCGATCAGGCCGGCCGTCGTGCCCAGGTTGTCCTTGGCCACGATGTAGCTCCCGCCGCCGTTGGGGTAGGCCCGGATCGTCTGGCGGTAGGAGATGACGATGATCCACAGGATCACCACGATGACGACCGAGATCGGGATGGTCAGGCTGAGCGCCGCGGTGCCCGCGGCGAGCAAGGTGAACATCGAGGCTTCGGTGGCGTAGGCGACCGACGAGAGCATGTCGCTCGAGAAGACAGCCAGGGCCTTGACCTTGGTCAGCCGTTCCTCGCCCTCCTCCTCGGAGGCGAGCGCTCGCCCGAAGACCGTCCGGCGGAGGCCGGTCGCGACCGTCTCGCGGACGCCGACCGGCGCGATCGCCTCGCGCTTGGCCGTGACGGTTCCCGGCCCCTCGTACCGGAAGTAGGTCGAGTGGGGGCGGGCCACCCGGACTCGCCGGTCGCCCGGCCGGCGGCCGGGCAGGGCGATCCCGTCACTCGGGACGTGCGATTCCTCTGGTTCCACGGCCTGACCGTAGGGCCGGCCCCCAAGAGGCCGGCGGGCGGGCCCGGCCGCCGGGCCTCAACAGGCGCTCAAGAATTCCTCAATCCGGGCCCAGGGCGCGCTCGGATCATCCTCGGGCCCGTCGCCTGGAGCGCGCACCCGGTAGCCGATGCCCGGCTCGGCCACGATCAGGTCGGGCGCGCCGGCCGCGGCCAGCTTCCGCCGGATCCGGCTCACGTACACGTGGAGGTAGTGCGATTCCTCGGCATAGGCGGCGCCCCACACGGCCCGCAGGAGGCGTCCCCGGGTGACCACGCTGCCGGCCCGACTGAGGAGGACCTTGAGCAGCTCGTACTCGCGCGGGGTCAGCTCGATCGGCTCGCCGCCGACCTGGACCTCCCGGCGGGCCACGTCGAGGGTCACCGAGCCGACCGTCAGCCGGCCGCTTGCATCGGCCAGCGGCCCGGCCGCCCGGCGCAGGAGGGCATTGACCCTCGCCCGCAGCTCGGCCAGGCCGAACGGCTTGGTCAGGTAATCGTCCGCGCCCTGTTCGAGCGCCGTCACTCGATCGGCTTCGTCGCCCCGGGCGGACAGGACGAGGATCGGCGTCGCCGCCTCGCGCCGGATCTGCCGAATCACGCTCAGGCCGTCGCGGTCGGGCAGTCCGAGATCGAGCAGGACGAGGTCGGGCCGGCGGGCCGCCCAGGCGCGCAGCCCCTCGGCGGCCGTCCCGGCCTCGTCCACCTGGTGGCCGTGCCCGGCCAGGTTGGCCACGAGCGCCCGACGGGTTGGCAGGTCGTCCTCGACCAGGAGCAGGAGCGCTCCGCCGGGGTCGCTCATTGGCCCGATGAGAGGCGGAAGGTGATCGCCAGGCCGCCCAGCTCGCTCGGTCCTGCCTCGATCCGCGCGCCCATCGCCTCGGTCAGGCCGCGGGCGATGGTAAGCCCGATCCCCAGGCCATGGCGGGAGCCCGTTTCGACTCCCTGACCCCGGTAGAACTTGTCGAAGACCTGCTCGAGCCGGGCCGGATCGAGCCCCGGGGCCGTCGTCCTCGACGATGAGCTCGACCGATGGCCCGGCGGGTTCCTCGTCCGGGGCGTCGGGTCGTCCGGGCCGTCCGGGTTGGCCGGCCGGGCAGCGATCCGGATGACCGATGACGGCCCGGAATGGGCCAGGGCGTTGTCATAGACGTTGGTCAGGGCCTGGTCGAAGAACAGGGCGTCGACGAGGACCGGCAGGTCCTCGGGGATCTCGACCCGGACCTCGTGCCCGCCCTCGGCCGTCCGGTAGCGCCGGACGACCGTCTCGACCAGCTCGCCCAGGTCGTGCAGGGCGAGGTCCGGCTTCAGCTCGCCTGCCTCGATTCGGCTCAGGTCGAGCAGGCCCCGGACGATGTCGCTCAGGCGGAGGGCCTCGTCGTCGATCGTGGCGGCCGAATTCGTGGACCTCGGCCGGCGACAGCGGCACCTTTTCGTCGAGCAGACCTCCGGCGAGCGCCCGAATCGTCGCCAGCGGGCGTGCGCAGGTCGTGGGACACGGAGTCCAGCAGGGCGCTCTTCAGGGCATCGCTCCGACGGGCGACCTCGGCCGTCGTGGCCAGCTCGGCGAGGCGCTCGCGCCGGATCGCCAGGCCGAGCTGGTCGGCGGCCAGCGACAGGCTCCGCGTCGCGCCCGCGCGAGGGCAGCCCGACCGGCCCATCGGCCTGGGCCCAGAGCGAGCCGAGGCTCTCCCCGTCGGCCTCGATCACGACCCGGAACCGGGTCGGCTCGGCCCGATCGCTCGCGGCCGCGGGCCCATCGTGGGTCCGGATCCATTCCGCCGGCTCATCGCCGGGCATCCGGACGAGGACCCACAGGGTCGGCCCGCGCCCGGTCCAGCGCCCGGCCCCGGGTCCGCTCCGGCCCGTGGCGAGTCCGCCTCGGCCTCGGCCGAATCGGCCACGACCTGTTCGGTTGCCGGCTCGGCGCCGAGGGCGATCCAGATCCGGGCCAGGCCGGTCTGGCCGACGAGCCGCTCGAGGATCTCGGGGATCGCGCTGTCGATCGACTCGGACGTGGCCAGGGCCCGGCTGATCCCGAACATCGCCTGGGCTTCACGGGCCCGCCGATCGGCCTCCTCGGCTCGCTCGGCCTGGAGGGCGGCGAGCCGGCCGATCACGACCGCGACGACGAGGAACAGGAGCAGGCTGAGCCACTCCTGCGGGTTCGTGACGTTGAAGGTGAAGCGGGGCTCGGTGAACAGGAAGTCGTAGGCCAGGAAGGCGATCAGCGAGGCGATCACGCCAGACCACGTCCCGTATCGGCCGGCGATGACCACGACGGCCAGGAGATAGACCGCCGAGGCATCGCCGATCCCGAGCCAGGCCTGGAGGGCGGCCGCGCCGAGCGTCGCGCCGAGCAGGGCCGCCGCACAGATCACCAGGCGGACCGCCGGCTCCTCGTCGTCGGCCCGAAAGACGCTCCTCACAAGGGCATCGTACGGCTCCGCCCCGGGCGGTCGAGTCGGTGTACCGTGCGAAGCGCCCCCGGTGCCTGCCGGGCCCAGGATTGGAGGACCCGATGCGCTCGACCCGACGGCCGGCAGGCCTCGCCGACGACCTGGCGATCAACCCGATGTTCACCCAGGGCGTCGAGCAGGATCCCGTCCCCGCGCGACCACTTCCCGCCTCGCGGAATGCTGCCCGACACGGCCTACCAGCTGATCCACGACGAGCTCCTCCTCGACGGCAACTCGCGCCAGAACGTGGCCACCTTCGGGACGACCTGGATGGAGCCCCAGGCCCAGGCGCTGATGGCCGAGACGCTCGACAAGAACATGATCGACAAGGACGAGTACCCCCAGACGGCCGAGCTGGAGACGCGCTGCGTGCGGATGCTGGCCGACCTGTGGCACGCCTCGGACGTCGGCGTGCCGGGTGTCTCGACGATCGGCTCGTCGGAGGCCTGCATGCTCGGCGGGCTGGCCCTGAAGCGCCGCTGGCAGGCGCGTCGCCGGGCGGCCGGACTACCGTCCGACAAGCCGAACATGGTTGCCGGGGCGAACGTCCAGGTCGTCTGGGACAAGTTCTTCAACTACTTCGAAGTCGAGCCCCGGCTGGTCCCGCTCGAGGGCGACCGGCTCCATCTCGGCCCGGCCGAGGCGGCGGCCCTGTGCGACGAGAACACGATCGGGGTGATCGGCATCCTGGGCTCGACGATGGACGGCAGCTTCGAGCCGATCGCCGAGATCGCTGCCGCGCTCGACGAGCTCCAGGCCCGGACCGGGCTGGACGTGCCGATCCACGTGGACGGGGCCTCCGGCGCGATGGTCGTGCCCTTCCTCGAGCCCGACCTCGTCTGGGATTTCCGGCTGCCGCGGGTGGCCAGCATCAGCACCTCCGGGCACAAGTACGGCCTCGTCTACCCGGGCGTCGGCTGGGTCCTCTGGCGCGACCACGACGTCCTGCCGGAAGACCTGATCTTCCACGTCAACTACCTGGGTGGCGACATGGGCACGTTCACCCTGAACTTCTCCCGGCCGGGCTCGCAGGTCGTGGCCCAGTACTACACCTTCGTGCGGCTTGGCTTCGAGGGCTACCGCCGGGTCCAGCAGACCTGCCGGAACGTGGCCATGCGGCTCGCCTCGGAGATCGAGAAGATCGGCCCGTATGAGCTGCTCAGCCGGGGCGACGAGCTGCCCGTCTTTGCCTTCAGGCTCAAGGACGAGGTCCGCAACTTCAGCGTGTTCGATGTGTCGCGCCGGATGCGCGAGCGGGGCTGGCAGGTCCCCGCCTACACGATGCCGCCGAACCGCGAGGACCTGGCCGTCCTGCGGGTGGTCGTCCGGAACGGGATGTCGAGTGACCTCGCGGCGCTGTTCCTGGCCGACCTCGTGCGGTTCACGAACGAGCTCGAGCAGCAGCCGGCCCCGTCGCCGCACGCCCATCGGGAGCGCGGCTTCCGGCACTGACCGGGCTCGTCCGGCCCATTTCCGAGGTGACCATCGGGCCTTCGGGGCAGGTACCACCGTAGCGCGGCGTGAGCGGCCCCTCGCTGCCACGCTCCACAGGACATGAACCACCGGGCCGATGAGGCCGTGCGGCGGTGACGCTGCTGCGTGCCCCGATCCCACCCTGGCTCCTGGCGATCGCGGCGATCGCCGGCTACGGCGTGGTCCGGCTCGGGACCGGCGTGCATGATCCGTTCGGGATCGGCCTGGCGGCCGTTCCGCTCCTGATCGCGGTCACCTTCTTCGCCCGCCGGGGTGCTGCCCTGATCGTGCTCGCCACGCTCGGCTTGACCCTCCTCCCGATCGCCCTGAGCGGCCAGTGGACCGCCCTCGACTGGAGCGCGGTGGCCGGGGTGACGGTCCTCGCCGGATCGGCGATTGTCCTGCGAATTGCCTTCGGCCGGATTGTCGCCCGGGACGCCTCCCGGACCGAGCGCGAGGCCCGCCTGAACGAGCGAATCGAATCGGTCCTGGGCATCGCCCAGCGCCTGACCACGAGCCTCGACCGGGATCGCGTCTTCGGCCTGATCGTGAGCGAGATGAATCGGGCGGTCGAGACCGATGCGACGACGATCCGGATCCGCCGGGGCGACGTCCTTGAGCTCGTCGCCTGGGCCGGCCTGACCGACGAGGCCGCCGGCCGCCTGCCCGTCCTGACCACCGACGAGGACTGGTTCCAGGAGATCGAGCAGACGCTCCGGCCGTGGCACCGCGACGACGTCGAAGCCGACCGGGCGACGCGGCTCGGGCTGGCCCGCTACCAGCGCTACGACGGGGTCGCCCCGATCGCCGCCGAGCTCGTCGTGCCGCTCCTCCAGGACGAGCGGGTGATCGGGGTGATGAGCGCGGTCTCGTTCGGGCCGCGCACCTGGACCGCCGGGGACATCGAGTTTGCCGAGGCGGTTGCGACCCATGCCTCGATCGCGATCCACAACGCCGACCTGTTTGGGGAGGCCGAGGTCCGGGCCGGCCAGCTGGCCGTGCTCCAGGCTGCCTCGGCCCGGATGAGCCGCCAGAACACGATCGAGTCGGTCGGCCGGGCGATCGTCGAGGAAATCCGCCAGATCATCGACTACCACAACGGCCGGGTGTACATGCTCGAGGACAGCGCGGAGCTGATCCCGATCGCCTTCGAGGGCACCGTCGGGGCCTACGAGCAGGTCGACTTCGAGGTCCTCCGGACGAAGCTCGGCGAGGGTTTCACCGGCTGGGTCGGCGCCCACGGCCTGCCCCTCCTGATCAACGATGCGAATGACGATCCGCGCGGGGCGACGATTCCGGGCACCGACGAGGTGGACGAATCGATGCTGGTCGTGCCGATGCGCTACGACGAGCGGGTGATCGGGGTGATCACCCTCTCGAAGCTCGGCCTGAACCAGTTCGACGACAACAACCTGCGCCTCTTGACGATCCTCGCCGACCAGGCTGCGACCGCGGTCGAGTCGGCCCGTCTGCTGACCCGCAGCGAGCGGCTCGCTTCGGAGCTGCGCGGCCTGCTCGACATGAGCGGGGCCCTCTCGGAAAGCCTCGATCCGCGCCAGGTCGCCGACCTGATCGCTCGCCACCTGGCGATCGCGATCGAGGTGGAGCGCTGTGCGATCAGCTACTGGGAGCGCAGCAACGACCGGATCCTGTCGTGGGGCTACTGGCCGACCGGCGACCTCGAGGCGGTCGATCCCTACTACGACCTCGATGATTATCCCGAGACGCGCCGGGTCCTCGAGCGCCAGGTGACCTCCCTGATCGACAGCCACGACCCGCTGGCCGACCGGTCCGAGGTGGCGCTCATGGTCCAGGCCGGCGATCGATTCCTGGCGATGCTGCCGCTCGTGGCCAAGGGAACCTCGATCGGGCTGGTTGAGCTGATGTCGAGCTCGCCCCGGACGTTTGATGCGACCCGCCTGGAGCTGGCCCGGACGATGGCCAACGAGGCGGCCATGGCCCTCGAGAACGCCCGCCTCTACGAGGACGCCCGCAAGCTGGCTGACCACGACCAGCTGACCGGCTTCTTCAACCACCGCTACCTGCATGAGCGGCTGGGCGAGGAGCTCGTCCGGGCCCAGCGCTCGAAGACGCCCCTGGCCGTGCTGATGATCGACCTCGATGGCTTCAAGCTGGTCAATGACACGTTCGGCCACCTGTTCGGCGACCGGGTCCTGGCCTGGGTCGCCGAGGAGCTCAAGGCCACCCTGCGGGCCTCGGACGTGCCGGCCCGCTATGGTGGCGACGAGTTCGCGGTGATCCTGCCCGATACCGATCGGGACGCAGCCTGGCAGGCGGCCCAGCGGATCCTCGACGCTCTCAGCGAGCGGGCCTACCAAAGTCCGGATCGGTCCCCGGTCTCGATCGGCTGCTCGATCGGGGTCGCCGCCTACCCGGTCGATGGCCGGACCGCTCAGGACCTGATCGCCCAGGCCGACGCCGCGATGTACCGAGTCAAGGACTCGGGCGGATCGGCCGCCGAGCTGGCCCCGACCCGCACCGGCCGGCGCCGCTCGCGCGCCCGCCCCGGCGATCGTGAGCTGGTCGCCCTGTCCGGCGGTGAGCCGGCCTGACCGCCTGAGCCTTGGCCGTCGGGTCGGGGCTGACCTTGGTGGCGAGCTTTCCTGGCGCGGTCGTCGGGTTCGGGCCGAACTCGGCGCCAACCTTCCACGGCGATGGTCTTCGAGTCCGAATCGGCGAGCTCTCCGGTCCGGGCTGAGCTTCGCGGCGAGCTCCCCGGTCCGGCCTTCGGGCCGGGGGCCCGGTTTGCGGTCGCGAGTCGGCAGATTCCGCTGTGAGCCGCGCGGTTGTCGACCGGACGGCCCGGGACGGCACACTGCATCTCCTGGCCACGCTGGGCTCGAGCGTGAGACCGGCCAGAAACGGCGTCGGACCCGCCCGATCCCGGCCCTGGAGCGATCCCAGTCGCCGCAGTGCGGCTGTCGGCGAATGTGCCGAGTCGCCAGTCGCTTCGCCTCGGCCCAGCAGCGGCCGACGGCTTGATCTCGACTCGGTTCGAACGAAGGTACTGGTCCTGAACGGCCGTTCGTACCATGGCGGACGGGTGGACGAACACCTGTTCCAACCGCATGCTTGAGGTCGTGGCCGAACCCCAGCGGATCTTGAGCCCGGTCGATCCCCAGGATCGCTGGATCTCCATCACCCGCCGGGTCCTGGGGGGCTCGTTCGGCCTCCTCCTGGCAGCTGCCGGCCTGATGGTCGTGGCCGGCGGAGCCCGCCCGCTCGGGCTCCTGATCCTCGGCCTGGTCGCGATCGTCGGCGGCTCGGCTTGGCTCCACCGGCGCGCCGTCGCCAGCCAGGATCGTCATCGCCGCAATCGAGGCCGAGACGTTCGCCCGGATCCTCCAGGGCCTGTCCCGATCCATCTCGCCGGCCGCGATCGTCGAGGCGATGCTGGGCGACCTCGGTCGGGTCGCCGAGGCCGACCATTGCGTCGTCGTCCGGATCGAACCCGCCGGCGGACCGCCGATCGCCACCCTTGTCTCGATGCGCCCCGGCGTGCCGAGCGCGACCACGACCCTGCCGTCCGTCCTCGTCAACCGCTGGCTGGCGTCCAGGCCCGGACCGCGACGACGCCACGAGCCCCACGACCGCCATGAACGCCGACCAGCGCCATGAACGCTATGACCCGCATCGACCGGCGCCACGACCGCCACGACCGCCACGAACGACCCTGACGACGTGACCGAGCAGCTCGTCGAGGGCGCCGAGCGCGCCTTCGGCCTCGGCAACACCCTGTCCGTGCCCCTCCGCCACGACGGCGTCGTGATCGGCGTGATCATCCTCTCGCGCCGCTCGGCCGAGCCCTGGCCCGCAGCCACCGAGCGGGTCCTGGCTGCGGCCGCGATCGAGGCGTCCGCGGCGCTCGGCCGGGTCGACTCCACCCGCGCCGCCGAGGCCCAGGCGTCCACAGACGTCCTGACCGGCCTGCCCAACCGGCGCTACTTCGAGGAGTTCTGCAGCCTCCTCGGCCAGGTCAACGGCCCGGGCAACCCGCTGGAGGTCGGCGTCCTGATGGTCGACATCGACTGGTTCAAGCGGATCAACGACACGTTCGGCCACGCCGTCGGCGACGAGGTCCTGCGGGCGGTTGCCGCCGCGATCGCGGCGGCCGTGCGCGACGGCGATGTTCCCGCCCGCTTCGGTGGCGAGGAATTCGCCGTCCTGATCCGGCACGCGACCCGGCCGATCGCCCTCGAAGTGGCCGAGCGGGTCCGCCTCGCGGTCAGCCAGCTCGACCTCCGGCAGTGGCGTGTGCCCGGGGTCAGCGTGTCGGTCGGAGTCGCCGTCAACGGCCGCCCGGCCGAGCCGATCGGCGACCTGCTGGTGGCCGCCGACCAGGCCCTCTACCGGGCGAAGCGGGCCGGGCGCAACCAGGTCGTCGCGGCCTGACCGCCGGCGCAACCAGTCGTGGCGGGCCGACCCCCGGGCGGCGACAGGTTCCTCGCCGCCTGATCGGGACCGCTACCATCGGGGCGATGGACGAGGTCAAGACCGAGCCGCCGCTCCTCAGCAACGACCAGCTGGCCGCGATCTTCCATGAGATCGGCGACATGCTCGAGGTCAAGGGCGAGCTCGTGTTCAAGACCGTGGCCTACCATCGTGCCGCCGACGCGATCGGCCACTACCCGGTCGAGATCGCCCGGGCCTATCGCGAGGGCGACGTGCCCCGGATCCCGGGCGTCGGCCAGGCGATCAGCGACAAGCTGGCCGAGCTGAGCCGGACCGGCCACCTGGCCTTCTACGACCGCTTGTCGGCCGAGATCCCGGCCGGCCTGGTCAGCCTCCTGCGGGTCCCCGGGGTCGGTCCCAAGACCGTTCGGATCCTCCACGAGACGCTCGGGATCGCCAGCATCGACGACCTCCGAAAGGCGGCCGAGGAAGGGCAGATCCGCACCGTCAAGGGGCTGTCCGACAAGACCGAGGCGTCGATCCTGGCCGGGATCGCCTCGCTCGAGAACCGGACCGATCGGCTGCTCCTCGGCGAGGCCGAGGCGATCGTCGATCGGCTGGTCGCGGAGCTGTCGATGGCCCCCGGCGTCACCCGGATCGAGCCGGCCGGCTCGTACCGCCGCCGCCGCGAGACGATCGGCGACCTTGACCTGCTGGCCGAGACCGATGATCCGGCCGCGCTCGTCGAGCGGTTCACCGCCTGCCCGACGTCGAGCGGGTCCTCGGCGCCGGCGGCCACAAGGCGGCGATCACCCTGATCGGCGGACCGCAGGTCGACCTGATGATCATGCCGCCGGGTGAGGCGGGCACGTACCTCGTCCATTTCACCGGTTCGCGCGACCACAACATCCGGCTCCGCGGGATCGCCCGGGACCGGGGCTGGAGCCTGTCCGAAAAGGGCTATCTGCGAGTTGCCGAGGACGGTACGGCCGTCGTCCCCTCCGAGCTCAGGACGTTCGCCGACCGAGGCCGAGGCCTACGGCTTCCTCGACCTGCCGTTCATCGAGCCGGAGCTGCGCGAGGACCAGGGTGAGGTCGAGGCCGCCCAGGCCGGCCGCCTGCCCGACCTGGTCCGGCTGGCCGACCTGCGGGGCGACCTCCACTCCCATTCGGACTGGTCCGACGGGGTCCACTCGATCGAGCAGATGGCCGAGGCCGCCCGGGCCCGTGGTCACGCCTACCAGGTCCTGACCGACCACACCCGGTCGCTCGGAATCGCGAACGGCCTGACGCCCGAGCGGGTAGCGATCCAGCGTGCGGTCGTGGCCGAGCTGAACGCCCGGTTCGCCCTCGAGGAGGCCGACGGGACGGCTCCGGAGGCCACCCCGGCCGAGGGCTTCCGGCTGCTCCACGGCTGCGAGCTCGAGATCCGGTCCGATGCGACCCTCGACTACGAGGATGACCTCCTGGCGAGCTATGACGTCGTGGTCGCCTCGCTCCACGTCGGACGGAGCCAGCCGCGGGAGCAGCTCACCCGGCGGGTCCTGGCGGCGATCAACAGCCCGCACGTGGACGTGATCGCCCACCCATCCGGGCGCAAGGTCCAGGGTCGGCCCGACCTCGACCTCGACTGGGACCTGGTCATGGCCGAAGCCGCTCGAACCGGCACGGCCCTGGAGATGAACGGCTCGGACCATCGCCTCGACCTGACCGACCAGCGGGCTCGCCGCGCTGTGGCCGCCGGCTGCATCCTCGCCCTCGACTCTGATTCGCACCGGATCGAGGAGTTCCATCACCTCGAGTGGGCGGTGAGCCAGGCCCGCCGGGCCTGGGTGGAGCCTCGATCGGTGCTGAACACTCGCTCCCGGGCCGACCTGCTCGCCTGGGTCGGGGCCAAGGCCGCCCGCCTGACGACCGCCACGAGAAGGGGCGTAACAGGCACGGATAGCACCATGGCCACGGGCGCGGGCCCCGCGGCCACGGGCACCGCTGGCTCGCGATGAGCGCCTCGCACCCGAGCGAGACGATGGATAACCGGAGCGCCGCGCGGCGCGAGCTGGTCCTGACCGCGTCGATCGTGATCGTCCTGTCTCGCCTCGTCGACGGCCCGGCCGTCTGGCTCGTGGCGGGACTCTTGGGCGGGTCGGTGGTCCTGAGCACGCTCTGGCTCTTCGGGGCCGGCCAGCCTCGGTCGATTCCGGTCGAATTCGACGATCCTGCCGGGCCTGGCGGCGGTCGCCAGCCTCGGCGCGCTGCGAGCCGTGCCCGACGGCCTGGGCGTCCTGGTCGCGGTCGCCGGGCGGCCTTGCTGATCGACCGGACGCTGGCCCTCGAGCTGCACCTCCACCAAAGGGTCGCCCCGCCGTCGGTCGACGATCGGACCCTCGTCCTCGCCTTCTCGGTCGTGACCGGCTTCCTGGCCTTCGTCGGGGCCGCCGTGCTCGTCCAGGGGGGCCTGGTCAGCGCGAGCGCCACGGGCAGCCCGACCACGACCGCCAGCCTGACCGAGCCGGGCCTCGTCGTGCTGGCCCTGGCCGATGCCCTGGTCGCCGGCCTGCTCGGCTTCCGCCTGTCGGTGATGCGCGAGCGAAACCGGCGGACGGCCGTCCTGTCCGGGCTGACCTACGCGGCCGTCGTGGCGATCGCTGCGGGCGCCATCCGGGCGGTCGACCTGCCCAGCCTGCTCGGGCCGGCGATCGTGACCCTGGTCTTCTTCCTTTGGGACGGGATCCACGGCTCGCCACCGACCCAGCGGCGCGATCCTCGCTGGCTGTGGCAGACGGCTCTGCTGGCCGTCCTCGGGCTGGCCGTCGTCGCCTGGAACGTCGCCCTGCGCTGATCGGGCTCAGCCCGATGGGCCGGCCGGCGAGATCGACTCGACGCTGTCGGGACTCAGCCTGCAGCGGTCCCGCGGCGTGGCCGGCCCCCGGTTCGCGCCCGAAATTGCGCGTTTATTCATCCCCGTAGTGGTAGAGAGGAACGCGGCAGAAATTCGGTCGAACCGGGGCCCCGCGACCGACAATTCGTGCACGACCCGGGCGGCGAACGGCCCAGCGGAGGCCGGAATCGGCTCGATCCGCTCTCTACTACTACGGGGGCTAATAAACGACAAGAGTCGGCGGGCACGGATGCCGGGACGAGGTAGGGACGCCGGGACAAAGCAGAACCCACGCTGGGGACCCTGCGACCCCGCCCGTGTCCGGGCGCGGACGCCGGGACGACGAACGAACGCCGGACGCGGCACGAACGCCGGGATGAGGCACGACCCACGCTGGACCCACGCCGGACCTCGCTCTGAGCCTGCCGCGTTGACGGATCGGGCCAACGATGCTAGAAACAGAGGCCCGCTTCGGTGCGCTCGCGCGTGCCTGTCCCCGGCAACCGTGACAGACGCCTTTTTAACGATCGCCCGCGCACGATCCGATCATCGAGAGGACGACCCATCCCGTGAGCTTTTCCGACGTCGAAATCAGCCCGGCGACGAGCGCCGCAACGGCCCTCCGCCAGAAGCGCCAGCTCGTCGAGCAGGCGATCGACCAGGCTGCCGCCGCGCAGTGGAGCGATGCGGCGGAGACGAACCGGCGAATCCTCGAGATGGGCCCCGACGCCGAGGCGGAGAACCGCCTGGCCAAGTCGCTCTGGGAGCTGGGCGAGCTGGGCGCCGCCCGCGAGCACTACCAGACGGCCCTCGCCCTCGACCCGACGAACCGGATCGCCGAGCGGAACATCGACCGCCTGCGGGTCCTCCTGGTCGAGGCCGGCGAGAAGACCGTGCCGGCGATGGAGGGCAGCAAGGCGCCCGTCTCGATCTTCGTCGAGGAGACCGGCAAGACCGGCTTCGCCTTCCTGACCGACCTGGCCGATCCTCGCAAGCTCGCCCAGGTCAACCCGGGCGATGCCGTCGAGCTCACCCCCGAGGGCAACCGCCTGATCGCCTTCAGCAACGCCCGGCGGATCGGGGTGGTCGAGCCGCGGGTCGCTGCCCGGCTGCTCAAGCTGATGGCCGAGGGCAACAAGTACTTCGCCGGGATCACCTCGCTCGGCGACAAGGACGTCCGGATCATCATCCGCGAGATCTTCCAGGACCCCCGGAACTACGGCAAGGTCAGCTTCCCGACCGCGGCGAAGTCGACCGACCTGCGGCCGTACACGAAGGGCACCCTCGTCCGCGAGGAGATGGACCTTGAGGAGGACCTCGAGGACGACGACGAGGACGACGAGATCGAGGATCTCGACCGCGCCCTGCCGGCCGACGTCACGACCGACGAGGCCTTCGTCGAAGAGCCCGACGAGCTCGACGAGCCGTAGTCCCGGGCATCAAGCCGTGATCCGGGGCAGCCAGCCCTGGTTCTGGGCGCTCAGCCCTCGTTCCGGGCAGCCAGCCCGATCGATCCACGTCAGCCCAGCTTCTTGATTTCCTGGGCCTCGGCGTGGGCCCGTTCGGCCTGTTCGGCCGCGATCCAGGCGGAGAACCTGGCCCGGGAACGCTCCCAGCGGCCGATCGCCCGGCGCGTCTCGGGCTCGGTCATCGTCCGGCCACCCCAGTGCGACAGCTCGAAGTCGGCCGCGAGCAGGTCCAGCTCCAGGCTGCCCGCTCCCTCGCGATGCAGTCGCCGAGTGTGGGCGGCGGGCGTCTCGAGGTCCAGCCGTCGGCGTGACTGGAGCGGTTCGAGCTCCTTCGAGGGCGGCCAGGTAGGCTGCCTCGGCGGTCCTCGGCCGGCTATCGGGGCGAAGCCGTCGAAGGCGCGCCGCAGCCCGGCGCAACCAGCCGCTGCCCGGCGCCCGCAGCTCGAACTCCGCTTCGTCGCGGTAGCTCGAGATGTCCGTCTCCATGCGCGACCGGCGCCAGTTGCGGGCAACCAGGATCGTGACGAGGGCGACCCCGGCGATGACCCAGGCGAGGATGAACACGCCCATCACCGGATTGCCGGCGTCGGCGCCGCTGCTGCCGGCGCCGCCTCCCTTGACCGGCCCGCTCGTGTCCTGGCTGTGGAGCATCCGGTAGATGAAGGCCACGATCACGAAGACGACCGCCAGGACGATCGCGCCGCGGGCGGACAGCCGGTTCGGACGCTGCCGATCCCGGACCGGCACGAGGATCAGGGCAACGAAGGCGACGATCACGACGAGCTCGGGGAAGCCGTTCAGGCCAAGGACCCCGGGCTCGGTCGCGGCGAGCCAGCGAGCGAGGGGCAGGGCCAGCAGGGTCAGGCCGACCAGGAGCATGGCCACGATGACCAGCCAGGCCCGGTTCCGCCACCACTGCGTGCCGGTCGAGAGGGAGATCGCCTCGACCCGCCGGAGCGCCGCCGAGCCGATCCCGGCGGCGACGAACAGGAACGTCGGCAGGAGGGCCGCCGAACGGAACGCCGCCTGGCTGGCCGCCGGCAGGAGTCCGGCGTAGAGCCAGGCGACGCCCAGGCAGGATCACCCCGCGGACGACCGGCCGAGTCGCCCCCTCGGGATCATCGAGGGAGCCGCCGCCGAGCATCCCGCGGAAGGCCGCGACGCCCAGGAGCCAGCCGCCTGGCTCGGCCCCGAAGCTGCGGCCGGGGTCGCCGGCAAGGAGACCCGCCAGCACGCCACGGCCGATCACCATGCCGGCCAGGCCGACCGCGACCGAGACGAGCGTCATGACCCGCCAGCGCCCTCGCCGAGCTGGTCGAGGCGCGGCCCGGCCAGTGCTCCGAGGAAGGCCACGCCGGCAAAGATCGGCAAACCGAGGGGCGAATCCGCGTGGCCGACCGTCTCGATCAGGACATACAGGACCGTGATCCAGGCGCCCTCGGACAACCCGACCAGGGCCGACCCGAGCACATCGGGCCAGGTCAGGCCGGTGCCGGCCAGGCTCAGCCCACGAGCTCGAGCGCACGGCTCGCCCTCCACCCACCGTCGAGCCGAACCGCCCGGGCAGGGATGCCCACTCCGCGGGCGATCCGGGCGTGGGCCGGCCCGGCCGTCGCCGAGGGCCACCAGCTCGATCCCGAATCCGCTCCGGGCGAGCCCCCGGGCAGCGGCCAGGCTGGGCCGCGGATCGCGGGCCGAGACGATGACCAGCTGGGTCCCCGGCCGGGCCAGCCGGGTCATTCCGGACAGGAGCGCGGGAAATGGTGCCGACGGGTCGTCGCCGAGGCGGGCCAGCAGGTCTCCCAGGCGGCCGCTCTGGCCGGCCGCCGAGCTGGGCGCGGCAAACGCGATTCGGCGGCCGCCGGTGAAGTTCGCGGCCGCCAGCCCACAGGCCGCGCCATCCGCCTCGAACCGGCGCGCCAGCGAGGCGGCCACGATGCATAGCTCCTCGAACCGGTCGTGCTCGGCCTCGACGTCCGAGCCGCGGGGCGTCGCCTGGTCGGCCGGCTGGGTGTCGACGTCGAGGACGATCACGACGTCCCGCTCGCGGGCCGGGTCGAAGCGCTTGACCACCGGCTCGCCCAGCCGGGCCGTGGCCCGCCAGTGGATCCGCCGAACGGAATCGCCCGGGGTGTACGGTCGGACGCCGGCGAACCGGCTTGGGATCGTCGACCCGACCGGTCCGGGTCGGCCGCTCGCCATTCCAGTCATGCCGGGCGTCGAGCGCTTCGGTTGCCACGAGCCGGGGCCGGACGACCAGGGTGAGCGGCATCGAGCGATCCTCGTCGCCGAGGGTTCGCCCAAGGAGATCCCCAGCCGAGACGTGGACGACATCGAAGCGGTGTACGCCGCGATGGCCGGCGACCAGCTGGATCCGCCGGGTGATCCGGCGATAGGGCGCCAGGGACCAGCCGTTGCGCAGCTCGGCCTTGGCCGTGATCCGGGCGCCGCTTCCGGCCAGGGCCGCATCGTCCCCGGGTGAGGCCAGCTCGAGTCTGAGCGGCAGGGCCTCGGCCACTCGCAGCCAGGGGACCGGCCATGGATCCTGGTTGCGAACCGTGATCAGGAGCTCGACTGGATCGCCGCAGATCACCCGATCGCGGGCCAGCCGCCGGACCACGATCAGACCGCCCAGCCCCCGGCTGTGGTTGATCCAGCGGACGATTCCGATTCCGGCCAGGACGATCCCCAGGACGGCGATCGGATCGCTCCCGACTGCACCCCCGATGATCGCCAGGAGCAGGCCACCGAGGATCCACGCATAGCGGCCCGTGCTCGGGTCGCGGCTGATCGTGGCCGCGCCCTCGTCGTTGCCTTCGGGCTCGACTTCGAGGGCTTCGGTGGCCCGGGCCCCGGTCGGGGCCGGCCCACCAGGCCGCGGCTCGATCAACCCGGCTGGCCCGCCGCCCGCTGCGGGCCGACCGGCACGGGCACGCCGGCCAGGGCCTCGGCGAAGGCACCCTCGATCGTCTGGCCGTGAAGCGACGAATCGACGCTCAGTCGGAGGCGATGGGTCAGGACGGCCGGGGCGATCGAGCGGATGTCGTCCGGCAGGACGAAGTCCCGTCCGTCGAGGAGGGCCGCGGCCTGGGACGCCCGATACAGGCCAACGCTCGCTCGGGGGCTCGCCCCGAGCTCGATGTCCGGGCGGTCGCGGGTCGAGGCGACGATCGCCACGATGTGATCGACCAGCTCCGGGCTGACGTGGATCCGCCGAGCGCTGTCGCGCAGAGCGAGCAGGGCCGTCCGATCGAGGACCGGCTCGATCCGGTCGAGCGGCTCGCGCCGGCGGCGAACCGGGCGGCGATCCGGGCTTCGGCCGCCCGATCCGGGTAGCCGATCCGGATGCCGGACGAGGAACCGGTCGAGCTGGGCCTCGGGCAGGCTGAACGTGCCCTCGTACTCGATCGGGTTCTGGGTGGCCAGGACGATGAACGGGTCGGGCAGCGGCGCGCGTCTCGCCCTCGATCGAGACCTGGCGCTCCTGCATCGCCTCGAGCAGGGCCGACTGGGTCCGCGGCGTGGCCCGGTTGATCTCGTCGACGAGGAGCACGTTGGTGAAGACCGGGCCGGGCACGAACTTCAGGCGCAGCCCGCCCTCCGCCAGGATGCGGACGGCCCGAGCACGCTCGTCCCGGTCACGTCCGAGGGGAGCAGGTCCGGGGTGCCCTGGACGCGCCGGAAGTCGAGGGCCAGGGCCCGCGCGAAGGCGCTGGCCAGGAGCGTCTTGCCGACGCCCGGGACGTCCTCGATCAGGGCGTGGCCTTCGGCCAGCAGGGCGACCGTCAGGAGGCGCAGGGGGCCCTCGGCCCCGACCACGGCCTGGGCCACGGCGGCCTGCAGGCTCCGCCAGGCCCGGGACGCCCTCGGTGGCGCACAACCGGCGCAGGCGCGGAGCCACCAGGGCCGTCCGGCGGCGGCGTGCCGGGGGTGATGCCGGGCGCCGCTGCGTTCGGTGGCCTCGGGTGGTTCGATCGTCACCCTCGGATCGTACGCTGTGCGGTGGCACAATTGCGCCATGCCCGCCCGCGATCCGTTCCTGCGCAGCGACCCCGGCTGGTCGCTGCCTGCGTTCGGCCGGCTCGCCCCGCCCCTCCCGCCCGAGCTCATCGCCGCCCGGATCGAGGCCAACAGCCGGCCCGGCGACGTCGTCGTCGACCTCCACGGCCGCGGCGGCTGGATCGCCCGCACGGCGGTCGATCGCCAGCGTCGCGCAGCCAGCCTCGAGACGAGCCCGCTCACCCGGCTGCTGGCCGAGGTCGTCCTCCGGCCGCCCGACGTCCGCCACCTCGATGCCGCGTTCCAGGCAATCGCGGCCGCCCCGCGCGAGCAGTCCGCCCTCAAGGTCTGGCTGGGCGAGCGCTACGCCAGCCGCTGCCTGACCTGCGGCCGGGCAGTGACCCTCGAGGAGGTCGTCTGGGAAGCGACCGGCGAAGAGCCCGCCCGGCCGATCTCGAAGCAGTACCGCTGCATCGTCTGCCGCGACCAGCTGGGCGGCGGAGAGCAGCGCCACGGACCGGTCGACGAGGCCGACATCAAGCGGATCAGCGAGACGCCCGCCGATCTGCGCGGCCCGCCGGGCGATCCGCGAGCGATTCCCGTATCCCGAGGGCGAGGCGGCGATGGTCGATCGATCCTCGACCTGCACACCCCGCGTCAGCTGCTCGGCCTCCAGGCGATCCTCGAGCGAATCGAGACCGACCTGCGCGCCCCGGCCGTCGAGGCGGCGATGCGCCTGGCCCTCCTCCACGCGATCCTGCCGGCCTCGCGCCTGAACGGCTACCCGGGCCGGATCGCGACGCTTCGGATCAGCCACGGCCGGGTCAAGCTGCCGGCCGGCGGCCAGTGGCGCGAGCGCAATCCGTGGCTCGCCTTCGAGGATGCCTTCCGGCTCGTCCGCGGCTTCGTCCAGCGCCTCGAGGGCGCCCCGACGGGGCCGATGCAGGCGCGCTTCGGCGAAGACTTCCAGGCCCTCGCCGAAGGCACCGGCAACGTCGTCCTGCGGCTCGGCACGCCGTCGGTCTTCCGGGCCCTGGCGGCCGAAGCCGAGTCGCTCGGGCGAGCTCGCCGACCGGCCCCGGGTCCGGCTCGTGCTCGGCCAGCCGCCGCTGCGGCCGAACCAGGAGCGGCTGTCGTTCTCCTACGTCGGCGACGGCCTGGGTCCTCGGCCGCGAAGCCGCCTCGCTCGTCCCGATCGAGGCCGCTCCTCGGCACGACCGCGCGAGTTCCGCTGGGGCTGGCAGTCGGCCCAGATCCGGCGGGCCTACGAAGCCGCCGCACCGATCCTGGCCCGCGACGCCCGGGCGGTCCTGGTCCTCGAGGCGGGTGGTCCGGAGGGGCTCCTGGCGGCGGTCCTGGGCGGCGTCGGGGCCGGCTACCGCCTGGTGGCCGCCCGCCTTGCCGAGCCGGGCGAGGAGACCGGCGGGATCGTCGAGTTCGTGCCGCCGGGAGCGGCGATCCCGGTCGGGCCGCGGACCCGCGCCAACGTCTCGCCTGCCGGCGCTGCCCGGCGGCCCGGGCGATCCGGACTTGGTCCCGGGCCGGGGCCTGTTCGCGCCGCCCGAGCGCGTTCGACCGCGGACCGCTTCTCCGAGCCGGACGTCGCCCGGACCGTCACCGACGACGGCGGTCGCGATCCTCCAGGCGCGCGGCGAGCCGGCCCGGACCGAGCGGCTCCTGGGCGAGATCCTGGTCGGCCTCGATCGGGCCGGCCACCTGCGCCGGCTCGTGCGCCCCGGAGGTCGAGGCAGCGCCGACCGGGCGGCCGCCGAGGGCGACGCGGTCCGACGACGAGCGGCCGTTCGACCGCGACGAGCGACTCCGGCGGCGGACCGACGGCCGGACCTGCGCTCCGGCATTCGCCGCGAACCGGCCTCGGCGGATCCTCGCGCGCGGCCCGGCCGAGGCCCCGCGCAGCTCGGCCGAGCCACTTCGTTGCGCAGGCCCCGGCCTCCGCCCGCGGCCGCTGCCGGCGTCGACCGGCCGCCGAATCGCGTTCGGCGCCCCCGAGGTGGCCGTCGCCGCCGACCGGGTCGAGCGCCTGCTCGACCCTGATCCGCGACGAGCTGGCCGGCCGGACCATCGCCGCCTGCGCGAGATCGAGCCCGGACGCTGGTGGCTGACCGACCGCGACGACGTCGCCGGCGCCGCGCTGCCCCTCGCCGACCGGGTCGAGTGGTCCGTCTTCAGCCTCCTCTCGACCGCCGGCCGCCTCTCCGAGAGCCGCGCTTCAACGAACGAGTCGCCGGCCTGTTCACCGGCCACGACCTGCCCGACGAGGCGCTCGTCGGGGCCTGCCTCGAGAGCTACCGGAGCATGGCCAGCACGCCCGATCGGACCTGCTGACCGCCGACGACCTGCTGCGCCGTACCCAGGAGCACAGCGAGCTGATCGCCTCGCTGGCGAATCTCGGCCACCGGCTCGGGCTGCGGGTCTGGATCTCGAGCCGCGAGCAGGGCCACCGGCTCGGCCGGCGCAACCTGGCGCCTGGCTCGACGATTCGGAGTTCCGCGTCCGGGCCGCCCCACGTCGGCAAGGCCCGCGGCGAGGTGGATCGACCAGGTCGACGTGACCTGGCACTTCCGGGCCCGGATGACGATGCTCTTCGAGGTCGAGTGGACGGCGATGCTCGGCGAGCCGCTGCTGCGCCGCGGCGGCCAGATCCCGCCCGATCCGGATCTCGTCCGGTTCCTCGTCGTCGACGCCCGAGCGGACCGAGCTGATCCGCTACAAGCTCGAGCGCTCGCCGCTCCTGCGGTCGGCCCTCGAGTCCGGCAACTGGCACATCCTCAAGGCGAACCACCTGCGCGCCTTCGCCGAGCGCGACGAGCCGAAGCTCGAGCGACCTCGAGCCATACCTCGGGCTCGACCCGCTGATCGAGCGCCAGTCCGGCGAGCAGACGACGCTGTTCGGCGGCTGACCGCCCCCGCGCGCTGATCGGCCCGCTTCGGCGGCCGAATCGGCTACGCTGACCCGACTCGCGTCGGCCCGGACGCTGTCCGCCCACCTGACCGCCACCGGGAGGCTCACGTGCCCCAGTTCGATCCGGCCAGCCCGCGTCAACGCGCCTCGCCGACCGGTTCTGGGAGGCGATCCTCGAGCAGAACCCGACCACGGCCACGATGTACGGCGACGAGCGCTACGACGACCGGCTCGAGGACCCGGGCCCAGCCGGCCGGGCGCCGCGCCAGGGCGCTGGCCGAGTCGACCCTGGCCGCCGCCAACGCGATCGAGGCCGCCGACCAGCCGCTCGAGGACCGGATCACCCTGGACATGGTCCAGGTCGTCTGCGAGCTCCAGGTCGAGCAGGACGACCAGCGGGTCGACCTGCTTCGGCCGGTCGACCAGATGGGCGGCCCGCAGACCCTCCTGCCGACCGCTCGCCACGTTCCAGAAAGCCGACACGCCCGAGCAGCTCGAGCGATTCATCGCCCGGCTCCAGGCCTACCCGGCCTACATGGCGGCCAACATCGAGCTGCTCCGCGAGGGGATCTGCCGAGCGGCCTGACCGCGCCCCGGATCGTCACCGAGCGAACGATCGCCCAGCTCGAGCGGCTCCTCGCGACCCCGGCCGACGAGTCGGTCATCGTCGACGATGGCCCGGGTCGCCGGCGAGGATGAGCGGAAGCGGGTCCTCGACGCCGTCCGCGACGACGTCATCCCGGCCGACCAGGCCTTCCTCGATGCGCTGCGGGGCGAGTACCTGGCGGCCAGCCGCGAGGATCCGGGCCTCTGGTCGGCGCCCAACGGCGAGGCGCTCTACCGGACCCAGGTCCTGGCCTGGACGACCCTCGCCGCTCGAGCCGGCCGACCTCCACCAGATCGGCCTCGATGAGCTTGAGCAGATCGAGGCCGAGCGCAAGGTGATCTCCCGGTCCCAGGGCTTCGGCGACGACACGGCCGCCTACCGGGCCCACCTCGCGTCCGATCCGGCGAACCTGCCGGGCACGCCGAACGAGCTCCTGGGCCGGGCCCGCGAGGACATCGGCCGGGCGATGGACCTGGCCCCGCGCTACTTCGGCAGGCTGCCGCAAGTCCGGCTGCGAGGTCCGGGCGGTCGAGGAGTACAAGGAGAAGGACAGCCCGTTCGCCTACTACTTGCCGCCGACCACCGACGGCAGCGCGGCCCGGCTATCTACTACGCCAACACCTACGACCTGCCGTCACGGACGTACTCGAAGCTGGCCAGCACGACCTACCACGAGGCGGTCCCCGGCCACCACTTCCAGATCGCGCTCGAGATGGAGAACGAGGGCCTGACCACGTTCCGGCGGCTCGGCTCGCGCCTCGTCGGCGGGGCCTACGTCGAGGGCTGGGGCCTGTACTCGGAGCGCCTGGCCGACGAGATGGGCCTCTACCGCAACGAGGCCGAGCGGTTCGGGATGCTCGATGCGATGGCCTGGCGGGCCGCCCGGCTCGTCGTCGACACCGGGCTCCACGCCCTGCGCTGGCCGCGCCAGCGCTCGATCGACTTCCTGCGCGGCGCCGGCCTGTCGCGAGACGGACGCCGTGATCGAGACCGATCGCTACATCTGCTGGCCGGGCCAGGCCCTGACCTACAAGGTCGGCCAGCGCGAGATCGAGCGGCTGCGGGCCGAGATCGAGCGGCGGGACGGCTCGGCCTTCGACCTCCGGGCCTTCCACGACGCGGTCCTCGGCCATGGCTCGCTGCCCCTGGCGACGCTCGCCCGCGAGCTGCCGACCTGGGTTGCCATGCCGGCCTGACTTCTTCGCGCCGGCGCGCCGCTCAGCTCGGCCGGCGATCGCCCGGAGGTGAGCCGCCAGCTCCTGCGTGGCCGGCCCGCTCGGCCAGGTCGGCCGGGGTCAGGATGTCGTCGGTCAAGGCCCGCGGATCGGCGCCGTGGGCGATCAGGAAGTCGCACAGCGAGCCCATGCCGTTCTGGGCCGCCGAGTGGAGCGGGGTCTAGCCCGCCGTCCTGGCGCCGGTCCGGCTGGGCGCCGTGCTCGACCAGCAGCCGGGCGATCTCGTCGTGGCGGCCGGCGCAGGCGCTGTGGAGCGGCTGGACGTGGATCGCCCCGGACGACCAGGCGTTCGGGTCGGCATGCCGGTCGAGAAGCAGCTCGGCTGCCCGGAACCGGCCGAAGAAGGCGGCCAGGTGAAGCGCGGTGAAGCCGTCGCCGGAGCGTTCATCGATCGGCTCGGTGTCCCGCTCGTCGAGCAGCTCGGCCAGCCGCGGGCAGGTCGCCCACGATCGCCGCCTCGAACCGGTCCAGCACCGGATTCGCGGCGAGGATCCGCTCGAGGATCGCCTGCCTGGCCGTGGTAGGCGGCCATCGTCACCGCCGAGATCCCGGCCGCATCGCTCGCCCCGGCCCGGTAGGGCTGGGCCGTCAGCAGGCGATCGACCGTGGCGAGATCGCCCGCCCGGATCGCCTCGAAAAGTTCCTCGTTCATCGGGCCTGACGGTACCAGCCCGGCGCCTGGGCGCGGGGCGAAGCTCAGCGCCGCACGAAGCTCAGCGCCGCACGAAGCTCAGCGCCGCACGAAGCTCAGCGCTGCGCGAGGCTCAGCGTCGTACGAAGCTCAACCTGCACGAAGCCCGCGTCGGCGAGCGCCTGGCGCACCAGGCGGACCTGTTGCAGGCCCGACCAGGGAATGTTCGCGCCGCTGGCCTCCGGCAACCTGGTGGGTTGCCGGCATCCGACGCAGGGAAACGGCGCCCGACTCGTCGATTCCCTGCGATCAGGAGCGATTGGCCCCAGCCCGAGAGATCGGGTCGCGAACATTCATCCGGTGCAGGTCGGACCGGGAGAACGGGCCACTTGGACCCCAGCCCGAGAGATCGGGTCGCGAACATTCATCCGGTGCAGGTCGGATCGGGAGAACGGGCCACTTGGGCCACGCGGCCGCGAGGTTCAGCGTCGCACGAGGCTCGGCCTGCCGGATCGGGGCGGATGGGCCGCGCGGGCCTGGGTTGACCGCTTCCCGCAGGCTCTATCGTTCATCGGGCGATGTCTGGAGCGCTCGAGATCGAGGTTCGTCCCGCCACGTCCGAGCGCTGGGCCGACGTGCGACTCCGTGCTGGATGGCGACGAGGACCAGGGGTGCTGGTGCCAGCCCTGGCGAGGCCTCGCCCGGCGCCCGGGCGAAGCGCCGCGGTCCCGGCCGGAGATGCTGCTGGCCGAGATCGAGCAGGCCGAAAGAGCCTCGAGCCGAAGGTGGATCGGCCGATACCGGCGGGCCAGCCGAGGGCGGGCTGGCCGACAGCGAGGCGGGCTGGCGACGACGGGCCGGACCGGCCGAAAGGGCACCATCGGACGGCGGCCCAGCCGCGCCTTCGTCGGCGGCGGCCGACCGGGCTTCCGCGCACGAATTCAAGCGACCTCGCCCCCGCCCGGCTTCGTGGCCTATCTCGGCGACCTTCCGGTGGGCTGGTGCGGCGTCGCCATCCGCGGTTCGACGCCCCGCCTCGACCGCTCGCGGGTCATCCCGGTGATCGACGACCTTCCGGTTTGGGCGATCGGCTGCTTTCGGATCCGGGTTGGCCATCGCCGGCAGGGTGTCGCCCGGGCCCTCCTCGCCGGGGTGATCGAAGCCGCCCGGGCGTCCGGCGCGCCAGGGATCGAGGCCTATCCAATCGACCCCGAGGGCCGCCGGGTCGACGTCAGCTTCGCCTACGTCGGGATCGCCGCGATGTTCGACGCCGCCGGCTTCCGTCGCTTGGAGCCGACCAAGGCGCGCAGCGCTGGCCTGACCCGCTGGCTCATGCGGCTCGACTTCGAGGGCCGCCAAGGCCAGCCGACAGGCGACGGCGCCTAGCTGGGCGGCGGCCCGGAAGCGGCGGCTCGCCCCGACCATCCCGACCGGGTCGCTCCTGGCGAACAAACGGCCGCTAGTAGGCCTCCCGGATAACTGCCCGGCCCGTCGTTTCGTCGCTTTGTCCGCCAAGAGCGAACGATTGACCGAATCCGAAGCGACTCGGCGAGCTCGGGGCTTGGATTCGCTCGATCTGTTCGCCCCTCGCGACACCCGGGGCTTGCGATGCCACGAGCCAGGCTCGAGCCTCGCGACACCCGGGGCTTGCGATGCCACGAGCCAGGCTCGGGCCTCAAGGCGCGGTAGCACGCGATCTGGGCCGCTGGGTCGCACGAAATACCCGGAATCCGCACGGAATATGGCGCCGGTTGACGATATTCGTGTTGACCCGTTGATGGCACGCATGGCATCCTAGGTCCCGACCAGTCCCGTATCGCGCAACTGGGCCAGTCCCTGTTCCGCGAACCGGGCCCCTGTCTCGTCCGCCGCTGCGCTGGCCGGAACGGCTGCTGGCGATCGGCACGAGCTCTAGTGGAGTGACTCGTGGCCACCGAACCCGCCATCCGCCCAGCGCCGACCCTCAAGCGAGAACGCCAGCTCGAGCTGTACCACCGGGCCCTCAAGACGATGCCCGGCGGCACGGATTCGAACTTCCGGACATGGGGCGAGGACACGATCTACGTCGATCGGGGCCTGGGCGGCCGGGTCTGGGACATGGACGGCAACGAGTACGTCGACCTGCGCCTCGGCTACGGGCCGGTCATGCTCGGCCACGCCGATCCCCGGGTGGACGACTACGTCAACGAGCGGATGCGCAAGGGCGTCAGCTTCTCGCTGACGAGCGAGGACGAGATCCGCGCCTGCGAGCTGATCTGCGAGATCACCGGCTGGGTCGAGATGGCCCGGATGACCGTCTCGGGCACCGAGGCGACGATGCACCTGATGCGGATCGCCCGGGCCTTCACCGGCCGCGAGAAGATCGTCAAGTTCGAAGGCCAGTACCACGGCGTCCACGACTACGCCCTGATCAGCGTCCTGCCCAACGACATGGACGAACTCGGCGATCGCGACAATCCGGTCCACCTCGCCTGGGGCCGGGGCATCCCGGAGGCGGTCACCCAGACCGTGATCCCGGTGCCCTACAACGACCTCGCGACCCTCCGCCGGGTGTTCGAGAAGGACGGCGACGACATTGCCGGGGTGATCATCGAGCCGGTCCTCGGCAACGCCCAGGGGATCCTGCCCCGGGAGGGCTTCCACGCCGGGGTCCGGGCGATCACCGAGGAGTTCGGCGCGCTGCTGATCTTCGACGAGGTCAAGACCGGCTTCCGGATCGCCCGCGGTGGGGCGGCCGAGTACTTCGGGATCAAGCCGGACCTGGCCTCGTTCGCCAAGGCGATCGGCAATGGCTATCCGGCCGCGGCCTTCGGGGGACGGCGCGAAGTCATGAGCATGCTGCCCGACAAGGTCAGCCACGGCGGGACGTATGCCGGCAACCGGGTCGCTGCGGCCGCGGCCGTGGCCACCTTGTCGATCCTCAAGGACGGCTCGGTCGTGGCCGGGATCAAGGCCCGCGGCGAGTCGATCCAGGCCGGCCTGGCCTCGATCCTCAACGCCCGGGGCGTGCCTCACAACTTCACCGGGGTCCCGGCGATGTTCGGGGTGATGTTCACCGACCAGGACGTCCGCGAGTACCGCGACTGGGTCAAGACCGACCACGACCTGTATGACGCGGTCGCCGTCGGGATGCATGCCCGGGGGGCGATGCCCGAGCCCGACTCGCGCGAGCCGTGGTTCCTGTGCGCCGCCCACACCGACGCCGACGAGGCCCAGGTCCTCGAGGCGTTCGAGGGCTCGCTCGACGCAGCGCTCGATGCCCGGGCCCAGGGGAATCGCCGCGCCGACCCTCGTGCTCGACTGATGGACGGACTCCGTTGATCGACGGGAACGCGGTCCGCTCGGTCGACCGGGCGGCCTCGCTCCTGATCGCGCTGGGCGAATCGGCCGGCGAGGCCGGGGTGACCGAGCTCGCCCGCCGGCTCGGCCTGCACAAGTCGACGGCCTCGCGCCTGCTCGCCACGCTCGAGCGGCGCGGCCTCGTCGAGCAGGACGAGGAGAGCGGCAAGTACCGGCTCGGCCTGGTCGTCATCCGCCTGGCCGAACGGGCCGAGCGGACCCTCGACCTGCGCGGGATCGCGATGCCCGAGCTCGAGCGGCTCGCCCGGCTGACCCGCGAGACGACCGGCCTGGGCGCGCTCGACGGGGATCAGCTGATGACCGTGGCCCAGGCCGACGGCCCGAACCTGATCGCCGTCGGTGACTGGACCGGCCGGGCCACCCCGCTCCACTGCGTCGCGTCGGGCAAGGTCCTGCTTGCCGCCCTGGCCGAGCGCGAGGTCCTGCGGATCGTGCGCAAGGGCCTGCCGGCCTACACCGAACGGACGGTGACCGAGCTCGAGCCGCTCCTCGAGGAGCTCGCCCGGGTGCGCCGTCGGGGGTTCGCCACGGCCCTCGGCGAGTACGAGCTCGGCCTCAACGCGGTGGCCGCCCCGGTCCACGACGCCCGCGGGGCGGTGATCGCCGCTGTCGATATCTGGGGCCCGGCGTTCCGGCTCACCCCGCGCCGGATCCCCGAGCTGGCCGCCCAGGCCCGCGAGGCAGCCGCGGCGATCTCCGTTCGACTGGGCGGCGCCGCCGCCTGACGAGCGGCCTGCGTGGCCGGCCGATCCGGACTGGCTGCCTCGATCGCACGAAGCAGGACCGGGCTGGGCTAGGCTGCGCAGGTCATGTTCGACCTGTCCTCGTCGGTCATCGACGACGTCATCCATCGGCTCCTGCTGATCATCCTGATCGTGGTCACCTGCGTGGTGGTCACGAAGCTCAGCCTGGGCGCGATCCGGCGCCTGCTCGCCCGGAACGAGGCCCGGGCCGACGCCGACGCAACGAGCGACGAGCGGGTCGAGATCAGCAAGCGCTTCGGCACGATCCTGTCCCTGGCCGCCTACCTGATCAACGGCTTCGTGATCGCGATCGGCGGCCTGCTCATCCTCGACCAGCTCGGGGTGAACGTCGGGCCGGCGATCGCCGGCCTGGGCGTCGTCGGGATCGCCCTCGGCCTTCGGGGCCCAGGCGATCGTGCGCGACTTCTTCTCCGGAATCATGATCCTGTTCGAGAACCAGTACGCCGTGGGCGACACGGTCGAGATCGCCGGCGTGATCGGCGTGGTCGAAGAGCTGACCCTCCGCCGGACCGTCGTCCGCGACGCCGACGGGATCGTCCACAGCGTCCCGAACGGCGAGATCAAGGTGGCCTCGAACCGGACCCGGATCTGGCGCCGGATCAACTACGACGTGCTGGTCGCCTACGGCACCGACATCGAGCGGGCGACCCAGATCTTCGACCAGGTCGGGGCGGACCTGGCGGCCGATCCGGCCTGGTCCGACCGGATCATCGAGCAGCCCCGGGTGGATCACGTCGAGCAGCTCGGCGAGCGCGGGATCACCCTCAAGATCCTGGGCCGGGTCCGGGCCACCGCGATGGTCGCGGTCACCGGCGAGCTGCGCCGGAGGATCCTGGTCGCGGCCACGGACAACGCCCTCCATCCACCGCCCCCCGGTTCGGCCTCGGACATCGTCGCGAGCGGGGCCCTCCGCGCCTTCGGGCCGTTCACCCCGGCGGTGACCGACGACGACCCGCCGCCGCCCGAGCCGGACGTGGTCAACGACGACGTGGTCAAGGGCGATTGAGCGCCGAAACCTCCGGTCGGCCGCTCGATTTCGGGCGAGGTTGCCCGCGTAGAATGAGCGGATGAGCACGGAACCGTTGCCTCAGCCCGAGATCGAGAACCTGATGAGCGAGGGCCGGACCTTCGCTCCGGATCCGGCCTTCGTTGCCCAGGCCAACGCGGGGCCGGAGCTGTACGCGGAGGCGGAGGCCGATTTCGAGGCGTTCTGGGCGAAGCATGCCCGTGAGCGCCTGCGCTGGACGGAACCGTTCCATACGACCCTCGAGTGGAACCTGCCCTTTGCCAAGTGGTTCCTCGGTGGCCGGCTGAACGTCTCGGAGAACTGCCTCGACCGGCACGTCGAGAACGGGCTGGGCGACAAGGTCGCCTACTACTGGATCGGCGAGCCGGGCGACACCCGGACGCTGACCTACGCCGACCTGCTGCGCGAGGTCGGCAAGGCTGCCAACGCCCTCAAGGAGCTCGGCGTCGGGACCGGCGACCGGGTCGCGATCTACATGCCGATGATCCCCGAGCTGCCGATCGCGATGCTGGCCTGCGCCCGGCTCGGGGCCGCCCACACCGTGATCTTCGGCGGCTTCTCGGCCGAGGCCCTGTCCGACCGGATCAACGACGCCCAGGCCAAGGTCCTGATCACGGCCGACGGCGGCTGGCGCCGGGGCAAGGCCGTCGGGCTCAAGCACCACGCCGACGAGGCCCTGGCCTCGACCCCCTCGATCACCGGCTCGATCGTGGTCAGCCGGATCGGCGAGGGCGTCCACATGGTCGAGGGCCGCGACCACTGGTGGCATGACATCGTCGACCGCCAGGATCCGATCTGCCCGCCGGTCCCGGTCGACAGCGAGCAGCTCCTGTACCTGCTCTACACCTCGGGCACGACGGCCAAGCCGAAGGGGATCATCCATACCTCGGCCGGCTACCTCCTCGGCGCCTCGTACACCCACGAGATCGTCTTCGACATCAAGCCCGACGACGTGTACTGGTGCGCCGCCGACATCGGCTGGGTCACCGGCCACAGCTACATCGTCTACGGCCCGCTGGCCAACGCCACGACCGGCGTGATGTACGAGGGCGCCCCGACACGCCCGACTGGGACCGCTGGTGGCAGATCGTCGAGGACCTCAAGGTGACGGTCCTGTACTGCGCCCCGACGGCGATCCGCTCGTTCATGAAGCAGGGCGAGGCGTACCCGGCCCGCCACGACCTCTCGTCGCTGCGGGTCCTCGGCTCGGTCGGCGAGCCGATCAACCCGGAAGCCTGGCTGTGGTACCAGCGGAACATCGGCGGTGGCACGGCCCCGATCGTCGACACCTGGTGGCAGACCGAGACCGGCTCGATCCTGATCAGCCCACTGCCCGGGGTGACCACGACGAAGCCCGGCTCGGCGACGTTCCCCCTGCCGGGGATCGTGGCCGACGTGGTCGACGCGAACGCCCAGAGCGTGCCCTTCGGCGGCGGCGGGTACCTCGTCCTCAAGCAGCCCTGGCCGTCGATGCTGCGCGGGATCTACGGCGATCCGGAGCGCTATCGGGCGACCTACTGGAGCCGCTTCCCGGGGATGTACTTCGCAGGCGACGGCGCGAAACGCGACGACCGAGGGCTACTACTGGCTGCTCGGCCGGGTCGACGACGTGATGAACGTGGCCGGCCACCGGATCAGCACGATCGAGGTCGAGTCGGCCCTGGTCGATCATCCGAGCGTCGCCGAGGCGGCCGTGGTGGGCAAGGTTGACGAGATCAGCGGCCAGGCGATCTTCGCCTTCGTCACCCTCAAGACCGGCGTCGAGGCCAGCGACAGCCTGGGGGTCCAGCTCCGGGAGCACGTGGCCTACGTGATCGGCCCGATCGCCCGCCCGAAGTTCCTCCTGTTCACGCCCGACCTGCCCAAGACCCGCTCGGGCAAGATCATGCGCCGCCTCCTGCGCGACATCGCCGAGAACCGGGCCCTGGGTGACACGACAACGCTGGCCGACGCCGGGGTGGTCGAGACGATCCGGGACAACAGCGGCTCGGCCGAGGAGGAATAGGTGCCGTTCGGCTTCGGCAAGCACGACGACAAGGCGCCGGTCGCCGAGGCGGCGGACCCCTCGACCCAGCCCGATCCCGACATCCGTCCCGGCGCCCGCCGCGCCCGACGGTGGCGTCTCGTTCGACGGCCTGACCGAGGAGTGGCGCCTGGTCGGGATCATGGAGGTCTCGGGCCGGCTGTCGGACGCCCTCAACCGGCGCGATGCGATCTCGATCCGGGACGTGAGCTGGGCGCCGATCGACGGCTCGGAGCCGTTCAGCCCCGTCCCCGGCCTGCGCAGCATCGATCCCGTATGACCTGATCGTCGTCCTGGCCGGGGAGGGCACCCTGCCCGACCACTCCGACGACGAGAAGGCCGCTCATCGGGTCCACAAGCTGGCCTACGGGGTGGTCCTCGAGATCCCGCCCTTCCGGGTCCGGGGCACGGTCCACCTGTTCCCCGGCTCCGAGCCCGAACGCCTGCTCGATCGGTCGAACGAGATGTTCTTCCCGGTGACCGACGGGTGGTGCTGGCCGACGAGACGCGGATCGGTGACCCGTCGGCGACCACGATCCTGGTCAACCGGCAGTACCTCCGCCGGGTGGAGCAGGCTCGAGAGCGACCGGCCGGGAGACTCGACCGGAACCGCCTGAGCGGCTCAGGTTCGCGCGGGCGGTCAGGCCCGGGCGGGCTCCTTGGTCCGATTGAAGATCCGGAAGGCCGGCTTGGCCGCGGCCGCGCTCGATCGAGCGCCTGGCGCTCGCTGCCGACGAGCTTCTGGGCCAGGATCTCGAAGTCCTCGGTGACCTTTTCCTTGGGGTACTGCTCGACGACCGTGTGGCCCTCGTTGGCGGCCCGGACGAAGAGCAGGCCGCCCGAACGGATCAGGGCCAGGGCCGGCATCCCCACGGTCCGCTCCATGTCGGCCACCGACACGCCGCTGTTCGCCCGGTTGACGACCAGGGCCAGCTTGTCGCGAACGCCCAGCTCCTCCGCGACGTCGCGCATCTGGACGGCGGCCCGGAGGGCCGGCACGTCCGGCGTGACCGGCACGAGGATCCGGTCGGCCGCGCAGGAAGATCTGCCTGGTTGAGCGGGCTGTACGACGGATGCATGTCGACGATGATGAAGTCGAAGCCGCGCCGGGCGGCCCGGATCGCATCGCCGACCCGCTCGGGCTCGAGGACCTCGGTGTTGAGCGGGCTGGCCGTCAGGACGCACACCGTCAGGCCGTTCTGGTGCTGGGTGGCGATGTCGATCAGGCTGCGCTCGGAGCGCTCCTCCTCGAGGTCCTCGTTCCAGGCGTCGACGACGGTCGTGACCGACTCGAGGCCGAGCGAGGTGGCGATGTGGCCGGTCACCGTGTCGGCGTCGAGCGAGCATCACCTTGAGGTCCATCCGGACCTGGAGCGCGGCGGCCAGGTTGAGCGCGGTCGTCGTCTTGCCGACGCCGCCCTTGGGATTGAAGATCGCCACGATCGTGGCCCGCTTCGACCAGGACTCGGACTCGAAGTCGCCGCCCGACTGGAGGATCGGGTCCGCTGCCGTCATCGACCGTGACCGACCGGATCAGCATCGCCTCGATCCGCCAGCGGAGCGAGTCGGTCGAATACGGCCGGGTGAAGAACTCGTCGTCGATGTTCGCCTTCGTGGCGGCGCCGGCCAGGCGGTCGAGGGCCCGCGGCGAGACGACCATCAGGGCCGGGATGTCGCGCTCTGCGTCGTGGAGCAGGGAGTAGAACTCGAGCGAGCGGTCGAAGTCGCTCTCGCCGTCGAGGATTGCCACCCCGATCTCGCGCCGGGCAGCGAGGATCGCCTCGAGCTCGGACGGAGCGGCGACCGTCAGGACCTCGAAGCCAGCCTCGGTAAGCTCGCGGGCAACCGCAACCTGCTCGTCGCGGGGCAGGGCGACGACGATCGTCTGGCGGCCCATTCCGGCCTAGCTCCCGGACTCGGGATCGTGGGCGGTGACGCTGACCACGTTATCGGTCACGTTGGTGACCCTGGCCCGGAAGCCGGGCAGGCTCGGGACGACCTCGCTCGGGTTGACCCCGGCGTCGTGGCTGGACCGTGAAGACGAACTCGCCGTCGGGCCCGGACGACACGCCGACCGACTGGACGCCGGTCACCCGGCCGAGATGACGCTTGAAGCTGGCGATGCTGGCCACGCTGACCAGGCCGGTCACGACGACCTTCGAGGTCGCCTCGGAGGTGGCCCGGGCCGGTCGCCCTCGGTCTCGCCTTCGGCCGGCACGAGGCCGTTCAGGCGGGCGGCGAGGGCGTCGTCGCCGATCGTCGGGATCTCGTCGTCGGTCTTCTCGGCAGCCGGCTCGGCGCCCGTCGCGGCGGCGGCGGCCTCGGCCTCGGCGGCGTCGAAGCCGTTGGCCAGCCCGAGGGCGGCGAGACGAGGATCATCTGCGGCCGTCTCGGTCGTCTCGGCGCCTTCAGGCGTCTCGCTGGCTTCGGCCGGGGTTGCCTCGCCCTCGCCGGAGACGGCCTCACTGCCTTCAGCCTGCTCGGCCGCATGGTGGGCGGCTTCGATCGCGGCCATCGCCGCCTCGCGTGGTCGGCCAGCGCCGGCCGGCTCGACCTCGGTCCGGGCCGGACATGGGCCTCGACCGGGGTGTCGCCGATCAGCTCGGCAACGGCGGCCGACGGCTGCCACGGCACGGATGCGTCAAACGGCGGCGGCTCGGGCAGGTTCTGGGCCATGGCGGCGATCTGGGTCGGATCCTGCTCGGCGACGAGCTGCTCGAAGAAGCGCTCCATCTCGAGCTCGAAGCCGGCGACCCGGCTCTGGACCCGGTCGATCTCGTATTCGATCTGGCCGGCGTGCTCTTCGAGCTCGCGCTCGAGGCCCTGCTTGCGGTCGGCGATCTTGCCCTGGGTCTCTTCGCGGATCCGGGCGATCTCCGCCTTGGACCAGTCCTGGATCCCGGAGATGTCGTCGTCGGAGCGCTTGCGCAGCTCGGTCGCCTCGACCGCGGAGCGCGAGTGGATCTCTTCGATGTACGTCTTGGCGTCGGCCTGGAACTGGCTCATCGTCTGGGCCCGCGACTCTTCGGCCGCCGTCTGCATCGCGCGGGTCAGGTCGAGGACGAACTTCGTGGGCTGGCTTCGCGGCGGGTGCCGGGCTCGTCAACCGGGACGGCGCGGACGCGGTATGGCGTCGACTCCACGGAAGCTTCCTTCGGGCTCGTATCGGATGCGGTGGGCTGGATCGGTGTCGCTGGACTCGATCGGCTGGCCGGCCTCGCCGACCTGGTCCTCGCTCGATGCGCTGCTCTCGTCGGTGGCCTGGCCGACAGCCGGCGCGTCGTCGGTTGTCTCGGTCGAAGCCGGCGCGGTCGCGGTCGCCTCGGTCACGGCGTCCGTGGCCTCATCCGTGGCGCCTGCCTCGGCGGTCCGGCCGTTGGTCGCCTTGTCACTCCGCTCCTCCGAGCTCCAGGGGAGTCGGAAGCCGGTGCGTGATTCGGTCGTCGCCATGGATCGTGCGGTTCCCTCCTGGTGAGGTCGCTCGGGTTGCATCTCTGAGGACGTGTGGGCATCGTATGGGCGGGTAGCGGTGCGGTGGAGTGCGCTAGTGGTACCAATCGGTCGATCCGGTGGTACCGGAGGTCCCGCGCCGGGCTCGCCTCGCGGTGTCCGCCCGTCACCGGCAGTTCGGCAATCCGGTGCGATCCGGCGTCGATCGCGCGAATTCGCCGCGGGAGGCCGGTCCGGCCCGGCCGGATGCGCGGGTTGTTCGGGCGAATCCTGCCGATTCCGCGGCCGCCCGGAGGCACGATCGACCGTGATCACGAGGGTCTTGGCGGCCGGCCGCGCTACCATGGCTCGGCGATGGCCCTCGAACTCGATCCCGTCTCGACCCGCCCGACCGATCGGCCTGGCGCCCAGCCCGGCGAACAGCCGACCGAGCCGCCAGCCGACCGGCTCGGCCGGCGCCTGCACGACCTGCGGATCTCGGTCACCGACCGCTGCAACTTCCGCTGCACCTACTGCATGCCGCGCGAGATCTACGGCCGGGACTTTGCCTTCCTGCCGCGATCCGAGGTGCTGACCTACGAGGAGATCGAGCGGCTGGCCGCGGATCTTCGTGGCCGAGGGCGTCGAGAAGCTCCGGATCACCGGCGGCGAGCCGCTCGTCCGGCGCAACGCTGCCCGACCTGATCGCGATGCTGGCCGCCCTGCGCACAGCCCGCCGGCGGCCAGCTCGACCTGACCCTGACGACGAACGGCGCGGCCCTCCGCCGCTGGCCGAACCGCTCCGCCAGGCCGGCCTGCGCCGGATCACGGTCAGCCTCGACTCGCTCGACGACGAGACGTTCCGGGCGATGAACGGGGTCGACTACCCGGTCGCCCGGGTCCTCGACGGGATCGCCGCCGCGGGCGAGGCCGGCTTCGGCCCGCTCAAGATCAACATGGTCGTGCGCCGCGGGGATCAACGAGTCGAGCATCCTGCCGATGGCCCGCTGGGCCCGGCGCGAGGGCCACATCCTGCGCTTCATCGAGTACATGGACGTCGGCCACTCGAACGGCTGGCGGCTCGACGAGGTCGTCCCGGCCGACGAGGTCCTGGCCGTCATCGACGCCGAGCTCGGCCTCGGGCCCTGGTCCCGCCGAACTACCCCGGCGAGGTCGCCGATCGGTGGGCCTATCGCGACGGCGCCGGCGAGGTCGGGGTGATCGCCTCGGTCAGCCAGCCCTTCTGCAGCAGCGTGCACGCGCGCGCGCCTGTCGGCCGAGGGCAAGCTCTACACCTGCCTGTTCGCGACCGAGGGCGACGGACCTGCGCGGCCTCGCTCCGCGGGGGCGCCTCCGACGCCGAGGTCGCGGCCCAGATCGAGGCGGTCTGGCGGATCCGCGCCGACCGCTACTCCGAGCTGCGGTCCGAGGCGACGGCCTGGGCCGGCCGAAGGTCGAGATGTTCGCGATGGGCGGCTGAGCCAGGTCGATTGACCGGCCCCGGGCCGGGCCATTGTCCACCGCATATCCACAGCGACGGTGGATTGGTGGAAACGAAATTCGGCAGTACGAATAACTCGTGGATAACGCCGTTGCCATCGGCCGTTGATCCGGCGATGATTCGTCTTGCCCGAAGGGGCCATCGGAAAACGGAAGCTCGAGATCACATCAAGGGCATTCGCGGAACTGACCGGTCGCTTCGGGCGCTTCTCTACCCGCCACGCGGCCTTCGGGCCCGCGCTCGACGGGGATCGCCCGAATGGACGTGATCGGCATCCCGGTGTCGATACTCCGCTCGGGCGATCGAAGCGTCCGGGCCGGCCCAGACCCAGCCGAGGTCCGACGGCCGCCGGTGACGCGACATCGACCCGTCCCGGCCCCATCCCGCCGGCCGAGCAGCCCGCCCGATTGGCCGCCCTCGAGGCCGCCGTCCGGGAGCGCGACCGACCTGGTCCCGCGGCTGGGGATCGTCCTGGGCTCCGGCCTGGGCGGCCTGGCCGACGCGCCTCGACGATCCGGTCGCCATCCCGTTTGCCGAGCTGCCCGGCTGGCCGGCGGCGACGGCCGCCCGGCCACGCCGGCCGCCTCCTCCTCGGCGCGCTCGAGGGCGTCCCGGTCGTGATGCTCCAGGGCCGCTTCCACCTGTACGAGGGCAACGACCCGGGCCTGGTCGTCCAGCCCGTCCTCCTGATGGGCCGGCTCGGAGCGACGCACCGTCCTCCTGACCAATGCGGCCGGCGGCCTCAACCCGGCCTACGGCGCGGGCACGCTGATGGTCATCTCCGACCACCTCAACCTGACCGGCCGGACGCCGCTCCTCGGGCCGAACGCCGACGCGCTCGGGCCGCGCTTCCCGGACCTGACCGATGTCTACGCGCCCGGCCCTGCGCGCCCGGCTCCAGGCGGCCGCGCGGGCCGAGGGCGTGCCGATGGAGGAGGGGATCTACGTCGGCCTCCTCGGGCCGAGCTACGAAACCCCGGCCGAGGTCCGCCTGTTTCGGGCCTTCGGCGGCGACGCCGTGGGGATGTCGACCGTCCTCGAGGCGATCGCCTGCCGCTGGGCGGGCCTCGAGGTCGCCGGGATCTCGCTCGTCACGAATCCGGGGGCCGGCTACTCGGGCGAGCCGCTGAGCCACGAAGAGGTCCTCGCAGGCCGGCCTCGAAGCCGGACCGCGCCTCGCCCGGGTGATCCGGCGCTTCGTCCGCGACCTGGCCTGAGGCCCGGATGGCCCGGCAGGTGCGGCACGATGGAGCGGACCGCGGGGCAGCGACACGGCAGATCGGGTGCGCTCGACGGCGAAGTGGCAGATTCTCGCCCGGGGCGGCACCGAGGTCGCTCGATCGGCTGGGACCGCGCACCGCCTCTCACGACGCGCTCATCCCTGAGCGTGCCCCGCATGGATCCGCGCCGAGAGCGGGCCTGATCGAGGGCCGAGCCAGGGCTCGGGCCCGCCCCGAGCGAGCCTGGGCGGAATCTTCGCCGAGAACTGGTGGCATCGACCGGTGCTGAGGCCCAGGTCCCCGCGGACTACACTTGCGACGATGACGGCCGAGACGACCCCAGCCCCGGCTCCGGCCAGCCCGCCCGACGCCCGCCCGAAGACCGGCATCCCGCGCAATCCGGGCCGGCACGAGCTCGGGATGAAGGCGACCCTGCTCTTCCCCGACCGGGACATCGTCGAGCGCTTCTACGTGCCCCTGATCTACACCGCCTGCCGGACCTGCTACTCCGAGCTGGCCCCGGACGAGATCTTCCAGCGGGCCGTCGACGGCCAGGTCGACCCGGCCAAGCAGCGCAAGCTGATCCAGGGCGTCATCGAGTCGGGCCACGGCAGCACGATCGAGCACGTCGTCTTCACGTTCGGGATCAGCGGCGTCTCCCGGACGCTCAGCCATCAGCTGGTCCGTCACCGGGCCGGCGTGGCCTTCGACCAGCAGAGCCAGCGCTACGTCACGTTCAAGGGCGCCTCGACGATGCTGCCCGAGCACCCTGGCCGAGGCCGAGCCCGGGCTGCGCGCCAGCGCTACGAGGAGCAGATCGAGGACTCGATGGAGCTCTACGGCGACCTCGTCGCGGCCGGCATCCCGGGCGAGGACGCCCGCTTCGTGTTCCCCAACGCGACCCGCACGAACCTGGTGATGACGACGAACCTGCGGGCCCTGATCCACATGTCGGGGCTGCGCCTGTGCACGATGGCCCAGTGGGAGATCCGCCGGCTCTTCCAGCTGATCCGCCACGAGATCTTCGAGGTCAGCCCCTTCCTCGGCAGCTTCCTCGCCCCGAAGTGCGTGGCCCTGGGCTACTGCGACGAGATGGGCAACCGCGACGAGCACTGCCCGATCCGGCCCCACAAGGACAACGTCCTGGGCGCCTGGGCGGACAAGGCGAAGGCGGCCCGGGCGGCCGGCCGGGAGCTGCCCGTCTCCTGATTCCCGGCGCTTACGGCTGAAGCGGCTCGACTGACACCAGCTCGCGCCGCCAGGCCGGGGGCTCGAAGGCCGAGCCGAAGCTGTCGGTCTTGCCCGTGATCCGGCCCGCCCGGAACTCGAACAGGCTGATGTTCCGCCAGGGCACGCCATCGCCGTAGTCGCCGGTCCAGACCGCGGCCGACGAGGTCCGGCCCGCCGATGATCCGGTGGACGAGGACCCGGGGCAGGCTGGGCGTCCGCTCGACGACCGTCTCGATCGCCGGGCGACCTCGGATCACCTCGCCGCTGCCCGGCCAGGACCACTCGCAATCGTCGGCCAGGTCGGCCACGATCGCGGCCACGTCGCGCCGGTTGATCGCCGCGAAGTACCGCTCGACGATCTCGCGCTCGGCCCGCCCATCGGCCGCGTTCGTCATGACCCCTCCTCGAGGGCGTAGGCGACGGCTTCATCCAGGCTCATCGCTCGGCCCTCCGCCGCGTAGCGCTCGACCTCGGCTTCGCTCAGGACCTGGCGGGTGGTCTTGACCAGGGCGGCCTCGTCGATCTCGTCGACCAGGCTCGACAGGTTGGCCCCGGTTGTCGCGGCCAGGGCCCGGGCAGCGCCGTGCAGCCGGGCCGAGCGCTCGAGGTCGCCGCGCATCGCGGCCAGGGCGGAGTAGTCATCGAGGAGCAGGCTCAGGGCGGTTGCGTCGCCGGCCGCAGCGAACCGGCGCAGCGCCGCCTCGATGTGGCCGGCGGCCTCGTCCCCCTTTCGCTGCCGAATCAGGGCCGTACCCAGCATGTGGTGGGACCAGGCGGTCATCGTCTCGTCGTCGCTCGCCTGGAACAGCTCGAGCGCCTCGCGGAAGCTGCCGATCGCCTCGTCGGGCATGAGGTGGAAGTGGTACCAGTTGCCGATCACCCAGATCACCTTGGCGGCACCCTCCGAGTCACCCAGGGCGCGGTAGATCGCCAGGGCCTCCTCCATCAGCCCGAGCCCGACCCGGTCGGGGTCGGTCAGCATCCCGTCGTGGTCCTTGTCGACGAAGACGAAGCTGAACGACGCGTTGTAGAGGGCATTGGCGATCTCGGCCTGGTCGCCGACCTCGCGCCAGGTGCTGAGCGCCTCGTTGTAGTAGCTCGTCATCGCCGGGATGTCGGCCTGCCACCAGGCAATCCCGCCGAGTCCCTCCAGGACCCGCGCCCGGAGGCCGGGATTGGCCCGCGACCACGGCTCGGCCGCGATCCGATCGAGGCGCTGGCGTCCCTCGACCAGGTAGCCTCGCTTCTGCCAGAACCGCCACAGGGCAAAGCCGAGGCGGCAGGCGACCTCTGGTTCGGGCCGGGCGGTGGCCCATTCGATCGCCGCCCGGAAGTTGTCGTGCTCGGTGTCCAGTCGATCGAGCCAGGCCCGCTGGTCCGCACCGGACAGCTTCTGGGCGGCCTCCTCGGCCAGGGCGAGGTAGACGGCGGCATGGCGGGCCCGGATCGACTCGAGCTCTCCGCTCGCCTCGAGCTGCTCCGAGGCGAAGGCCCGGATCGTCTCGAGCATCCGGAAGCGGGCTTCCCCGGCGACCTCCTCGGCCCGGACCAGGCTCTGGTCGACCAGCACGCCGATCCCATCGAGGACATCGACCCCGATCTCATCGGGCGGACCACACACCTGCTCGGCCTCGACCAGGCTGCAGCCCGCGGCGAAGACCGACAACCGCCGGATCAGCCAGGCCCCCGGTTCGTCGAGCAGGTCGTAGCTCCAGGCGATGGCTCCGCGGAGGGTCTGCTGGCGCTCGGTCAGGTCGCGTGCCCCGCCGCCGAGGGCTGCCAGCTGGTCGCCCAGGCGGGTCAGGATCGCCTCGGGCGGCAGGAGCTTGACGCGGGCCGCGGCCAGCTCGATCGCGAGGGGCATGCCCTGGAGGCGGGACACGATTCCGGCGACGGCCGCGGCGTTGTCCGCGGTCAGGTGGAAGCCCGGTTTGACCGCCCCGGCCCGGGCCACGAACAGCCGGACCGACTCGTAGCCACCGAGGGTCTCGGGGTCGGTCGCCCGCTCGGCGGCCGAAAGCTGGGCCCGGTCGTAGCCGGCGAGGGCCGTCGGATCGGGTGGCGTCGGCAGGCCCGGCACCGGATATTCCTGCTCGCCCGAGACGCGCAGGGCGGCCCGGCTCGACACGATCACCTTCAGGTTCGTCGTGGCCCGGAGGAGCTCGCCGATGACCGGGGCCGCTTCGATCACCTGCTCGAAGTTGTCGAGGACGAGGAGCAACCGGCGTGCCGCGATCCAGGTTGCAAGCCTCGTTCCGATCGGGGTCGCCGAGTCCTCGGCCACGCCCAGGATGCCGGCGATCGTGGGCGCGACCAGGGCCGGTTCGCGGATCGGCTCGAGGGCCACGAAGTAGACCCCATCGGGGAAGGCCTCGGCGGCGGCCGCAGCCAGCTGGAGGGACAGCCGGGTCTTGCCGGTCCCGCCGGGTCCGGTCAGGGTCAGGAGCCGGGTCGACTCGAGCTGGGCGGTCGTCTCGGCCAGCTCGGTGGCCCGTCCGACGAACGAGGTGACCTGGGTCGGCAGGTTGTTCGGCCGGTTGTCGAGCGAGCGGATCGGGCGGGGATCGGCGGGCAGATCGTCGATCTCGAGGATCGCCAGGTGCTCCGGACGGAGGTCCTTGAGGCGGTGTTCCCCGAGGTCGCGGGTGCGCACGCCGGCCGGCAGCGCGTCGGCCACCAGGGCGACCGTGGTCGACGACAGGAGGACCTGGCCGCCGTTCGCCGCGGCCGCGATCCGGGCGGCCCGGTTGACGTCGTTGCCGACATAGGAGCCCGAGCTGACGATGCCGAGCCCGGTATGGAGGCCCATCCGGACCCGGACCGGCTGGACGCCGTGGGGGAAGCTGCCGGACGGCCAGGGCCCGCTGACCGTCGATCGCCGCGGCCAGGGCATCGGGGGCACTGGGGAAGACGACGAAGAACGAATCGCCCTCGGTCCCGACCTCGGTCCCGTGATGGGCCGCCCAGGCCGCCCGGAGGAGCTCACGGTGGCGCTCCAGGACGTCGGCGTAGGGCTCCGGGCCGAGCTCCTGGACGAGCTGGGTCGAACCCTCGATATCGCTGAACAGGAAGGTCAGCGTGCCGCTCGGCAGGCCCGACTCCGGGGGATTTCGGGCGGGCTTCGCGGGCGGCCTCATCGGTGGTCACTTGATCGGCTCCGGCCTCGTCGCAGCACGGCCGAATGGAACGTACTCGGCCTCGGTCCAGCGTATACGATGGCAGAACGCGGCCGATCGCGGGATTGCCCGGCAGGCCGAGTGGGCGGATGGGAACGATGGCCGACGAGGATCAGATCGCCGACGAGTTGGCCGGCTTTGCGCTGTTCGCCGACCTGTCCACGCCGCAGCTCCAGGGCGTCGCCCACGCCTTCGAGGAGAGCCTCTTCCAGGACGGAGAACGGGTCCTCCGCCAGGGCATGACCGGCGGTGGCTTCTTCCTGATCATGGACGGCGAGGCCTCGGTCCGGGTCGACGGCGAGGAGCGCGCCCGGCTCGGCCGGGGCGAGTTCTTCGGCGAGGTCTCGATCCTGCTCGGCGAGCCGCCGGTGGCCGACGTCGTGGCCGTCGGCCAGATGCGCTGCCTCGTCCTGGCCGGCCCGGCTGTTCACAAGTTCCTGCTGGCCCATCCCTCCCTGATGTACCGGATGCTGCAGGCCTCGGCCCGGCGCCTTCGGAACGCGAACCGGTGGCGGAGCTGACCGATCGCCCGTTCCCGCCGGGCGACTACCCCCTGATCGTCGTCGGCAGCGGACCGGGTGGCCTCCAGGTCTCGACGGCCCTGCGCGGATACGGGATCGAGCATGCCATCCTGTCGGCTGATGCCCAGCCCGGTGGGATGTTCCGGCGCTGGCCGTTCTTCCAGCGCCTCCTGTCGTGGACGAAGCCGTATGCCCCGGTCGTGCGCGGGACCCGGCCGTATGAGCGCTATGACTGGAACAGCCTGATCCCCAACACGGATGAGAACCGGGCGGTCGTGGCCGGCCTGATGGACGGCACGTCGTACTTCCCGAGCCGGCCCGAGATGCAGGCCGGACTTGAGGCATTCGCCGAACGGACGGCCCTGCAGGTCCGCTACGGCTGCCGCTGGACGGCCACCCGACGGCTCGACGACGGCCGGTTCGCGCTCGAGACGAGCGATGGCGAATACACCGCCGGGACGCTCGTCTTCGCGGTCGGGGTCGCCCAGCCGTGGCGCCCGGCCAGCCCCGGGATGGAGCTGGCCGCCCACTACGCGGACACCCGGGCGGTCGAGGACTATGCCGACAAGCGGATCTTCATCATCGGCAAGCAGAACTCGGGGTTCGAGCTTGCCTCGGGCATGCTGCCCTGGGCGAAGCGGATCATCATCGCCTCGCCCTCGCCGGCCAAGCTGTCGGTCAACACCCATTCGCTCGTCGGGATCCGGGCCCGCTACGTCCAGCCCTACGAGGATCACGTCCTGGGCGGCGGGGTGGCGATCCTCGATGCCGCGATCGAGGGGATCGAGCGGGGCGACGGCGAGGCGCCCTTCCGGATCGTCACCCGGCGCTCGTCGGATTCGGTCGAGATGACGTTCGAGGCCGACGAGGTGATCGCCGCGACGGGCTTCACGGCGCCGTTGCTGGACCTGCCGGACCTGGGTGTCACGACCTTCGGCCAGAGCCGGCTGCCCGGCCAGACCCCGTTCTGGGAGAGCAGCACCGTGCCCGGGATCTTCTTTGCCGGGACGATCGGCCAGGGCTCGGGCGGCCTCAAGAAGCACGGCATCCCGTCGAACTCGGGCGCCGTCCAGGGGGCCCGCTACAACGCCCGGGTCCTCGCCCGGCGGATCGCCACGACCCGCTTCGGGATCGAGCCCGATCGGCCGGTCCTGGAGCGATCGAGCGTGGCCGGCCGGCTGATCGACGAGCTGACCGATGGGCCCCGAGCTGTGGCATCAGCGGGCCTACCTGGCCCGGATCACCAGCCTCGATCCGACCGAGGGGATCCGCGACGAGGGCATCCTGCCCCTGGCCTGGTTCGTCGACGCGGCCGGGCCCGATGCGATTGCCACGACGCTCGAGACCGACGGAACGGGCGCGGTCTACCCGGTCATCTACCTCCGCCGGTCGGGCGCGATCACCGAACATGCGATCGACCCGGATCCGCTCCTCAACTACCGGACGGATTCGGCCCGGGCGGCCCTCGACTCGATCCTCGCCCCCGTTCTCGATTCGATCCTCGCGCCCGTTCTCGCCTGAGCGGCTGCGTGGCGACGATCATCAGCGTCCATTCATTTCGAGGCGGGACCGGCAAGTCGAACACGACCGCCAACCTGGCCGCGATCTATGCCCAGCGCGGCCTGCGCGTCGGAGTCATCGACACCGACATCCAGTCGCCCGGGATCCATGTCCTCTTTGGCCTTGCCGGCGACGAGATCGAGGCTTCGCTGAACGACTTCCTGTGGCACGACCGGCCGATCGCCGAGGTCGCCCGCGATGTGACCGTCGCCGCGGGAACCGACGTATCGGGGCGCATCCACCTCATCCCGTCGAGCATGAAGCCGGGTGAGATCGCCCGGATCCTGCGCGAGGGCTACGACGCCCAGCGCCTGACCGAGGGCTTCCGACAGCTGGTCGAGCAGCTCAGGCTCGACATCCTCCTGATCGACACCCACCCGGGACTGAACGAGGAGACCCTCCTCTCCCTCGTCCTGTCGGATGTCCTGCTGATCGTCATGCGGCCGGATCGCCAGGACTACGAAGGCACGGGGGTCACGGCCCGGGTCGCCCGCGAGCTCGAGGTTCCGCGGATCCGGATCCTGGTCAACAAGCTGCCCGACCTGTTCGACGCGAGCGCCGTGGCCCAGCGGGTGGCGGAGGCCTACAACTGCCCGGTCGCCGCGGTCCTGCCCCATTCCGACGACCTGATGCGCCTGGCCAGCGAGGGCATCTTCGTGACCCGCCAGCCGGATCATCCCCTCTCGACGCTCTACCGCCAGGTCGCCTCCGAGCTGGTCGGCGATGCCGCCTGAGGGAGGCCCGATCTTCTCGCGCGACGAGATCACGGGCGGCTTGCCCGCCCGCCGGGCGAGCACGCTCCTATTCGCCATCGAGGCTCGGACGTCGCTCATCGTCGCCCGTGCCCGCCGGGCGATGGCCACCTTCGAGACCGAGCGAACGGTGGCCGATCGCGAGCAGCTCTTCCTGAGCGCCCTGGCCGGCGGGCGATCCCTGCCCGACCGACCAACGATCCAGGACCTCAGCCGGTACGCCGGCCAGTGGGCCGATCTCGTGCCCGACGATCCCCAGGTCCGGGCTGCCGTCCTGAAGCGGATCGGCGAGACATACGGGCTGCCATCGCAGGCCGAGCCGATCCGGCGGGTCCTGGGAGCAGCCGATCCTGCCGTCCAGGCGGCCTATGCCCGGCAGGCGGGTGCGCCCCTGGCTGAGGCGGCCGATCGGCCGCTGCCGGCCCGCCAGCGGTTCCGCTGGTGGCGCTCGCGGACGGCCCAGCGGCTCGAGAGCCTGCCGCCGTTCTGGCTGGCCTACGTCCTGACCCTGACCGAGACCGTGGGGGGCGGCGTCCTGGCCCTGCCGATTGCCCTGGCCGGCTTCGGGCCGCTGGGGGCCACCGTCCTGCTGGTGATCTTCGGGATCCTCAATACCCTGACCGTGGCCGCGCTCGTCGAGAGCATCACCCGCGATGGCCGGATGCGCTACGGCGATGCCTTCTTCGGTCGCCTGATCGGGGACTATCTCGGGCGCCCGGGCGTCCTCGTGGCGATCCCGGCCCTCTTCGCGCTCGACGCCGTCGGCTTCTGCGTAGCCCTGATCGGCTTCGGGATCACCCTGGGGGCGGTGACCGGGTTGCCGGCTGCGACCTGCGCCGCCGTCCTGTTCGCCGCGGCCGCGATCGTCATTTGGCGAGGCTCGGTCGATGCGACGGTGGCCCTCGCGATCGTGATCGGGACGGTCAACCTGGCGATTCTCCTGCTGATCTCGGCGATCGCCTTCGCGGCGGCCCGGCCCGACGGGTTCGCCAGCTCGGGCCGAGGCCTGGCCGTCGATGCCGGCCTGCTCGAGGTCGTCTTCGGGGTGGCCCTCGTCGCCTACTTCGGCCACACCTCGGCCGGCCACGCGGCGAAAGTCGTTCTCGCTCGGGATCCGAGCGGACGACATCTCCTGGCCGCCAACGTGGCCGCGATGATGACGGCGATGGTGATCTACATCGTGTTCGTGCTCGTTCTCACCGGCGCGGTCGGAGCCGGAACGCTGGCCGGATACGCCGGGACGGCGCTGACCCCGCTGGCCGAGCGGACCGGGCCGCTCGTAGGCGCCCTGGGCACGATCTACATCACCCTGGGCCTCGGGCTCAGCGCGATCTACCTCGGCCTGGGGATCTTCAACCAGTTCGCCGAGCTGATCGACTCGATCCTGGGCGAACACCGGGCGGCCCGGCTGAATTGCCTGCCGCTGCTCGAGTTCGGGCTCCGGATCGCCCCGGTCGGGCTGCTCTTTGCGATCGTGGCCGTCCTGCTCGGCCGTGGCTCGATCTCGTTCACCGAGCCGATGAACCTGATTGGGACGCTGACCCTGCCCCTGCTCGGCGGCGTCTTCCCGATGCTCCTCGTGGCGGCCGCCCGGCGCCGGGGTGAGCGGCTGCCGGGCCGGTACCTCGGCTTGCTCGGCCAGCCGCTGGCGGTCGTGGCGATCGGCGGCGTGTTCCTCCTGGCGATCATTGCCTTCGGCCTGTGGATCTGGGACGACCCATGGAAGCGCGCGGCTGCCCTGGCGGTCGGGGCGGCAATGGCCGGGCTGGCGATTGAATCGTGGAGGCACGGTGCCTTCCGGCCGAGGACCGTCGTCGAGTACCGAGTCGAGAGCGGTCCGCCGGAGCGGGGAATCCTGTCGATCGTGTCGGCCGGCCGATCGTCCCGGCAACGATCGAGCTGTTCGAGACGACCGGCCGACGAGTCCTGACCGGCGCCGAGATCGTGGTCAATGCACCCAACCGGCTCCAGTCGCTCGTCGTCGGCCTGCCCGGCGGCGTGGCCGAGGACCTCGAGGTCTGGATCCATTCGGTCACTGCCGACGGGACGTCGGCCACCAGCGAGGTCGGGATCGAGGTCAGCCAGGCGGACCACCGTCGGGCAATCCCACCCGCCGCGCTTCATCACGTGGGCCTTGACGCCGGCGGGGCACCGGCCGAGCTGAAGATCTCGATGCGGGTCGATACGGCCCTGGCATAGGAGGAGGTAACGCGTGTCTGCGAGTCGTCTGGTTCGTCGCCGATCGGTCGTTCGCCTGGCCTCGGTGCTGGCTGCCGTGCTGGTCGTGGCGGCCTGCTCGAGCGCGGCTCCGGCCGCCTCCACGGCTGGTGATCCGACCAAGGACAAGCTGGCCCAGGTCCTTGCCCGGGGCACGCTCGTCCTGTGGACCGATCCGGACTACGCCCCGCAGTCGATGGCGGTCAAGGGCGCCACCCGGCTGGCCTCTACGAAATGTGCCCCGAACCAGATGACCGCGCCGGAGATGACCGGCTACGACGCCGAGACCGGCAAGCTCGTGGCCGCCGAGCTTGGCCTCGAGCCATGCTTCGCGACGGCGCCCTGGGACCAGGTCATCGCCGGCAACTGGGGTGATCAGTGGGACGTCGCCTGGGGCTCGGGTGCCCTCGAAGCCGCCCGGATGACGGCCCTCTACGTGACCCAGCCGTACTACACGACGCCGGCCAACTTCTTCGTCCTGGCCAGCTCTCCCTACACCAAGCCGTCCGACCTCGACGGCAAGCAGATCGGAGCCTGCGCCGGATGCACCCACCAGCAGTACCTCCAGGGGACGCTCGCCCTGCCCGGTAAATCAATCAGCCCGGCCGTTGCCAACCCCAAGCTCGTGACCTACGCCTCGGAGATCCCCGGCCTGGCCGACGTCGCCGCGGGCAAGATCGACGCGTTCCTCTGCAGCCAGCCGGTCGGGGTCGGCGCGATCAAGAGCGGATCGCCCCTGCGGATGCTCGACCAGGTCGCCTTCTACACTTACAAGACGGGCTACATCGATCGCGGCCTGACCCTCTCGCCGACGGCCTTTATCGACCAATCAACTCGGCCATCCGGGACCTCGAGGCGGATGGCAAGCTGAAGGCCCTCTCGATCAAGTTCTTCGGCGAGGACTTCGCGACGGCCGCGGCGTCGTTCGACCTCGCCAGCGTCAACCAGAAGGTCCCCTGAGACGACCCGGTCAGCCGATCCGGTCCGCGCCGTCGGCCAGCCAGGCGAGCGGTTCGTCTGGCCCTGGCGGCGCAGCCTCCGGGCCCGGCTGATTGCCTACTTCCTGGTCCTGGCGACCATCACGGCCCTGGTGGTCGGGGCGATCGTCTACGTTCGGGCGACGGGCGACCTGACCAACGCGGTGTACGACCGCCTGGGGGCCGTGGCCGCGGTCAAGGCGGACGCGATCGATCGCTGGGTTGACGAACAGAGTCGGAATGTTGTCTTCGTCAGCGCGATGCCAGGGTGTGGCGACGACGCGAGGACCTACCTCGACCCGACCGCGCCGGCCAGTGCCAGGTCACAGGCGGCCGCGGACCTGACCGCCGACCTGAACACCGTCGTGTCGAAGACGGCCGACGCCGAGGAGATCTACATCCTCGACCTGTCGGGCACGATCCAGCTGTCCACGCTCGCCTCGGACGAGGGCAAGTCACAGGCGGATCAGGCGTTCTTCAAGGGTGGCGCTTCGCAGACCACGGTGCAGAACGAGTACACCTCGAGCCTGACCAACCAGCCAACGATGACCGTCGCCACGCCGCTGTTCGACCACGACGGCCTTGGCCAGCGCGTCGGAGTGCTGGCCGCCAACCTCAGCCTGAACCGGCTCGATCAGATCGTTCAGCAGCGGACGGGCCTGGGCGAGACCGGCCGGACCTACCTCGTCGGCTCCGACCGACGCCTGATCTCGAGCACGACGGCCGCCAACGGTGGCGTCATCGACTCGGTCGGGATCGAGCAGGCCGTGGTCGCTCACCAGGACGGTCGAGGGCCTCTACACCGACGACCGGGGCGTGCCCGTCATCGGCGTCTACACCTGGCTGCCCGACCGCGCCTCCGGCCTGCTCGCGGAGATGAGCCAGGACGAGGCGTTCGGCCCGGCCCGCCAGCTGGCCCTCACGATCGGGCTGGTCGGGCTTCTCGCGGCGCTCCTGCTCGTGGTCGGCGTGTCCGTCGTCGCCCGCCGGGTGACCCGGCCGATCCTGTCCCTGGCCGCGACCGCCAGCAAGGTCACCGCGGGCGACCTCGAGGCGGTCTCGGGCATCCGCTCTCCCGACGAGGTGGGCACGCTCGCCGTCGCCTTCGACGAGATGACGGCCGAGCTGCGCGAGAACGTGGCGACCCTCGAACGGCGGGTCGACGAACGGACAATCGAGCTCAGGGCGGCCCGGGCCGAGGCGGACTCGGCGAACCAGGCCAAGAGCGCCTTCCTGGCCGCGATGAGCCACGAGATCCGGACCCCGATGAACGCGGTCATCGGGATGAGCGGCCTGATCCTCGATACGCCCCTCGACCCTGACCAGCGCGACTACGCCGAGACGATCCACTCCTCGGGCGAGGCCCTCCTGACGATCATCAACGACATCCTCGACTTCTCCAAGATCGAGGCCGGCCGGATCGAGCTCGAAGCCGCATCCGTTCGTCCTGAGCGAGACGATCGAGGGCGCCCTCGACGTGATGGGCCCGATTGCGGCGGCCAAGGGCATCGAGCTCCTGTATGACCTCGGCCCGGACCTCCCGGCCACGCTGATCGGCGATGCCGGCAGGCTCCGCCAGATCGTCCTCAACCTGCTCTCGAATTCGGTCAAGTTCACCGAGCGTGGCGAGGTCGTCCTGTCGGTCCGTGGCGAGCAGCCGACCGACCCGCCGGGCAGGCCGAGCCGCGGTCGCTGAGCCGGCCGCACCGGGAAACGCCTTCCGTGGACGATCCGGATCGACGTCCGCGACACCGGGATCGGCATCGCGCCCGATCGGATCGGCCTCCTGTTCCAGTCGTTCAGCCAGGCCGATGCCTCGATCTCCCGCCGCTACGGCGGGACCGGCCTCGGCCTGGCGATCAGCCGTCGGCTGGCCGAGCTGATGGAGGGCTCGCTCGTCGCGGAAAGCGCCGGGATCGCCGGCCAGGGCAGCACGTTCCGCCTTGCCGCGAGGCTCGAGGCGGTGGCAGCGCCGGATCCGGCGGCCGCCCCGATCGAGGCGATTGCCGGCCGGCGCGTCCTCCTCGTGGACGCCAATGAGACGAGCCGGGCGATCCTGTCCGGCCAGCTTGAGCGGATCGGACTGGCGGTCACAAGCCAAGCGCGCGAGGCCAGCGAGGTGTCGGCCTGCGAGCTCGGAGGAGTTCGCCGCTGTCGTCTTCAGCCTGGGCCCGACCGACGGCCACCCAACCGCCCTGATCCAGGCCATTGCGCGACTCAGCCAGTGGTCGCGTTCCGCCGGTCGTTGTCCTGGCAAATCCCAGCCAGCGCGACCGCGATGCGAAGAACGTGGCGGCCTTCGTCTCGAAGCCGGTCAAGCCCTCGGCCCTGCGGGACGCGATCGTGGCTGTCGTAACCGGCGTCCCGCTCCAGGCCGCCCCGCGGACGACCGCGCGGCTGGCCCTTGACCACAGCCTCGGCACCCGCCGGCCGCTCCGGATCCTGTTGGCCGAGGACAACGCGGTCAACCAGAAGCTCGCCCTGCGCCTTCTGGAGCGGATGGGCTACCGGGCCGACATCGCGACCGACGGGAACGAGGCCGTTGCCGCCGTCGAGCACGGAACGTACGACGTGGTCCTGATGGACGTCCAGATGCCCGAGCTCGACGGCCTCGAGGCAACGCGCCAAATTCGATCGCGTTGGCCGGACCGCCCCGTGCGGATCGTGGCCATGACCGCGAACGCCATGGAGGGTGACCGCGAGGCCTGCATCGCGGCCGGCATGGATGACTACCTGGCCAAACCAATTCGGCCCGAGGAGCTCGCCCAGGCTCTCGGCGCCGTACCGCTGGCGAGCACCGCGGCCGAGCCGGTGCCCGCGGAGCCGGTGCCCGCGGCTGAGCCGGTGTCTGCCGGTGCGCCGCTCGCCGTCACGGTCGATCGAGCTGCCCTCGACCGCCTGCTCGAAACGACCGGCGGCGACCCGGGCTTCCTCGGCGAGCTCATCGATACCTACCTCGCCGATACCCCCGGCCAGCTTGCTGCCCTTCACCGCGCGGCCGAGGCGGGGGACGTGGCCGAGCTCGTCCGGCCTGCCCACTCGCTCAAGACGAACAGTGCGAACGTCGGCGCCGAACGGCTCTCCGCGATGTGCCGGCAGCTCGAGACGGCCGCCCGGGGCGGGACGTCGACGATGCCGCGGCCCGGGTCGCGGCCGCCGAAGCCGAGTTCAGGGCCGTCCAGGCCGAGCTCCTCACGTTCCGGGCAAGCCTGTGACCGGCGGGGGGCGGATTCTCGTCGTCGACGACGAGCGCCTCAACCGGATGATCCTGCGGCGCGCGCTCGAGAGCCAGGGGCACAGCGTCGAGGAGGCCGAGAACGGCCGGCAGGCCCTCGAGAAGCTGGCCGCCGAACCGATCGACCTCGTCCTGCTCGACCTGATCATGCCCGAGCTCGACGGCTACGCCACCCTCGAGGCGGTCAAGGCCGACCCACGGCTTAAGCACGTGCCCGTGATCATCATCTCGAGCGTCGAGGAGCTCGACAGCATCGTCCGCTGCATCGAGATGGGCGCGACCGATTACCTGCCAAAGCCGTTTCAACCGGCGATCCTGCGGGCCCGGGTCGACGCCTCGCTCAGCGGCAAGCGGCTGCGCGACCTCGAGCTCGAATACCTCGAGCAGGTCGGCCGGGTGACCGGCGCGGCGCAAGCGCTCGAGGAGGGCCGGACCGACCTCGGCGAGCTGGCCCTCGTGGCCGCCCGGGACGATGCCCTCGGGGCCCTCGCCCGGCGGTTCGACTCGATGGCCCGCGAGGTGATCGCCCGGGAGACCCGTCTGCGCGAGGAGGTTCGCGAGCTGCGGATCGAGATCGACCAGGCCCGCCAGGCCCGCCAGGTGGCCGAGATCACCGACACCGACTTCTTCCGCGACTTGCGCGGTCGAGCCGCGGACCTGCGCCGAATCATTCGCACGGAGGACGAGGAGTCCTGAGGTCGGGCCAACGTCCAGGACGAGGGCCGGGCTCGATCAATGCCTTCCGGTTAGCCGATAACGGCTATCGGCGAAGAAATCAGTCATTGACGGCTAATAGGCTATCGGTTAGCCTCTGACGATGAACTCGACGCTCGGCATCGTCCTTTTCGGGGACGTCGTTCGCTCCCGGCGCGACCCGGCCGGCTCGGCGGCCTGGCTGCGCAGCCTGTGCGACGAGCTCCAGGTCGCGGCTGGCGCAGATGCCCTCGCCGCGTTCGGCTTCACCCAGGGCGACGAGCTCCAGGGGCTCCTCCGGCCGGCGGCCGACCCAGTCGGACTCGTCCTCCGGGCGGCTCTCGGCGATGCCGAGCGCCGGATGCGCTGGGCGATCGCGGCCGGTCCCGTTGAGCCCGGCCATGGTCCCGCCACCGAACGGAGCGGGCCCGCCTTCGTAGCCGCCCGTGAAGCCCTCGCCGAGAACCGGCGGCAGCGGACGAGCCTCCGGATCGCCACCGGAGACCCGGCGATCGACCCCCTCCTGGACGACCTTGGCCCGGTCCTTGGCCGGGCCCTCGATGTGCTCAGCCCCGCCCAGCGGCGGATCGCCCGGTTGATCATCGTCGACGGGCTGCGCCGGTCCGAGGTGGCCGATCGCCTCGGGGTCAGCCGGGCGACGGTCTCGGTCACGGCCGATCGCGCTGGCGTACCCTCCCTCGAACGGCTGGCGCGGGCGATCCGGACCCTGATGGGCCGGAGCCGGCCGGCGGAACAGGCGAGCTGATGTCCCAGACCGCGATCCTCCTGATCAGCCTGGCGATCCTGGCCCACCTGGTGGCCGATTTCGTGTTCCAGACGAACGCGATCGCCGAGGCCAAGGCGGCGCCCGACCGGCGAGGCTGGCGCGGCCTGGCCACCCACACCGGGATCGTCGCGATCTGCCTCGTCCCATTCGTGCTGGCCTATGGCGGGCGGGGGCTGGCCTACCTCGTCGTCGTGTCCCTGGCCCATGGCCTGATCGACCGGACGAAGGTCGTCCTGAACTGGCGAGCCGTTCGAACGGCGGCCAGCAGGACGACCCAGCCAGACACCCCGTCCGGCGTCGAGAACGTGGCCGGGGCCGAGCCGCCGGCCGGGACCGCGGAGACAGCCGCGGCGGCGGAGCTGGCCGGAGTGGCCGACGTGCCCGGAGTGGCCGACGTGCCCGGCGATCAGGCCTGGACACCCCTCCCGGCGGTCCTGTTCCTGGCCGACCAGGCGGCCCATCTCGTCGTGCTCATCCTCGGCGCGAGCGTGATCCTCCTCGGCCACCCGCTCACTGACGCCTGGCGCAGCGCCGTTCATGATTTGGGCGGCCATCTCCTGCCCGTCAGCCACCCGCCAGGCGGCCCTGATCGTGATCGTCGTCCTGATTGACCTGGCGATCTTCAACATCCGCGGCGGCCTGTTCCTCGTCGGGACGCTCCTCACGCCGCGCGGCTTCAGCGAGGGCGTGGAGCCCGGTCCCGAGCGGGTCGGGGCGACGATCGGCGTCCTCGAACGGCTGATCGTGTGTGCCCTCGTGCTGACCGGCCAGATCGCCGCGATCGGCCTGGTGATCGCGGCCAAGACCCTGGCCCGCTTCCGCCAGCTCGACGACCGGCGCTTCGCCGAGTACTACCTGGTCGGGACGCTGGCCAGCGTCACCCTCGCCCTGGCCACCTCGATCGTGGCCGCGGCCGCCCTGTCCAGCCTGCACTGAGAGCCGCGTCCGACCCGGGCCCGCACGATCCGGCCGGTCCCGGAGAGCGATTCAGCCGGCCGGATTGAGCCGGGCCAGCCGGGTTGCCGCTGCCTGGAGCGTCTCGTGGCGCTTCGGGAAGGCAAAGCGCAACGAGCGCCGGCCGAGCTCAGGCCGGGAGAAGAACGACGAGCCGGGCACCGCCGCGACCCCCGGATCACGGATCAGCCGCCGGGCGAAGCTCACGTCGTCCTCGTCGGTCAGGCCGCCGATGTCGGTCATCACGTAGTAGGCCCCGGCCGGGATCGAGATCCGGAAGCCGGCCGCCTCGAGGGCCGGCACGATCAGGTCTCGGCGGGCCCGGTAGTCGGCCACGAGCTGGTCGTAGTAGCTTCGCGGGAAGCGCCAGGGCGACGACGGCGGCCCGCTGGAGCGGAGCCGCCGCGCCGACCGTCAGGAAGTCGTGGACGCGCCGGATGCCCACGGTCAGCTCGGGGCTGGCGATCGTCCAGCCGACCCGCCAGCCGGTGACCGAGTACGTCTTCGACATCGAGTCGATCGCGATCGTCCGCTCGGCCATGCCGGGCAGGGTGGCCAGGGGGATGTGCTCGCCCTCGTACACGATGTGCTCGTAGATCTCGTCGGTGATCGCGAGGACGTCGTGCTCGAGGCAGAGGCCGGCGATCAGCTCGAGCTCGTCGCGCGAGAAGACCTTGCCGGTCGGGTTGTGCGGCGAGTTGACGACGATCGCCCGGGTCCGCGCCGGTGAACGCCGCCCGCAGCTCGTCCGGGTCGATCGACCAGTCGGGCTGGTGGAGGGTGACGTAGCGCGGCATCGCGCCGGACAGGATCGCGTCGGGCCCGTAGTTCTCGTAGAACGGCTCGAAGACGATGACCTCGTCGCCCGGGTCGAGGACGCCGAGCATCGCCGCGATCATCGCCTCGGTCGCGCCGCAGGTGACGGTGATCTCGGTCTCGCGGATCGACGTCCCAGCCCGGGTAGAAGCGGTCGTCCTTGGCCGCGATCGCCGTCGCGCAGCGCCTTGCGCGCCCCAGGTGATCGCGTACTGGTTGATGTCGGCGTGGATCGCCTCGGCTGGCGGCCTCCTTCAGCTCGATCGGGCAGGCGAAGTCGGGGAAGCCCTGGGCCAGGCTGACCGCCCCGGCCTCGACCGCCAGCCGGTTCATCTCCCGGATGACCGATTCGGTGAAGCTCGCGGCTCGCGCCGAAATCCGCCCCACCTCACTCACCGGATCGCTCATCAGACCAGCCTCCGTGGAATCGTCTCGGCCCAATCCTGGGCGTGGAACGGCGTCCCGTCGAGGGTCGCCCGGAGCTCGACCTCCATCCGGAAGTCGGTCGCGTTCGAGGTGACCAGGCCGGCCGCATGGACGTCGATCGGACCGTCCGTCCTGGTCGAGCTGGTAGACGACCTCGGTCCGCATCACGGCCCGCCCGGGATCGGCGTCCGAGGCGGTCATCTCGAGCAGCTCCGAGGAGTAGAGCCGGGTCCCGTCGGGCAGGCTGGTCGCGCCGCCGCTGCCGGTCGTGACGGTGACCGTGCCGGCCAGGACGTCCTCGCTGATCCGCCAGACCGGCTCGTCCTCGGTGTCGACCTGGCCCGGCTCGATCAGGCCGGCCGGCTCGGGCCGAAACGGAGGGGTTGGCAGCCCGGGTCGGCCGGGACCTCCGGCAGGACGAGGCGCGAGCGGCCGATCCGGACCGACAGCTCGCCGGCCAGCGGCGAAGGCCAGATGACCGGCCACCAGGCCGTCGCCAGGGACAGCCGGAGCCGGTGGCCGGCGGCGAAGCGATAGCCGACCGAGCGAAGCTCCAGGGCGACCTCCTCGACCTGGCCCGGGACGAGGGCCTCGGGCAATTCGTGGCCGTGCCGGTGGGTCAGGTTCAGGATCCCGGCGCTGACCTGGGCGACCGTCCCGTCGGGCGCCACGTCGCTCAGCCGAACGACGGCCGTGGCGATCGGCATCGAGAGCCGACAGCTCGAGGATCGCCCGCGGCCGGCCAAGGAGTGATGGTCCTGCTCGAGGGGTGGGCTCGTCCAGGTGGGCAGCAGGGCGTCGTCCGGGCGCAGGTCGCGGGCCAGTCCGTTCGGCTTCCAGCCGGCGCCCCACGACAGCGAGGCCCGGGTCCCGATCGTCGGCCGGTGGGCGAGCGGACGTGGAAACGCGCCCGCGGCCGGGGCCTCGAACGACAGGCTGCCCTCCGGCCTCCCAGGAACAGCTCCAACGGCCGGCCGCCGGGATCGGCAGGGCCGCCTCGCTCCGCCAGCGGCCCGGCCACGTCTCGGGGAAGGCCTCGGGCGGCGCGTACTCGCGCTCGTAATAGGTCAGGGCCGGCTCGGCCATCACCCCGTTGTCGAGACCCTTGAGCCAGTGGTCGAAGAACCGGACGAGCTCGTGCAGCCAGTTCACCCTCGGGCCCGGGTACGCCTCGTCGGGCAGGAGGTGGACCCAGTTGCCGACCAGCGCCCGGCGCGGGGCATTGACGCAGCGCTCGAGCATCCGCAGGGCCGAATCGACGTAGCTGTCCATCCAGCCGCCGATCAGGAACGTCGGCACGGTCAGGCCGGCCCAGTTCGGGGCGAGCGAGCCCTGCCGCCAGAACGGCCCGTCGTGCTGCTGGCGGCGCCATTCGAACAGCCAGATCGGGGTCTGCTCCAGCCGCTCGCGCCACTCCGCCTGCCAGGCCTCGCCGCGGTAGAAGGGCCGGGCCGGCAGGGCGTTCGAGCCGACCATGCTGACCGCGTACTGGCTCAGCTCGCTGGCGGTGGCGCAGCCGCCGATGTAGTGGACATCGTCGGTGTAGCGGTCGTCGGAGGCATAGACCGGCACGATCGCCCGCAGGTGCGGCGGCCGGAGCAGCGCCACCTGGATCGCGGCGAAGCCCCCCCAGCTGATCCCCCACATCCCGACGTTGCCGTCCGACCAGGCCTGGGTGGCCAGCCACTCGACCGTGTCGTAGCCGTCGTTCGTCTCGTCCGGCGTGTACTCGCCCCGGGCGATTCCCGGGCTGCTGCCGGTGCCCCGGATGTCGAGCCGGCAGAAGGCGTAACCGCGGGCTGCCAGCCACTGCCCGAGGGCCTCGTCGTGGGCCCAGCGCCAGTCGTCCTTGCGGTAGGGGATCATCTCGAGGATCGCCGGAAACCGAACCCCGGCCGAGGCGGCGACCGGGAGCCACAGGTTGGCCGACAGCTCGAGCCCGTCGCGGACGGGGATCCGGACGTCCCGCCGGACCTCGACCGCGTGGACTCGGCTCGGATGCCGGCCGCGAGCCGGGGGCATCGATCCATCGCCCGAGTCTATCGAGCGCAGGCACCAACCCGTCGGCCCGGGCAGCCGCCGGTCAGCGCGAGCCGTCGCCCGGGACGTACCCTTCGGCCGTGACCGATCCGGAGCTTCCCGCCGACCCGATCGACTCGCCCTGGCACCGGCGCTCGCGCCAGACCGTCTACGAGAATGCCTGGTTGAGCGTCCTGCACGACGAGGTCGACCGGCCCGACGGCCGGCCCGGGATCTACGGCGTGATTCACTTCCGGAACCACGCCGTGGCGATCGTGGCCCTCGACGAGCAGGACCGGATCGCCCTGGTCGGCCAGTGGCGCTACACCCTCGATGCGTACTCGTGGGAGCTGCCCGAGGGCGGCGTGCCGCCCGACGAAACGGCCCTCGAGGGCGCCCGCCGGGAGCTCCGCGAGGAGACCGGGCTGGAGGCCGCCGAATGGCGCGAGATGGCCCGGATCGCCGTCTCGAACTCGGTCACCGACGAGCTGGGCACGATCTTCCTGGCCACCGGTCTGGCCCAGGGCACGGCCGCTCCGGATGAGACCGAACAGCTCGTCGTCCGCTGGGTGCCCTTCGAGACGGCCCTGGCGCTGATCGATTCCGGCCGGATCACGGACCTCCTCTCGATCGCCGCCCTCGAGCGCGTCGCCCGGCTGCGCCGATGAGCACGACCCTGCACGTCCTGCGAGTGTTCACCGACGGGGCCGGCGTTACGGCAACGCCCTGGGCGTCTTCGTCGATGGCCGGGCGATCGCCGAAGCGGACCGTCAGGAGGTTGCCCGCGAGCTTGCCTTCAGCGAGACCGTCTTCGTCGATGACGCCCGGACTGGCCGGATCCGGATCTACACGCCAGCCGATGAGCTCCGTTTCGCCGGCCACCCGACGGTCGGCACGGCCTGGCTCCTGGCCGAGCTCGGCCTGCCGGTCGACGAGCTCCAGGTGCCGGCCGGGCCGGTCCCGACCTGGACGCGATGGAGTCCGACGCTGGGTCCGGGCCCGTCCCGAGTGGGTCCACCCGATGACCCTCCTCGAGCTGGACGACCCGGACGCGGTGGAGGCCCTGGCGACGGCTCCGCCCGATGAGCGATCGTGGTACCCGTGGGCCTGGCAGGACCGCGCGCTGGGCGAGATCAGGAGCCGCTACTTCGCTCCGCTGGTCGGCATCGCCGAGGACGAGGCGACCGGCGCGGCAGCCGTCGTGATCACGGCCCACCTCGGCCGCGACCTCGAGATCCAGCAGGGCAGGGGATCCCGCCTGTCGACCCGATTGCGTCCGGACGGCAGCGTCGACCTCGGCGGGCGGGTCGTCCTCGATGCCACCCGGCCGTATGGCTGAGCCGATCCGGCGCGAATACGCCGTGGCCGTGGTCGGCCTCGGAGGAATCGGAAGCGGGGCGGCCTACTGGCTCAGCCGGCGTCTCGGCAGCGACGTGCTCGGCCTCGAGCAGTTCGAGCTCGGCCACTCGAACGGGGCGAGCCAGGATCACTCGCGGATCATCCGCCTGTCCTACCACCGGCCGGACTACGTCCGCCTGGCCCGCCGGGCCTACGCGACGTGGGCCGAGGTGGAGGCCGAGTCGGGCGTCCGGATCGTGACCCGGACCGGTGGCCTCGACCTGTGGCCGCCGGGGGCGCGAATCCCGATGGCCGACTACGCCCAGAGCCTGGCCGCGGAGTCGGTCCCGTTCGAGCTCCTCGACACGGCCGAGACGATTCGGCGCTGGCCCCAGTGGCGGCTGCCGGACGACACGACGACGATCTTCCAGGCGGACGGTGGCCTGGCCGATCCGAACCGGGCGAACGCAGCGCACCAGCGGCTGGCCCGGGCGCACGGCGCGACGCTCCTCGAGCGGACCGCCGTGACCGGCCTGCGGGACGTGGACGGCGCGATCGAGATCGATACCGGCGGCCGCGGGCACGTTCCGGGCCGGGCGGGTCGTCCTGGCCGCCGACGCCTGGACGAACGAGCTGCTCGCGTCGCTCGGACGGCGCCTGCCGTTGACGATCACCCGCGAACAGGTGACCTACTACGGCTGCCCCGACCCGGCCCTGTTCGCGCCCGAGCGCTTCCCGGTCTGGATCTGGATGGACGAGCCGTCGTTCTATGGCTTCCCGGCCTACGGCGAGCCCGGCCCGAAGGCGGCCGAGGATGTCGGCGGCCAACCGACGACCGCCCGGGACCGGAGCTTCGAGCCCGACCGGGTCGCCGGGGCCCGCCTCGACGCGTTCATGGCCGAGCACCTGCCGGCCAGCGTCGGCCCCGAGCTGTACACGAAGACCTGCCTGTACACGATGCCGCCGGACCGCGACTTCGTGCTCGATCGGCTGCCCGACCATCCGGCCGTCCTCGTCGTCCTGGGCGCCGCCCATGCCTTCAAGTTCGCCTCGGTCCTGGGCCGGATCCTGGCCGAGCTGGCCATCGACGGTGCGACCCCATCGGCCGCCGAGATCGAGCGCTTCCGGATCGACCGCCCGATCCTCCTCGAGGACAACCCGCCGACGAGCTTCATGGTCTGAGCCGGCGGACCAGCCGGCGAGTCGCCGGCCCGGCGATCCCGGCACGGCGCCTCGAGGCGAGGTCAGAGGGCGTCCCGTCCAACGGAACAGGTGGTACCACCCCGACGGACGCTGCGCACGATCCCCTGGTTTGTGCAACCCTGCGGCAACGACGCGGCCGGAGGAGACACGTGGTCGCGCGGAGGAGGACTTCATTCGATGCGATCGCCATTGCGCGATAAGTTGGCGCGCACCTTGGCCGCGTTCGGGCTGGCCCTGGTGGCCCTGCTGCCCGCGGCCACGGTCCAGGCCAAGGACATCCTGACCCTGCGGGTCGGCACGGTCGAAGCGCTCGACTCGCTCAACCCGTTCGAGACGGCGCTCAACGTCGGCTACGAAGTGTTCACCCTGAACTACGACCTGCTGGTCAACTTCGGGCCGAACAACGAGCCGGTCCCGGGCTTCGCCGACACCTGGACCCAGTCGTCCGACGGGCTGACCTGGACGTTCCACATCCGGACGGGGATGAAGTGGTCGGACGGCCAGCCGGCGACGAGCGCCGACGTCGTCTACACCTACAACCTCGAATTGCAGGGGACGAAGGACGGGGGCGTCCTCGGCCTGGGCTATCTCGACCCGTACCTCAAGGACTCGTTCGTCACGAGCGTGACCGCCCCGGATCCGTCGACCGTCGTGATCACCTCGTCGCGACCGACGACGAAGCTCACCCACTCGTACATCCCGATCGTGCCCGAGCACATCTGGAAGAACGTGAATCCGTCGAACATCGGCGACTTCCTGAACAACCCCCCGGTCGTTGGCACGGGCCCCTACCAGGTCGTCGAGTCGACCAGCCAATACGTCCGGCTTCACCGCAACCAGTATTACTGGGGCAAGCAGGGCGCCGCGGATGAGATCGTCATCCAGTACTACCCGAGCGCGCCCGACACGATGGTCGCAGCATTCAAGAACAACGAGCTCGACTACATCCACAGCCCCAGCGCGGAGTCATTCAACCAGCTCAAGACCGCGCCCAACACGGTGGCCCTCGCCTCGGAGGGCAACGGCTTCACCCAGCTCAACTACAACACCTACACGAAGGGCGGCGGCGCCTCGACCACGGCTCTCCAGGACCCGGCCTTCCGCCAGGCCCTCGGCTATGCGATCGACAAGCCGACCCTGATCCAGAAGGTCCTCCTCGGCTACGCCAGCCCGGGCACCACCCAGGTTCCGCCCTGGGAGAAGAACTGGCATGTCGACCCGAATGACACCCGGACCTTCGACATCGCCAAGGCGAACGCGATGCTCGACGCCGCGGGCTACCCGCGGGGGGCCGACGGGACCCGGGTCGACAAGCAGCAGAAGCCGCTCAACCTGCGCCTGTACACCCCGAACACCGACCCGAGCTACGCCAAGGACGCCCAGTACATCCAGGGCTGGTTCGAGCAGCTCGGGATCAAGGTCAGCGCCCAGGTCCTCGATGAAGGGACCCTCGTCACCGACGAGGCCCTCGATTCCACGAAGCCGATCAAAGGCCAGCTCGACTACGACATGGTCATCTGGGGCTGGGTCGGCGATCCCGATCCGAACGCGCTGCTCCAGATCCTGCTGACCTCGTCGATCGGCAGCACGAGCGACAGCCAGTGGTCGAACGCCCAGTACGACCAGCTGTACGACACCCAGAACGAGGCCACGACCGACGCCGATCGGCATGCGGCGATGGCCCAGATGCAGCAGATCTTCTACGACCAGGCGCCCTACGACATCCTCTACTACGACAACAACCTGGACGCCTACCACACCGACAAGTTCGCCGGCTGGCAGAACCAGCCGGTCGTCGGTGGCGCACCGTTCTTCCAGGACGGCTCGATCAACTACACCCTGTTGACCGACGCCAGCCTGGCCACCCCGGCACCTTCGGCCACGGCCAATACGGCCCCGGCCGCGTCGAGTCCGGCCGGGCCGGCCGCGAGCGTGGCCCCCTCCCCACTCCCGACGAACACGTCGGCCAGCAGCGGCAGCATCCTGCCCTTGATTGCCGGGGTCGCCGTGGTGGCGGTCCTGCTCATCGGGTTCCTTGGCCTCACTCGAAGGCGCCGGACGGCGACGGACGAAGACGACGAGTGAACCCTGGCGACGAGCCTCCGGCCCAACGGCCGGAGGCAGTCCTCAGCCGCTCTCCGGCTGAACCGGGGGCCATAGCGGGTGGGTAGCCGGTACCTCGTCCGGAAGACGTTCGGGGCGATCTTCACGATCTTCCTGATCGTGATCCTGAACTTCGTCCTGTTCCGGATGATGCCCGGCTCGCCCGACCGGATCCTCCTGCGCAACCCGAACCTGAGCCCGGCAGCGGTGACCGAGATCAAGGAGCGCTGGGGCCTCGACAAGCCGCTCCTCCCGGACCAGCTGATCGACTACCTCAAGGCCACGGCGGCGGGTGACTTCGGGGAGTCGTTCAAGTTCCACGGACAATCCGTGACCGACGTCCTGTCCGGCCGGATCTGGCCGACCCTGATCCTGTTCGGACTGGGCGAGATCCTGGCGGTCATCTTCGGCCTGGCCCTGGGAGCCTATACCGGCTGGAGACGCGGCGGCCCGGTCGACTATATCGGCAACGGGATGTCGCCTGATCCTCTACTCGATGCCCTACTTCGTGATCGGCATCTTGCTCCTGGGCGTCTTCGCGATCGGCCTGCACTGGTTCCCGACGAGCGGGATGATGACGATCGGCGGCTCGGATCAGTCGCCACTCGATCAGCTCCTCGACTTCCTCGATCACCTGATCCTGCCCCTGACGACCGTCGCGATCGGGCTGATCGGGCAGTACTCGATCCTGATGCGCTCGTCGGTCATCGAGACGCTCGGCGAGGACTACGTCACGACGGCCCGGGGCAAGGGCCTGACCTCGGGCAAGATCCTGCGGGCCCACGCCCTGCCGAACGCGCTCCTGCCGGCGGTCACCCTGATCGCGATCAACCTGGGCTACGTGATCGGCGGAGCGATCACGGTCGAGGTCGTCTTCAACTGGCCCGGCCTGGGCACGCTCACGGTCCAGGCCCTCGAGGCCCGTGACTACCCGGTCCTCCAGGGGATCTTCCTGCTCCTGGCCGTGTCGGTCGTGGTCGCCAACTTCGCGGCCGACCTGATCTACGGCCGGCTCGATCCGCGGGTCCGCTCGTGACCAGCGAGGTCCTGCCCGAGGCGGCGATCCGCAACGAGCGGCTGCGCCTCCGGCTCAAGTCGTGGCGAACGTTCGTCCAGCGCTTCAGCGCCCGGCCCGACGGGGTGATCGGGGTCGTCGTCCTGACCTTCTTCACGATCCTGGCGATCGCCCCGGAGTTCTTCGTCGGACCGCTCCAGACCGTGACCACGGCCACCGGGCTGCCCCTCGACCCGCCCAGCCTGAATCACCTCCTGGGCACGGATGAGCTCGGCCGGGACATGCTGAACCTGACCGTCCACGGGACCCGGATCTCGATGGTCATCGGGCTCCTGGCGACGTTCATCACGATCGTCCTGGGCGCCCTCGTGGGAATCGTGGCCGGCTACGCGGGCGGCCGGACCGACACGTTCCTGATGCGGATCACGGACTTCTTCCTCGTCCTGCCCACGTTCGTCCTGGCCCTGATCCTGGCCCCGATCATCCTCGACATCGTGGGCTCCAACTCCGAGGTCGGGGGGATCCGGATCACCCTGATCGTGATCATCATCGTGATCGGGATCACGAGCTGGGCCTCGACCGCCCGGATCATTCGATCCCAGACCCTGTCGGTCAAGGAACGGGCCTTCGTCGGCCGGGCCCGGGTGATCGGCTCCGGCGGCGGCCACATCATGTGGCGCCACATCATGCCCAACGTGACGAACCTGATCGTGGCCAACACGGTGCTCGTCTTCGGCGGGGCGATCCTGACCGAGACGACCCTCTCGTTCATCGGCCTGGGCGACCCGTTCGCGCCGTCCTGGGGCGAGATCCTGAACGCGGCCGAATCGGCCGGGGCGATGGGCCTCGGGGCGTGGTGGTACGTCCTGCCGCCCTCGATCTGCATCGTCCTGGTCGTGCTCTCATTCACTCTCGTGGGCTCGGCCCTGGACGACGTCCTGAACCCCCGCCTGAGGGTCCGCCGATGACCGAAGCCACGGACGATCCGCTGGCCCCAGATCCCGCCGCAACCAGGCCGACGCCCGCCAACCCGATGGCCGCGGACCCTCCGGTCAGCTGACCCGGCCGGCGAGTCAGAGGACGACGAGATTGCCCCGACCGTCGACCCGTTCGACGCCCAGGCGATCATTCGTGGCCGGCGCCAATGGCCGCTCCCGAAGCAGGCCGTGCCGGGCGCGCCGCTCCTCGTCGTCGAGCACCTGACGACCCGGTTCAAGATGGCCGGCGGCTCGATCAAGGCCGTTGACGACGTGAGCTTCACCCTGAACGACGGCGAGGCCCTGGGGATCGCCGGCGAGTCCGGCTGCGGCAAGACGACGACCGCCCTGTCGCTCGTCCAGCTCCTCCCGGCCAACGGCCGGATCGGCAAGGACAGCAGCGTCAAGCTGTTCGGGATCGACCTGGCCAAGAAGTCCGAGGATGCCCTCCGGCGCTATCGCTGGCGCGAGATCTCGATCATCTTCCAGGGGGCGATGAACGCCCTGAACCCCGTCCGCCGGATCAACGAGCAGATCGCCGAGCCGATCGAGCTGCGCCTGAAGGTCGCCGGCGACGAGGCCTTGAAGCGAGCCGGCGAGCTGCTCGAGCTGGTCGGGATCCCGGCCAAGCGGGGCCAGGCGTACCCCCACGAGCTGTCGGGCGGGATGCGCCAGCGGGCGATGATCGCGATGGCCTTGGCCTGTGATCCGGCCATCGTGATCGGCGACGAGCCGACGACCGCCCTGGACGTGATGGTTCAGGCCCAGATCCTCGAGTTGCTCGAGCGGCTCCGGCGGGAGCTCGGCCTGTCCCTGATCCTGATCACCCACGACCTGTCGGTGATCGCCGAGACGTGCGACCGGGTGATGGTCATGTACGCCGGCAAGGTCGCCGAGGAGGGCCGGGTCGACGTCATCTTCCGGACGCCCCGTCATCCCTACACCCAGAAGCTGATCCGGTCCTTCCCGAACATCCACGCGGACCGGCGGACCCTCGACGTGATCCCCGGCTCGCCGCCCGACCTGCGGGATCCTCCGCCAGGCTGCCGGTTCCACCCCCGCTGCCCGTTCGCAATGGCCGTGTGCATGACCGAGGTGCCGCCCGAGGTCTCGTTCGCCGACGGCGTCCGGGTCGCCTGCCACCTCTATCCGCCCGGCAGCGACGGCGTCCCGATCACGAAGCCGACGAAGGACGCGATCGGGGTGACCGATGACGAGACCGGCCTGGGGGCGGGCGTGTTCAGCGACCGGAGCGAGGTCCTCGAGGAGCTCAGCAACGAGGAGCCGGGCGATCCATTCACGATGGGCCCGAGCCACGGCCTGACGGACGACCATTCGCTGGACACGTTCGAATGACCGAGCTCCTCCGCCTGACGAACCTCGAGGTCCACTTCCCGATCCGGAGCGGGCTGCTTGACGGTGTCCGGCGGCGTCCCCGGAACTACGTCCGGGCGGTCGACGGGATCGACCTGACCCTGAACAAGGGCGAGGTCCTGGCCCTCGTCGGCGAGTCCGGCTCGGGTAAGACAACGACCGGCCGGGTGATCGTCAAGCTCACCCGCCAGACCGCCGGCCAGGTCGTGTTCGACGGAAAGGACGTCAGTGCCACCTGGGGCGTCCGGAAGCTGCGCGAGTACCGCCGGCGCGTCCAGATCATCTTCCAGGACCCCTACGAGACGCTCAACCCGAAGCAGACGATCCACGACTTCGTGGCCGAGCCGCTCGAGGTGAACCACCTGACGAAGTCGAACGCGGAGAAGGAACGCCGGGTCATGGCCGCCCTCGAGAACGCCGGCCTGCGCCCGGCCCACGAGTTCGCCTTCCGGTTCCCCCACGAGCTCTCCGGCGGCCAGCGCCAGCGGGTCGTGATCGCGGGGGCCCTGGTGATGAGCCCCGAGCTCGTCGTCGCCGACGAGCCGGTCTCGATGCTCGACGTGTCGATCCGGACCGAGCTGCTTCGGCTGATGCTCGACCTGCGGCGGGACTTCGGCCTGACCTACCTGTTCATCACCCACGACCTGTCGCTGGCCTGGGTGATCGCCGACCGGATCGCGGTGATGTACCTCGGCAAGATCATGGAGATCGGCCCGGCCGAGGCGGTGATCCGCTCGCCCCGCAACCCGTACACGAAGGCCCTCGTGAGCGTCTCGCCGACGCCAGAGCCGGCCGACGCCGCGACCCGGGCCGCCCGCTACATCCTCCAGGGCGAGACGCCCGACGCAGCCCATGTCCCGGCGGGCTGCCGGTTCAACCCGCGTTGTCCGCTGGCCTTCGATCGATGCCGAGTCGAGGAGCCGCCGCTGTTCGACGTGGGGGAGGGCCACCAGGCCGCCTGCTGGCTGGCCGAGGGCGGCAAGGAGCTGCCGGCCTTCCCGGCCCGAGCCGGGCTGGCGACCCTGCCGGTCGTACCTGTGCCAGACGTCGCCGCCGCCAGCGCTCAGCCCACCGCCGCGCCGCTCCCGACCACGGACGCCTCCCCGCCCCCGTCGTGACGCCGCTCAGCTCGGACGAGATCGCCCCGCTCCTGGCCGCGACCGTGGCCACCCTCCGGGCCGAGGTTCGCGCCCTGGGTCGCGAGGCCGGCTGGCGCCCGGCTCCGTCCGAGTGGTCCGTCAGCGAGTGTGTCGGCCACCTGTTCGAGGCTGACGAGCGCGGCTTTGCCGGACGGATCCGGACGATCCTCGGGGCCGATCGACCGGTCCTCGTCGAGTGGGACCCGCCGGCAATCGCCGCGGCTCGACACGACGATCAGGCGGATCCAATCGAGCTGGTCGAGGCGTTCGCGGCCCGGCGAAGCACGGGCATCGCCCTCGTCCGCTCGCTGAACGAGGCGGATCTTGCCCGGGTCGGGATCCATCCCTCGATCGGCCCGCTCCGGGTGGACGAGCTGCTTGCCGAATGGGTCCACCACGACCGAAATCATGTCCGGCAGGCCCTGGCGGTCAGCCAGGCTCGGGTCTGGCCCCAGATGGGCGCGACCCGCCGCTTCAGCGATCCGGAGGCCTGAAGAGCGCTCTCCTCGGGCCGCCCGGCGGATCGCGTCCTGGACTCAGGCCCTCGGCCGGCGCTTCTCCGGGTCGTACAGCGCCGGCTCGCCGACCGTCGCGCGTGTCGTTCCGTCCGCGCCGTCCTCACCCAGGGCGACTTCGACGTTCGTCCCGGGCACGGCCGCCTCGCGTTCGAGGATCGCCAGGGCGATCGTGCCGAAGCGGGGTGACGCGGTCGGGCTCGTGGCCGAGCCGACCGGACGGCCGTCGATCGTGACCGCCGCGCCGGCCTCGGGCACGACGTCGCCCGCGATCGTCAGCGAGACCAGGCGGAGTTCTGGCTCGCCGGCATCGCGCCGCGCTCGGATCGCCGCGTCGCCGTGGAACGAGCGGCCGTCGATCTTCATGAACCGCTCGAAGTTGAAGTCGAACGGGCTCGACTCGTCGGGGGTGTAGTCGTAGCCGGGCAGGATCATCCCGGCCTCGATCCGGAGCACGTCGAGTGCATCGAAGCCGTACGGCCGGACCTCGCCGGTCTCGGTCAGGGTCCGCCACAGCGGCTCGGCGTGCTCGGGCCGGACGAACAGCTCGTAGCCGAGCTCGCCCGAGACGCCCGTCCGGGCGATCCAGGCCGGCACCGGCCCGATCCGCACCGGTTCGGTGAGGAACCGGAAGTAGGGCAGGGCGGAGAGGTCGGCCGCGACGTGGCGCTGGAGGATCTCGCGGCTGCGCGGCCCCTGGAACTGGACGTGAGGCAGCTCGTGGACGATCAGGTCGATCGTGACCGCGAGCCCGGCCGAGACGTCGCGCAGGTGATCGCCCAGGTCGAACCGGTTGGTCATGAACCAGACGTGGTCCGGCCCGAAGACGTAGACCGTCGCATCGTCGACGACCCGGCCATCTTCGTCGAGGAGCGGGGCATAGCGGACCCGGCCCGGGCCGTAGGCCAGGACGTCGTTGGCGATCAGGCGATCCGCGGCGCGGAGGGCGTCCGGCCCGTGGAAGTCCCACTTGATCAGGGCCGAGCAGTCCCAGATCCCGGCGCCATCGCGAACGGCCGCGTATTCGCCATCGCGATCGCCGAAGCCGGTCGTCCAGAGCCAGCCGTCCCAGTCGCCGAATTCGGCGCCGAGCTCCTCCTGGACGTGATGGAAGGCGGAAGCCACGGGTGTGTCTGTCATGGCCCGAGGGTAGGCGTCGCTCATGGCGCCGGGTGGCGGCTGTCCCGTGGGGCGCGACGGGCCGTGGCCTGGTGATCCTGGTCCGTCGCCGCAGCGGGCGCGGGGGGCGTCGAGCCGGCCGCGGCGCTAGGCTGGACGGCGGGCGGAAGGAGGATGGAGCGGCGATGGGTCGGTTGATCACGGCTGTCGACAGGCACGAGATTCGGCCAACGAGCACCGCCGCCGCCGCTCCGACCTGGTGATCGAGCACGAGGGCGATGGCGGCCTCGCCGATCGCGCCGAGGCCTTGCCGCCGATCGCCGTCGAAGGCGCGAACCCGGCCCGGCCCGACCGCTACGAGCCGCTCAGCCAGAACCGCGACTTCCTGCTCCTCCTCGGCGGCCAGGGCATCTCGGCTTTCGGTGACGCCCTCAGCCTGACGGCCGTGCCCCTGCTGGTCCTGGCGATCACCGGCTCGGGCGTCGCGATGGGCGTCGTCGGCGTCCTGAACACGATCCCCGATCTCGTCTTCGGCCTGCTCGCCGGGGTGATCGCGGATCGGAGCGACCGGCGGCTGATGATCCTGGGCGCCGACCTGGGCCGGGCCGCCCTGACCGCCCTGATCCCGCTGTCGATCTTCCTGCACGGCCCGACGATCTTCGCGATCCTCCTGATCGCGGCCCCGATGTCGATGCTCCGGGCGCTCTTCCTGGCGGCCTACACCGCGGCCATGCCGAGCCTGGTCGGACGGCCACTCCTCGGCCGGGCGACGGCGACCCTCGAGACCGTCTACAGCCTGAGCTTCGTGATCGGCCCGAGCGTGGCGGGCGTGCTGGCGGCCGTCGTCGGCTTCGGGCCGACGATCGCCGTTGACGCCCTGAGCTTCCTGGCCAGCTCGGCGGCCATGGCCTTGATCCGACGGCCGCTCCAGGAGCGCCAGGATCACCCGCCGCTCAAGCTTCGGGCGGAGATCCGGGAGGGAATCGGCTACATCGCCGGCCACCCGCCGCTCCGGGCCGCTGTGTCCTATTGGGGCGCGATCAGCGTGATCACGGCCGGCCTGATCCCCGTCCTGACCTATTTCATCACCCGCCAGCTGGGTCTCGGCGCCGCGGCCTTCGGCCTGCTCCTGTCGATCAACGGCATCGGCTACCTCCTCGGGGCGGTCGCGATGAACCGGGTCCGGATCCGGCCGGCTGGCCTGATCATGCTGTCGGGGACGCTCGTCCAGGCGCTGGCGCTCATCGCGGCGGTCAACGGCGCGGTCTTCGTCCTGTTCCCGGCCGCCTTCGTCGTGGGCGTGTCCTCGGCCGCGGTGGCGATCACCTACATCACGTTCCGCTCGGCGGCCGCCCCGGACGAGCTGCTCGGGCGAGTTGGGTCGACCGCCCGGACCCTGTCGATCGGCCTCCAGCCGATTGGCATGATCACGGCCGGCATCCTGCTCGACGCGATCGGCGGCGGGGCGACGCTGCTTCTCATGGGCAGCGGGCTGCTCGTGGCAACGGCCGGCTTCTCGCTCTCGCGCACGCTCCGCCAGGCCCAGATCGTCGGCGGCCACGTCCCGCGCTGAGGACCGGGCTGAAGCTCCGGCTTGGGATCCGCGGGGAGGCGAGGATCAGGCGGCGATCGCCTCGATCGCCGAGCTCGCGCCGGCCGAGACGGCCAGCTCGAAGGCGACGAGGCAGCCGTCGCAGCGGATCTCGCGGTCGAGGTCGAGCTGATCGACCAGGATCGTCCCGTCGCAGGCGGGGCAGTCGATGGCGATCACCGGGTTGGCAACGAAGGCGTTCGTGTTCATGCCCGGAGATTGGCGCCGGCCTGTGACAACTAGCGTGTCACGGCTGCGTGGACGAGCCCAAATCTCGTCCGATGATCAGGGCCTCGTCACGGTCGTCGCGCCGGGGACGTCCATGCGACGATGCCCACGATGAGCCTCCAGTCCAGCGACCAGCCGTCCGAGCCCGCGATCGAGACCGTCGAGCTGTCGAAGCGATTCGGGCGGACGACCGCCCTGGCCGGCCTGTCGATGCGGGTCGAGCGGGGCGAGGTCTTCGGCTTCCTCGGCCCGAACGGCGCGGGCAAGACGACCTCGGTCAAGCTCCTGCTCGGGCTGACCCAGGCGAGCTCGGGCAGCGGCCGGGTCCTGGGCGCCCCGATCGGCGACCGCGAGACCCGCCGACGGATCGGCTACCTGCCCGAGCTGTTCCGCTACCAGCCCTGGCTCCGGGCGCGCGAGGTGATGCGCCTCCACGCCGACCTGGCCCGGTTGCCGGGCGACCGCCGGGCCGAGGTCGAGGCGGCGCTCACGGCCGTGGGCCTGGCCGACCGGGCCGGCGACCCGGTCGGGACGTTCTCCAAGGGCATGCAGCAGCGCCTCGGACTCGGGGCGGCGCTGCTCGGGACGCCCGAGCTCGTCTTCCTGGACGAGCCGACCTCGGCCCTCGACCCGGTCGGCCGGACGGAGGTCCGACGGGTCATTCGGGCAGCGCGCGACCGGGGAGTGACCGTCTTCCTGAACTCGCACCTGCTGTCCGAGGTCGAGCTCGTGTGCGACCGGGTGGCCGTCGTCGACCGTGGCCGGGTCGTAGCCAGCGGGACGCTCGACGAGCTGCTCGGCCAGCGGGCGGCCGTCCTCCGGGTGACCGATCTCCCGGCCGAGGGACGGGCCCGCCTCGCGACATTCGGACCGCTCGAGCTTGACCCCGCCGATCCGGACCTGATCACGATCCGGCCGATCGACCCCGCTCGAATTCCCGATGTCGTCGCCACGATCGTGGCCGCGGGCGGCCGGGTCCACTCGGTCGGCCAGGGTCGTGAGACGCTCGAAGAGCGCTTCCTCGAGCTGCTCGGGGTGCCGCCCGATCCGGAGGGCGCCGCGGCGGCCCATCGGGTCACGGACGGCGGGTCGGCCCGATGACCTCGGTGGTCGGGCCGCTCCTCGTGATCGCCCGGCTGACCCTGCTCGATGCTCTCCGCCGGCGAATCCTGTGGGTCCTCGTGCTCCTGACCGTGGTCGTGGTCGGCCTGTCCGGGATCGGCTTCGAGCGGCTCGTTTCCATTGCCCGCGACAACGGCCGGCCGGAGACCGAGATCGAGCTCGGGGTCAGCCAGATGCTGATCATCGTGGCCTTCATGTTCAGCTTCATCCTGGCCATGACCGCGGCGTTCATCGGGGCTCCGGCGATCTCGTCCGATATCGAGAGCGGCGTCCTCCTGGCGATCCTCGCTCGCCCGATCGCCCGCTCGACCTTCCTCGTCGGGCGCTGGCTCGGGCTCGTCATCGTGACCGCCGGCTACGCCCTGGCCTCTGGCCTGCTCGAGATCCTGGCCATGAAGCTCGCCTCGGGCTACGGCCCGCCCGACCCGCTCGGGGCGGCCGGGGCGATCGCCCTCCAGGCCGTCCTCGTCCTGACCTTCACCGTCCTCCTGTCGACCCGACTGCCATCGATCGCCGGGGGTGCGATCGCGGTCGTGCTGTTCGGGCTGTGCTGGATCGCCGGGGTGCTCGGCGGGCTGGCCGTGTTCTTCGACGCCGACCTGATCGGCCAGGTCGCCACGGCCAGCCGGATCCTGTTCCCTTCGGATGGGATCTGGCGGGGGGCGATCTACGCCCTCGAGCCGCAGGTCGTGATCATCGTCGCGACCGATAGCGGGCGGACGAGCGAGGAGCTGGCGGCCAACCCCTTCTTTGCCTCCGCCGGGCTGGACCCGGCGTTTCTCGCCTGGATCGGGATCTGGCTCGTCCTGGTCCTCGGGCTGGCGGTCGTCTCCTTCCGCCGGCGGGAGATCTGAGGGCGGTCAGCCGCGATAGCGGAAGCAGCCCGGCAGGTGGTCGTCGACGAGCCCGACGCTCTGCATGAAGGCATAGGTGATCGTCGGGCCGACGAAGCGGAAGCCGCGGGCCTGGAGGTCCTTCGAAAGGGCGGCCGAGGTGGGCGTGCTCGCCGGGATCTGGCCGCTGACGGCGTCCGCTGGGAGCGGACGGGCCGGCTCGCGGATCATCGTGCGCAGGTAGGCGTCGAAGCCACCGAACTGGACCCGGAGCGCGAGATACGCCCGGGCGTTCGCGATCGAGGCGTCGACCTTGGCCCGGTTCCGGACAATCCCGGCGTCCGCCATGAGGCGCTCCCGGTCCGCCTCGTCGAAGGCCGCCACGATCGCTGGATCGAAGCCCCGAAAGGCGATCCGGAACGCCTCGCGCTTGCGCAGGATCGTCGACCAGGACAGCCCGGCCTGGAACGACTCGAGGACGAGCCGCTCGAACAGCTCGGTGTCGTCGGTCGTCGACCGGCCCCACTCGTCGTCGTGGTAGGCGGTCATCAGGAGATCCGGATTCGGTCCGTCGGCTCCGGCCCAGCCGCAGCGGGCGAGTGGAGCCGGAGCATCGTCCGCCCGGGGACCTCCGCTCACGGGATCGGACGGGTGTCGATGAGGGTGCTCCACATGTACGGGTCGGCCGCCGGCGAGCCCGCGTTGAAGACCTCCCGGAAGATCTCGGCGCTGACCGACTTCGTCCCGAGGCTGCCGGTCAGGACGATCTTGATCGGGCGGCCCGAGACGCCCTTGTCCGACAGGTCAAGCCCGCTGATCGTGCCCACGTTCGTGCGGGCGTCGGTGGCAAAGATCGCCGAAAGCTGGGCGAGCGAGTAGGCCGCCGTGTGCCAGGTCGCGTGGGGCGAGGCGCTGTCGTATGACACGCCATTGGGATCCCGATCCGACGAGCCGCGCAGGTAGCTGATCGGCGATTCGTCGATCTGGCCGGTGGCCGAGGTGTAGACGTTCTCGTTGTCCTCGGTCGCCCCGCCGTCGGCCGAGTGGTAGAGGGCGTTGATGATCGCGCTGCCGCTCTTCAGGACGCCGCCGGCGGTGGCCGTCACGGCCGCGTTCGTGGCCGCCACCTCGCCCAGCGCGCCGCGGTAGACCTGCGATCGGGTGTCGTCGAACAGGTCGTAGGCGCCGATCCCGACGTGGACGTGCTCCTCGGCGTAGCTCCGCGCCGCGACCGCCTGGACCTTGAGGGCCTCGGCCGGCCAGCCGGAAGGCATCTCGGCCGGGACGACCCCCAGGAGGTAGAGGTCGAGCCCGATCTCGTTCACGGTGAGCACGCCGCTCGACGTCCCGAGGACCCGGATCGTGGCCCGGTACGTGTCGTAGGCACCCGGCTCCGAGTCGACCTGGATCCGGCCGGGATCGGCCCCCGAGCGAATCCGCAGGTCGGCGGCCGCCGTCGTCTTGTTGAGCAGGAGCGTCCCGCCGCTCGAGGTGACGTGCAGCCCGAAGCCGCTGCCCGAGCGCCAGATCGTGACCTCGGCGCCGACTGGGAAGGTCCCGCTGAAGCCGTCGATCGTGAACGGTGCACCCCGACCGTGGAAGACGAGCGGCTTGGCGGCCGTCGGGCTGCTCGGGCCGAGGACGAGGATCCGGACCGGCGCGCTCGGGCTGACCGTGGCCGGGGTCGTGCCCTGGTAGTAGTGGGCCAGGATCGTGGCCGCGGTCTGGCCGGCCAGCGCCCGGCCGCGGGCGCCGTACTGGCTCATCCCCAGGCCGTGGCCGTAGCCCCGGCCGTAGAACGTGATCGCGGTCGGGCGATCCCGGACCGGGCTCGTCGGGGTCGTTGTCTGGATCGGCAGCGTCCAGCTGGCCTGGGGGCTGGGTGAGGCGTCGGCCGGCGTCGGCGAAGACTGGTTTGCGGGCGGGCTCGAGGGCGAGCTTGAGGCCGAGCCGGTCCGCCGGGGCGAGGGCGAGGTGGCCGGCTGGTTTGTGGGCGGGCTCGAGCGCTGGCCGACGGGCGCGCCGGACTGGCCGGTGATCGAGATCGGCGGGTTGCTCGCCAGGGCCGTCGTGCTCGGGAACAGGGCCACCGCTCCGAGGCCGATGACCGCGGCGACAACCGCCGCCCGCCAGCGCGCGGCGGACCTGCGTTCGTGCCGGGCTCGACCTTGCATCCACACCTCCGGTTTCGACCCGAGCACCGCCCGTGGCGCTCCGCCGGCCCTGTTCGTTCGTGTAGCGTACCGGCCATGATCCTGTCCCGCTCCCGGCCAATCGGATGGGGGTAGCCCTGTCCGTCATCGAGGCGCTGGCCGGACTCTTCCTGATCGTCTATGTCGGCTGGGACGTGTTCAACACGGTCGTCCTGCCCCGGCCGACCCCCTCGGCCTATCGGCCCGCCCGGATCGTCACCCGGGGCGGCTGGCGGGCCTGGCGCTGGCAGGCGCGGCGGATGGCCGACCCCGATCGACGCGAGCGCTGGCTGGCCATCTTTGCCCCGCTCAACGTGCTCGTTCTGCTCGTCGTCTGGGTGGCCCTCCTGGTCCTCGGGTTCGGCCTCCTGAACCTCGCTTTTGCGCCGGACTTCGATCCGCCCCTCACGAGCCTCGGATCGGCGGTCTACATGGCCGCCACGAGCCTGTTCACGATCGGCTTCGGCGACCTCGTGCCGACGGAGCCCTGGACCCGCACGATCGCGATCGTTGCCGCCGCCCTCGGCCTGGGCACCGTGGCCCTGGTCGTCACCTACCTGTTCTCGCTGTACGGCTCGTTCCAGCGCCGGGAGGTCCTGGTGACCAGTCTCGACGCCCGGGCCGGGGCGCCTCCGTCGGCCGTCGCCCTGCTCGAGACGAGCCAGCGGAGCGGCCTCGTTGACGACCTGCCCGACCTGTTCAGCGCCTGGGAGCGCTGGGCCGCCGAGGTCCTCGACAGCCACATGGCCTACCCGGTCCTGGGCTTCTTCCGCTCGACCCACGACAACGAGTCGTGGCTCGCCTCGCTCGGGGCGATGCTCGACGCGGCCGTCCTGGTCCTGACCACGATCGAGGACCAGCCCCGCGGCCGGGCGGAGATGCTCGTGGCGATCGGGGTCCATCTCGTGGAGGACATCTCGAACTTCTTCGGCTTCGCCAACGACGGCCGGGTCCGGATCGATCGAGCCGAGTACGAGGCGGCCCGGACCAGGCTCGAGGCCGCCGGCTACCGGCTCGAATCACCGGACGTGGGCTGGATCCTGTTCGCCCAGATCCGCGGCCGGTATGCCTCCCGGCTGAACGAGCTGGCCGCCTTCTGGATGATCCCCCCGGCGATGTGGATTGGCGGTGCCGACCGCGAGGTTCACCACGTCGCAACCTGAGCGTGGCGTCTCTCGGGTCGCCGCTGGGCGCGGCGGCTCTCAGGCGGCGCCCGTGACCGCCAGCTCGACCGTCTCGGCCGGGTTCAGCGGCGTATTCGGGTGGCAGGTGAAGTAGAGGACCTGGTGGCGGGTGGCCAGGTCCTCGATCGAGCGAGCGGCCCGTTCGGCCCGGCCCGGATCGAAGTTCACCAGGATGTCGTCCATCACGAGGGGGAGCGACTCAGCCTCGCGAGCGAAGTGCTCGACCAGCCCGAACCGGAGGGCGAGGTAGAGCTGCTCAGCGGTCCCGGTTGACAGGCCGCCGATCGGCACGATCGCCCCGTCGCTCCGCTCGAGCTCCTCGATCTGCCGGCCGAGCGGGGCGAGGATCCGGGCGTAGCGCCCGTTGCTCCATTCGGCCAGCAGGGTCTCGGCCGTCTGGAGCACCTCTGGCCGATGGTCGCGTTCGTAGCGGCTGCGGGTCCGGCGAAGGAGCTCGAGGGCGATCGTCGTTGCCGACCAGGTCTCGGCCAGCTGCTCGAGCTCGGCGACCCGCTCGGCCCGGGCCTGGCGCAGCGTCGCCGACTCGGCCGAGCGCTCGAGCTCGGCCATCCGGTCGCGCTCGGCGCCGAGCTGCTCGATCGTCGCCGCCCGTTCGGTCTCGACGATCCGGCTCCGCTCGGCGGCCGCGGCGAGCTCGGACGCGATCAGTCCGACGTCGGCATAGCGCTCGAGGTCGGCCTCGAAGGCAATGAGCGCCTCGCCCGGACCGGACAGTGCGGTCAGGGTGTCCTCGGCGGCTCGCAGCTCGCGCCGGACCTCGTTCCGCTGGTCGGCCCGGGCGACGACCAGGCGCAGGCCGGCCGGGTCGTCCGCGCCGGCCTCGGCCAGGATCGCCTGCTGGGCGGCCAGGGCCGCCTGGCGGGATGTCTCGTTGGCCGCCTCGCTCGCGTCGATTCGCTCGAGGTCCCTGGCGGCGCGATCGTGGGCAGCCTGGCCCTCGAGGCTGGCCTCGAGCTCGCGGCGAAGACGATCGAGCTCGACGAGCGGATCACCGGCCTGGCGCCCACCGGTCATCGGCCCGGCGGCCGAGCTGATCGAGCAGCGCGGCAGCTCTCGGATTCCCGGGCGTCGAGGCGAGCTGCCGCCTCGTCCCGGCGGCGCTCGATCGACTGGCGGTCGGCCAGGATGGCCCGGGCCCGGACCACCCCCTCCACGACGCGGGTCGCCCCTTCGCGATCGAGGTCCCGGGCGAGGCCGTGCTCGCCGAGCCAGCTTTGCCATTCGGCCTGGGCCCGGTCACGGGCCGCGCCGGCAGCTGCCAGCCGAGCCGCCGCGTCCTGGCGCCGCTGCTCCGTCGAGCGAACGCGTCCCAGGCGTTCCTCGCGCCGGGCTCCGTCCGGGTCGCGAACCGCCGGGACGGCAGTTGGCCCGGCGCTCCGCGGACCCTGGCCCAGCCAGCCGGCCAGGCCGAGGGCCATCCCGATGACGGCGCCGAGCAGGATCGCCTGGGCCGGGCCAAGCCCGAGGACGATCGATCCGAGAGCCGTGGCAATGCCCAGCCCGGCCGCGAGGACGAGCCATTGGGCGCCGGGCGATCGATCCGCCCGAGCGCCAGGGGCGGGGGTATCGGCGAATTCGAGTCGCCGCCGGGTCCGCCGTCGGGTCGATCGCGCGAGGATCGACCGCGGCGAGCTCCGCCCGGGCGTCGGACAGGGCCAGATCGGCATTGGCCAGCTCGGCCTGGGCCGTGCTGACGTCCCGATCGGCCGTCTCGAGCGAGACCCGGAAGGGCCCCCCGATCGAGTTCTGGGCCGCCAGCGAATCGTCGACCCCGACGAGCCGGTCCTCGGTCCAGTCGGGCCCGAGCCGGCGGAGCGCCTCGGCCAGGGCCGCATTCCGTTCCGAACGATCGTGCTCCCGGTCGGCGATCCGATTCCGGTCGGCCTGCATCTCCGGCACCGCCCGGAGGAGGCGCTCGATCTCCGGCCGGGCGGCCAGGAGCGCAGCGTCGACCGGCTGGGCATCGCCCTCGGCGACCACCCGCTGACGCTCCTCCGCCAGGTCGCTCGACCTGGTGGTGATCCGCTCGAGCTCCTGCTCCGTGCGAGACATCCGCTCGAGGAGGTCGCCGGCCAGGGCATCGGTCGGATCAGCGGGCCCGACGGGGCCATCGTCGCCTGATCCGGCCAGGTCGGCCCACCGGGCGCGGGCCGCCTTGAAGGCCAGCCAGCTCGGCCAACCATCGCGCAGGCGTTCGAGGTAGCGCAGCTCGGCCGAGACCGCCCCCGCCTCCCCATCGAGCGTGGCGAGGCGGGCTTCGAGCTCGGCCCGGCGGGCCCCGGCCTGCTTGAAGCTGGCCGGCAGATCGAGCGCGGCGATTCGGTCGTTCAGGCCGTCGATCTCGCCCAGGAGGATGTTCATCCGGGGCTTCTGGGCCTGCTTCGTGAACAGGGCCGAACGGCGCTGCTCGAGCCGGTTCTCGATGTCGACGACCGACGTCGCCCCGGTGCCCATCCCGGCGCCGTAGATCCGGGCGGCGATCTCCGGTCCGGTCAGGTTGCCGAACTGGGCGAGCTCGGCCAGGCCGAAGGCGAAGACATTGTTGAAGACCGTCTTCTCGACGCCCTGGAGAAGCCGGGGCAGCATCTCATTGCCCAGCTCCTCGCCCTCGCCATCGAGGATTCGGAGCCGGCCGCCGCCCCCGGTCAGGCCGTACCGCTCGATCCGGATTGAGCGATCGTCACCCGAGCGGACCGTCAGCCAGCCCCCTCGCTGGCCCCCGGCCAGGGCCGGGTGGCCCCGCGTCTCGAAGCCGAACAGGATCGCCCGGACGAAGGCGAGCAAGGTCGACTTGCCGGCCTCGTTGGCGCCCCGGATCAAGGTCAGGCCGGGCGCCGGCCGGATCCGCAGGTCACGCAGCAGCCCGAAACCGTCGACCCTGATCTCGTCGATCCGCACCGCCGGCTTCAGCCAGCCTCGTCGAGCTGGTCGATGACCATCGCCTCGGCCGTGTCGAGCAATTCGAGCAGCTCGGCCGTGCCCGGACGGCCGGGCAGGACCCGCCGCACCCGGACGTGGTTGTAGAGGTCCTCGAGCATGTCGTCGAAGTCGGCTTCCTGCCCGCCGGCGAGGGCCGCCCGGCTCCGGGCGAACTCGCGGAGCGTCTCGCCCAGGAGGTCGCCTGTCTCACGCCGCGCCGCCAGGTCGATCGACGGGCGGGTCTCGTCCCGGATCGATTCGAGCCAGGCGAACGGCTCGCCGACCCCGAGGCGCTCCCGGACGATCCCGTGGAGATCGGCCAGGACGCCGGCTCGCTGGAGCGGACCATGCTGCGGACCGCGCCCGGCGAGGGTCACGATCGCCACGATCGAGCGTCCGGCCGCCTCGACCGCTCGTTCCAGGGCCGTGCCGATCGCCTCGACGAGCCCATCGGCCGTCTCGATCCCGTCGATTGCGACGGTCAGGCGCTGCCAGCGGACGACGTCCATCGCCCGGAACTCGGGCCGGACCGTGCCCGCCTCGTCGACCTCGACGAGGTAGCAGCCCCGGGGATTGGCCTCGCCCGGGTCGCGGCCCTGCGGGTTGCCGCAGTAGACGACCGTGGGCGCGCTGGCCCGCAGGACAGCGTGGCGGTGGATGTGGCCGAGGGCCCAGTAGTCCATGCCGCTTGCGACGAGGTCGGACATCGAGCACGGTGCGTAGTTGCCGTAGCCCTCGATCCCGCCGACGTTGGCATGGAGCAGTCCAATCGCGAACGTCTCGTCCGGTTCCCGCCGGAACGTTGCGGCCAGGTTCGCCGTCACGTCGCGGACCTGGTAGCTGATCCCATGGACGCGGCCGAGCTCCACGCCGTCGCGCAGGATCGGCCGCGTCGCGACCCCCTCGGAGCCGAACCGGAAGGCGAGATCGGGCCAGGTCACGGCCGGCTCCCAGCCGTTCAGGGGATCGTGGTTGCCGGTCACGACGAACGAGGGGATCGCCTCGTTGGCCAACCGGACGAGGCCGTCCCGAAAGGCGACCTGGCCGCGCAACGTCCGGTTCGCGCCCTCGAACACATCACCTGCGACGAGGACGGCGTCGACCCGCTCTTCGATGGCCAGCCCGACGATCCGCTCCCAGCTCCGCAGGGTCGCGTCACGGAGGGCCGTCACGATCCGCTCCGGCGCGGCCTGGGCGATCCCCTGGAAAGGACTGTCGAGGTGCAGGTCCCCGGTGTGGACGAACCGCAGCCTCACCCCCATTCCGGTCAGCCGACCTCGATGATCCGGAAGCCGATCCGGCCGGCCGGGATGATCACCTCGACCACGTCCCCGGGGGCGCTCCCGATCAGGGCCGCCCCGATCGGCGAGACGTTCGAGATCCGGTCCGTCTTTGGATTCGCCTCGGCGGCCATGACGATCCGGAAGGTGCTCCGCTCCTGGGCACCGGCCGGGTCCGTTCGCTCGACGACGACGCTCGAGCCGATGCCGACCACGCCACTGCTGCCGCCCTCGACGACGACGGCGTGCCGGAGCTGGTCCTCGAGCTGGAGGATCCGGCCCTCGGCGAATGACTGCTCCCGGCGGGCTTCGTGGTAGTCCGAGTTCTCCTTCAGGTCGCCCAGCTCGCGGGCCGCCGCGATCCGGGCCACGATCGCCGGGCGCTGGACCGTGGTCAGGTCCTCGAGCTCGGCCTGGAGGGCGGCGAGGCCCTCGGCCGAGAGCTGGATCGGCGGCCCGCTCGGCCGGCCCGCGGCCTTGATCGCGGCCGCCTCGGCCCGCGAGGTGCTCGCCGCGCGAGGCCTGGTCGAGCGGAGGACGCCCGTCCGCCGGGTGGGGTCGCTCGTCCGACGACCGGTGGTCGACTTGGCCGATGGCTTGCCCGAGGCAGCAGCCGCGGCCGCCGCGACCCGCTCGGCCTTCGTCACCGGGCCGTTCGGCTCCTCGGCCTCAAGGGCGCCCTTGATCCCGTGCTGACGCCGCTCGCCGGTGGCCGATTGAAGGTTGCCGAAGGGCAGGACGACGCCGGGGTCGGGCAGGGCCGCCCGGGCTTCGGTCGAGACGCCCTCGGCGAAGGCCGTGAGCAGGGCATCTTCGTATTCCTCGGGCGCGGTCGTGGTCGCCCACCAGACCCGTAGGTCGCCCAGGACGGACAGGGTCTTGAGCCAGTGCCCGTTCGAGTGCGGCCGCCGGTCGCCGAGCGGCGTGCTCACGAAGGCGCCAACCCGGCCGCCGACCGACTGGCTGGCCATCCCGATGTAGACGATCGTCTCGTCGGGCAGCCAGAAGGCCGCCAGGCGGGTGGCCAGCTCCCGAGCCGTTGGCCGGGCGCCATCGAGGGTCAGGCTCGGAATCCGCTCGATCCAGCGGGCCAGCACGGTGTGATCGATCGGTGCCGTCTTGAGCGGTGCGGCCAGCTCGACGATGTAGATGCCCGGGCCGCCAGCCCGGACCGGGTTGCCCCAGCGGACGGGTCCGTCCGCCATCAGGCCCACGGAACGCAGTCGGTCGGCCGCGCCGGGCGTACGAGATTCGGTCATTCAGGATCCACGTTGCGGTCTACCAGTGTAACCGGCGGCCCTGGTCAGCTCGCCTGTCACAGGACGGACCCGATTCGGTGGCCCGGCTGCCTGTCCAGGGGTCTGCCCGGTCCCGGACTCCGCGAAGGTTCCGATTTCCAGCGAATATGAGCCCCCGTGGTGTTGCGCGGGTTCCGGGTCGGAATTGGGCAGGATTCGCGCCGGATTCCGGGTCGCGCGGAGCCCTCCACGCACGGCGAGCGCCCGAATCGGCGCCTTTCAGCCGCCGATCGACCCACGCGTCTCGGCGCAACACTACTGGGGTTGATATTCGCCAGTTTCGCTGGCCCGGGAGGGCGCTTCAGCGCCTAGCGGCTCTCCGCGTCCACGGGTTCGAGCCTCTAGGTCGAGGCTCCGGAGTGGCGCCGAAGTGGCTTGCGGTGGGCGTGGCCGTGCTCGGGGGTCGCGGCGCCCGCCCCGAAGCCGGCGCTTCGGCCGTTCCCGGATCCGGCCCGCCCGCCCGGGCCGAAACCGCGCAGCGGGCGGACCTCGACCGACCGATCGGGCACGAAGCCCTCGACGACGCGATAGGGGATCTGGCGCTTCAGGAGGCGCTGGACACCCTTGAGCAGCTCGACCTCGTCCATGCACACGAGCGAGATCGCAATGCCGGTCGCCCCCGCCCGACCGGTTCGACCGATCCGATGGATGTAGTCCTGGGGCTCGAACGGAAGCTCGAAGTTGACGACGTAGGGCAGCTCCTCGATGTCGAGCCCGCGCGAGGCGACGTCGGTCGCGACCAGGCAGGTCACCTCGCCGGTCTTGAAGTCCTCGAGGGCCCGGGTTCGCTCGGGCTGGCTCCGATCGCTGTGGATCGCGACGGCGGCCACGCCGCGTCGGTCGAGATACGACGCCAGTCGACTGGCGGCCAGCTTGGTCCGGGTGAAGACGAGGACCTGGCTCATCTTGTCGCGCCGGATCAGGTGGAGCAGGAGCTCCTCCTTGCGTTCGCGGTCAACCGGGTAGAGGACCTGCTCGACTCCCTCGGCGGCCGTGTTCCGGCGGGCGACCTCGACGATCGCCGGGTTCTTCAGGAACTCGCTGGCGAGGCGTCGGATCTCGTCCGAGAAGGTCGCCGAGAAGAGCATCGTCTGGCTTCGGTTCGGGAGCTGGGCGACGATCTTTCGGATATCGGGAATGAAGCCCATGTCGAGCATCCGGTCGCCTTCGTCGAGGACAAGGACCTCGACCTGGCCGAGGTTGACCGTGCGCTGGCCCATGTGGTCCATCAGCCGGCCGGGCGTGGCGACGAGGATCTCGATCCCCCCGCGAAGCTCCTTGACCTGGGGGTCGATCGGGACGCCGCCGTAGACGACCGCCGAGCGCAGGGGGACGTATTTGCCGTAGGTCGCGACGCTCTCGGCGATCTGCATCGCCAGCTCGCGGGTCGGGGTCAGGACGAGGGCCCGGACAGGATGGCGAGCAGGGGAGAAGCTCGTGTTCGCCTGGGCCTTGAGGCGCTCGAGGATCGGCAGCGTGAACGCCGCGGTCTTGCCCGTGCCGGTCTGGGCGGCGGCGAGCACGTCACGGCCTTCGAGCACGAACGGGATGGCCTCGGCCTGGACGGGCGTCGGTTCGGTGTATCCCTCCTCGGCCACGGCCCGGAGGATGTCGGCCGAAAGGCCGAGGGTGTTGAACGACAAGCGGGTGTGGGCTCCTGTGCGCTCCTCAGGGACGGCGCCGGATCGAGGCTGCCGGAGGAGCGGGTCTCTGGCCCGAGTGTAGGGGATTCGCCCGGCTCGCGAGCGCACCGTCGTCGCGGTCCCCGAGCGAGCTGTTGCGCGCAGCCGTTGCGGAGGCCGCCGAGACCTCCATTGGGGAGCCGTCCCGAGCCTGCCGTCGCGGGGCGACGCGCACCGCTGCAGAGACGCCGAGGCTGCGACTTGCGGAGCGACCCGCCCACCGTTGCCGGGCCCGACTACGATGTTCCCATGCAGGCTCCCGAACGGCTCTACTACACCGGCGACGAAGCGGCCGACCGGCTGATCGCGAGCGATCCGCTGGCCCTCCTGATCGGGTTCACCCTCGATCAGCAGGTGACCGTCCAGAAGGCCTTCAGCGGGCCGCTCGAGCTGACCCGCCGGACGGGCCAGTCGCTCGATGCCCGGGCGATCGCGGCGATGGACCCGGCGGAGCTCGTCGGGATCTTCTCGGAACGACCCGCCCTGCACCGCTTCCCGGGCGCGATGGCCGGCCGGGTCCAGGCCCTGTGCTCGGCGATCGCCACGGACTACGACAACGATCCGGCCCTCGTCTGGACCGGGGCCAGGGATGGGCGCGATCTCCAGAAGCGGCTCCTCGCCCTGCCCGGAATCGGCGAGATGAAGGCCCGCACGATCAGCGCCGTGCTGGTCAAGCGTTACGGCCTGTCATTGCCTGGCCTGGCCGTCGCTGCCAAGCCATCCCACCCTGGGCGACGTCGACTCACCCGAAGCCCTGGCCACCTACCAGGCCGGCAAGCGCGCCCACAAGGCCGAGCTCCGAGCAGCAGCGGCGGCCAAGGCCGGCTGAGCGGCCGGCTCCAGTGCCGGCCCTGGCTGACCCCGCAGATACCGCCACGAAGCTTACGTATCGCGTTGTGCGGGCCTGGGCCCCACTCCGTGGAGGAGGTCGGCCCGATACGGGCACGAAGTACAGAGCGAAATGCCAGTCCCAGTGCCAGTCCATGGTAGGTCGGGTCCCTGGCTGCCCGATTGCGAACCGCCAAGGCCTGCATGGCTTACATGGCTTACCATGTGGCGTCCGCCTAAGCTTAGTGGCGGTAAGAGGCGGGCTCCCGCGAGTACGGGCGCAGGCTCGCCCGCACGCCGCAGGCGCGCAGGGCGCGACGCAGGCCCGCGGCGGCAGCAGGCCGACCCGTTCGGGCGCCGGTGCCCCTCCGGTCACGAGCCCGTCACAGACCGCGAGTAGAATTTGGGCATGTGGTTCACCGATTCCTCCAAGTCGTCCATGCCTGATCCCGCCAAGGCGCTGCCCGGTCGCGCCGAGGCCATGAAGGTCCCCGAGCGCCACTTCGTCAACGGCGCGAAGCTCACCCCGCCCTATCCCGAGGGCAGCCAGGTCGTCACCTTCGGGATGGGTTGCTTCTGGGGTGCCGAGAAGCTCTTCTGGGAGAAGCCCGGGGTGATCGCCACCGCGGTCGGCTATGCCGGCGGCTATACCCCGAACCCGACCTACAAGGAGGTCTGTTCCGGCAAGACCGGCCAGGCCGAGGTCGTCCGGGTCGTCTTCGATCCGAAGATCGTGTACCTTCGAGGAGATCCTGGCCACGTTCTGGGAGAACCACGATCCGACCCAGGGGATGCGCCAGGGCAACGACGCCGGGACGCAGTACCGCTCGGCGATCTACACCACCGACGAAGAGCAGCGCCGGGCCGCCGAGGCCTCGCGCGACGCGTACGAGCCGCGCCTCGCGGCAGCCGGCTACGGCCACATCACGACCGCGATCGCGCCAGCTCGACACGTTCTACTTCGCCGAGGACTACCACCAGCAGTACCTGGCCAAGGTCCCCAACGGCTACTGCCCGAACCACTCGACCGGCGTGAAGCTGCCCGCGGACTTCGAGGTGACGCCGCTCCAGTACGTGACTGAGGTCGCGGGGACGCGCTACTCGGTGGCGTAGCCCAGGTACGTCACGCCCGACGCGAACGTGGGGTGTCGGTGAGGCGCAGGCGGATCGGCGCGTCGAGGGGCGGGAGGTACGGCGTCCCGGACCCGAGGATGACCGGGTGCACGACCAGCTCGTACCGGTCGACGAGGCCCCGCCTGATGAACGCGGACGCAAGGGTGGGACCGCCGACCTCGAAGTCACCGTCGAGCTCGGTGCGCAGCCGCGCGAGCTCCTCGCCGACGTCGCCTCGGACGAGCCGGCTGTTCCAGTCGACCGACGTCAGCGTCGATGAGAAGACGATCTTCGGGATGCCCAGCCAGAGGCGCCCGAACTCGCGCATGGGCTCGGTCGCGGCGGGGTCGTCCTGCGCCGTCGGCCAGTACGCCGACATCAGCTCGTACAACCGGCGGCCGTAGAGCGAGGCGGCCAGACCGCGCGCCCGGTCGCCGAACCAGCGTGAGGAGCTCGTCGTCGTTGACCGACCAATCGAGCGAGTGGTCCAGGGTCTCGATGAACCCGTCGAGCGATACGTTCATTGTGTAGATCAGCCTGCCCATCGACGCCTCCGTTCGTCGAGTAGTCTGCCGCCATGGCCGGCAGTACGCTGAGCCGATGACGGTCCCGAACGGTCAGCCGACCGTTGGCCCCTCGGCGTCGTTCGCTGATCGAGGTGGTTGGTCCCGGCGGCATTCCCGAGGACGACCGTCAGCCAGCAGACGATCGCCATGAGACCGAGGATGCCGACGCAGTAGAGCGCGACGGTCGCGTAGCCACCATTCGCCGGATCAAGGAACGGATAGGGGTACAGACCGACGAGGCCGCCCCGGATCATCGTGTAGGCAATCCATCCGACCGGGAAGATCAGCCAGAGCAGTCCCTGGCGGAGCGTGAGCCGGGCCCGGGGAGGTTCGAGCAACCAATCGGCCACGATGACGATCGGCATCAGCTCGTGCACGACCGTGTTGACCCAGGGGATCGCCGTATCGACGTCTGTGTTCGAGAGCAGCAGGGTGAAGACGATCCCGGTCACGCTCATGTAGACCACCGCGGCGCCGCGCACGAGGTCGAATCTCGGCGACGGCTCGGCCCGCCAGCGCGCCGCTCCAATCAGCAGGACGGTCGCCGCGATCAGGTTGCTGTCGATCGTGAAGTAGCTGAAGTAGCTGACCGGGTTGAGGACCCCCCGGGCCGACAGATCGGCGAGCTGGACCACGATCGCGGCAAGCGCCACCAGGGCAAAGAACGACCGCGCGATCGCCAGCACCATGCGCCGTTCCATCCGAAGTGATCGTAGTCTGGGCATCTGGGTGCTGCCGGGCTCGAGGACGAGCGGCGACCGGCCTACTCGAGTCCGGCCTGAGCTCAGAGCGCCCGCGGTCAGGACGCTTCGGTCAGATCCCGGTCCTGCATCTCCCAGGTGTGGTCGAGCACGTGATAGGCGGTGTGGCGGAGCAGATAGGGGATCGTCCATCGGCCGAGGGGCTTGCCCTCGGCATACCAGGAACGCATCGCTTCAACGTAGCGGTCGCGGTGACTGGCCGAGCCCGGCCGGAGTGAGCATGTCCACCAGCTCGGACTTCGCCTTCACCCGGCTCGAGAAGTCGCCTCCCTCGGTCACGTGGACATGCCTCACGATCACGTCGCGGGAACGCCCTCCGCCCCGGACCCCCGGCCGGAGCTCCGGCGAGACGCGGGCGGCCGTGTCGTCGAATTCGGCCCATGCCGCTCGCAGCAGGAGGGCCTGGCGGTCGAAGGCGGCCGGGTCGAACGAGCCACGGTCGAGCGGCGAAGGCGCGAAGGAGATTCCCCAGAAGTCCGTCGATCCGACCCCGGGGTATCGGCCGATGATCTCGGGCTCAACCTGCGGGGCGAACTCCGGGTCGAGCCCGGCGCGCCGGGCGATCGGCAGGTAGCGTGGCGGTAGCTGGCGAGCCGTTCGACCGCCTCGTCCTCGCTCTTCGCGCCCCGTTCGAATCCCGGCCAGTCCGCGGCGACCGCGACCCAGCGCTTGCCCCGGGTCGGCTGCTCGACGAGCACGCGGAGGGGAGCCGTCATCGGCCCATCCTACCAACCGCCGTTCGGCCCTCCGTCAACGGAGGTTGGATCGCCTTCGTCGGAGCCTAGGTTGCCGGGGCGTCCGGCAGGGGTGGGGAGGCGAAATCGTCGCCGAACAGCCATTCGGTCTCGGGCATGTCGCGGTTCTGCCACCAGACGAGGAACGCGACCATGAACACCACGATCAGGATCTGGATTGTCGCTTGATCCATTGGACGCCCAGGGCCCCTGAAGACCACGGGTCCGCCAGGGCCAATCCCCGGTTCGATCCGTGCACAGTGCAGGACAGCAGAGCGGCGTCAGGTGAGCCACCAATCGAAGGTCCCGGTCCGGGCCGCCGGTTGGCGCGACCGGACACTCGCCAGTTGGACCCGGCTAGACTGACACGAGCCGGTTTCGGAGGCGCGGGAGCCCGATCCGATCCGGGACGGAGTGGAGGTTGAGCTTGGACGCGCGGAAGCTGTTGGCGGAGCTGATCGGCACATTCGTCTTCTTCCTCGCCGGATTTATGTCGATCCTGGCGACGAATGCCGTCAGTCCGACGATCGACCTCGTGGTGATCGCTTTCGGGTTCGGGCTCGGACTGTTTGCCGCCATCCAGATCGCCGGGGCGGTCTCTGGCGGGCATTTCAACCCGGCCGTGACGATCGGTGCCCTGCTGGACAAGCGGATCGACCCGGTCAATGCCGCGGGCTACCTGGTCGCCCAGCTGATCGGCGGGCTCGGCGCAGTCCCGCCGTCGTCCTGCTCGTGTCCAGCCAGGCTGTCGTGGCCGGGACGAGGACGGTGCCGGGCAAGGGCATCAGCGACATCCAGGCGCTCCTCCTGGAGACGATCTTCACGGCGATCTTCGTGGCCGTCATCCTGACCGTCACGAAGCTGAACCCGGACCGGGCCTTCATCGTGATCCCGCTGACCCTCGTGGCCATCCACGTCGCCCTGATCCCGATCACCGGAGCTTCGGTCAATCCTGCCCGCTCGATCGCCCCCGCGCTGATCGGCGCCGATCTCACCTCGCTCTGGATTTACATCGTCGGCCCGGTGGTCGGGGCCGTCGGCGGCTGGGCGGTCTATCGGGCGCTCCTGCCCGAGCCGGCCCAGGCCTGACCCGGCTGCCTGCCGAACCCATGTTGAGCCAGCAGGTCCCTTGATGGACGACGCGACGCGCGCTGCTCTCGATCACGGGCAGCTCATCGAGATGACGACGAAGGGAGCCAAGTCCGGGCTCCCTCGGCCGATCGACATCGTGCTCCACAGCTTCGACCGCCACCTGTACATCAGCGGCGTGCCGAACGCGGTCAAGAAGAGGGCCTGGCTGGCCAACCTCGAGGCCCATCCGGACTTCACGATCCGGCTCCAGGGCAGTCCGACGGCACTGCAGGCCCGGGCCAGGGTGATCACCGATCGGGCCGAGCGGCAGGCGGTCCTGGCCAAGGTCGCCAAGGTCTGGAATTCGGACCGACGTGGACACGATGGTCGAGCACAGTCCCCTGATCGAGGCGACGATCGCCGGCTACCCGGAGTAGCCCGGAACGGCGTTTGAGGCTGGCGGCCGGAGCTCGACCGTTCGTCTCAGGCTCGCCCTCGGACCAGCGTCGCGAGGAGGTGGTCAAGGGTCGCCGCCGGATCGTCGGTCAGGCCCGTATGGACGGCGGAGGCCTGGACCATCGTGCTGCTGGGCGAGACGAGCCAGTGAAACCGCTCCGGCCGGCTGAGGGCCGCAATCGGACCGGATGAGGGGTCGCCGGCACAGATCCGCGGGATCGTCGCGAGCTGGGCCCGGACGACCGCCGGATCACAGCCCGGAGCGAGCGCGTGGAGGACCGCCTCGTCGAGGTCGACGGCGGCAGCCAGGTACCGCCGGGCCCGCGAGTGAACGACGATCCCGGCATTGAGGCACTCGCCTCGGTCCTCGCGCGGGACGACCCGCAGGATCGCGTACTCGAACGGGCTACGGGTGGCGGGCACGTTCGGCATCCTCGACGAAGTGACGCGGCGATTCGAGCCGGGCCAGGAGGTAGTCGACGTAGGCCTGCCGATGCCGAACCGGACGATCGAGCGAGCCGGCCCCGTCCTGGAGCCAGGCATCCGGCACCGCTGCCGCGATCGATTTCGAGCAGCGCCCGGGTCACCCGAGGCGCGAGGCGCTCGTCGGCGGCCGGGATCGACGAGGCATAGGGCAAAAGCACGTGGTCGGCCAGCTTGGGGAACGGCCGCCGGGCGTGTTCGTAGGGATCCCGCCAGGTGAAATGGATGTACAGCGAGGCACCGTGGTCGATCAGCCACAGCCGGCCGTGCCAGGTCAGGAGGTTGACGTTGCGGACCGTCCGGTCGACGTTCGTGATCAGGCCGTCGAACCAGACGATGTCGGCCGCCAGGGCGGGATCGAGGGCGGTCATCGGCCGGAACGACAGGGCGCCGGGCAGGAAGTCGAGCCCGAGATTCAGGCCCGGGCTGCGGGCCAGCAGCTCCTGGATCTCGCTGTCTGGCTCGGCCGGGGCCAGGGCCGGATCGATCTCGACCAGGACGATCTCGGGCACCGGCAGGCCGAGGGCCCGGGCAAGCTCGCCGGCGATCAGCTCGGCGACCAGAACGCCTTGGACCCTGGCCCGCCCCGCGGAACTTCACGACGTACAGTCCATCGTCGTCGGCTTCGAGCAGCCCGGGCAGTGATCCGCCCTCGCGCAGGGGCGTGACGTAGCGGGTCGCGCTGACGGTCCGGATTGGCAGCGCCGGGGCGGTCGGCGATTTGAGGGTCATGCCCGTTGAGCGTAGCCGAGTCCTTCGGTCGTTTCGCATCGATCGAGTAGATTTGTCGTCGTGCGCCTTGCCCGGATCACGGCTCTCCTGATCATCGCCGCCGCCCTCACGGGTTGTGCGCGGCCATCCGCGCCAGCGGGCCCACGCCGACTCCGACTCCGACCCCGTCCGACGACCTGACGATGAACTCGACCGGCCTGCCGTCGCTCAGCCCCGCCGAGGTATGCCAGCTCCTGCTGCCCGCCGAAGCCGAGCGGCTCCTCGGCCACCCCTTGAACCAGGCGCCCATCGGAACCTCGGTCTCGGGCGACCACGTCACCTGCCTGTACCAGGTCCTCGCCGGCAACATGATCGGCGACTACCTCAGGGCCGAGATCGACACAGCACGGCTTTGACGGCCTGGCCGCCCAGGTCAACCTCCATCGGGGCGCGCACACCCTCGACGTCGGGGGCTACCAGGCGTTCGGCGCGGAGGCCCAGATCGACCCGATCGATTCCGAGGCGGTCCTGGCCGTGAAGCTGGCCCGCGACAACGCCGATCCGGCCCTCTGGATCGAGGCGCCGACATCCGCCATCGCCAATGCCGCCGCGCAGCTCATCCTGCCCCGGCTGGCGGCCAAGGCCCCGCCCGAGCCGAGCTAGGCGCCGATCAGGAGCGCTGGCTGCCCCCGCTGCCGGTCTCGCGCAGGAAGCGCTCGATCTCGCTGATCAGCTCGTCGCCGGCGGGCAGGCGTTCCTCGTCGGCCATCGACTCGAGCCGCTCGACGTAGGCCCGGGTCGTGTCGTCGCCCTTGGCCAGGGTGTCGAGGTGCGAGCCGAGCTGGCGCGCCTCCTCCTCGAGCGTCGCCACCGGGACGCTGATCCCGACGTGCCGTTCGACGGCCCGGATCAGGGCCAGCGCGGCGACGGGATACGGGCCCGACACGTAGTGGGGCACCTGGGCGAAGTAGCCGACCGCGCCGATGCCCGCCCGGCCCATCATCAGCTCGAGGACCGACAGGACCGCGGCGGGGACCCGCAGGAGCCCGTCCGGCCCGGGCCGGACGTTGGCCCGGAGCAGTCCCGCCTCGGATTCCGTGCCGATGATCGGCACCGAGCGGGTGTGGGGCACGGCCGCCGGGATCGCCCCGAGGCTGATCCACTGGGCGACCCCGAGGCGGGTCGCGATGTCGAGCACCGCGTCGCAGAACTCGCGCCAGCGGAAGTCGGGCTCGACCCCGGTCAGGACGAGCAGGTCGCGCTCGCCGATCCGAACCCGGCGGATCGTCAGCTCGCGCCAGGTGATCGATGTCATCCGGCCGTTCCGAATGTCCAGGGTGGGCCGGCGGGCCCGGTAGTCGAACAGCTGGTCGCCCTCGAACGTCACCACCAGGTCGCCCCCATCGGCCAGCTGGTCGGCCGCGGTCGTGGCCGCGGAGCCCGCGTCGACCCAGCCGTCGAAGGCGGCGATCAGGGTTGGCGCGATCAGGTCCTTCGGTTCGGTCAGTCGGTACAGGGCCACGCCACAAGGATAGGACACGCCACCGAGCCCGGCCTCGAGCCCGAACGGCCGGGACCCGGCCGGGCGGCTTGGCATCGAAGAAGCCGCCGGTCGGCCGACCAGCGGCTTCTCTTCAGCTCGTGGGGCGGCTCGGGATCAGCTGCAGCCCGAGGTCGAGCCGCAGTTCAGGCACTTGTAGCAACTGCCGTTGCGAACCATGATCGAGCCACATTCGGCGCACGACGGCGAGTCTTCCTGGACCTTGAAGGCGACCCTGGTCGTGCCCAGTGAGGCGCCGGCCACGCCAGCCTGGCCATTGCCGTTCGATGGCCGTTGGCGTGGCCATTGCCGTTCGGGCTGGCGACCGATTCGATGACCGGCAGGCTGATCGCCGTGGGCGTCGTCTCGACCGCGACGGCCGTCGGCCGGTCATCCCCGGGCTCCGGCTCGATCTCGGGCGTCGACCGCCTCGATCTCGGGCGCGGTGCCGACCGAGACCGAGCCGAACGAGACCGGAGCCGAGTCGACCACCGCGCCTCGATCGATCAGGCCGATCTGGGCCTTCTGGTCATCCGGCAGGAACCGGCTGCCCATCCAGCGGAAGATGTAGTCGACGATCGACTTGGCGATCGGGATCTCCTGGTTGCCGGTGAAGCCGCTCGGCTCGAACCGGACGTGGGCGAACTTGTTGACGAGGTCGCGCAGCGGCACGCCGTACTGGAGGGCCAGGCTGATCGAGGTGGCCAGCGAGTCCATCAGGCCGGAGATCGTCGAGCCCTCCTTGGCCATCTTCAGGAAGATCTCGCCGGGCTGGCCGTCCGGGTAGAGGCCGACGGTGATGTATCCCTCGTGGCCGGCCACGTCGAACTTGTGGGTCAGCGCGGCCCGTTCGACCGGCAGCCGCCGGCGGTGGGGCATCTTGGCCTCGGCCTGGGCCACCGCGAGCTGGGCCCGGAGCTCGGCGACGAGGCTCGGTGTCGACCTCTTCGCCGCTGTCCTTCTTCTTGCCCGTGCTGAGCGGCTGGCTGCGCTTGCTGCCGTCGCGGTAGATCGCGATCGCCTTCAGGCCGAGCTTCCAGCCCTCGAGGTAGACCTCCTCGATCTCCTCGGGCGTGGCCGCCTCGGGCATGTTGACGGTCTTGCTGATCGCCCCGGACAGGAACGGCTGGACCGCGCCCATCATCCGGACGTGGCCCATGTAGTGGATGGACCGCTCCCCGTTGACCGGCTTGAAGGCGCAGTCGAAGACCGGCAGGTGCTCGGCCTTCAGGTGCGGGGCGCCCTCGATCGTCTCGCGCTCGTTGATGTAGGCCGAGGATCTCCTCGACCTGCTCGGGCCCGTAGCCGAGCTTCTTGAGGGCGGCACGGGACCGTCTGGTTGACGATCTTGAGGAAGCCCTCGCCGACGAGCTTCTTGTACTTGATCAGGGCGATGTCCGGCTCGATGCCGGTCGTATCGCAGTCCATCATGAAGGCGATCGTGCCGGTCGGGGCGAGGACGGTCACCTGGGCATTGCGATAGCCGTGCTTCCGGCCGAGCTCGAAGGCCTCGTCCCAGACGGTCCGGGCGGCGGCCAGCATGTCGGCCGGAACGGCCTTGTCGGCCGGGATCCGATAGGCCGCGTCGCGGTGCTTGTCGATCACCCGCAGGAACGGCGCCTGGTTCACGGCGTAGTCGTCGAACGGGCCGCCGTGATCCCGGGCGATCACGGCACTCTGGCGATAGGCCTCGCCGTGCATGATCGCGGTGAGGGCGGCGGCGTAGTCGCGCCCCTCGTCGGTGTCGTAGGCCAGGCCCCGGCTCATCAGCAGCGCGCCGAGGTTGGCGTAGCCCAGCCCGAGCGGCCGGAAGCGGTGCGAGTTCTCCTCGATCCGCGGCGTCGGGTAGCTCGCGTTGTCGACCAGGATCTCCTGGGCGGTGATCGTCAGCCGGGCGGCGTAGCGGTAGGCCTCGACGTCGAACTCGCCGTCCTCGCGGACGAACTTCATCAGGTTGAGGCTGGCCAGGTTGCAGGCCGTGTCGTTCAGGAACATGTACTCGGAGCACGGGTTGGAGGCGTAGATCCGGTCCGTGTGCGGCCGAGGTGTGCCAGTCGTTGATCGTCGTGTCGTACTGGATGCCCGGGTCGCCGCAGAGGTGGGCGGCGTCGGCCATCCGCTTGAAGATGTCGCGGGCCTTGTAGGTGCCCATCGGGGCGCCATCGACGACCGCGTGGGTCGTCCAGTCGCCGTCCGTCTCGATCGCCTGCATGAACGCGTCGGTCACCCGGACCGAGTGGTTGGCGTTCTGGAACGCGACCGAGCCGTAGGCCTCGCCGGTGAACGAGGGGTCGTAGCCCTCCTCGATCAGCGCCCAGGCCTTCTTCTCCTCGAGCATCTTCGAGTCGATGAAGTCGAGGACGTCGGGATGGTCCGCGTCGAGGATGACCATCTTGGCCGCCCGCCGGGTCTTGCCGCCTGACTTGACCACGCCGGCGAAGGCGTCGTAGCCGCGCATGAAGCTGACCGGGCCGGAGGCCGTGCCGCCACCCGACATCCGCTCGCGGGACGATCGGATCGGGCTGAGGTTCGAGCCGGCCCCGGAGCCGAACTTGAACAGCATCGCCTCGGTCTTGGCCAGGTCCATGATGCTGCTCATCGAGTCCTGGACCGAGTTGATGAAGCAGGCCGAGCACTGCGGCCGGGCTTCGATCCCGACGTTGAACCAGACCGGCGAGTTGAAGCTCATCTTCTGGTGGACGAGCAGGTGGGTCAGCTCGGCCTTGAACGTGGCGAGGTCCTCGTCCGAGGCGAAGTAGCGCTGGGTCTCGGCCCAGGCGGCGATCGTGTTGACCACCCGGTCGATCAGCTGGCGGACGCTCGTCTCGCGCTCGGGCGTGCCGACGTGGCCGCGGAAGTACTTGCTGACGACGACGTTCGTCGCGAGCTGGCTCCAGAAGGCCGGGACTTCGACGTCCTTCTGCTCGAAGACGAGCTTGCCCGACTCGTTGCCGATCGCCGCCGTGCGCATCTCCCAGTCGATCTCGTCGTAGGGATGGATGCCCGGCGTGGTCCAGCGTCGCTCGAAGGTCAGGCCCTTGGCCGGCCGGCCGTCCTCGCGCCGCCCGTCGAAGCTGGCCCCATACGGGCCGGCCTGACGCCGTCGGGTCTTGAGCAGGACCTTGCCCGCCTTCTCGGCGGCCGGGGCTGCCTGGTCATCCATGACCGGAATCGACTCCGGTGCGACACGGGCCACTGGTTGCTCCTCTCCTCCAGGCCGTCCGGCGTTTGATCGTCGAAGCGGCTGGTCTGCTGCGGTCGGGCCGGTCTGGTCTGGCGACCGGCGGCGACGATTCGATCCGGACTGGCCGTGCGGCGGAGGCCGACGGCAGGATCCGGGCGGGTGCGGGGCCTGGAACGGGCTTCGGGTTGGGGGTTCGATCCCGAAGCGAAATCTCGACCTGTCGATGACCACGCCCGGCGATTGCCTAGCCCGGCGTGACTCGGGACGTTGGTTCCCGGGTCGGCTGCGCCGTCCGGCCGGGGACGCTGGTCCTGCGACCACTGGTTTTGGGCGATGCCGGTCCTCGGTCCGGTAGCTGCGACGTTCGTTCCAACTGCGTCCCTTGAGGCGGGCCCCTGATCGCGTTCCGCGGAGGTCCGGCCAGCCTGGCCGGCGACCTCCCGAGCGATCCTCAGGGACGTCTCGAGCGACCACGTCAACGATACGCCTCGGCCGAGCGCTAGTCAATCCCAAAACACTAGATCTAGTGGTCCGTTCGGGCCTCGGCACCGCTACATGGTGTGGCTGTGGACGATTCCGGCGCGCGGCGTGGAAAGCTCCCCAGGCGGCTGTGGACCGCTGCCCGGGCCGAGTGGAAAGGCTGTGGACGGAACGGGCCGGGGGCGAGGTCGGCCGCCGCCCGCTGCCGCCCCTCGGGCTGGCAATGGACGTCCAGGTCCTGGTTGTCGTCAGGAATTGATAGAACAGAGGTTCGGTTCAGCGGGACGCGGCCGCGGTGCTATCGCTGACAGATCTCGACCTGGTTCGCGCTTGTGGCGCTCGGTGCCCCGATCAGATTTCGATCTTGCTCAGGCGGACGACTCCCGGCGCACGGATCCACTCGAGCGAGCCCGCGACGGATGGTCCAGGCGCCATCCAGGCCGACGTACCCGCGAGCCACTCCGTTTCCCGAGGGCCAAGGACGGGCCGAGCGCCCGGCCGAGTCCGCACTGAGGCCAGGGCCCTGGCCGCCGTTCTCCGATGGGCCATCCGCAGCGGGCCGGACGCCCGGCCGAGTCCGGATCAACCCGGAGCGGGCCGCTGCCCCGGCCGGAGTCGCGATCACCCGCGGCGAGCTGCCCGGCTGCGCCGATCGCGCTAGCGGCCGAAGCGGCGGGCGCGCAGCTGGTACGTCCGCAGGGCGCGAAGGAAGTCGATCTCCCGGAACGCCGGCCAGTAGGCCTCGCAGAACTGGAGCTCCGAGTAGACCGACTGCCAGGGCAGGAAGCCCGACAGGCGGACCTCGCCCGAGGTCCGGATGATCAAGTCCGGCTCCCTCGAGCCGCGGGTGTAGAGGTGATCGGCGACCGACTCGGCGGTCAGCTCGTCGGCCATCCGATCGGCCGGCACGCCCGATGCGGCGGCGGCCCGGACCGTCGATCGAAAGGCCTCGAGCAGCTCGTCCCGCCCGGAGTAGGCCAGGGCCACGGTCACCTCCATCGTGCCATCCTCGCGCGACAGCGCCGGCAGACGACTCGACGACAGACCGCAGGCCCTCGGGCAGGAGGTCGCGCCGGCCGATGACCCGCAGGTGAATCGGACGGCGCGTCTTGCGCCGGCCCTCGGCCATCGCCCGGATCGCCTCTTCGGCGACATCGGTGATCGTGCCGACCTCCTCCTCGGGCCGGCCCAGGTTCTCGAGCGACAGGGCCCACAGGGTGATCTCGTGGATCCCCATCTGGGCGCACCAGTCGATCAGCTCGAGCGCCTTCTCGGCGCCCGCTCGATGCCCGGCACCGGGGTCGGCATAGCCCTCGGCCGAGGCCCAGCGGCGATTGCCGTCCATGATCACCGCGATGTGCTCGGGCCGGGGCTCTGACATCACCCGGGCCCGGAGGCGCTGGAGGTAGAAGGCGTAGACCGGGGCGAGGGCGAGGTCGCGAGTCCGGCGATAGGCCGGCCCGAGCCGGGCCCGGAGCGTCCGGGCCCGCCGGCACCGGTGCGGCCGCCGGACGAGCTGGTCGATCAGTTCAGGCCGGAGTACGCGTGGAGGCCGGAGAACCACAGGCTCCCGGAGTAGGTCACCAGGACCATCCCGAAGCCGACGACCAGGAGGAGCGCCGCCGGCCGGCCGGCCCAGGCCTTCTGGTTGCGCGCGTGGAGGTAGACCGCGTAGGTCAGCCAGGTGACGAGGGCCGAGGTCTCCTTCGGATCCCAGCCCCAGTAGCGCGACCAGGCGATCGAGGCCCAGATGCTGCCCGAGGATGATCATCGTGGCGAAGATCGGGAAGCCGACGATCACCGAGCGGTAGGCGACCTCGTCGAGGACCTTGTGCGAGGGCAGCCAGGCGAAGCGGTCGCCGCTGGCCCTGGATGAGGTAGCCGACGCCGGCCGCGAAGCTCGTCGCGAAGATGCCGTAGGCGATCGTGGCCATCCCGACGTGGATCGTCAGGAGCGGCGCGTTGTCGAGCGCCGGGACGAGCGGAATGATCTCGTTCGGCAGGGTCGTGCTGTACAGGAAGAGGGCCAGGGCGACGCCGGTCGGGATGAACCCGATCGAGCGGATCGGGTAGCGCCGGCTCAGGACCAGGTAGCCGACCAGGATCGTGAACGTGAAGGCGACCGTGAACTCCTCCATGTTGCCCCACGGCCCGCGGCCGACGACGATCGCCCGCATCAGCATCGAGAGGCCCGAGGAGGATCGCCGTGATCAGGGTCAGCCCCCGGGCGAACGGGGCGGCCGCCGAGCGTGGCTCCATGCCGGCCGCCCAGGGCGGCATCGCGGCCGTCGACGAACGAGCCCGTGACGACGCCGGCAAAGGCCGGCTGGCGGCTGGGCTGAAGGCGGCCGCGAGACGCCGGCCCTGGGCCAGCAGCACGGCATGGACGACGTACGCGCCGAAGGCCAGGACCAGCAGGATCCCGGCCGCCGTGTAGAAGATCAGTGAGCCACTCGCCAAGCCGCTACTCCACGTACTGCCACGTCCACTCTTCGGACGATCAGACGCGGGCGCGGCCGGGCTCAGGCGGCAGCGGCTCCACCGGGCGGCGGCCCGGCCGGTTGCATGGTCCGAACGGCGACCCGCGGATCGACCTTGAGGACGAGGCCGCAGTTGTGGCAGGTCGTCACGTCGGCCAGGCGGGCGATCCCGCACATCGGGCAGGTGACCGACAGACGCTCGCCGGCGTCGTTCTGGGTCGTGCCGGCGGGTAGATCAGGCCGGACTCCGGACGTCGTACGGCTCGCCGGGCGGGAAGAGCGGCAAGCCGTCGGCGGCGATCAGGGCCGGGCGGGGGCCTTCGACGAAGCGCACCTTCGTCCGCGGCTTGCGCACGAAGTAGTACATCCAGAGCAGGGCCAGGATCGTGATCCAGCGGCCCGATGACCCCGATCAGCAGGAAGAGCGGCAGCAGCCCGATCAGCGAGCCCCAGTCGGGGCTGACCACCTTGGCGATGCACGTCCGAGGACCTGCGTCCAGATGCTGGTCAATCGTGTCGACGAGGCTCACCGGCGCATTCTAGCCCGTCGACGTGGATTGCCGGTCTTGCGCGTGGCACCCCGGCCGGGCTGCCAGCCGGCCCGCTCCGGCTCGTCCGCTGCGACCGTCCGGCGAGCGGGTGGCCGCGGCCGGCCCGCGGGCACCGGCGGAGCCGGAGCCTGGCCCGGTCGAGCCGCCCGATCAACCAGTCCGCCCCGGCGACCCTGGCGCCGCGGCGCCGGATCCGCTCGCCGAGCTCGCGGTCGTCGGTGACGACCAGGAGCAGTGTCGCTCGCCCGGGCGGCCTCGGCGGCCGTCCCGCCCGAGCCGGTCGCGTCGGCAACGAGCCGGTCGAGCAGGGCGTCGGCCGAGTACCGGCCGCTGTGGCGGACCGTCAGCCCGTGGGCCATCCGGACCCCGGCCAGGCCGTGCTCCGGGGCGCCATCGAGCACGATCTCGATCCGGATCCGCGGCCGGGATCACCGCCCGCAGGCGGCCGATCAGGGCCGCCTGGGGCAGGGAGGCGCGCCATCCGCCGATCGGCGGCCGAACCGGCTGCGAGCCGGACGCGGACGTCGAGCCTGTAGAGCAGGTTCGTGCCGTCGATCAGCAGCCGCTCGACGCCGTCGAGCGGATCGCGGGCCGATCGGCCGCGGGCGATGTGCGACGCGGATTCGGCTCCATCCAGATGATCGTGACACGCCCAGCGTCGGCGTCCCCGCCAAGGCGTCCGGCGAGCGTCCGGCCTGCGTCGGCAGGCCGTGTCCCGACCGGCCCGCCGAGGCCGGCGGCCTGTACCCTTCGGCCGTGCTCCTGCTCGTCGATCTCGATGGCGTCGTCTATCGCGGCAACGGAACCGATTCCGGGGATCGCCGAGCTGCTCACCCGGCGGGTCGCGGCGCGGGCGACGACGTCGTCTACGTCACGAACAACTCGATGTGGTACCGGGCGGACTACGTCGAGCGGCTCGAGTCGATGGGCGCGCCGGTGTCCGCCGACCGCGTCGTCAGCTCGCCCCGGGCCACCGCGCTGTACCTGCGCGAGATCGAGCCGGCGTCTCGAACGGGTCCTCGCCCTCGGCGGGCCGGGCCTGGCCGCGAGCTCGCGCGATGCCGGCTTCACGGTCGTGATGGCCGGCGAGGCAGCCGACCCGGGTCGCAGCGACGGCGTCGACCGAGTTCGAGGCGGCCGGCCGGCCGGACGCCGTCGTCGTCGGGCCTCGATCCGGACCTCAGCTGGGAGCGCCTGGCCGTCGCCGCGAGCTCGATCCGGGCCGGCGCCCGGTTCATCGCCACGAACCGCGATCCGGTCTACCCGACCGAGCGGGGCCTGATGCCCGGGGCCGGGCGACCGTGGTCGCGGCGGTCGAGGCGGCCAGCGGCGTGACGCCCGGTCTCGATCGGCAAGCCAGCCCCGCACCTGCTCGAGGAGGCCGCCCGGGTCGTCGGGCGCCGACCCGCGCGACGCGGTGATGATCGGCGACGGGATCCGGACCGACCTGCCGGCCGCCCGGGCCGTCGGCGCGCGCTGCGTCCTGATGCTGACCGGCGTCACCAGCCGGGCCGAGGTCGAGGCCGCTGCCCGCCGCGGATCGCGCCCGACGCGATCGCCGCCGACGCTGCCGAGCTCGACCTGGCCCTGGCCGCCTGCGGGGCGAGGCGCTCCGGGCAGCGCCGACGGCCTAGCTGTCGGCCCGGAGCCGGGCCGCCCGCCGGCCAGCTCGGGAATCTCGGCCGCCCAGCGCTCAAACGACCGCCGCAGCCGGCCCGCTCGGCGGCTCGGCAAACGCAACGTCGAGCGCGTGCAGGTCGATCGCCCACAGCTCGGCCAGGCTGAGGCCGATCTCTGCGAGCGCCCGCAGTACTCCTCGGACAGGAGCGATGTCGGACACCGTCAGTCCGTCGGTCGAGAGGCTGACCGGCACGCCGGCCCGGTCGAGCCGGGCGAGCGGGTGGGCCGCGACCGAGGGCACGATCCCGGCCTGGACGTTGCTCGTCGGGCACAGGTCGAGGGTCATTCCCCGGGCGTCGAGCTCGGCCATCAGGTCGGGGTCGTCGATCGCGCCCGGGCCGTGGGCGATCCGCTCGGGATCGAGGGCCAGCGCCCGCCGGACCTGGGCCGCGCCGCCCCATTCGCCGGCATGGAGGGTGATCCGCAGCCCGCCCTCCCGGGCCGATCGCGAAGGCCGGCGCGAACACGAGTGGATCGGGACAGGCAGCCTCGGGACCGGCCAGGTCCCAGCCGGTCAGCCCGTGGTCCCGGAAGCGGACGGCCGTCCGGGCCAGCTCGAGCCACGTCCTCGGGATCGTGGCTGCGCAGCGCCGTGCAGATGAGCCGGACGGTCGTGCCGGTCCGGTCGGCGGCGACCCGGGCCCCCCGGCAGACGGCGTCGATCCCGTCCGACAGGGACAGGCCCCGCCGGGTGTGGAGCGCCGGGCCCCAGCGGATCTCGACGTAGCGGACGTTGTCGGCGGCCTTCGCCTCGACCAGCTCGGCGGTCACCTGCTCGAGTGCCTCGGCATCCTGGAGCAGGGCAATCGGCAGGTCGAAGCGCTCGAGCAGGACCGCCTGCGACGGGCATGCTCGCGGGGCCACGAGGGCCTCGAACATCGCGGCATAGGTCTGCGGCGCCTCGACGCCGCGGCTGCGGGCCAGGGCAAGGGCCGTCTCGACCCGCAGCGATCCGTCGAGGTGGAGGTGGAGCTCGGCCTTGGGCATTGCCCCGACGAGCCGCCGCAGCGCGCGACCTCGGACGGCATCCGGCTCGTTCGATGGGATCACGGGGCGATGCTACGCTCCGGGCATGACCACCGTCCTGGTCACCGGCGCGAGCGGCTTCGTCGGCAGCCACGTCGTCCCCGAGCTGATCTCCGGCGGCCACCACGTCCTGGCCCTGGTGCGCTCCGAGACGTCCGGGTCGACGCGTCCGCGGACGCCTGCCGGCGGCGGCCCGGCCGGGGATCGAGGTCCGGGTCGGCGACGTGAACGAGCCCGCCGGCCTCGGACCGGCGATGGCCGGCGCGATGCGGTCGTCCACCTGGTCGCCCTGCCTCGGGACCGGGATGACGGGCGCGAGCCTGGACCGGGTCAACGTCGAGGGGACCGGCAACGTCATCGAGGCGATCGCATCGCCGGGATCCGGCGCCTCGTCCACCTGGGCGCGCTCGGGGTGGTCGACGACCCCAGCCTGCACTACGCCAGCTCGAAGGCCCGAGCCGAGCTGCTCGTCCAGGCCAGCCCGCTCGACTGGACGGTCCTCAAGCCCTCGCTGATGTGGGGCGAGCGGGACGGCTTCTTCAACATCGTCGCCGACCTGGTCCGGATCTCGCCCGGCGTCGTGCCGGTCCCGGGCAACGGGAGGCCGCTTCCAGCCGATCGCGGTGACCGATCTGGCGACGGCCCTCCGCCTGACGGTCGAGCGCCCGGACACGATCGGCCCGAGCTTCGAGCTCGGCGGGCCGCGCTACTGGACGTATCGCCGAGATCACCCGGGAGGTGCTGCGGGGGATGGGCCGACGGCGCTGGATCGTCCCGGTGCCGGTCCCGCTGATCGCCGCTGGTCGCCGGATCTGCCGAGCGCGTTCGGCTGCCGTTTCCCGTCGCCACCGACCAGCTCCGGCAGCTGAAGCTCGACAACATCGGCCGCTCGACAGCTACCAGGCGGCCTTCGGGGTCGCCCCGCGGGACATGGCCGGCAACCTGGCTACCTCGCCCGCAAGCGGCGCGACCAGGAGCCGTCGCCGGCATGAGCGGTGCCAGCGGGCTACCCCTCGATCGCGGCCGACCCGGCGCCGCTGGCCCGGCCCCGCAGCTCCCGGCTCGGCCGGTTGGTCGCCCGGATCGGCTGGCTCGCCGCGGTCGCTCGTGCTCAGCCTCGGAACGGCCGGGATCGTGGCCGGGATGAGCCGCTCGCCGTCCGACGGCGAGCCGGCCCGAGCTCGACCTGGGCCGCCGACCAGGCCGTCACGCCCGGGCTGGCCGCGGCCGCGTCCGACCTGACCGACCTGACCGGCGGAGGTCGACCAGCTCGGCGAGCTACGGCCGGGACGCGATCGCCGACCTCGTGAACCGGGACACGACCCACCTGAACAGCGCGATCGCCAGCGGAACGACGCTGGTCGCCCAGATCTCCACGGACACGGCCGCCATCCGGGTGACGCTGGTGACCCTGCCGGTGATCGGCACGGCCGACGAGACGGCGATCGGCGCCGCCGAGCGCCAGCGCTACGACGCGATCACGGTGGCCCTGTCGACGACCGCCGACCTCCAGACGTCGTGGGTCGAGCTGACGACGGGCAGCAGCCGTGGCGACGGCCCTGACCAAGGACCTGGCCGACCACGACACGTATGCCGGCCAGGCGGTCAAGCTGGGCAGCACGGCCAAGTACGCCCAGGCGCGCGCGGCCCTGGCCAAGGCCAAGGCCGCCCTCGCTTCGGCGGCCAACCGGCGGGACGCCCTGGCCAACACCGTCGACGTACTCGATCCTGACCCAATGGATCGATCGCAACGCCGCCTTCGACACGGCGCGGCCACGCCTCTACAAGCTGCTCGAGGCCTCGCCCCACAAGGTGACCCCGGCGATCCAGGCGGCCTTCGCCAGCCTGACCGCGGCCAGGCAGAACCTGCCGCCGGACACCCGCGGGCTCGAGGTGATCCTCGACGACCTGGCCCGGGGCGGGCTCAACCAGGCCGTGATCGCGATCGAGGACGCGAAGGGCAGCCTGGCCACGGCGGTCGCCCTGATCGCAGGCTGACCAGCCAGCCCTAGCCGTACCGACGAGCAGCCCTGAGCCGGACGGTACACTGCCCGAGGTCACGAGACACGCCCGACTCGCAGGTCGGGCCGTCCGACCCGTGGAGGTTCGCGCGCGCAATGCAGATCCGGATCATCACCGACCAGCCGTGGGCATGCAAAGCCGACGTGCTGGCCGTGCCGATCGTCGGCGAGCCCGGCGTTCGAAGGACCGCTGGGCGAGCTCGACCGGCGCAGCGGCGGCGAGCTCGCCGCCCTGGCCGCCTTCGGCGAGCTGACCGGCAAGCGCTATCACGCGGCGCTCGCGGCGCCGGGCGACCTGCCGGCCGGGCGCGTCGCTCGTCGTCGGGGCCGGACCGGCGGCCGAGTCGATCACCCGCGAGATCGTCCACCGGCTCGGCGCGACGATCGAGCGGCGCCTCGGCGGACGGACCGTCCACTCGCCTGGCGATCTGGCTGGGCGACCTCGCCCGCCACGTCGACGGGGGCGAGCCGGTCGTGGCCGAGCTCCTGGTGCGGGGCGTCGTCGAAGGCAGCTATGAGCCCAAGGCGATCTACCTCACCTCGGTCGAATCGGCCCCGCCGGCGCTCGACGAGCTGATCCTCGTCGTCCCGGCGGGCGATGCCGCCGGCGCTGGCCCGGGCGGCCGAGCGCGGCCGGATCATGGGCGAGGGCGCCAACGTCGCCCGGACCCTGGCCAACCGGGCCAGCAACGACGTCAGCCCGATCGTCCTGGCCGACGCGGCCCAGGAGATCGCCGCCCGCAACGGCCTGGCGATCGACGTGATCGAGCCCGACCGCGCCGCCGAGCTGGGCATGGGCATGTTCCTGGCCGTCGGCCGGGGCAGCGACAACCCGCCCCGGATGATCGTGATGCGCTCGGGCAAGGCGCGGCGAGCTCGATGCGCTGGGCCGCCACCTCGCGATCGTCGGCAAGGGCGTCTGCTTCGACTCCGGCGGCATCTCGATCAAGCCGGCCGACCGGATGGAAGAGATGAAGATGGACAAGACCGGCGCGGCGACCGTGATCGCGGCGATCGAGACGGTCGCCCGGCTGGCCCCCGGCACGCCGCTCCTGGCCGATCGCGCCGGCCGTCGAGAACATGCCCGGATCGCATTCCACCCGGCCCGGCGACGTCGTCCGGGCGATGAACGGCAAGCAGGTCGAGATCACCAACACCGACGCCGAGGGCCGGCTGATCCTGGGCGATGCGCTGACCTACGCCGAGCAGCTCGGGGCGACCCACCTGGTCGACGTCGCCACCCTGACCGGCGCCGTCTCGCGGGCCCTCGGGCACCTGGTCACCGGCGCCTTCGGGACGCCCCAGCCGTGGTACGACGCGGTCATGGCCGCCGGCGACCTGGCCGGCGAGCGCTACTGGCAGATCCCGCTCGTCGACGACTACGTGCCCGAGATGGACAGCTGGTATGGCGACCTCCAGAACTCGGGCTCGGCCGAGGGCTCGCTCGTCAAGAGCGGCCTCTTCCTGCGCGAGTTCCGGACGAAGCCGTGGGTCCACCTCGACATCGGCGGCACCGGCTACTTCCGCAAGGCCCTGCCGTTCGCGGCCCGCGGCTCGAACGGGGTCACCCACGCGACGCTCGTCGAGCTGGCCCTCGCCGGCGCCCGGTGAGCCGCCCGGCCGAGTCCGCTTCGGTCCTGCCGCCTGATCCCGGGTGACCCGCCGACGCAGGACCGGCCGCGATGACCGCCCTGGATCGTCGCCCTGGCGGTCCTCGGCCTGGCCTGGGGCCTCGCCGCCGACCGGATCGCCGCCCGCTGGCCGGCCACGAGGACGGCTCGATCCGGGCCGTCGACTGGCGGACGGCCGTCGTGCCGCGGGTCGGCGGCGTCGCCTTGGACCTCCTCGGCGGCCGGTTTCCGGACGCCGGCAGCACCCTCGTCTTCGCCCTCGTCTTCGCTCGCCCTGATCCTGCTCCTGGCGACCGACCTCGACCAGCGCCTCCTGCCCGACGAGCTGACCCTGCCGCTTCGCCGGCTTTGCCATCGTCTACGGCCTGAGCGGGCGTGAACCCGCTGATCGGCCACGCGTGCCCGGCGGCGATGCTGCCGGCCCTGATCGGCGCGATCGTGATCCCGGCGATCTTCTTCGTCCTGTCGATCCCGTTCGGGCCGGGCGCCTTGGGCCTGGGCGACGTGAAGCTCCTCTTCGGCGTCGGCCTGCTGGCCGGCCTCGAGCGAACGGCCTTCGGGGTGATCGTCGGGGTGCTCCTGATCTCGGGGTCGTCATCGTCGCCCTGCTCGTCACCCGCCGGATCGGCCTGAAGAGCTTCATCCCGTACGGGCCGTTCCTGATCCTCGGCGCGTTCTGGGCGGTGCTCCTCCAGCCACTCCTAGGGGGTCATCGGTCCGGGGTAGCGCGGGTTGGCCGAATTGGGGTAGGGTGGACGACCGGGGTATCATGCCCCGGTGCCGGAGTCGTCCCGGACGGGTCCCGTTCGGACGGCGTTCAACCGGCGACGACGTCCGCCACCCGCGTCGCGGGACGCGTCAACGGAGATCGCTCGCTCGATGACGACCGCTCGACTGATCCGCCCGCTCCTCGCCGCCGGGCTGCATGGTATCGCTGCTTGGCGGCGTCGTTCACGCCCGACCTGGTCCGGGGCGACGACCTCTCCCAGGCGCAGGCCCAGCAGCGGGCGATCGCCGCCCAGGTCGCCGCCCAGAAGGCGCACATGGCCGAGCTGGCCGTCCCTCCAGGCCGACCTTGCCGCGCCCTCGCCGTCGACCAAGACGAAGCTGATCGGGATCAACTCCGACCTGGTCGACGTCAAGGCCAACGTCGCGGCGACCCAGGCCAAGGTCAACGCGGTCCAGGCGCCAGTACAACCAGCAGGTCCAGGACCTCGGCAACCTCGACCTCGCCCTGGTCGGCCTCGATCGCGAGGAGCAGGACAAGGCCGCCGACCTGGCCGCAGGCCAAGGCCCTCCTGGCCGACCACATCCGGGCCGCCTACGACGCAGGACCGGACCTCGATCCTCGAGACGCTCCTGTCGGCCGACTCGTTCACCGATGCCGCTCGGTGACATCGGCAACCTGATCGACGTCGGCGACCAGGACCATGTCCTGGCCAACCAGGTCGCCTCCGACCAGGCGACCCTGTTCGCGCTCAACGAGACGTGACCTCGACCCGGTTCCAGACCCAGCAGCTGGCCGAGCAGACCGGCCGCCCAGAAGGTCCAGCTGGACGCATCGCTGGCCTCGCTGACCGCGGCCAAGGCCCAGCTGGCGCTCCTCCAGAAGGCGACCTCGCAAGGCCCTCGCCCTGCAGCAGGCGACGTACAACAAGCTGTCCAGCAACGCGGCCGCCCTGCAGCAAGGCGATCAACGCCGAGGCCGCCGCCGAAGCCAGGATCTCCCGCAAGATCCAGGAGATCCTGCTGAACAGCGGCGGGGCCAGCGGCGGCATCCCCTCGCAGTACAACGGCACCCTGAGCTGGCCGATCTCGGGGACGGTCACCCAGGAGTTCGGCTGCACCGGCTTCCCGTCGGAGCCGCCCCTCGGCTACTGCGCCCACTTCCATAACGGCATCGACATCGCCGATCCGATGGACACCCCGATCCACGCCGCCGGCGACGGCCGGGTCGTCTTCGCCGGCCCGCTCTCGGACGGTGCCTGGGTCGTGATGATCGCCCACTCGACCCAGCTGATCACCTGGTACGCCCACGTCGACGATCGCCGCGGCCACACGATCCCGGTCAAGGTCGGCCAGTGGGTGACGGCCGGCCAGGTGATCGCCTACGTCGGGATGACCGGCAACACGACCGGGCCCGCACCTCCACTGGATGACCCAGCTCGAACGGCAACTACGTCAATCCGCGCCTCTTCCTCTGAGCCCGGCCGGCAGGTCGCCGAGCCGTCGGGCCGCTTGACCCGGATTCGCCGAATCCAATCGTTCACCGGGCCGCCACCGCGCCGTCTTGACCGTGGGCTTGCGCCGGGGACTAGAATCGAGCCGAGGCCGCGCTCGCGACCCGGGATCCGCGATCCGACGGAGGGCGCCGTGAAGCCGACGATGGCCGTGATCCTGGCCGGAGGCGAGGGCGAGCGCCTCTCGATCCTCTCGTCGGTCCGGGCCAAGCCGGCCGTGCCGTTCGGCGGCAAGTACCGGATCATCGACTTCACCCTGAGCAACTGCGTCAACTCGGGGATCGACAACGTCGTCGTCCTGACCCAGTACAACCCGCGCTCGCTGAACGACCACATCGGCCTCGGCCGGCCGTGGGACCTCGACCGGAACACCGGCGGCGTGAGGATGCTCCAGCCGTACATCGCCCGCGGCCGGGTCGCCGAGTGGTACCGGGGCACGGCCGACGCGGTCCTCCAGAACTGGAACGTGATCGAGCACGACCCGTGCGACACGGTCCTGGTCCTGGCCGGCGACCACATCTACAAGATGGACTACACGCCGTTCATCGCCGCCCACCGCCGCAAGCGGGCCGACGTCACGATCGCCGTCCGCCGCGTGCCCCTCGCCGACGCGACCCGGATGGGCATCCTGGCGATGGACGAGACAATGCGGATCACCGAGTTCCAGGAGAAGCCCAAGGCGCCCAGGAGCGACCTCGCCAGCATGGGCGTGTACGTCTTCAGCAAGCGGGCCCTGAAGAACTGGCTGACCGAGGACCGGCCCGGATTTCGGGGGCAACGTCGTGCCCGCGATGATCGAGGGCGGCGGCCGGGTCTTCGGCTACCGCTTCGACGGCTACTGGCAGGACGTCGGCACGATCCAGTCGTACTGGGAAGCGAACATGGCCCTCGTCGAGGAGCGGCCCGAGCTCGACCTGTACGACCGCAGCTGGCTGATCCACACCCGGTCCGAGGAGCGCGCCCCGGCCAAGATCGGCGAGACCGCCCAGGTCCACCGGAGCCTGATCAGCCACGGCTGCGTCGTGAACGGCACCGTCGTCAACAGCGTCCTCTCGCCGGGCGTCCGGGTCGAGGTCGGGGCCGTCGTCCGCGACTCGATCGTGATGTTCGACTCGGTGATCCGGCAGGGCGCGATCATCGATCGGGCGATCCTCGACAAGGAGGTCGTCGTCGGGCCCGGCGCGGTCGTCGGCGACGGGCCGGACGGACCGCCCAATCGCCAGGAGCCGGGCCGGCTGAACACCGGGATCACCGTCGTCGGCAAGCGGGCGATCATCCCTCGCGGCCAGCGGATCGGCCGGAACGTCAAGATCGGCGGCGACGTCCGCGCGGCCGACTTCCCGAGCCGGGTCATCCGCAGCGGCGAATTCGTCGTCCATCCCGCGATGTCGTGAGCCCGGCGGCCCGGCCAAGGCCGCGTCCCCGGTCGCCCGCCCGGCCGCCCCGGCCGAGGGCGCCGCCGGCTAGGCCCTGACCGCGCCGCTCGCCGGCCGACCTGCGCGGGAGTCGTGGGCTAGACTCCGCCCCATGTCAGCACTGGCCGGGACCCCGACGGCCGCCGCGGTCGAGGGCTGGTTCGGCGAGCTCGGGATCGCGCCGACCGCCCGGTCCGATCGGGACGGCCGTCGTGGCCTGGGACGTCAAGCTCGACGGCCGGCGCCGGTTCGACGTCCGCTTCACCGTGATCCTCGATCCGGCGCTGGGCCTGATCACCTGGGTCCACTTCGCCCCGCCGATCGGCGACGGCCTGCGCAAGTCGTACCACCGCCTGCTGCGCTGGAACGACGAGTTCCCGTTCGTGAAGTTCTCGCTGGCCGAGGACGGCCGGCCGACGCTGAGCACCGAGATCCCGTTCCGGCTCCTCGACCGCGACGAGCTCGGGGTGGCCCTTGCCCGCTCGCTCGCGATCTGCGACGCGCTCCTCGAGGAGTCGGCCGGCTGGCTGTGGATCGGCGGCCGGATCCCCGACCAGTCGGCCGCGCCGGCCGCAATCCCGAGCTCTTCGAGCGCTACGCCGACCGACTGCCGGAGCTGCTCGGATCGTGATCCCGGCGCCGACGGCGGAGGCCCGCGGCGTCCTGGGGATCGCCCTGCTCGGCGGTTCGGCGCCTCTTCCCCGGTGGCGCCGCTCGTCGGAGTCGCGCCGGCCAGCGGTCGGACGCGGCCGGCCCCAGCCTGACGATGGTCGGGGCCGCGACCTACGACGTCCGGCCGGCCAGCCGCCTCGTCCACGTGACGGTCCAGCTGTCGGTCACGAACCACCTGAGCGACTCGGTCATCGCCCGGCACACGTTCAACCGGGTCGAGGTCTCGGTCCCGCCGACGGCGACCCATGCCACGGCCACGGCCGGGCCGAAGAAGGTCGGGGTCAGCGTCGCCAGCCGGACCTCCGCCCAGGAGGTCCTGTCGGTCGGCCTCGGCGGCGCCCTCGGGTCGGGCCATACGACGAGCGTCACGCCTGGCCTTCGACCTGCCCGATCCGGGCGGCGCAGCCGGGCCGGCCGATCCGGGTGGGCCCCTCGCTGGTCACCTTTCCGGTCTGGGCCTTCGGCTCGGCCGGCCAGCCCGGCTCGACGGTCGTCGTCCGACTTCCCGGCCGGCTACGACGTGCGGGTCGTGTCCGGCACGCTGGGCACGCCGGTCACCGCGAGCGACGGCACGATCTGCCTGAGCCAGGCCGCGATCGCTGATCCGCTCGCAGTACAACGCGGTCGTCGCGGCCGACCAGGCCGGCAGCGTTCGTCGAGACCACGGTCGACCTGACCGTCGGCCGGCCAGCCGGCCAGCTCGTTGTCCGGGCCTGGTCCGACGATCCCGCCTGGGGCATCCGGATGAGCCAGCCTGGTCCAGACCGCCCTGCCCCTGCTCGCGACCGAGATCGGCCTGCCCTACCAGCCCAGCACGCCGGTGATCTCGATCGAGGAGGCGCTGCCGCGCTCGATCGACGGCTATGCCGCGACTACCAGCCCGACGAAGGCACGGATCCAGATCGCCTACACGGCCGACGACACGGTCGCGATCCACGAGCTGGCCCACCTGTGGTTCGACGGCTCGCTGTTCGCCGATCGCTGGATCGACGACGGCTTCGCGATCTTCTACGGCAACCGGGTCGCTCGAACGCTGAAGCTCAGCCCCGCTGGACGAGTCGATCACGCCGGCCCTGGCTGCCGCCGCGCAGCCGCTCAACGCCTGGTCCGGGACGACGCCGACCACGACCGCGACGGGCGACGAGCCCGACCTCGGGCCCGGTGTCGGCTGACCTCGCCGACCGCTACGGCCGGGCGGCCGCCCTGACCCTGGCCGGCCAGCTCTACACGCTGGTCGGGGCGGACGGCCTCCAGGCGGTCTGGCGGGCGGCCGCCGGCCGGGAGGACGCCTACCAGCCGGCCGGGCCAGATCGGTTCGGCAACGGTCGCCAGCGGTCCGCCCGACTGGCGGGGCCTGCTTGACCTGATCGCCCAGCGGACCGGCGTCGACGCCTCGAGCCTCTGGTCGACCTGGGTCGTCACCCCCGCCGAGCAACCGCTCCTGGCGACCCGGACGAGCGCCCTGGCCCAGCTCGCGGCGACCACCGCCCGGGCCGGCACGTGGACCCTGCCGCCGGCCATCCTCGCCGGGTTCAATGCCTGGCAGTTCGATGCGACGAACGACCAGCTCAGCGGCCTCGGCCAGATCCTCGACCAACGCGATCGAATCGCCAGCGCGGCCTCGGCCGCGGGGCTCGTCCCGCCGACCACCCTCCAGGGGGAGTTCGAGCAGGGCGCCACGAACGCGGCCGCGATCGAGGCCGCCAACGAGCTCCAGGTGATCAGTGCGATCACGACCGCCAGCGCCGCCGAGCCGGATTCCCCGAGCCTCGTCCAGGATGTCGGCCTGATCGGCGAGACACCCGACGCTGGAGCTGAGCGCCGCCGGAACGGCGTTCGGCGCCGGCGACCTCGGCGCGGCCCGCAGCCAGGCCCTCGCTGCCGACACGGCCTGGAGCCAGGCCGACGACGCGGGCAGCTTCCGGATCCGGATCGGCCTGGCCTCGATCCTGGTCGCCCTGGTCCTGCTGGGCTACGTGATCGTCCAGCTCCGCTCGATCGGCCGCTTCGGCGCGGCAGGCCCGCCGGCGCGGTCCAGAGCGCCCGGTTCGGGCCGTCGCGCGACGCGGTACACTCGCCCACCAACCGGTCCAGATGGCAAGGCGGATCCGCCCCGGACCGGACGACGGAGACCATTCGCCCTGATGGGAATCATGCGCAGCCGTCCGTCGAAGGAGATCCTGTCGGGCGACTCGGCCGACGTCTACTTCGCCCGGGCCGACAGCATCCTCGACCGGGAGGGCCTGGATCCTCACGTATCGATGGAGGTCTTCGCCCGCGAGTCGGCGGTCCTGTGCGGGATCGACGAGGCCAAGAACCTGCTGGCCCACGTCCTGGCCGAGACGCGACCCGGGCGAGACGACGGTCGAGGCGCTCGACGACGGCGACCAGATCGAGCCCAAGGAGATCGTCCTGCGGATCCGGGCCCGGTATCGCCGTTTCGGGCTGTACGAAACGGCCTTCCTGGGGATGCTCGCCCAGTCGACCGGCTGGGCGACCGCGGCCCGGGAGGTCGTCGAGGCGGCCGCGCCGCAGCCGGTGATCAGCTTCGGGGCGCGCCACGTCCATCCCGACATCACCGACGTCCTCGACTACGCCGCGATCGTCGGCGGCTGTGTCGGCGCCTCGACCCCGGCCGGTGCCCGCCTGGCCGGCCTCAGCCCGACCGGCACGATGCCCCATTCGCTCGTCCTGATCTTCGGTGACACCGTCCGGGCGGCCGAGGCGTTCGACCGCGACCTTGGCCCGGACGTGTCCCGGATCGTCCTCGTCGACACGTTCAAGGACGAGGCCGAAGAGGCGCTCCGGGTCGCCCACGCCCTGGGCGACCGGCTGTACGGGATCCGGCTCGACACCCCGTCCGAGCGGGGCCGGGTGACGGCCGACCTGGTCAAGGAGGTCCGGGCGCGGCTCGACCTCGAAGGCTTCGGGAACGTCAAGATCGTCATCTCGGGCGGCCTGACCCCCGACCGGATCGGCTACTTCCGGGAGCACGGCGCGCCGGTCGACTCGTACGCCGTCGGGAGCTACATCAGCGGGGCCACCCCGATCGACTTCACCGGCGACATCAAGGAGCTCGACGGACGGCCGATCGCCAAGCGCGGCCGAATCCCCGGCCTGACCCCCAGCCCGCGCCTCAAGCCGGTCGACCTGGCCGCCTGGCGGGCCGACGCCAGCTGAGCCCAGGCCCGGCGACCGGGCCGGGTCCCTCAACCGGCCCGGAGGCGGTCCACCCAGTACAGGCCGACGATCGACTTCGCGTCGCAGATCTCGTTCCGCTCGACGGCGGCCAGGGCCTCATCGAAGGGCATCCGGACCAGCTCGAGCCGCTCGTCCTCGTCCGGACCGAGGCGATCCTCGTGGGCCGGCTGCAGGTCGGTCGCCCAGTACAGGTGCATCAGCTCGCGTGGCGAAGCCGGGCGCGGTCCAGAAAGCGCCGAGCTTGCGCCAGCTGCCGGCTCGATAGCCGGTCTCCTCCTCGAGCTCGCGCGGGGCGGCCAGCTCCGGATCCTCGATCGTCCGTTCGGCCGGATCGACGATGTCGAGGGTCCCGGCCGGGATCTCGAGCAGGATCCCGCCGGCCGCGGTCCGCCACTGGCGGACGAGGAGGACCCGATCCTCGGCGTCGATCGCGACGATCGCAACCGCCCCCGGATGGCCGAGGATCTCGCGGGTCGATTGGCGGCCGTCGCTGAACCGGACCGTGTCGATCCGGAAGTCGCCGACCCGGCCGCGATGGAGCGTCTTCGAGCTGACGACCGTCTCGCGGAGGTCCTCGTCAGCCATCGATCTCGCCGAGCTCGAGGGTCAGGCCGGGCCGCCTGCCGGACCTGCCTCAGGGGTGGCCTCGGCAGCCGCCACAACCTGGAATGGGGCGGGGGCTCCGTCGACGAGGGAGCCGCCGGCGGGGGAGCCGACGAAACCTCGACCGGGGCAGACGGCTCGTCGCCCCGGATTGCGTCGCCGCTGTCCGAGTCGAACAGGTGGAGCTTGTCGAGCGAGAGGTTCAGGGTCAGGTTGTCGCCGGGATGGACGACGTGGGCTCGAGCTGACGACCGCGACCAGGTCGTGGCCTTCGAGCGAGAGGTGGAGCAGCTCGTCGTTGCCGAGGTACTCGACGACGTCGGCCGTGGCCCGGAACGAGGCCTGATTTGGGCCGGCCTCGCCGATATCGAGGTGCTCCGGCCGGAAGCCGGCGATCAGGGTCTTGCCGTGGACCGAGTCGGCCGCAGCCGCGCAGGCGGGGCGGCAACGGGATCGACATGCCCGACCCGGTCAGGACGGCGGCATCACCGGTGCCCGAGGCGGTCACGTTGACGAAGTTCATCGCCGGGCTGCCGATGAAGCCGGCCACGAACCGGTTGGCCGGATGGTCGTACAGCTCCTGGGGCGTGCCGACCTGCTGGAGCAGGCCGTCGCTCATGACCGCGATCCGGCTGCCCATCGTCATCGCCTCGACCTGGTCGTGGGTGACGTAGACCGTCGTCGTTCCGAGGCGCTGGTGGAGGCGGGCGATCTCGGCCCGGGTCTGGACGCGGAGCTTGGCGTCGAGGTTCGAGAGCGGCTCGTCCATCAGGAACACCGCCGGCTCGCGCACGATCGCCCGGCCCAGCGCGACGCGCTGGCGCTGGCCGCCGGAGAGCTCCTTGGGCTTGCGGTCGAGCAGGTTCGAGAGCTGGATCGTCTCGGCCGCTTCCTTGACCCGCCGCTCGATCTCGGCCTTGGGCACCTTGCGCAGCTTCAAGCCGAACGCGAGGTTGTCGCGGACGGTCATGTGCGGGTAGAGCGCGTAGCTCTGGAAGACCATCGCGATGTCGCGATCCTTGGGGGCGACGTCGTTGACCACCCGGTCGCCGATCCGGAGCGTTCCGGCGGTGATCTCCTCGAGCCCGGCGATCATCCGCAGGCTGGTCGTCTTGCCGCAGCCCGAGGGGCCGACGAGGACCATGAACTCGCCGTCGCTGATCTCGAGGTTCAGGTCGTTCACTGCCTGGACGTTGCCGGCTACGTCTTGGTGACGTGCTCGAACGTAACGGTGGCCATCCCAGGAACCTCCAAGCCCATCGGTCCTGCGCGGGTCCCTGCATCCGGCCATCGAGGATGGTCTCGGACGGACCCCGTACGCGTCCCGCCGGGTTGCTCGCATCCTACATCCGGCCGAAGCGGCCAGATACGGCCAGTTTCGAGGTCCTGGCCCGCCGCGCCAAGTCGAACTTGCCGGCGATGGAGCAACCTTTACGTAAACGTCAATGATGTGGCATCATTGCCGCCATGTCCTCCGCCTGCCCGCCCAGCCTGCCCGGCGACGCCTGGTCGATCCGGACGCCCCGAGCTACCGCTGGTGGCTGCTGGGCGTCACCAGCCTCGGGGCCCTGCTGGCCTCGCTGACCTCGGGCACCCTCGTCATCGCCCTGCCCGACATCCTGCGCGACCTCCACACGGACCTCTTCGCCCTGCTCTGGATCGTCGTCGGCTACACCCTGGTCGTGACCGTCCTGGTCCTCAACGCCGGCCGGCTGGCCGACATGTTCGGGCGGGCACGAAGACCTACACCCTCGGGCTGGTCGTCTTCACGGTCGCCTCGGCGTTCTGCGCGATCGCCCCGACGCCGCTCCTGCTGATCCTTGGCCGGGTGATCCAGGGCGTCGGCGGCGCGTTCATGTTCGCCAACTCGTCGGCCCTCGTGACCGATGCCTTCCCGCGTTCGGAGCTGGGCAAGGCGCTCGGCCTGAACGCGATGGTCGTCGGCGCCGGGCTGATCCTGGGCCCGGTCCTGGGCGGCTGGCTGACCGGTTTCGGCTGGCGCTTCGTCTTCTGGTTCAACGTCCCGCTCGGGCTGATCGGAATCGTTGCGGCCTTGCTGATCCTGGTCGAGAAGACCGCCGCCCAGCGCCAGATCTCGATCGACTGGCTCGGCTCGGGCCTCTACCTCGTCGCGCTCCTGGCGCTGATGACCTCGCTGGCATTCGGCGGCCTGTACGGCTGGACGACCTGGTGGGTGATCGGCGGCTTCGTCCTCTTCCTGGTCATCATGCCGATCTTCCTGTGGGTCGAGGCGCGCGCCCGGACCCCGATCCTCGACCTGTCGCTCTTCCGGGACCGCCTCTTCCTGATGGGCAACCTGACCGGCCTGCTCAACGGAGTCGCCCGGAACAGCGTCCTGTTCCTCCTCGTCTTCTACCTCCAGGGCGTCAAGGGCGACGACCCGGTCACGGCCGGGATCGAGCTCGCCCCGCTGGCTCTCGGCCTGCTCGTGCTGTCGCCGATCAGCGGGGCCCTGGCCGATCGCTACGGATCGCGCGAGCTGGCCACCGCTGGGGATGCTCGTCACCGCGGCCGGCCTGGCCGGGCTGCTGACGATCGGGGTCGACACGCCCGTACTGGCAGCTCGCCCTGTGGCAGCTGATCATCGGCGCCGGGTCGGGCCTGTTCAACTCGCCCAATACCAGCGCCGTCATGGGCGTCATCCCGCCGAACAAGCGCGGAATCGGGGCCGGCATGCGGGCGATGCTCACGAATACCGGCTTCGTCATCAGCATCGCCCTGGCGATCGGCCTGATGACCAGCGCGATGGATCCCAAGGTCCTCGTCGCGATCTTCTCCGGGACCCAGACCGGCACGGCCGGGATCGACCTCGGCCCGTTCATCAACGCCCTTCACATCGCCTTCGCGGCAGGCGTGATCGCCAGCCTGATCGGCGCCGGCGATCTCGCTGATGCGCGGCGGCCATCGCTCGTGGCAGGAGGAGAAGCGGCCGAGGCTCGAGGCCGCGGCCGACGGCCTGATCGCCGACGCGGAGTCGGGCGCCTCGATCTAGGCGCCCAAGCGGGCCGATGCGTCCAGGTTCGCTCGCCTAGCCTTCGACCCGCAGCGTCCGTTCGACGCCGTTCGCGCTCGAGGTCGACGAGGTAGCCGCGGAGGATCCCCATCGACGACTCGGAGCCGGCGTTGACGCAGACCGTGTCGCCGATCCGCCGCTCGCCGCCCGACTCGTGGATGTGGCCGTGGACGCCCAGGACCGGCCTGAAGCTTCTCGATCGCCGCGCGGACCCCGGTCGAGCCGACCGGCCCGCGGAGCAGGTCTCCGGCGCTGGCCGTCGGGCGCAGGTCGGGCGACAGCAGCGGCGCGGTGTCGAGGCCCGAGTCGTACGGCGGGACGTGGGTCATCATCACGGTCTTGCGAGGGTCCCGGACGCCGCGCCATCAGGCCCGAGAGCCGGTCGAGGAACTCCTCCTCGGGCAGCTCGCGCGGGCGTCGACCAGGGCGTCGGCGAGGACCAGCCCATGCTCACCAGCTGGTGCCAGGGGGTCAGGTCGACGACCCGCTCGTTGACGTCCTGGAGGTAGGTCGACTCTGCCAGGACCGGGTCGATCGCGAAGTCATCGTCGTTGCCGGGCATCACGTAGACCGGCACGCCCGAGCCTTCGAGGCGCTCGCCGGCGAGGGCCATCCACTCGCGCAGGCGGGCGTTGATCCGCTCGTGGAAGGCCGCCGTCACGAGCTCCGGATCGGCCTCCATCGCGGCCCGTTCGGCCTCGCTCACCCGGACGGCGTAGTAGCCGACATCGGCGATCGAGCGCTCGAGCGCCAGGAGCTCGGCCTCGTCGCGGGCGACGCGGTGCTGGCCCAGCACGGTCGCCGCCCAGACGTCGCCGCCGCCGCTCCTTGACCACGGCGATCAGGGCCTTGCCGGTCAGGTCGCCGGCGATCACGGCCGCGTCGACCTTGTAGACGTTCGCCTTCATCGCGTTCAGGAACTTGCGCCAGGTTCGCTCCGAGGCGTGGATATCGCTGCAGACGTACAGGCGAAACGGCTTGGCCACGGTCGATCAGGCTCCCTGGCTTGAGGCGGGCGAGGACGGCGGGCGGGTTCGTCGACGAGGCAAGCGGCGAGAGGGCGTGGATCGCCGGCCGGCGGCCCCGCCACGGGCGAGCCGCCTCGAGCTGGCCGGCCAGCCGGAAGAGGGTCGACTCCGCCCCGAACCGGCCGAAGATCAGGCTGCCGACCGGCAGGCCGTCGGCGGTCCAGTGGAGGGGCAGCGACATCGCCGGCTGGCCGGTCATGTTGGCGATCGGATTCCAGGGGTTGAACCGGCAGTCGAAGCGTCCACCACTCGACGGCACCGCCGTAGGACTGGTTGAGGATCCCCAGCGCGCAGCGGCGGCTGGGCGAGGGTCGGGGTAACCCAGGCGTCGTAGCGCTCGAAGAACCGGCCGACCTGGCGGCTGGCCGCGGCCAGGGTGTCGATGGCCTCGAGCAGTCCGGCCCCGTCGAAGCGGCGGGCGTACTCGACCAGCTCCCAGGTCGTGATCTCGAGCTCGTCGCGCTCGGGCTCCCGGCCAGGAACCGTCGCGCGCCGCGCGGTAGTCGGCCAGGTTCGCGGTCGCCCAGATCCGGACGAACGGCTCGATGAGCGCCTCGCCGTCGAACGTCGGGGGCGGCCTCCTCGACCTCGTGGCCGAGTGACGGCGAGCAGCTCGGCCGTCGCCGGACCGCCGCGACGCACTCGGGGTGGACGTCGGCGTCGAACGGCGGCTTCGCCGTCCAGGCGATCCGCAGGCGGCCCGGATCGGCCCCGACCTCGGCCAGGAACGGCCGCTCGGGCACGGGCGCGATCGACGGATCGCCGGGCACCCAAGCCGGCGGTCGCATCGAGGATCGCGGCACTGTCGCGGACGCTCACGGTCAGCGCGTGCTCGACGGCCACGCCCGACAGGACGTCACCGGCCGGCGCCCACGAGTTCCGGCCGCGGGTCGGCTTCAGCCCGAAGAGGCCGCAGCACGACGAGGGAATCCGGATCGAGCCCGCGCCGTCATTGCCGTGGGCGGCCGGGACCATCCCGAGGCAACCGCGGCCGCCGAGCCGCCGGACGAGCCGCCGGTCGTCCGGTCGAGGTCCCAGGGATTGCGGGCCGGACCGTAGAGCGCCGGCTCGGACGTCGAGTGGTTGCCGAACTCGGGCGAGCTCGTCTTGCCCGAGCACGATCAGGCCCGGCGGCCCGCTGCCGCCGGCCAAGCTCGGTGTCCTGGCCGAGACGTGTTCCCGGAACGCCCGCGAGCCCTTCGTCTGGGGGAGTCCCGGCCAGGGTCGCGCCGAGGTCCTTGAGCAGGAACGGCACGCCGGCCAGGGGCGCCCCAGGGCTCGCCTTCTCGAGCGGTGCGACGCCGCCGGCGGGCGTGCCTCGAACATCGGGCGACGACCGCGTTGAGGGTCGGGTTCAGCCGCTCGATCCGGGCGATCGCGCGCATCGACCAGCTCGAGCGGGCGTGGCCTCAGCCGCGCCGACGAGCTCGGCCTGGCCAACTGCGTCGAGCTCGACCAGATCGGTCATGGCCGCTCGAGCGCCGGTCCTCGTGGACGACGGTGCCCTCGACCAGGGTCAGCAGGACCTTCGTGTCGCCGAGCGTCGCGGATCGATCGCGGGCGATGTCCTGGTCGAGGACGACGAGGTCGGCCAGCTTGCCCAGCTCGATCGAGCCGGTCTCGGTGATCGAGATGGTTCACCCATGCGCCGCCGTTCGTGAATGCAGCCGAGGGCGCGTCATCGAGGCTCGAGCGCCTCGGCCGGCAGGAAGGGTTCGGGCGGCCCGCTTCTCGGGCGAGATCCGGTTCACCGCGACCTCGATCTCGGCCATCACGTTGGGCGTGCTGACCGTCCAGTCCGAGCCGCCCGACGAGCCGGGCGCCGGCCGCCTGAGCGAACGGAACGGGTACTGCAGGGCGCGCCGCTCGGGCGGCAGGAAGGGCAGGGTCAGCTCGACCATCTGGGCATCGTTGCAGGCCCAGTAGGGCTGGATGTTGGCGCCGACCCCGAGCTCCTCGAAGCGCGGATACTCGGCCGGATCGACGACCTGGAGATGGGCGAGGTGGTGCCGCCCGTCGGATGGCCCGTTCGCCAGGCGGGCCGCCTCGATCGCGTCGAGCGCCTCCCGCACGGCACGATCGCCGAGGGCATGGAGGTGGACCTGGAAGCCGAGGCGCGTCGAGCCGGCGTGACGTGCCCCTTGAGCAGCTCCGGCTCGACGAAGCTGATCCCGCGGTTCGCCGTGGCGCTCGCCGCCGGCCGTCGAGATACGGCTCGAGCATCGCCGCCGTGTAGTTCTCGGCGACCCCGTCCTGCATGATCTTCACGGTCGTTCGAGCGCAAGCGGCCGATGTTGCCCGTCCGCCGGCGTTCGACGAACTCGTCGATCTGCTCGCCGCCCAGGTCGCGATCCCACCAATGGCAGGCGATCGCCCGGCCGGTCAGCTTGCCGCGCTCGGCGATCAGCCGGTAGGCGGCGAGGTCCTCGGCCGTCGACCCAGGCGTCCTGCCAGGCGGTGATCCCAAGCCGATGGAGATAGGCCTGGGCGAGCTCGAGGCCGTCGGCCAGGTCCTCGACCGTGGTCGGCGGCAGGATCCGCCGGACGATCTCCATCGCCCCTTCGTGGAGGGTGCCGCTCGGGTCGCCGTTCGGTCTCGCGCTCGATCCGGCCGGAGGCGGGTCCGGGCGTGTCGCGATCGATCCCGGCCAGCGCGAGGGCCCGCGAGTTGACCCAGGCGCCGTGGCCGTCGCGATTGACGAAGAAGGCCGGCCGATCGGGGACGACCGCGATCGAGCGCCTGGCGGGTCGGCGTGCCGCCCGGGAACGCGCTCATGTACCAGCCGTCGCCGATCACCCAGGGACCGTCGGGCCGAGCCTCGGCGTACGTCCGGATCGTCTCGAGGTAGACCGCGGCCTCGGGCGCCAGATCGTGGAGCGGGCAGCGGGTCAGGCCGATCCCGGCCATCGCGGGATGGACGTGAGCATCCTGGAAGCCGGGCACGAGGGTCCGGCCGGCCAGGTCGATCCGGCGTGTCCGCGGATCCGCGCAGCCGGTCGATGTCGGCACCCGTGCCGATCAGCCACGATCCGCCCTGCCCGAACGGCCACGCCCTCGGCGCGTGCGACGGGCCGCGTCCATCGTCCTGACGGACCGTGCCGCCGGCCAGGACGAGATCGGCGGCCGGCTCCGGATTCAGCCATTGGTTGCCTCGTTCAGACTGGACCGGCCGGCCGCGCGAGGCGGCCGGCCGGCAGGTCGGGTACGCGTGGTTCGGGTGCCGGTCAGTCCGGCGGCAGCATCTGGTACATCAGGCTCGTTTCGATGCCGGCCCGCCGGTTCTGCCAGGACCGGACCCCATACCAGATCAGGCCGATCACCATGACGATCAGGACGAACGTCACGCCCGAGCTGTTCAAGTACGCCAGCGCCTCCTGTCCGCCGGTCAGGGCGTTGTAGATCGGGCCGACCCCGGCAAACCAGTACAGGATCAAGGTGAAGACCAGCCAGACGACCCCGAGCAGGGGCAGCCAGCGGATGTACGGGGCGTCCTTGACCAGGTCCGGCCGGGTCCGTTTGGCCAGGATCGCGTTGATCCCGGGCATGATCCAGCTGGGGCCGAGGCGAGGATCGTGAACCAGGCCGAAGCGGCCAGGTTGAGCTTGCCATCGAGGGCCGGATCGGAGCTCGGGGCGAGCGACCCGAGGCCGACCCACTTCAGGACCGGGAAGGCCCACAGGAACAGGAAGATGACGCCGACGGCGAGGGTCGCGACGATCGCGTTGACCGGGGCATGCAGTCGCTCGGACACGGTTCCGAACCACTCGGGGACCTGCCGGTCGAGGCTCCAGGCGAGCGCGATCCGGCTGATGAAGATCACGTAGACCGGCATGAGCAGGAACGGGAAGAGGGTCGAGGCTGCACCCGACGATCGCCCACAGCGGCCAGAGCTCCGGATGGGCGACCGCGCCCGAGCAGCTGGAAGTAGTTCGGTGAGCCCATCGGCAGCGGCACGCCCGACTTGACTGGATCGATATAGCCCCACCAGATCGCGCTCCAGGCGATCTGGGCGTCAAGCCCGATCCGGCGGGCCAGCGCTTCGGCATAGATCGAGTTCATCAGGACGGCCATCCCGAGGGCGGCCAGGACGGCGATCAGGATGCCCTTCTTGACGTTGCCCCGGACCTCACCCGAGATGTAGGCCGAGTACTGGAAGCCGATGAACTGGAAGAGCATGACCCCGGCCATCAGCATGACCGGCCAGGTCGTGAGGTTGGTCGGGACCCAGCTGAAGCCGCTGTTCAGGCCGGCGTCCGTGGCGGCCTTGTTGAGCTGGTCGACGGTGACTCCGTTGGCGTACTTGGGCAGGTTCTGGGCGAACAGGACCGGATCGAAGAAGAGCAGGCCGGAGATCGCCATCAGGATCCAGCCGACGATCCCGATGACCGTCAGGTAGGTCACGATCTTGTGGAACCGGCGCGTTGGCTGGAGGACGACCCAGGCCACGAAGGCGAAGACGACCAGGGCGGCGATCAGCCCCGGCAGCCCGGTCACGTCACCGGTCGACGCCGTCGGTGAACCAGCTGTTGGCATTATTGAAGAAGTCGATCCCGGTCCCGATCCCGATGATCCGGCCCTCGACCTGGGTGCTCCGCAGGGTCTGGACCGTCTCGAACTGGAGGAGCGCGATCGAGGCGAAGACGAGGCCCCAGCTCTCGAGCCAGCCGAGCAGCGGACCGACCTTGGGCACGATCCGGCTGGAGAAGACGTAGTCACCGCCGGAGCGAGGCATGACGCTGGTCAGCGACGCGAAGATGAAGGCCAGCAGGATGCACAGGGCGCCGACGATGAAGGCGACCCACGACCAGTTGGTCAGGCCGCCGACGATGACGATCGGGACACCGGCCAGGACGGCGATCTGGAATGCGCCGCCAAGCGTCCCCCCGATGAACGCCGAGGTGTTGAAGAACAGCGCGTTGGTGACGCTGACCTCGCGGACCAGACCCGACGACTGCCGCGTGAACAGCGTGCGTCCGGAATCGCTCATCGAAGACAGGCACTCCCTTCGCTGGTCGCCGACGGCGAGCCCCCTCAGGCCCGCCTGGGCGAATTCCAACGCCGTGCCCATCCCGATGCACGGCGATCACCACTTGCCATGCCCAAATTCAGCGCCACTATACTGCGCGGATCGTGGCTGATACCCCCCTTGACGCAGAGCCCGGGCAGCCCCCGTCGGCGGCCGCCAACGAGGGTTCCGCGGAGCCGCCTCCGGCCGTGCCAGCGACCAACGATCCGGGCCCGACCGACGGTCCGGCCGCGAGCGCACCTCCGCCCTCGACCGCCGAGCCCGCGGCCGACGGCCGACCCTGGCCGATCCGCTGGCCGAGGCCCTCCGGGTGATCGCCCTGGCGAACGCCGCCGGGCTCCAGGCCCGGCTGATGGGCGGGCTGTCGTTCCATGCCCGGTGTCCGACCTGGACCGCCCGGATCGATCGGGACGGGCGCGACATCGACCTGGCCACCCGGAGCAAGGATCGCAAGGCCCTGACCGCCCTCCTCGTCGAGCACGGCTACGCTGCCGACAAGCAGTACAACGCCCTGTACGGCCACAAGCAGATGTACTTCGTCGACCCCGCCCGGAGGCGGCCGGTGGATGTCCTGATCGACCGGATGGAGATGTGCCACCGGTTCGAGTTCGCCGACCGACTGGGCATCGACAGTCCGACCGTGCCCCTGGCCGAGATGCTCCTCTCGAAGGCCCAGATCGCCAAGATCAACCGGAAGGACATCCTGGACGGGCTGGCCCTCCTGTCCGAATACCCGCTTGGCAAGGGCGACGACGGCACGATCAACGTCGACCGGATCACGTCCCTGACCTCGAACGACTGGGGCTGGTGGCGAACCTTCACCGGCAACCTTGACAAGTTCGAGGGCTATTTCACGGGCAGCCTGCAGCCGGGCGAGCTCGAGTTCGGCCGGCCGCCGAAGTTCGATGTGATCGCCCAGATCGGGGCCCTTCGCCAGGCGATCGACTCGGCCGGCAAGTCCTCTCGCTGGAAGCTCCGGGCGAGGGTCGGCGAGCGGGTCTCGTGGTACGAGGAACCCGAAGAGGTCGGCCACGGCCGATAGTCGGACCGCGCCGGGGGGCCAGTTGCGACCACCGTCCGTGTCCGCCGCCCGGCGACCGCCCGCTCAGGTACGCACGCACTCCCTTGGCTGAGGCCTCGGACCTCCGATGACGCAGGCGGCGACCGGCGCACAGCGGGTCCACCCGCCAACGAGCCGGGCGATCTACGTCTTCGTCCTGCTCCTCGGGATCGCGAGCTGGGGAGCTCCGAACTCGGACTACTTCGACCAGTCCACATCCGACAGCGAATCGGGCGCCGCCATGCCGGGAACGCATGTCTTCGCCGAAGCTGGGGGTCCGCTCGAGATCCAGCCGGGAGACAGGGTCCAGGTCCTCCGCCTCGACATGCAGAGCGCGGACGTCGACCGGGTGCTCGTGGCGGGCTCGAATGCGATGCGCACGGGGTTCATCGGTTTTGCCCGCCTGCCCGAGATGTCGACGGAGGACCTGGCCGGCTATGCGCCGTTGGCGGGGCAGAGCTTTTCGGCTTCGGACGGTGCGATCGCGATCCTGCTCGAGATGGTGACGCCGGCGGGCCGCGACGCACTGGTCTCGGTGCCGATCCTGACCTTTCGGGTCAACGACGGCTTGCCGCAGACGGAGCGCCTCATGACCAACATCCTCATCTGCTCCAGGCCAGATGAGCTCGATCCCTGCCCTTCGATCGACCCACCGCGGTGACCCGCCTCTGCGAGTCTGCAACCACGAAGGCGGCATCGACGTTCCCCCCGACGAAGATGATCGAAGGTGACACGTCTAGGGCCCGATGAGATTACGGATCCGGCTCGGCTGTGACCTTGATCGTCCAGGAGCACTCGCCGCTGACCTGGATCCGGGTCGAGCCGGGGATCTCGCCGGTGTTGTCGACCGTCCCCTGCCCTTGGCCGTCGACCTCGTTGATAAACCACTCGTCCGGCGCAACGCTCGGGTAGGTCTCGATGATGAAGTTGCCGCTCCCGCTCGCGCAGCGGTACGAATAGGCCAGGTCGACCGTGGCCCCGTCCTCGCTCGGGCGCAGGGTCCAGCCGATGATGTGGCTACCCGATCCGGATGTGTTCAGCATGACCCGCGCCTTGAAGCAGAGGTCCAGGCTCGGGTCGCACGGGCTGGGCTTGGGCGAGGCCGCCCCAACTGGAGCTGACGAAGCTGCCGGCGCGGGTGAGGCGGCCGGCGTGGACGAGGCGGCCGGCGCGGACGAGGCCTGAGCAGCGGGCGGCCCCGACGGCGGGGTGCTGGCTGTACAGGAGTCCTCTCCTGGATCGAACGACACATCGACCTGCACGTCGGCGAGGTTCGCGAGCTCGTAGCAGTCGGCAGACGACGTCGCGGTCGGGATTGGCGCAGCCGACGGAGCGATCACGACCGGTGACGAGGCAGCCGGCAGGGACCTCCCGGATGGCCCAGGCGCAGCGGGCATACCGACCTGGCAGCCCGCCAGTGCCACCGCGCTGAGGACGACCAGCAGAACCTTTGCCATTCAGAAAGACGCCCCTCTTCGACTCGGCTCGATTGCCGACCGGAACGAGTCCAGAGTCCGATCAGTCTCGAGCACCTTCCTGGCCCTCGAGTTCCGGTTGCTCCGAACGTTGCCGCCAGGCCGACTGTCGATGCGACAGGCACGGACACCCAGGTTGGTCCAATCCGCTGCCGTTCACTGCCGCATAACCGTGCTGGGAAGTGGGGTGGCCTACGGGAATCGAACCCGTAACCTGCGGAACCACAATCCGCTGCTCTGCCGATTGAGCTAAGGCCACCAAGCGCGAGGGATCGGCAGTATAGCCCGCCGGCTTCGGCCGGGTCCTCGACGTTTCGGACGTTCCAAGAGGCGTCCGTGACGCGCTTGGCCCAGTCGATGCTCGCTGCATGGTCGCTCCGAGCACAAGGCCTGGGTCTAAGACCTCGATGGCCCGGATCCGAAGGCTCGATCGACCTGCAGCCCGCCTCATCTGAGCGTGAACCGGTGCGTTACCCGTTCCGCCTGGCGCCGGAACCCGCCTTGTCGATCTGGTTGAGCGTGGAATGACCATGCAGCGAGCGCGGACCGGCGCGAGGTGGTCCGTGGGCCCAGAGCACGCGACGGGCCGAGCGCGGCCCAGCGCAAGGTGGGCCCGTGGGCGTCCACAGGCGAACGGCGTGAGCGGCGGCCCTCGCCCGGCCGGTCCACACGGACGCCGGCCGCTGCCGCTGGACAGGGCAGCACCGGTACCCCAGTTCGGGCCACCCCGGACCATCGCGCGGCTCCCGAATCGGCTGGCCGGGCCGTACGTTCAGCAGGTCGCGGGCCCCAGCCGCGGCGCGAACCTCGAGGACCCGCCTTGAACTCGATTCGATCGACCGCCCGGCTGCCATTCGCCGCGTTCGTGCTGGCGGTCGGCCTGGCGCTCACCCTGCCGGTGACCGCGTTCGCCTGGGGCAGCAACGCGTTCAGCTCGAGCTCGGAGCAGCAGCTCTTCCAGCTGACCAACCAGGCCCGCGCCTCGGCCGGCCTGAAGTCGCTCCACTGGGACTCCACGCTGGCCTCGCTGGCCCGTGCCCGGGCCAAGGACATGATCGTCCGGAACTACTTCTCGCACCAGATCCCGCCCGACGGGCACACGGTCTTCGACGTGATGAGCAACGACGGCTACTGCTTCAAGCTGGCCGGCGAGAACATCGGCTGGAACAACTATCCCGACGACCAGTCGACGGCCGAGATCCAGACGATGTTCATGAACTCGCCCGACCATCGCCAGAACATCCTCGGCCCGGCCTGGGACGTCGTGGGGATCGGGGCCTACAAGGGCGCCGACGGCAAGAAGATGTGGTCCGTCGTGTTCGCCGACAAGTGCGGCTCGGTGTCGAGCCCCCCGAAGCCGGTGAAGTCCAAGCCGAAGCCGACGCCCAAGCCGGCCCCGGTCAAGCCCAAGGCCGCGCCCACGCCGACGCCCGAGGCCGAGCCCGACTCCGAGCCCGACCCCGAGCAGCGCACCCACCGCTGGCCCCAACCCCGAGCCCGACTCCGACGCGCCTCGCTCGGGGCAACGCCGGCGCCCTCGGGCGAAGTGGCCCTGACCGGCCCGGCCTCGCTCCGGGTCGGTGATCCGCCGGCCCCCCAGGGGCTCCTCGAATCGATCGCAGCGGGCATCGCCGGCCTGTTCTTCGGCAACTAGGCGAGGCGATCATGGCCCTGGCTCAACCGATCCTTGAAGCGCGCGACCTGACCAAGACGTATGCCCTGGGCGAGACCCGGGTCGAGGCCCTGCGAGGCGTCTCGTTGACCGTCCAGCCAGGCGAGTTCGTGGCCCTGATGGGCTCGAGCGGCTCGGGCAAGAGCACCCTCCTGCACATCCTCGGCGGCCTCGACCGGCCGACGAGCGGCGAGGTGATCTGGGGCGGCCAGGCGATCGGCGGCCTGGGCGACGAGGCGGCGACCCGCCTGCGCCGCGACCAGACCGGCTTCGTCTTCCAGTTCTTCAACCTGATCCCGCTCCTCAACGCGGTCGAGAACGTCGGGCTGCCGTTCACGATCGCGGGCCAGGATCCCCGCCGGGGGACCGCCGCCGACCGGATCCGGGACGTCTTCGAGCTGGTCGACCTGACCGCCAAGCAACGCCATCGGCCCGACCAGCTGTCGGCCGGCGAGCAGCAGCGGGTGGCGATCGCCCGGGCCCTGGTCAACCGACCGGCCCTGGTCCTGGCCGACGAGCCGACCGGCAACCTCGACTTCACGACCGGCCTCGAGATCCTCGAGGCACTCTGGCGATCGTGCAACGAGCGGGGCCAGACGATCATCCTGGTGACCCACGACGCGAAGGCGGCGGCCTATGCCGATCGGGTCGAGGTCGTCCAGGACGGCCGGATTCGGGATGAGATCATCCTCGGCCGGCGATCCGACCACTCGGCTGGACCCCTGATCGCCAGGCTCGCCCAGCTCGGGCTCTGATGACCGGCCTGGCGCCGTTCGCCTGGCGCAGCCTGCGGGCTCGACCGCTCCGGACCGCGCTGTCGACGATCGGGATCGCCCTCGGCGTGGCCGTCCTGTTCGCCGCCCTGGCCACCAACGCGGGCATCGAGGCCGGCATCGGCCGGACGGTCAACGACGTGATGGGCCAGGCCGACCTGCGCGTCGGGGCGTTCGAGGAGCAGGGCCTGTCCGACGCCTCGATCGACGCGATCCGGACGACCCCCGGGGTGGCCGTCGCCGCTCCGGTCCTCGAGCAGCGCACCTACCTCCAGCGGGATCCCCTCGCCCCCGGCGTTGGCCCGGCCACCGCCTACGCCGCTCCGGTCAGCGTGATCGGGATCGACCCGGCGATCGATGGCCAGGTCGTCGGCGGCCAGGCGCAGGGCGTCCACGACCTGCGCCTGTCGGCGGGCAACGCCCTGCCGAACGCGCCGGTGACCACGCCCGATGCGCGGCGAACGCCGGTCCGCCACCTCTCCGTCGAACCTCCGCCGGCCCTCGTCCCGGCCGCCCTTGCCCGCGACCTGGGCCTGCCCGTTGGGGGCACGGTCACCCTGCTCGGGGCGAGCGGTCCGGTCTCGTTCCAGGTCGTCGGCCTGCTGGCCAACGCCGGGCCGGATCCGACCGCGGCCGGCCGGGCGGTGGTGATCCCGCTGAGCGCGACCGCCGCCCTGTTCGGCGCTCGCGGGGCGAGCTGGGTCGACCTCGCCCTGGCCCCCGGAGCGACCGCCGACGGCGTGGCCGACGCTCTCGACCAGCGGCTCACCTTCGAGCCGTACGTCCTGTCCGACCGGGCCGACCTGACCGAGACGCTCCAGGCCTCGACCAACGGATTCCAGGCGATCACCGCCCTGATTGCCGCGGTGACCCTGTTCGGGGGCGCGTTCCTCATCTTCAACACGCTGTCGATGACCCTCGCCGAGCGGGTCCGCGAGATCGGTCTTCTCCGGGCGGCCGGCACGACCCGCAGCCAGGTTCATCGCCTCGTCCTGCGCCAGGCCTTGATCCTGGGGGTGGCCGGTTCGGTCCTCGGGCTGGTCCTCGGCTACGGCCTGTCGAGCCTGATCGCGAGCAGCGTCGGGTCGCTGGGCGACAACGTCCCGATCGATGGACCGCTCGTGCCGCCCCTGGGCGTCGTCGTGGCCGCGGCCGTCGGCCTCCTCGTCACGCTCGCCGCGGCGCTCGAGCCGGCCGTTCGCGCCGGCCGGATCACGACGATCGAAACGCTTCGCCCGTCGATCGCGACCCGCCAGTCGATGACCGGCCAGGCTCGCTGGTTCGTGGCCGTGGTGGTGACGATCGGCGTCGCCGGCCTGGCCATCCTGCCGGTCGGCTTCGGGTCGAACGGCCCCGGCGGGGCAGGTACCGGCACGATCCTCCGGCCGATGCTCGTGTACGCGATCCTCCTGGCCGTCACCCTGCTCACCCCGCTCATCCTCGGCCCGCTCGGGCGTGTCGCCGGCTGGCCATTCGGCCTGTTCCTGCCGGCGGAGGTGCGCCTCTCGCAGGGCTCGCTGGTCCGGGATCGGAAGCGCACCGCGCTCACGGTCGGTGCTCTCACGATCGGGCTGGCCATGATCGTCGCCCTCGGCGGCCTGGCCGGCCAGGCCAAGGCGGCCACGGCTGGCTGGCTGGGCGACGTCATCCCGGGCGACCTCGTGGCCACCTCGATCCGGCCGATCGCCGCCGACGAGGGAGTCGCCGCCCAGCTGGCAGCGATTCCCGGGGTGGCCCGGGTCAGCCCGATCGCCCGGTTCGGAGTCGCCTTCCGGGGGGTCCGCCTCGATGCTGCGGCCCTGGCCGGCTCGGACCTCGCCGCCGACGGCCGGCTGACCTTCCTGGCCGGCGACCGTCGAGCGGCGCTCACGGCCCTCGACGCCGGTGGCTCGACGATCGTGCCCCAGGCGATCGCGGCCGAGTTCGGCCTGCAGGTCGGCGACACGCTCGCTTTTGCCGTGGGCGACGGCCACGCCGTCGAGGAGCGAGTCGTCGGGATCGTCGATCGCGGCCTGCCCGGCCAGTCGGGCGAGTCGATCCTGCTGGGCTGGTCCGACGCCACGGATCACTTCGGCGTCCTCGGGGCGGATGCCTTTGCGATCCGCTATGCCCCGGGTGCGGCCGACTCGGCCGGACCGGCCCTGGTCGCCGCTGCCACCGGGCTGGCCCTCCAGCCGACGCCGCTGAGCGGGATCGAGGGCGCGATCAGCGATGCCTTTGGGCGCGTCTTCGGCCTGTTCGACATGCTCGCCCTGCTGGCCGTCCTGATCGCCGGACTGGGGATCATCAACACCCTGACGATGAACGTCTATGAACGGGTCCGCGAGATCGGCATCCTGCGGGCCGGCGGGATGACCCGGCGCCAGGTCTGGCGGATGGTCGTGGTCGAGGCCGGCATCCTCGGCCTCGTCGGAGCGTTCCTGGGCTGCATCTGCGGGGTGATCCTCGGCTTCGTCCTCGGCAGCGTGGCCGGCCTGGCCGGACCGGCCGGGGGCATCACGATCCCCTGGTCGACGATCGTCCTCGCCTCCGTCTTCGGGATCGGGGTCTCGATGCTGGCGGCGTTCCAGCCGGCCCGGATGGCCAGCCGGATCTCGATCGTCCGGGCCGTCCAGTTCGAATAGGCCGCCCGCCTGGCCTGCTAGACTCGGGCCGTCGTCACCCCCCAGATGGTGGCCGGCTGGAGATCCCGACTTGATCGCATCCCCGCGCCTCAACCGCCTGCCGGCCGCCGAGCGGGGGATCACGATCGGTGACTTCCTCGTGCCCGTCAGCCTCGGCGAGCGGATCAGCACCCGGGCCCGACACCTGGCGATGATCATCGCCGGGGCCTTGTTCATCGCCCTGACCGCCCAGTTCGTGATCCTCCGCCAGCCGGTGCCGATCACCGGCCAGACGCTCGGCGTCCTGCTCGTCGGAGGCGCCCTCGGCTCGAAGCGCGGCGCCCTGGCCACGCTCCTCTACGTCGTCCTGGGCTTCTTCCTGCCGGTGTATGCAGAACACGCCCATGGGATCGAGCGGATCATCGGGATCAGCTCGCGGGCAGATCGTCCTCGGGGCGACCGGCGGCTACCTCGTCGGGTTCGTCGTCGCCGCCGCCATCGTGGGCCGCCTGGCCGAGCTCGGCTGGGACCGCAACGTCCTCGGCGCGATCGCGATGTTCACGGTCGGCAACCTCGTCATCTACGCCTTCGGCGTGCCCTGGCTGATGGCCGTCGACGGGCCTCGACCTGGCCGGTGCGATCGCCGCCGGAGTGACCCCGTTCCTGGTCATCGACGCCCTGAAGATCCTGGTCGCCGCGGCGCTCTTCCCGGGCGCCTGGTGGCTCGTCGGCCGGAGGCCGCCCGAGCGCTAGACCGCAGACCGCCCGAGCGCTAGCGGAAGCCAGGCGAACGGCCCGGCTCAGGCTCCGATACGACGCGCCGAGCAGCCGGGCGACCTCGGGCCAGTAGGCGGCGCCCTCACCGGCCGGGCCATCCGGATCGGCGGTGGCGCCCCGATCGCGGACCTCGGCTGCCAGCCCGCGCAGGCGGCCCGCCTCGCCGACCGCATCGAGCGGGACGTTGTAGAGCGCGGCGTACAGCCGGGCGATCGACTCGCCGGCCGCAGTCCCGGCGGCCAGGCCGATCTCGCGCCGGACGACCCACCAGCGGAGCTCCTCGCGGGCGACCGTGTCGAGGTCGACCGACTCCGGCAGGCCGAGGGCCCGGTAGCCGCGGGCCACGTCGGGGGCGAACCGCTCGTAGTCGCCGGTCGAGCGGCTGAACCCGACCGCGGCCTTGGTCAGCAGCGCCGGCGGCGTAGACCGCCCGGGGCCACGAGACACCGGGCCTGCTCCCGAAGGGCCTGGACGAGGAGGCCGAACAGGCGGGCCGGCTGGCGTCGGTAGTAGGCCTTCCACATCCGGAACTCGAGGAGGGCCAGTCGATCCGGGTCGAAATCGGCGCCCCAGCTCGGCCGGGCGTGGCGCTCGGCCGCGTCGCTCGCAGGCGTCCACCTCCGGTCGCTCGCTCGATCCAGCCTCGGTCCCGGTCACGATGTCGGTCGTCACGTCCCTCTCCATCCCTCGCCCGGGCTGGTCGGCGACCCGGGCCGCTACGATGCTGCCGATGTTCGCACGATCACGCGCCGCAGGCGATGCGCAGGATTCGACCGGTCGGATCACCGATCCCGGCCTGTACGGGCCGGACAGCCAGGCCTGGCGGCTCAGCCGCGAAGCGACCCTGCTGCTCGGGGCCGGCCCGCGGGCCCTGCTTGATGCAGATCGCCCATCCGCTCGTTGCCGAGGGGGTCGCCCAGCACAGCGATTTCCGGACCGACCCCTGGCGCCGCCTGCGGGCGACGCTCCGGAGCTACCTGACGATCGTCTACGGGACGACCTCCCAGGCCCGAGCCGAGATCCGCCCGGCTGAACCAGCTCCATCGGGCGATCGCCGGCCGGGTCGTCGATCCTGCCGGCCGCCGATGCCTTTGGCGACCGCTACGCCGCTCGCGATCCGGACCTGACCCTGTGGGTCCACGCGACCCTGATCGACGCGACCCTCGTCGCCAATGAACGCTGGATCGGCCCGCTGTCGCTGCCCGAGCGGGCCGCCTTCTACGACGAGACGCTGCCGATCGGGCGGGCCTTCGGCGTCCCGGCCGGGCTCCTCCCTGCCGATATCGACGTCGTTCGAGGCTACCTCGCCGCGATGATCGGCCCGGGCGGACCGGTCAGGTCGGCCCGACCGCCCGGGACCTGGCCGGCGTCGATCCTGCGGCCGCCGCTCGGCCCGCTCCATCCGCGCCTGGCGAGCCTCCCGCCGGACCTCTACGCCTGGACGATGTGGCCCGCGATCGGGCTCCTGCCCGGACACGATCCGGGCGGGCTACGGCCTGCCCTGGGGTCCGGGCCGGCGGCTCGTATCGGCCTGGCTGACGGCCGGCTATCGCGCCTGGCGGCCGATCCTGCCGGACTCGGCTCCGGACGATGCCCTGGGCCCTCGAGGCCGATGCCCGGGTCGGCCGCGACCGGGCTCCCGGCGGGGCCGCCGGGTGAGGACCGCGTCGACATCCGTCGTCCTGGCGATCGACCTGGGCACGACCGAGGTCAAGACCGGCCTGTTCGCCATCGACGGCCGGCTGGTCGGGCTGGCCCGGGCCGGCTACCCGACCGACCGGCCGCGGCGCGGGCGTGGCCGCGCCAGGATCCGGACGCCTGGTGGGCGGCGATCGCCGAGACGATTCGGCAGCTGGCCGGCCGGACGGAGCTCGCGGCGACCCGGCGGCGGCCGGGGTCGTCGCGATCTGCTGCGTCGGCCAGGGTCCGACCCTCGTTCCGACCGATGCGCCGGGCGTCGCGACCGGCCCGGCCGTGACCTGGCTCGACACGCGGTCCAGCGGCCGAGGTCGACGAGCTGGTCAGCGCTGACCGGCCGCTTCAGCTGGGAGCTCGGGGTCCTGCCGGCGGCGCTCCACCTGGAGCGCCACGACGCCGGAGGCGCTTGGCCACGGCGCGCTGGTACCTCAACTGCCTGGGAGGCGGTCGCCTGCCGGATGACCGGCGTCGCGGCCGAGACCCGCCTCGCCGGCCAGCTCCGGGCCGATCCCGCCGATGTCGCCCCCGCCGGGCTGCGGATCGATCGCCTGCCTCCGGTGATCGCGGCGGGCGAGGTCATCGGCGCCTGCTGCCGGGACCGGCTGCCGAGCTGGGCCTGGCCGCCGGGACGCCGGTCGTGGCCGGGATGGTCGACGCCTACGCCAGCTTCTTCGGGGCGGGCCTGCTCGAGGCGGGCGATGCCGTCGACACCGGGGGCACCTCGGGCGGCTTCGCCGTCTACGCCGATCGGCGCGCTCGACGATGCCCGGCGCTCGTTCTGCGCACCCGCGCCCGATTCGCCGGCCCGTGGGTCCTGGGCGGCGCGATGAACGCGACGGGCAAGGCGCTCGACTGGCTGGCCGGATCGTGGACGTAGTCGGCGGCGACCGCAGCCGGAGAGGCCTCCGGGCAGATCGAGGGCCTCCTGGCCGAGGCCGCCGCCGTTGCCGCCGGGCTCGGACGGCCTCGTCTTCCTGCCCTACCTCGCCGGCGAGCGTTCGCCGATCTGGGACCCCGAGGCCCGGGGCGCCTTCGTCGGCCTGACCCTCGGTCACACCCGCGGCCACCTGGTCCGGGCCGTCGTCGAGGCCTCGGCCCTCGCCCTCCGCCACGTGATCGAGCCGATCGTCGGCGGCCGGGGCCCGGATCGACGAGCTGCCGGTCAGCGGCGGGCCGGCCCAGAGCCTCGCCTGGAACCAGCTCAAGGCGGACGTCACCGGCCTGGGTGATCGTGCCCCGGGTCGCCGAGACCGCCGTGCTCGGTGCCGCGATCGCGGCCGCGGCCGGCGTCGGCGGCCTATCCGGACCTCGTGCCGGCGACCCGGGCGATGTTCGCGATCGAGCGACGCCTCGCGCCGGATCCGGCCGCCAGGGCGGTCTACGACGAGGCCTTTGCCGCCTACGTCGGCCTCTACCCGGCCCTCGCCGGCGCGTTCCATCGGCTGGCCGCTTCGACCTGGCAATCGCGAGAACGGATGGCAACCTGACCGAATCCGAGTCGCCACCGGCCGGCCGATGGTGACTCGGCCACTCGTGCTACATTCGGGACCGGCCTTCGGGGCAGGGTGCGATTCCCGACCGGTGGTAGTCCCGGGTCGACTGGCCCGGGGAGCCCACGAGCGGCCCGTCGATCGACGGGTGCCAGCAGATCCGACGGTCGCCGAGCGAGGCGATCGCAGACGGAGCCGACGGTACAGTCCGGATGGAAGAAGGCCGTGGCGCGATCGCGTCCGCCGGACGTGCCCGCCACGAGTTCGGATCGCCCCGAAGCCTGGACTGAGGTGACGAGGCGCGATGATCGATCCAGCCCGACTGCCGGCCGCGAGGCCGTGCCCGCGCCAGCGCCGCGGCCGGCTCGCTGCCGGCCCTGGCGGCCGTCGTCATCGCGCCCTCGTCGGCGCCTGTGGGCCGGCAGCGCCGGCGCGAGCGTCCGGCAGCCCGGGTGCCAGCGCAGCCACGCCGGTCGGTCAAGCTCCGGCAGCCGACCGGGACCCTGACGATCGGCCTGTCGGCCGACGCCGAGTCGATGGATCCCTACCGGGTCTACCAGAACGCCGGCTTCTCGGTCATGTACGCGATCTTCGACACCCTGGTCACGATCGCTCCGGACGGCTCGCTGGGCCCCGGCCTGGCCAATTCGTGGACGTCGCCCGACGCGAAGACGCTCGAGCTCAAGCTCCATCCCGGGGTGAAGTTCCAGGACGGCGAGCCGTTCGATGCGGCGGCGGTCCGCTTCTCGCTCTATCGAATCGCCGACATCGATCCGGCAACGAGCACGCCTTACCCGGTCGGCGACAGCACCGCCTCAACTCGGCCTTCGCCTCGAACTTCGCCTCGCTGGCGAGCGTCGAGGTCGTCGATCCCCTGACGGTGAAGCTGCACCTGAACGCAGCCCGACTCGGGCCTGCTTGGCAACCTGGGGACGCTCCAGATGGTGCCGCCCCAGTACTACGCCCAGGTCGGCGACGCCGGCTTCGCCCTGAAGCCGATCGGGACCGGCCCGTTCAAGTTCGTCGAGTGGGTGAAGGACGACCACATCACCCTCGAGGCGAATCCGGACTACTGGAACAGCCCGCGGGGCAAGCCCCTCGTGGCCAGACCGTGATCTTCCGGCCGATCCCCGATGCCGCGACCCGGATCAGCGAGCTGGCCACCGGCGGGATCCAGATCATGGAGGACCTGCCACCTCGACCAGGCCGCCCAGGTCAAGGCCGCCGGCGACCAGGCGGTCTACCTGTCCGATGCCCATTCGCTGGCGATCTGGCTGACCACCGACAAGGGCGGCAACCTGGCCAAGAACCCGGGCGACCAGGCGACCGCGATCGCCGCCCTCGCCAACCCCGCCGTGCGCCGTGCGCTGAACATGGCGATCGATCGCAAGACCCTCGTCGCGACGCTCCTCGACGGCTACGGCGAGCCGATGAACTCGCTCTGGGTCAGCGGCGACAAGGGCTTCGATCCGAGCCTGCCGGCGATCCCGTTCGATCCGGCCCAGGCCCGCCAGATCCTCGCCCAGCAGGGCTACCCGAACGGATTCGCCGTGAACATGGACACCTGCACCTGCGACGACCGGTCGATCTACGAGGCGGTCGCGGCGATGCTCGCCAATGTCGGCGTCCAGGTCACCCTGAAGCCGGCCGAGCTGGACCAGTTCAACGATGCCTGGGGCAAGGGCGACACGAACCCGATGCGCGGCGGCCCGCCTGGGCTTCCCGGTCGACCCGAACACCGAGCTCTACCTGTGGGTCTACTCGAAGGGCTACCTCAGCCGCTACGACAACCCCGCGGTCGATGCCCTGATCAACCAGCAGGCCGGCCTGCCGACGGACGACTACGGGGCCGACCGGGTGGCGATCCTGCGCCAGATCGCGGTCGATGGCCCAGGCGGATCCGCCGGCGATCTTCCTGGTCGGCGAGGGCAGCCTGTACGGCACGGTCGGCAAGGGCCTGACCTGGCAGCCCAACGTGCAGGGCTACATCCCGGTCGTGAACGTCAGCTACAACGCCCTGACGCCTGGAGCAGCCAGGGGCACCGGCGCACCGCAACCTCGCGGACGGGCCCGCAACCTGATGGCAACCTTGCCGGGTTTCGGATGTAGGATGTCCCGGACTGCGAAAGCCGACTCCCCGTCCGCCGCCTCGCCGACGGCCCGAGGTACGCGCGGCCGGTCGAGCGACACCATCCCAGCTGGATCGGCCTGGCTCGATGCGGGCTGCCGCCGAACGGGAGTAGATCGTGAGTCCCACCCAGTCATCCGCGCAGGACATCGGCGTCGATCGGCAGCGTCGCTGCGCTCAAACCTGTCGACCGCCGAGCTGTACGAGGACGCGATCCGGGCGGGCGAGGGCCTCCTCGCCGCCGAGGGCCCGCTCGTCGTCCGGACCGGCCGCCACACCGGCCGCTCGCCGGAGGACAAGTTCATCGTCCGCGAGCCATCGAGCGAGGCCAAGATCTGGTGGGGCGCCGTCAACCGGCCGATCTCCGAGGAGCACTACGAGCGGCTGCGCGCGCGCCTGCTGGCCTACACGGCGCAGCCGCCCGATCTACGCCCAGGACCTGTTCATCGGCGCCGCACCCGGCCACCGCCGCTCGCTGCGGGTCTACACCGAGACGGCCTGGGCGAGCATCTTCGCCCGCAACCTGTTCCGCCGGCCGTCGTCCGGACGAGCTCGGCCGCCTTCGCGCCCGAACTTCACGATCATCAACGTGCCCTCGTTCAAGGCCGACCCGGCCAGCGAGGGCACCCGGACCGAGACGGCGATCCTCGTCCACCTCCAGCGGATGGAGATCATCATCGTCGGCACCGAGTACGCCGGCGAGATCAAGAAGGGCGCCTTCACGGTCATGAACTACCTCCTGCCCGACGAGGGGATCCTGCCGATGCACTCGGCGATCAACGTCGGCCAGGCCGGCGACCCGGCGATCTTCTTCGGCCTCTCGGGAACCGGCAAGACGACCCTCTCGGCCGATCCCGAGCGAAGCCTGATCGGCGACGACGAGCACGGCTGGGGCGACGACGGCGTCTTCAACTTCGAGGGCGGCTGCTACGCCAAGACGATCCGCCTCTCGCCGATGTACGAGCCGGACATCTTCCAGACCACCCGCCGCTTCGGGACGATCCTCGAGAACGTCGACCTCGACCCGGCCACCCGCGAGCTCGACCTCGACTCGGATCGCTTCACCGAGAACACCCGGGGCGCCTACCCGCTCGAATTCATCGGCAACGCCGACCCGACCGGGATCGCCGGCCAGCCGCGCAACGTCGTCCTGCTGACCGCCGACGCGTTCGGCGTCCTGCCTCCGATCGCCCGGCTGACCCATGACCAGGCCGCGTACCACTTCCTCAGCGGCTACACCGCCAAGCTGGCCGGCACCGAGATCGGGGTCAAGGAGCCCAAGGCAACGTTCTCGACCTGCTTCGGAGCGCCGTTCATGCCGCGCCATCCGGCCGAGTACGCCGCGCCTGCTCGTCGAGCGCCTGGGCCGCTGGCGACGTGCCCGTCTGGCTGGTCAACACGGGCTGGACCGGCGGACCGTACGGGACCGGCGAGCGGATGAACATCGGCCACACCCGGGCGATGGTCCGGGCCGCGCTCAACGGCCAGCTCGAGCGACGTCGAGACGAACGTCGACGCCGCGCTTCGGGCTGGCCGTGCCGGCGACCTGCCCGGATGTGCCGTCCGAGTTCCTCCAGCCGCGCAACACGTGGCAGGACCGCGACGCGTACGATCGTGCGGCCGCGAAGCTCGCCGCGGATGTTCGCCGCCAACTTCGAGGCATACGCCGAGCGAGCGTCGGCCCGGGGATCCGCTCGGCCGGGCCGCGGATCGACGACTGAGGTCGCGACCGCCAGCATCGAACGAAGGGAGCGAGGACCTGATGGGCCGCCACAAGGTGACCGTCGTCGGCGCCGGCAACGTCGGCGCAACGACCGCCCAGCGGATCGCCGAGGCCGGCCTGGCCGACGTCGTCCTGATCGACATCGTCGAGGGGCTGCCCCAGGGCAAGGGCCTCGACCTGGCCGAGGCGGCCCCGGTCGTCGGCCACGACGCCCGGATCACCGGCACGAACGACTACGCCGACACGGCCGGCTCGGACGATCGTCGTCGTCACCTCGGGCCTTGCCCGCCAGCCCGGGATGAGCCGCGACGACCTGCTGGCGAAGAACGCCGGGATCGTCCGCTCGGTCGTCGAGCAGGCGGCCGCCCACTCGCCCGACGCGATCCTGATCATCGTCACGAACCCGCTCGACGCGATGTGCCACGTGGCACTCGAGGCGTCGGGCTTTCCCCGGGAGCGTGTCCTCGGGCATGGCCGGCGTCCTCGACTCGGCCCGCTTCCGCTACGTTCATCGCCGAGGAGCTGGGCGTCTCCGTCGAGGATACCCACGCCTTCGTCCTGGGCGGCCACGGCGACACGATGGTGCCCGCTGCCGCGCTACTCGACCGTCGCCGGCGTGCCGATCACCGAGCTGATGAGCGCCGAGCGGGTCGCGGCGCTGAGCGAGCGAACCGCGAACGGGGGAGCCGAGGTCGTCGCCCTGCTCAAGACCGGCTCGGCCTACTACGCCCCGGCGGCCTCGACGTTCGAGATGGTCGACGCGATCCTGCGCGACCGGCATGCGGGTCCTGCCCTGCGCGGTCCTGCTCAAGGGCGAGTTCCACACGACGGACCTCTTCGTCGGCGTCCCGGCGATCCTCGGTGCGCGCGGCCTCGAGCGGGTCCTGGAGATCGAGCTGCGGCCCGACGAGCAAGCGGCCTTCGACCATTCGGCCGCGGCGGTTCGCGAGCTGGTCGACAAGCTGGCGGAGCTCTGAGGCACTTCGGCGCAGAGCTGGGCGGAGGCGTTGGTGGACCGGCATCCGGCGGCGCCCTCGCATAGGAGCCGAGTCCGGTCCTCAGTGCATCGCCGGCCGTTCCTCTCGCGCACTGGCTTGCGCGAGCAACCATTGACAGCCGAGCTGTCGGCTGGACGACAGTGATCAGCTGGCCGGCCCGCCGGCAGATCGCCCTTTGCTACGCTGAGCTGACTGTGCAGCCTGCCGTCATCCAGCTGACCTTCGATCCCTACCTGCGCGTCGCGGGCCAGGCCGTTCGCTGGGAGACGCTGGGCATCGCCGCGGCGGTCGTTCCTGGCGCTCGCAGCGACCGCCCGGCGTCGCCGGACGCAGTCCGCGACGGCCGGCGGCGCGCGCCGGCCCGCCGCGACGACCTGCTGTTCATCGTCCTCGGGATCGTTCCCGGGGCCGTGATCGGCGGCCGGCTGACCTACGTCCTCGCTCCACCTCGACTACTACCAGGCGAACCCGGCCCTGGTCGATCGATCCCTCGAGCGGCGGCCTGGCCCTGTTCGGTGCGGTCGTCCTCGGGCACGCTCACCGGGATCTACGTGGCCCGCCTGCTCGAGGCGCCGATCGGGCGCTGGCTCGATCTCGCGGCCGTTCGGGCTGCTGCTCGGACTCGGGCTGGGCAAGCTTGCCCAGCGTCCTCGGGGCGGCAGCGGGCAGGGCCTCGTTTCGGACGCCGAGCTGGGCGACGGCCTACCTCGGCCCGGGCCCGTGGGGCGTCGCTCGGCCCGGAGCTGCCCGCCGCAGTCCCGGCGCAGGTCTACGAGGCGATCGGCGATCGGGCATCCTCCTCCTCGTCCTCCTTGTCCTGGCCGATCCTCGGCGCCGTTCCGCTCGGCGCGACGGCCGGCGCTTCCTGCTGCGCGCTCGGGGGCTGGGCGATCGTCCGGTTCAGCGTCGCGTTCACCGTGGCGGGACGCGGCTGTCCTGGCCGGGCTGCGAGGTGGAGCAGCTCATTCGACTCGGGTCCTTGCTGACCTTCGCGCTCGTCGGCCTGGTCGTCGTTCGAGCCGGCGCCCTGCTACCATCGATGAGCACGACGCCGAGCAGCCCATTGCCGGTCGTCGAGTCACCGGCCGGCCAGCACGCGAGCTCGGCCCAGCCCACGAGAGGGACGCACCATGACCCAGGTCGCCGAGCCACGGCAGACTCCGCCGCGTCGCTGCGACGAGCACCTCCGAGTCCGTCGGCCTCTGGATCGGCGGCGCACGCGTCGGCCGCGACCTTCGGGTCGCTCCGGCCCGGTCTTCAACCCGGCAACCGGGCGGTTGCCCGGCGCGTCGACTTCGCCTCGGTCGAGGACGTCGATCGGGCCGTCGCCGCTGCGGCCGCCGCGTTCCCGGCCTGGCGGGCGACGTCGCTCTCGAAGCGCAGGAGATCCTGTTCCGCATCCGGAACCTCGTCGAGAGCCCACCGCCGGGACATCGCGGCGCTGCTCACCGCCGAGCACGGCAAGGTGCCGTCCGACGCGCTCGGCGAGGTGGCCCGCGGCCTCGAGAACCTCGAGTTCGCCTGCGGCGTGCCGCAGCTCCTGAAGGGCGGCTTCAGCGAGCAGGTCTCGAGCGGCGTCGACGTCTACCAGATCCGCCAGCCGCTCGGCGTCGTGGCCGGGATCACCCCGTTCAACTTCCCGGCGATGGTCCCGATGTGGATGTTCGGCAACGCCCTGGCCTGCGGCAACACGTTCATCCTCAAGCCGTCCGAGAAGGACCCGTCGGCCTCGCATCCTGCTGGCCGAGCTGCTGGCCGAGGCGGGCGTGCCCGATGGCGTCTTCAACGTCGTCCAGGGCGACAAGGTCGCCGTCGACCGGCTCCTCGAGCATCCCGCCATCGCCGCCCTGAGCTTCGTCGGCTCGACCCCGATCGCCCGCTACATCTACGAGACCGGCACCCGCCACGGCAAGCGCGTCCAGGCCCTCGGCGGGGCGAAGAACCACATGGTCGTCCTGCCCGACGCGGACATCGAGATGGCCGCCGACGCCGCGGTCTCGGCCGGCTACGGCTCGGCCGGCGAGCGCTGCATGGCGATCTCGGTCGTCGTCGCCGTCGGCGAGGTGGCCGATCCGCTCGTCTCGGCGATCTCGGCCCGGCTGCCGAAGATCAAGGTCGGGCCGGGGTCCGATGCCGCGTCCGAGATGGGCCCGCTGATCACCCGCGAGCATCGCGATCGGGTCGCCGGCTACCTCGACAGCGGGGCCGCCCAGGGGGCGACGCGTCGTCGTCGACGGCCGCCTCGGATGCCGCCTACAGCGGGGACGGCTTCTTCCTCGGTGCCTCGCTGATCGACGACGTGACGCCGAGATGGACTGCTACCGCGACGAGATCTTCGGGCCGGTCCTGGGGGTCGTCCGGGTCGGAACCTATGCCGAGGCGCTCGCAGCTCGTCAACGACAACCCGTACGGCAACGGCACGGCGATCTTCACCCGCGACGGCGGGGCCGCCCGCCAGTTCCAGTTCGACTGCAACGTCGGGATGGTCGGGATCAACGTGCCGATCCCGGTCCCGGTTGCCTACTACTCGTTCGGCGGCTGGAAGGCCTCACTCTTCGGCGACACGCCACATGTACGGGCCGGACGGGATCACGTTCTACACCCGGGCGAAGGTCGTCACGGCCCGCTGGCCCGATCCGGGCACCTCGACGGTCGACCTGGGCTTCCCCCGGACGAGGTAACCGCGCCCCGCGCCCGGGGTTCCGTGGCGGCCCTCCCGAGCGCCTCGTGGCCTTGCGCTGGCCGCCCCGTGTGGCCCCCTCTGCCGAGCGTCCCTAGAGGCGCGGCGTCCGGGTGCATGGACGCTAGGCGCAGATCACGGTGCTTTGGCCGCCTGAACCAGCTGATCGTCCCCGGCCACCGTTCGCTCTTGCCGTGCTCGCTGCATGAGCATTCCAAGGGCAACGAGGTCCCTAAGGTTCGGACTTTGGCTCGATCACCTCGGGACACGGCCAAGTGAGGCCCGGAGTTCGTGCTCAGCCGGGCGACGAGGTCGCCTCGCGTACCCGCAGGTCACATCGATCGAGACGTAATCGCCCGGCCAAGCCCAGGGAATGATCATGCAGCGAGCATGACCAAGCTCAAGCATCCCGCACCTGCCCAGCGAGGCGGCGCGGGTCAACCTGGAACAGGTGGCTCGCGCTCGGTGTCGGAACTCATGACCGCCCGCCTCCGACGGGGTTGGACCCAGGGGCAATTCGGGGCCCGGGCTGGGGTGTCGGCCGAGCGACCGTGGGGACAATCGAGCGCGGGCGGGGCGGCGGCCACACGCTCGACGCCTGGCAGCGGCTCGCTCTCGCCGTTGACCGACCGATGCGGATCGAGCTGCGGCGCGATGCCCGAGAGGAACCGGCCGACGCCGGGCACCTGGCGATCCAGGAGCTTGTCACTCCGCCTGGGCCGGCGAGCCGGCTATCAAGGCACGCTTCGAGCTCCCGAGCCGACCGTCGGACCCCAGCCGTTCGACCGATGTCGGCCTGCGTGACGACCGCTCCCGGCTGCTGATCCTGGTCGAGTGCTGGAACACGTTCGGCGACCTCGGCGGGGCGATCCGGAGCACGAACCGCAAGCGGGCCGAGGCCGCCGAGCTGGCGATTGCGCTCGGTGGTGACCGTCCGTACCGTGTCTTCAGCTGCTGGGTTGTCCGCGATGTCGAGCGGAATCGCCAGCTCGTCGCCCGCTATCCAGAGCTCTTCGCCTCCAGGTTCACCGGTTCGTCGGCGCTCTGGTTCCGGGCCCTTACGGCGTCGCCGACAGGAACCGGGCGGCGCGATCCGCCGGCCGAGCTCGGACTCGTCTGGTGCGACGCCGGAGCGACTCGCCTGTTTCCCTGGCGAGCTCATCGGTGACCCGGCCGCGCCGCGGACCCACGTTCAGCGGGGTAACCGGGACCATTGGCCCGGTGCCAGAACGCACAACCCGCCGGTAAGGTCAGGGCGGGGGGACTGCATCCCAAACCGCTCCCGGGTGATCTGTTGTCTCGTTTTCGAATTGTTGCCTCGGCCTCGGTCCTGGCCGGGCTCATCATGGCCGGCCTCGGCGCCGGCCCGATCCTCGCCTCTGCCCCGACGGTGGAATGCGGCCAGCTGTCGGCCTACACGGCCCCGGATCCATCCGGTCCGACGAACGGCAGCCTGACCCTCGGCACCTCGAGCACCTGGGTGATCCTGGCCGCGGCGACGATCTCCCCGGCCGCCCAGGCCGCCTTGCCGAGCGCCGTCAATACCGGCCCGACCTGCCTCGCCCTCGGCCTCGACGGCTCGAACAACGTGACCTCGCTCGACTTTGCCCCGCAGGGCACGATCACCGGCCACGTCACGTTCGACGGCACGAACAACTTCTACGTCTTCAACGACCGCCTGATCATCCCGACCAACGTGACCGACGCCTATCCGCCGCTCGACGCCCTGTTCGCGACGAGCTACCAGGCCGGGACGCCCCTGACCGTCACCTTCACGGTCAACACGACGACCGGGGCCCTCACGGGCTTCGACGGCCATGCGGCGTTCTGCGGCGCCGCCAGCCTTGACTCGAAGGGCGTCGGCCACGTCGGCAAGGCGACCCTGCCGGCGGCCGTCCTGAACAAGACGGCCAAGGCGAATCTCGAGAAGGCGGACGGAGCGTCGGCCTGTGCCACCGTCCACTCGACCGGCACGATCGACCCGAACAACGGCAACATCTCGACCTCGGCCACCGTCGTCATCACCCTGGCCAAGGCGACGGTCACCCCGCCGGCGACGACGACCGGCGTGGCCGGCGCGGGCGGGCTCCCCGAGCCGGCCTGATCGTGTTCTGGCTGGCCCTGACCGGCGGCGTGGCCCTCGTCGTCGTCCGAGGCTGGGACCGGCGCACGCGCCACCCCTGAGCCCCACGGTTCGCTGATCCGCGCCGACTGCTGGGGCGGATCTCAACCGGCCAGGCGGGCGCGCCTGCCGCGCGGACCGCAAACCGCACAGACGAGCGCCGAAACAATCTGTCGGGAGACCGAACGGCTGGTCCGTGTTCGGATCGGTCGCCGCCGGAGCCGGTCCTCGCCGCTACTCCTTCTTCGGGCCGTGCGCCGCCGGCGCCGGTGCCTTGGCTGGGGTCGCGGCCTTGGCCGGTGCCGTCGCGCTCTCCTCCTGGATGATGTCGCCCGAGCGGATGTCGGCCGCCAGCCCCCGGTTGAGGAACGGAGTCGGCGCGGGCGCCTCCTCCTCGATGATGTCGCCCGAGATGATGTCGGCGGTCAGGCCCGCGGCTGATGAACGGCTTGTCCGGCGCCTGGGGCAGCGCCGGGGCGGCGGGAGCGGCGGGAATCGTGACCGACCTCGGGGCGCTCAGCTCTGCCCCGACCGAGACCGTCCCGACCGCGAGGACCGCGATCAGCAGGCCCCCGGCGGCCAGGCGGGTGCGCATCCGCTGGGCGTCATCCTGCGACGGGAAGCGCAGGCTGAAGGCGTGGCCTTCGGTATCGTCATCATCGAGCCGGACCACGACCTCGACCGTCGTCCCGCCGGTTGAATGGCCACTCACATCGCCGTCCGTCGGGCCGGCCTGGACGACAACCGACTGCGGTCCGATCTCGGCGAACAGTCGCTGGAGCGCTTCGTCCGTCGCGCCGCCGGCCGGCTCAGCCCGGGCGGTCCAGCCTGGCTCGATCGAAAGCTCGAACTCGAGATCCCTGGCAATCATCACGGCACCCCACTTCGGAACAGTCGGCCGATTGGCTCGCGGTCGAGTCTGGCCCTCCAGGCCCGAGCGACCAAGCGCCGGGGCGACGTCCCGGGTGTCGATTGGCCGACGCCGCTGCCGTCGACGCCGAACCTCTCGAGGCGCCTAGTTCTCCCGGGCGAAGGCCGCCGGTGAGCGGCGCAGGAACCTGCCCCGGCCGGGCGCACCGTGGAATGCGCCGTCGCGGACGACGACCTCGCCGCGCGACATGACGATGTCCGAACGGCCCGTGACCGAGCGGCCCTCGTAGCACGAGTAGTCGACATCCATGTGGTGGGTCTTGGCGCTGATCGTGTGCACCGCGGCCGGGTCGTAGACCACGAGGTCGGCGTCCGAGCCGACCGCGATCGCGCCCTTGCGCGGGTAGAGCCCGAACATCCGGGCCGGCGCAGTCGAGATGATCTCGACCCAGCGCTCGCGGCTGATCCGACCGGCCACGACGCCCCCATCGTGGAGCAGGTCGACCCGGTCCTCGACCCCGGGCAGCCCGTTCGGGATCTTTCGGAAGTCCCCTCGGCCGAGCTCCTTCTGGCCGTGGAAGTCGAACGGGCAGTGGTCCGTCGCGACGAGCTGGAGGTCATCCTTGATCAGGCCCGTCCACAGGTCGAGCTGGTGGTCGGCCGGGCGGAGCGGCGGCGAGCACACGAACTTCGCCCCGTTGAAGCCCTGGCCCATGTCCTCGAGCGACAGGAAGAGGTACTGCGGGCAGGTCTCGGCGTAGACCCGGCTGCCGCGATTGCGGGCCGCCCGGACCTCGTTCAGGGCATCGCGCGCCGAGAGGTGGACGATGTAGAGCGGGGCGCCGGCCGCCTCGGCCAGGCGGATCGCCCGGTTCGTCGCCTCGCCCTCGAAGATCGGGTAGCGGGCCACCCCGTGGTAGTAGGGATCGGTGTGGCCGGCGGCAACCTCGTCGGCCGCGACGACGTCGATCGCCGGTCCGTTCTCGGCATGGATCATGATCAGGCCGCCGTTCCGGGCGGTCTGCTGGAGCGCCCGGTAGATCTGTCCGTCGTCGCTGTAGAAGACCCCCGGATAGGCCGTGAACACCTTGAAATCGGGCACGCCCTCGGCGACCAGCCCGTCCATCTCGGCCAGGGTCCCGTCGTTGACGTCGCTCATGATCATGTGGAAGCCGTAGTCGATCACGGCGTTGCCCTCGGCCTTGGCGTGCCACGCGTCGAGGCCCTCGCGGAGCGTCTTGCCCCGCGACTGGACGGCGAAGTCGACGATCGTGGTCGTGCCGCCGAAGGCGGCCGCCCGGGTGCCGGTCTCGAAGGTGTCCTTGGCAAACGTGCCGCCGAAGGGCAGCTCCATGTGGGTGTGGACGTCGATCGCGCCCGGGCAGGACGTACCGGCCGGTCGCATCGATCGTCTCGTCGGCGGTCAGGCCGCTGGCCGCGAGGTCCCGCCCGATCGCCGCGATCGTCTCGTCGTCGACGAGCACGTCGGCCAGCTGCGAGCCGTCGGGGCCGACGATCGTGCCGTTCGTGATCAGGGTGCGCATCTGGTCTCTCCTCAGGCCCGCCCGGGCGCGACGTCGCGCAGGCGCGGAATGATCTCTCGGCCGTATGTCTCGAGGACCGCTTCCTCGTCGCCGTTCATCAGGTAGATGTTGAACTGGTCGACCCCGGCCGCGGCCAGGCGCCGGAGCTTGGCGAGGTGGTCGTCGACCGAGCCGAGGACGCAGAACCGGTCGGTCACCTCGTCACCGACGAAGGCCGCGTTCGACGAGCCGACCTCGGCGTGGTGGAGGTAGTCGTAGCCGGTCCGATCCTGGACGTAGCCGGTCAGGCCGGCGGCAGGTCCTCGCGGGGATAGCGGCTGACCAGGTCGACGACGTGATTGCTGACCAGGGCCGGGAACCAGCGGGTCCGCTCGCGGCACTCGGCCAGATCGCCGAAGTGGGCCGGTGCGGCGGCCTGGACCCGAACCGCATCGGGGCTCCTGCCAGCAGCCACGGCAGCGTCCCGGACCTGGCCGACGAACCAGGCCACGAGGTCCGGATCGGCCAGCTGGAGGATCACCCCGTCGGCGATCCGGCCGGTCATCTTCAGGGCCAGCGGCCCATAGCCGGCGATCCAGACCGGCAGCTGCCAGCGACCCGTCCAGGGCAGGGCCAGCTCGGTCCCCTCGAACTCGACCGGGCGGCCCTCGACCAGGTCGCGGATCACTCCGATCGCCTCCTCGAGGCTGGCCAGGGTGGTCGGCGGCTTGCCCAGGACCCGCCGGGCCGAGTCGCCTCGGCCGATCCCGAGGTCCATCCGGCCGCCGGAGATCTCGTCGAGGGTGGCCAGGGCCGAGGCCGTGACCGACGGCTCGCGGGTGGCCGGGTTCGTGACGCAGGTTCCCGAGGCGGAGGCGGGTCGTGGCCGTGGCCATCAGGGTCAGCAGGGGATAGGGCTCGCGCCACAGGACGTGCGAGTCGAACAGCCAGCCGTAGTCGAAGCCGGCGGCCTCGGCCCGCCGGGTGAGGGCCAGCGTGCGCTCGATCGAGTGGTCCGGCTTGAGCGTGAATCCGAACTGCATGGGCGAACCTCGAGCGTCGCCGGCAAGGCGTCGGCCGGCCGGCCGGCCCGGTCAGGGCCGGGTCAGGTCGGCGTAGGCGTCGGGCCGGCGATCCCGGAAGAACTGCCAGGTCTGGCGGACCTCGGTGATCATGTCGAGGTCCATGTCGCGCACGATCAGCTCCTCGTCGTGGGCGCTGCCCAGCTCACCGATGAACTGGCCGCGGGGATTGACGAAATAGCTCTGGCCGTAGAAGTCGTCATCGCCGATCTCGGCTTCGATCCCGACCCGATTGATCGTGCCCACGAAGTAGCCGTTCGCCACGGCGTGGCTGACCTGCTCGATCCGCCAGAGGTATTCGGACAGGCCCCGGCTCGTCGCGCTCGGGATGAGCACGATCTCGGCCCCGTTCAGGCCGAGGGCCCGGGCGCCCTCGGGGAAATGGCGGTCGTAGCAGATGTACACCCCGACCTTGCCCACGGCCGTCTCGAAGACCGGATAGCCCAGGTTGCCCGGCCGAAAGTAGAACTTCTCCCAGAAGCCCTTGACGTGGGGGATGTGGGTCTTGCGGTACTTGCCGAGGTAGCGCCCGTCGGCGTCGATCACGGCGGCCGTGTTGTAGTAGATCCCGGAGGCCTTCTCGTCCTCCTCGTACATCGGCACGACCAGGACCATCCCGGTCTGCCTGGCGAGGTCCTGCATCCGCTTCGTCGTCGGGCCGTCCGGGATCAGCTCGGTGTACGAGTAGTACTGGGCGTCCTGGACCTGGCAGAAGTACGGCCCGTAGAACAGCTCCTGGAAGAGCATCACCCCGGCGCCCTGCTTCGACGCCTCGTGGGCAGCCGCCTCGTGCTTCTGGATCATCGATTCCTTGTCGCCGGTCCAGGTGGCCTGGAGCAGCGCGCCGCGCACGATCCGGGGCATCTTCGATCCTCCTTGGCTGGCTCGAGGGCGGGTTCGGCGGGTTCGGCGGGTCGGCCTGTGAGGTGATCATACGAGGTCCGCCGGTCCGTTCCGTGCCCGCTGACCGAGGCGTCGTCCTGCATCTCGCCGCCCGCGCGGCCGCGGCCGCGGTCATGATCCGGCAGCCCGCTCGGTATCATGGAGCAACCGCTCGCCTGGCCGGGCCAGCCTTGATCCGAGGTTCAGACACATGGGCATCGCCACCGCTCCGGGCATGACCGCCGAGGAGATCGTCCGCCTCAGCCGCAAGCACACCCTGTTCAGCTGGTCGACCCAGGGAGCGCTCGACCCGATCGCGATCGACCGGGCCGAGGGTGTCTACCTGTACACCCCGGACGGGACCCGGATCCTCGACTTCAACAGCCAGCTGATGTCGGTCAACATCGGCCATGGCGACCGGCGGGTGATCGATGCGATCACCGAGCAGGCCCTCAAGCTCCAGTACGTCCAGCCCGCCTTCGCGACCGAGCCCCGGGCGCGCCTCGGCGAGAAGCTGGCCGCGATCCTGCCCGGCGACATGGACAAGGTCTTCTTCACCCTGGGCGGAGCCGAGGCAGTCGAGAACGCGATCAAGATCGCCCGCCACGTGAGCGGCCGGCACAAGATCCTGGCCCGCTACCGGAGCTACCACGGGGCGACCCTCGGGGCGATGTCGCTCACCGGCGATCCGCGCCGCTGGGCGAACGAGCCGGGAATTGTCGGCGTCGTGCGCTACCCCGACACCCATCGCTGGGGCGAGGCCGAGCCGCGGCCGGCGGCCGAGGCGCTCCAGGGCCTCGAGGACGTGATCCGCTACGAGGGCGCCCACACGATCGCGGCCGTCTTCCTCGAGACGATCGTGGGCACGAACGGGATCCTGATCCCGCCCGATGGCTATATCGCCGGGGTCCGCGAGATCTGCAATCGGTACGACATCCTGATGGTCGCCGACGAGGTCATGGCCGGCTTCGGCCGGACCGGGCGCTGGTTCGCGATCGACCACTGGAACACGGTGCCCGACCTGATGACGATGGCCAAGGGCCTGACCAGCAGCTACCTGCCCCTCGGCGCGGTCGCGATGCGCCACCACATCGCCGAGCACTTCGAGAAGAACTACTACTACGGCGGGCTGACCTACAGCAGCCATCCGGTCAGCCTGGCCGCGTCGCTGGCGACCCTGTCGGTCTACGAGGAGGACGGCCTGATCGAGCGAGCCGCCCGGCTTGGACCGGTCCTGCGGGCCCACCACGAGGCCCTCCGGGCGAAGCACCCGAGCGTCGGGGCGATCCGCAACCTCGGGCTGTTCGGGGTGATCGACCTCGCCCGCAGCCGCGACCCGTACGTCCCGATGACGGCCTACAACGCGACCTCCGACGAGATGAAGGCGATCGGGGCCTACTTCCGGCAGAACCACCTGTACACGATGGTCTCCAACAACTCGATCCATACCAATCCGCCCCTGACGATCACCGAGGAGCAGCTGGCCGAGGGCTTCGAGATCATCGACGGCGCCCTCGAGATCGCGGACCAGGCGGTCAAGGGGTAGCCGGATCGACCAACTGATGGTCGAGGCCCGGGGGATCGGCAAGGTCTTCGAGGCGGGGCCCGACGAGGTCGTCGCCCTCGAGGGAATCGACCTGGCGGTCCGGGCCGGTGAGTTCGTCAGCCTGATCGGTCCCTCCGGCTGCGGCAAGTCGACCCTGCTCCGGATCATCGGCGACCTCGTCCAGCCGACGAGCGGTGAGGTCCTCGTGGCCGGCAAGCCGGCGGCCCGGGCCCGGATCGAACGCGACTACGGGATGGTCTTCCAGGCCCCCGTCCTGATGGATTGGCGAACGATCCTGGGCAACGTCGAGCTGCCCCTCGAGATCATGGGCTTCAGCCGGGCCGAACGGTCGCGGCGCATCGGCCGAGCTGCTCCACCTGGTCGAGCTCGACGAGTTCGGGGAGCGCCATCCGTGGCAGCTCTCGGGCGGCATGCAACAGCGGGTCGCGATCGCCCGGGCACTGGCGGCTGGCCCGAGGCTGCTCCTGATGGACGAGCCGTTCGGGGCGCTCGACGAGATGACCAGGGAACGGCTGAACCTCGAGCTGCTGAACATCTGGGCGCGAACCGGGACGACGATCCTGTTCGTGACCCACTCGATCCCCGAGGCGGTCTTCCTGTCCAGCCGGGTGGTGATCCTGAGCCCCCGCCCCGGCCGGATCGAGCGAGTCGTCGAAGTCGACCTGCCCCAGCCGAGGACCATCGAAACGCGCGAGTCAGGCCGCTACTTCGAGCTCGTGAACGAGGTGCGCGAGGTGCTCCGACGCGAGGCATTGAGCGGGCCGCCGGGCCGCCCCGCTACCATCGCCCCGTGGAGCTGATCGATCGCTACGCCCAGTTCGTCGTTGGCGTCGGGGTCAACGTCCAGCCCGGCCAGGACGTGTTCATCGGCGGCCAGATCGAGCATGTCGAGCTCGCCCGGGCAATCGCCGAGCAGGCCTATCGAGCCGGGGCTCGCCGGGTCGTCGTCCATTACGCCGATCCGCACGTTCGTCGCTCGGCCGTGCGCCACGCACCCGACGAGGCGTTCGGCAGCCACTATCCCTACGAGCTTGACGAAGTCGAGCTGTGGCGGGAGCGGGGCTTCGCCCTGATCTTCCTGACCGGCGAGTCGGAGCAGCACCTCTTCGACGGCCTCGATCCGGCCCGCCTGGCGGCGCTGGACTCGAAGGCGGTCCGGGCGGCGTACCACGAGACCCAGTCCCACGTCGCCTGGACGATCGTGGCCGCGCCGAACGCCGGCTGGGCCAGCGAGGTCTTCGGCGAGCCCGACGTGGCCCGGCTGTGGTCGGCGGTCGCGGTCGCGGTCAGGCTCGACGAGGCCGACCCGATCGCGGCCTGGCGAGCTCACCTGGACCGGCTCGACCGTCGAGCGCGCTCCCTGACCGAGGCCGGCCTGGATGCCGTCCGCTACCACGGCGGCGGGAGCGACCTGACCGTCGGCCTGCTGCCGGGCGGGATCTGGCTGGGGGGCTCGGCGCGAACCCCGGCCGGGATCGAGTTCGTGCCGAACCTGCCGACCGAGGAGGTCTTCACCTCGCCCGATTGGCGGCGGGCCGACGGCCTGATCCGGACGACGGCCCCGCTCGTCCTCTCGTCGACGATCGTGACCGGCCTGCGGCTCCGGCTCGAGGGAGGTCGGATCGTGGAGGTTGCGGCCGACGAGCACGGCGACCTCGTTCGAGCCGAGGTCGAGAGCGACGAGCGGGCCCGCTACCTCGGCGAGATTGCCCTGGTCGACGGCTCGTCCCGGGTCCGCAAGTCGGGGATCGTCTTCCACGACACGCTGTTCGACGAGAATGCCGCCTGCCACATCGCCTATGGGGCCGGCTTTCCCGAGGTCCTGCCCGGCTTCGTCGACCTCCCCCCGGACGAGCGGATCGCCGGCGGCCTGAACGTCGCCCCGCTCCACACCGATATCACCGTCGGCGGACCCGAGGTGGACGTCGACGGGATCCGCCCGGACGGGACGGTCGTGCCGATCATCCAGGCCGACGAATGGGTCTTTCCCGGCTCCGACTGAGCGCCCGTCCAGCGGTCGTGCTACAGTGAGCGGGTAGCCCACCTTTATGTAGATTTGGGTAGGTTTTGGCCCGACGACAAGCCTCCGACCCCGACTGGCTGAGCCTGTCCGAGGCCAGCCGGATCCTGGGCGTGGCGCCCGCCACCCTGCGTCGCTGGAGCGACGCGGGCCGGGTCCGTGCCTTCACCACGCCGGGCGGCCATCGGCGGTTTTCGCGGGTTGCGCTCGAGCGGCTCCTGCCGGCCGACCGGAGCCGGCGACCCTCGGTCAGCGGCGCCGGCCTCACGCCCGGCCGAATCGCCCGGACGTACCGCCGGGCGGGGCGCGAGGTCGCCCAGGAGCTGCCCTGGGTGATGACCCTGAACGATGAGCAGCGGGTCCTGTTTCGTGAGCGTGGCCAGGTCCTGGCCGGGAGCCTCCTGCTCCATCTCGATTCGCCCTCGACCGAAGGCGCGGCCCACCACCTGAAGGAAGCCTCGGTCAGCGCCGCCGACTACGGCCGGATCGCGGCCGGCATGGGCCTGTCCCTCAGCCAGACGATCGAGGGCTTCCTGCGCTTCCGGGCGCCGTTCCATCACGAGCTGGCGGTGGCCGCCCGCCAGCGCGGGTTCGATGCCGCCGAGACGACCGATCTGCTCGAAACGGCCGAACGGGCGATGGACCGCCTGCTCGTCGCCACGATGACCGGCCACAGCGTTGCCGGGGCGCGACCGCGCCGGACCGGACCCATCCCGGTCACGGGCAGCAGTCGGTGAGCGGGCAGCGTCCGGCGGCGATTGAGCGGCTCGCCGCCGTTGCCGTCCATGCTCGCGACGTTCCCGAGGCCGAGCGCGAGTCACTGGCAGGCCGGCTCCGACTGATCCCCCCGGGCAACCTCGTCCTCCTCGAAACCTGCCATCGGGTCGAGGCGTACCTGGCCGACGTGACCGATCCGGAGGGCTTCGCCCGGGACATTGGCCTGGTCTCGGGCGGCCGCCTCCTCATCGGCGAGGCGGCGGTCCGCCACCTGGTCACGGTCGCGGTCGGGCGCGACTCGGTGGTCGTGGGCGAGGACCAGATCCTGCACCAGGTTCGTGAAGCGATCGACGGAGCGCGACGAGCCGCCCAATCGGGAACGCTCGAACGAGACTCCTCCCCGGCCGGCGTCGGATCGGCCGAGGCGGGACGCCTGGACGGCGGACTCGAGCGCCTGTTCGATCGGGCGCTCCAGGCCGGCCGCCGGGCCCGGTCGTGGCGCCAGGGATCGGACCGTTCGCTGGCCGACGTGGCGGTCGGCCGGATCGAGGAGCTGACCGGACCCCTCGCCGGCCGCCAGCTGCTGGTCGTCGGCGCCGGCCGGATGGGCGGCCTCGCCGCTCGGGCCGGGGCCCGGCGCCGGGACATCGGTCACGATCGCCAACCGGACCGCCGGAGGCCGCGGTCGCCCTGGCCGCGTCAACCGGCGGACGAGCCGCCCCGTTCGACCCGGGGCCGGCCATCGCCGGCTTTGCCGGGGTCGTCGTGGCCCTGGCCGGTCCCTGGTTGATCAGCCCGGCCACGATCGACCGCCCTGGCAGGCTGCCCGACGGTCGTGGTCGACCTGTCCGTGCCCCAGGCGGTCGCACCCGCGGCGGCCCTGGCCCTCGGGCCGCGGCTCGTCTCGGCCGACGGGCTGGCCCAGTCCCTGGCGACCGCGAGCAGCGACGCAAGCCCAGCCGAGCGACGCCGCCTCGACCGCGTCGACCGGCTGATCGACGAGACGACCCGCGAGCACCTCGACTGGCTCGCCCGGCGACCGCGGCGGGCAACGGCCGAGGCCCTGATCGAGCGAGCCGACCATGAGCGACAGGCCGAGCTCGCCCTGCTCTGGCACGACCTGCCGGATCTCGAGCCGGAGGCCCGGGCGGCGATCGACGGGATGACCCGCCACCTCGCCCGGCGGCTCCTGCGCGAGCCGCTCGAGCGGCTCGGCCGCGACTCCGACGGCCGGGACGAGCGGGCCGTCCGGGAGCTCTTCGCCCTGTGAGCGGGCGCGAGGTCGCGATCGGGACTCGAGGCAGCCAGCTGGCCCTGGTCCAGGCACGGCTCGTGCTCGCCGCGCTCGAGGCCGCCGGCCAGCCGGCCCGGATCGTGGTTGTCGAGACCGAGGGCGACCGACGCGAGCCCGACACCCCCTGGGGCGAAGGGGTCTTCGTGAGCGCGATCGAGGAGGCGCTCCTCGACTGGCCGCGTCGACCTGGCCGTCCACAGCGCGAAGGACCTGCCGACCGACCTGAATCCGGGCCTGGCGATCGGGGCGTTCCTGGCCCGGGCCGACCCGCGCGACGCCCTCGTCGTCCGGCCTGGCGACGCCGCCCAGCGGCTGGCTGACCTGCCGGCCGGGGCGCGGGTCGGGACCGACAGTCCCCGCCGGACGGGCTTCCTGCTCGCCCACCGGCCCGACCTGTCGGTCCATCCGCTCCACGGCAACGTCGACACCCGCCTGCGCCGGCTCGACGAGGGCCGGACCGATGCCCTCGTCCTGGCCTGCGCCGGCCTTGACCGGCTCGGCCGGGGCGAGCGGATCAGCGAGCGCCTCGCCCCGGACATCGTGCCGCCGGCCCCCGGCCAGGGCGCGGTAGCGGTCCAGGTCCGACGCGACGATTCGGACCTGGCGACGCTCGTGGCAGCGATCGACGATCGGCCCGACGCGGCTGGCGGTCGAGCTCGAACGCGACTTCCTGCGGACGTCGGGCGGCGGCTGCCGGGCGCCGATCGGCGGCCTGGCCACGATCGAGGGCGACCGGATCGAGCTGCTCGGCGGCTACGCCCGGCTCGACGGATCGGGCACGGCCTTCGTCCGGCGCAGCGGCCCACTGTCCGCCGCCGGCCTCGGCCGGCAGAGGTGGCCGGCCTCCTGGCGGCCGAGTTCGAACGCGAACCCCGGCGGATCCGTGGGCGGGTGATCGTGACCCGGGCGGCTGGCCAGTCAGGCGAGCTCCTGGCCGAGCTCGATGCGACTGGGCCTCGAGGCGATCCCGGTCCCGGCGATCACGATCGAGCCCGAGCCGCCCGGCGGCGAGCTCGACCGGGTCGCATCGCGAGCTCGGGCGCTACGCCTGGGTCGTGATCACGAGCGCGAACGGCGCCCGGGCGATCGTCGCCGCGGCCGGCCGGCAGGCGGCTCGACGGCGGCTCGACGGGCCCCGCTGGGCCGCGATCGGCTCCGGGACGGCCGCCGCGATCGAGGCCGGCGGCGTCCGGGTGAGCTTCCAGCCGGTCCGGGCCGATGCCCGGGCGTTCGTCGCCGAGCTCCCCGTCGGACCCGGCGAGCGGGTCCTCGTCGTCCGGGGCGACCTGGCCGGACCCGACCTGGCGGCTGCCCTCGAGCGGCGCGGCGCCCGGGTCGACGACGTCGTCGGCTACCGGACGGTCGAGGCGCCGTCCGAATCCGTGGCCCTGCTGGACGCGGCCCTCGAGGCGGGTCCAGTCGAGGCGATCCTGTTCTACGAGCGGATCGACGGTCCGCGGGCTGGCCGGACTCGCCGCGGCGGCGGGCCGCGACCTCGGCTCGATCCCCGCGATCTGCTCCGGACCCAGGACGGCCGAGGCCGCCCGCGCCGCCGGCTTCACGGTGCTGGCACAATCGGCACGCCCGGAGGCAAGCGCCTTCGCCCGGATCACGGCCCAGGCCCTGGCCGGCCGGCCGGTCGGCCCTGCTGGAGGAGATTCGATGATCGTGGACCTGCCCGGACGGACCGGGCGCTCCGGCCGAACGGCCGCCGAGCGGCGGCACCGGGCGTGCGGCAGGCTTCATTCGCCGGCCCCGCCGGCTGCGCCGGACGCCGGCCCTCCGGGCGCTCGTGCGCGAGACGCGGCTCCATCCGGCGATGCTCGTCGCCCCGCTTGTTCGTCCGGCCGGGCCGGGCGATCCGCGAGCCGATCGGCTCGATGCCCGGCGTCGCGCGCCTGTCGCCCGACGTGGCCGCCGAGGAGGCCGCGCGGCTGGCCGGGCTGGGGGTCGGCGGGGTCCTCCTGTTCGGCCTGCCCGAGGCGCAAGGACGGCGAGGGCTCCGGGGCCTCGGCCGAGGACGGGATCGTCCAGGAGGCGTTCCGCCGGATCGCGCGAGCGCGACCTGCCGCTCGTCACTGATCGCCGACACCTGCCTGTGCGAGTACACCGACCACGGCCACTGCGGGCCGCTCGGCGGCGGACGGCTCGGTCGACAACGACGCGGCCGCTCGTCCGGCTGGCCGAGACGGCCGTCAGCCAGGCCCGGGCTGGGGCCGACATCGTCGCGCCCAGCGCGATGATGGACGGCCAGGTGGCGGCGATCCGGGCGGCCCTCGACGCCGCGGGCTTCAGCCAGACCGCGATCATGGCCTACGCCGCGAAGCACGCCTCGGCCTTCTACGGTCCGTTCCGCGAGGCCGCCGACAGCGCCCCGGCCTTCGGCGACCGGCGGGCCTACCAGATGGACCCGGCCAATGGCCGCGAGGCCATCCGCGAGATGGACCTCGACGTCGCCGAGGGCGCCGACATCCTCCTGGTCAAGCCGGCCCTGCCGGCGCTCGACCTGATCGCCGCCGCGCGGGCCCGGTTCGACCTGCCGATCGCGGCCTACCAGGTCTCCGGCGAGTACGCGATGCTCGCTGGCCGCCGCCGAGCGCGGCTGGCTCGACGGCCGGCGGGCGATGACCGAGGCGGTGACCGCGATCGTCCGGGCCGGCGCCGGGATCGTGATCACCTACGCCGCGGCCGACCTGGCCACCTGGCTCCGGGACGATCGATGAGCTCGAACGGGCAGCCGGCGCGGATCCGAGGCCGCCCCGACGCGCAGTCTACATCCAGGCCCTCGGCCCTGCGCCCTCGATCCCGCCTGGCGCCGGCGGAGCGACGTCGGAGCGGCGGAACGATCGCCGCCGGCTCTTCCGGGCCGAGACCGCAGCGGCCGGTCGACGGCGTGCGGAGCATCTCCTACTCCTCGATCGGGCTCGAGCCGGCGTCGACATCCTGCTCTGGCGGATGGCCCCGTCGGTCGACGCTGCTCGAAGAGGCGGCGGCCCGCTTGCTCCGTTCCGGGCTCGGCCGCTGGCTGACGCGTCGAGCCACTCGCTCATCGGCCGGATCGGGCCCTCGCAGTACGTCCGCAAGGCGACGGCCCAGGAGCAGTCGCTGTTCGCGGGCGAGCGCTCGCGCTACCTCGTCGTCTACCCGTTCACGAAGAGCACCGAGTGGTACCTGCGTCGAACGCGAGACGCGCCAGAGCGTGATGAACGAGCACATGAAGATCGGCCACGAGTACCCGATGGTCCGCCAGGCCCTGGCCTACTCGTTCGGCCTCGACAGCCAGGACTTCGTCGTCGCCTACGAGACCGATGACCTGGTCGCGTTCGGCGACCTCGTCCGGGCCCTGCGCGGATCCGAGAGCCGCCGCTCGACCGTCAGCGACACGCCGATCCTGCTCGGGCGTCCACCGGCCGATCGAGCGAGATCGTCGCGCCTCCTGGGCGCGCCGTGACGGCGCCGCTCCAGCCGACGCCGCGGATGGCCGGGCTCGTCGAGCGGGCCGAGCCGGCTGTTCCCGGGCGGGGTCAACAGCCCCGTGCGGGCGTTCCGCTCGGTCGGCCGCCCGCCGCTCGTCCTCGAGCGAGGCGAAGGCCCGTATGTCTGGGATGCCGACGGCCGGCGCTACGTCGACTACATCGGCGCCTGGGGCCCGGCAATCCTCGGCCATGCCGACCCGGCCGATCGTGGCGATCGTGGCGGCCGCCCAGCAGGGCCTCGCCCTCGGGGCAACGAACCCGCTCGAGGTCGAGCTGGCCGAGCGATCCGCTCGGCCATGCCCTCGATCGAGCGCCTGCGCTTCACCTCGTCGGGGACCGAGGCGGTGATGAGCGCGGTCAGGCTGGCCCGGGCCGCGACCGGCCGCGAGCTCATCGTCAAGTTCGCCGGCGGCTACCACGGTCACTCCGACGGCCTGCTGGTCGAGGCCGGCTCGGGTGTCGCGACCCAGGGCATCCCGGGCAGCGCCGGGGTGCCCGGCGGCCGTCGCCGCCCAGACGATCGTCCTGCCGTACAACGATCCGAGCTCGGTCACCATGGCCTTCGCCCAGCATCCCGGCCGGATCGCGGCCGTGATCGTGGAACCCGTGGCGGCCAACGTCGGGGTCATCCTGCCCGCCCCCGGCTTCCTCGAGCACCTGCGCGAGGCGACGACCGCCGACGGGACCCTCCTCATCTTCGACGAGGTGATCACCGGCTTCCGGGTCGGGCTGGGCGGCGCCCAGGCCCGCTACGGGATCCGGCCGGACCTGACCACCCTGGGCAAGATCATCGGAGGGGGCATGCCGATCGGGGCCTACGGTGGCCGGGCCGCCCTGTTCGAGCTCGTCGCCCCGGACGGCCCGGTCTACCAGGCCGGAACCCTGTCAGGGCATCCGCTGTCGATGGCGGCCGGGATCGCCACCCTGGCCGCCCTCGAGCCGGACCGCTACCTGATGCTCGAGGCCACGGCCGCGGAGATCGCCCGCGGGCTCGAGATGGCCGCCGCGGACGCCGGCCGCGAGGTCTCGGTCGTCCGCGCCGGCTCGCTCCTGACCGTCTTCTTCCGCTCGACGCCGCCCCTCGACGCGGCCGAGGCGCTGACCTCCGACCGGGCGGCCTATGCCCGGTTCTTCGGGTCGATGCTCGACCAGGGATCCTCCTGCCGCCGTCCCAGTTCGAGGCCTGGTTCGTGTCGATGGCCCATGGCGCAGACGAGGTCGAGGCGACCCTCGAGGCGGCCCGCCGGGCGTTCCGGGCATGAACGACCGCTTCGTCCGAGCCTGCCGGCTCGAGCCGGTCGATGCCACCCCGGTCTGGTTCATGCGCCAGGCGGGCCGGAGCTTCGCCGCCTATCGCAACCTGCGCGAGCGCTACGGCATCCTCGAGCTGGCCAAGACGCCCGAGCTGTGCGCCGAGGTGACCCTCATGCCGGTCGACGAGCTGGGGGTCGATGCGGCGGTCATGTTCGCCGACATCATGCTGCCCCTCGAGCCGATGGGCGTCGGCCTGCGGATCGAGCCCGAGATCGGGCCGATCATCGATCGAGCCGATCCGCTCGGCCGCCGACGTCGAAGCGCTCCGGCCGTTCGAGCCCGGCGCGCGTCTCCTTCACCCTCGACGCGATCCGGCTCGTCCGGCGCGAGCTCGACGGGCCGGGCGGGGGTCATCGGCTTCTCGGGTGCCCCGTTCACCCTGGCCTGCTACCTGATCGAGGGCCGCCCGTCGCGTGACTACGCCATGGCCAAGGCGTTCATGTATCCGCGAGCCGGCGGCCTGGCACGAGCCTCATGGACGGCTCGTCGACGATGGTCATCGCCTACCTGCAGGCGCAGGTCGAAGCCGGCGCCGAGGTCGTCCAGCTCTTCGACAGCTGGGTCGGCGGGCTCGGGCCGGCCGACTACGAGACGTACGTCCAGCCCCACGTCCGGCGGATCTTCGACGGCCTGGCCGGCGTCCCGACGATCCACTTCGGGACCGGCACCGCGGCCCTGCTCGAGCGATGGCCGCCGCCGGCGGCGACGTGATCGGCGTCGACCACCGCGCAGTCGCTGGCGGTCGCCTGGCGCCGGGTGGGCTACGACCGGGGCGTCCAGGGCAACCTCGACGCGGCCCGCCTGCTGGCCGGCTGGGAGGCGACCGAGACCGGCGCCCGGCGGGTGCTCGACGAGGCCGCCGGCCGGCCCGGGCCACGTCTTCAACCTCGGCCACGGCGTGCTGCCCGCGACCGATACGGGCCTGCTCCGCCGGCTGGTCGAGTTCGTCCACGAGCAGACGGCCCAGGCGGCCTTCCATGGAGCCGCTCGATGACCGTCGCAACCGGGCTCAAGGGCGCCCTGCTCATGACCTACGGCTCGCCGGCGACGCTCGACCGGGCCGACGTCGGCGCCTACCTGGCCCGGATCCGCGGCGGGCGGCAGCCCGACGACGAGCTGCTCGACGAGTTCACCCGGCGCTACCAGGTCATCGGCGGCTCGCCGCTGATCGAGATCACCCGGGCCCAGGCGGCCGCGCTCGGGCTCGGCGCTGGGCTGGCCGGCCGCCGCGGGGATGCGCTTCTCGGCGCCCTCGATCGCCGAAGTGATCCGGCGCCTGGCCGAGCGGGGCGTCGGACGGAGATCGCCGCGATCATCCTGTCGCCGCAGTACTCGCCGCTGCTGATGGGCGGCTACGCCCGGGCGATCGAGGCGGCCCGGGCCGAGATCGGGGCGAACGCCCCGCGGGTCGACGATCGCCGGCGCGTGGCACCTCCAGCCGGCCTTCATCGGGGCCCTGGCCGAGCGGCTCCGGGGGCCCTCGAGGGCGTCCCGGCCGGCGAGCGCGACACGTGTCCCGTCCTGATGACCGCTCACAGCCTGCCGCGGCGGGTGGCCGAGCAGGAGCCGGACTATCTCGACCAGCTGCGCGACACCGCCGTCGCGGTCGCCGAGGCGCGCCGGCCTCGCGCAGGATCGCTGGAAGTTCTGCTGGCAGAGCGCGGGCCACGAGCCGGGGGAATGGATGAAGCCCGATTTCGCCGACCTGATGCCGGGCCTCGCGGCGGCCGGCCACCGATCGGTGATCGTCGTGCCGGTCCAGTTCCTGGCCGATCACCTCGAGATCCTGTACGACGTCGATATCGGCGCCCGCGAGCAGGCCGAACGGTCCGGCCTGGCCTTCCAGCGGATCGCCTCGCTCAACGTCGACCCAGGCCTGGTCGATGCGCTGGCCACGGTGGCCCGGGAGACCCTCGAGCGGGCCTAGCGGACGGGGCTGCATCTTGCAGTCCGCTGAGATCCGGTCGGGCCGGTCCTTCTTGCACGAGGCTGACATTTGCCGAGGCGGCCGCTGATCTTCGGGTCGGACGATCCGGGAGTGATCCGCTCCCGCTTGACACTGCTCCGGACCGCCAGCGTCCTGGCCACGTGCCGGGCTGCTCGTCGCCGGATGTGGCCTGCGGTCCGAGGCGGCTGCGGCGGCCGCGGCCGGAGCGGCCGCCGGCGCCCGGAGTTCGTCCCGGCCGGGTCGTCCGCGTCATCGATCCAGAGTCGCGGCCGGACCCGGACCTACCGGGTCTACGTGCCGCCCTCGCTCGATCGGGCCCAGCCGGCCCCGCTCGTGGTCTTTCTGCACGGCGGGTTCGGCAACGGGCAGCAGGCCGAGAGCTCATACGGCTGGGATGCCCAGGCCGATGCCGCCTCGTTCATCGTGGCCTACCCCGATGGCATCTCGCGGGCCTGGAACGGCGGGACCTGCTGCGGCCAGCCCGAGAAGCAGGGGATCGACGACGTCGGCTTCATCCGGGATCTCGTTGCCCACCTCGAGACGCAGCTCGCCCTCGACCCGGACCGAATCTATGCGACCGGCATCAGCAACGGCGGGATCATGGCCTACCGGCTGGCCTGCGAAACGAACCTGTTTGCAGCGATCGGGCCCGACTCGGCCACGATGCTCGTGCCCTGCACCTCGCCCAGCGCCACCTCCGTGATCGCGATCCATGGCACGGCCGACCGGAATGTCCCGTACCAGGGGGGCACCGGTGACGGCTTCGCCCAGGTGGCCGGCCCGGCCGTGCCCGACGTCATCGCCCGCTGGCGCTCCATCGATCAGTGCGCCGGGCCCTCAACGAGCACCACTGGCGTCGTCACGACCTCGATCGCGGCCTGTCCGGCCGGCCGGGCAGTCGAGCTGATCACCGTCGCCGGGGCCGGCCACCAGTGGCCGGGTGGCAAGCCGCCGAACCCGATCCTGGCCACGATCCTCGGGCTTGACCAGCCGTCAGCCGCCCTCGATGCGACCTCGGTGATGTGGGCGTTCTTCGCGGCGCATCCGAAGCCCTGACCGCGCGGTGGTAACCCTCGACAGGGGACTTCCTCGCGATCCGTCCGGCCGCTGAGGACGGCATCAGCCCTAGCCGCCGGTCCCGAACTGGCGATCGCCGGCGTCACCCAGGCCGGGCAGGATGTAGCCCTTTTCGTTCAGCTGGCGGTCGAGCGCGGCGCAATAGATCTCGACGTCGGGATGGGCCTTCGTGACCGCCTCGACGCCCTCTGGCGCGGCGATCAGGTTGATCATCTTGATCCGGGCTCGCGCCCCAGCGCTTGAGGACCTCGATGGCGGCCGTCGACGAGCCGCCGGTGGCCAGCATCGGGTCGAGGATCAGGCACAGGTCGACGGTGGCCGAGTCGGGCAGCTTGTTGTAGTACTCGACCGGGCGGAGCGTTCGCTCGTCCCGGAACAAGCCGAGATGCCAGACCTCGGCCGTCGGCATCAGCTCGAGCATCGCGTCGACCATGCCCAGGCCGGCCCGCAGGATCGGGACGAGCCCGATCCGGTCGGCCAGCTGGCTCGCCTGCATCGTCTCGAGCGGGGTCTCGATCTCGAACGGCCGGACCCGGACGTCGGCCAGGGCCTCGTAACCGAGGAGCCACGACAGCTCCCGGACGACCTCGCGGAACTTCTTCGGCTCGGTCGTCGTGCTGCGCAGGATCGCCAGCTTGTGGAGCACGGCGGGGTGGGTCGAGACGTGGAGGCTGGGCCACGACCGGTCGGCTGCCTCGGGGGTTGGCATGCTGGGCATCCTAGCATCGCCCCGGGTATCCTCGGGACGTGTCCAGCCGTCGTGCCCCGGGTTCGAATGCAGGCCTCGCCACGCCCGCCGGACCACGCTCGTCGGCCCGCCCGGCGGCTGCCCGGAACGGCGTTCCGCCGGTGCTCGTCAGGCAGATCCGCAACGGGATCGTGGAGTCGAGCCAGCGGGGCGATATCGTCGAGGTCGACGTCGCCGGCCGGCTGATCCGCTCGATCGGCAATCCCGACCGGGTCGTCACCCTCCGGTCGTGCATCAAACCCTTCGGCCTGCTGGCCCTGGTCGAGGCCGGCGGGATCGACGCGTTCGACCTGTCCCCGGCCGAGCTGGCGATCATGGCCTCGTCGCACTCCGGCGAGGACATCCACGTCCGGACGCTCCAGGCGGTCTATCGCCGGGCCAACGTGAGCCAGACCGTGCTCGCCTGTGGCAACGAGGGGATGCCGCTCGACGCGATGACGGCGGCCCGCCTCGCCCGGGACGGCGAACGGGCCGGACCGATCCGGCACATGTGCTCAGGCCAGCACAGCTCGATGATCCTGCTGGCCCGCCTGAACGACTGGTCGCTCGAGGACTACTGGCAGACCGAGCATCCCAGCCAGGCCGCCTACCGCTCGGCCGTGGCGGCCGTCTTCGGGGTGAAACCGGCCGACCTGGTCGAGCGGGATCGACGGCTGCGGGATCGCGACGTTCGCCTTCAGCCTGGCCGAAGTCGCCCGGGCGTATGCCTTCCTGGCCGATCCGGCCGGCCTGGCCGCCGGTGACCCGCGGAGCCGCCTGGCCCCGGCGATGACCGTGATTCGCGACGCGATGCTGGCCAATCCCGAGATGGTGGCCGGGACCCGCGACCGGATCGACACCTCCCTGATGAAGGCGCTTCCCGGCCGGCTGATCAGCAAGGGCGGGATGGAGGCCCTCCGCGGGATGGCGATCGCGAGCGCCGGCCGCCGGCCGGCGACCGGCATGGCGATCAAGATCGAAGATGGCGACGGCTACGAGCGGGCAACCTGGGCGGCCACGGTCGAGGCGCTCCGCCAGGCGGGCCTGGTCGAGGGGTCCTCCCTGCGCGAGCTGGCCCGCTACCACCGGCCGGTCTCGCTCGATCCGCGCGGCCGGATCGTGGCCGAGGCGATCCCGGAGTTCGACCTGGCCCCGGTCGGTGAGCTGATCGGCTGAGGTCGACGACGCCTGCCATGATCCCGATCCCATGACCCCCGGCACGGATCCGCTTCGGACGCTCGGCCTCGAGCCGGGCGCCACCCCGGCCGAGATCAAGCGGGCGTATCGGCGCCTGGCCAAGGCCTACCACCCGGACAGCGCCGGTCCGCTGGCCCTGCCGCGATTCCTGGCGATCCAGGCGGCCTACGAACGCCTGACGGACGGGCCGGCCGCGACGACCCGGAATGGCCGCCGGCCCGCCGAGCCTCGCCCGGGCGCCGAACCGAGTACCCCACCGCCGCCCGGACGAAGCTGGCGGGCCGATGCCGAGCGGGCCCGGGCGACCCGCGAGGCCCATCGACGCCGGACGAACCGAACCGGGCCACGGCCGAGCGGCGATCCCGGCCGGCCCGCGGGCGGAGGCTCGGCTCCCGGCCGGGATCCGGCATCCGGGGCGACGGGTTCGACCGGCTCGGCCGACCCGTCCGGGCGCTCGGGCCGGGCGGGCGGGCGCAAGGGCCGGCCGAAGGCGACGATCGGATCGACCTCCTACGACGGGACCGAGAACGAGCCGTTCGAGCCTGGCTGGAGCGGGGCGACCTGGTACGGCGCCGCGAGCGGCACGTACTGGACGATCAACCCCAAGGAATATGCCGATCCGCGCAAGCACGGCCCGGAGTACCTCGCCCGGGCCCGACGCAGCCAGGCCGGCGGACCGGCCGGCGAACCGACCGTCCCGCCGGCGCCCGCCACGAGCGGCGGTCGCGGGGATCGGGCCGGCCGGCCGGAGCACCTGCCGAGGCATCGACCGGGGCTGCGGGCCACGACCGGCGAGCGGCGCGCCCGGTGGCCACGGATCCCGGTTCGGCGGCTGAGCCGGGCGATCGGCGGCCCGCCGGAGTGGATGGCCGGAACGCCGGGGGAGGGGACGCTGCCCCGGAGGTTCGGCGGCGCCGGCCCCGGCGCCGTCGATCGGGTCCGCACCCAGCGGAGCCCCGCTCGCGGGAGCCCCAGCAGGGGCATCCGCCGGAGCCACCGTCTGCCGAGGCGGTGCCCGTCGGTTCCATGGCTGCGCAGGCCCCCGGTGGGGCGGCTGAGACCCGTCCGCCGCGGGCCCGTCAGGCAAGGTCGACCCCGCAGGCGGCCCCGGCCGCAGCGAGCCAGCGCGGGTCCGGTCGCCGCCGGCACCGCCGGCCCGCCGGCCCGCCGGAGCCTCGACCTGGCCTGGATCGACCCGTCCCGCTTCGTTCGCACGTGGCGCGGCCGGATCCTCCTCGCGGCGCTCGGCTGGTTCCCGATCGGCCTGGCGATCTTCGGGATCCACGGCCAGGTGACCGGCTGTTCCCGCTACCTTGCGTCGTGCACCGAGCCGGTCGGCTGGAGCGTCTGGATCCCCCAGCTCATCGTCTTCGCCCTGCTCCTTACTCTCCGCGACTCGCCTGGGTCGCCGCCTGCGCCAGCCTCTGCCTGCTGCTCCTGACGATCCCCCTGGCCGGCCTCCTGACCTCGGTCAGCGGCGGCCGGCCGGCCTCCACCGAGACGGCCACCCTGCTCGTCGGGACGATGGCCCTGGGCTGGATCGGCGGTGTCGCCCTGGCCTTGTCCGGACGGGTCCCGCTGCCTCCGTGGCGCTCGCGTACGATGGGGACGTGACCCGGCCCCACGTCGCATCTGCCATTTCGAGCGCCGCCCAGGAGTACCTCCTCGCCCTGCGGGTGATGGCCGGTGACGGCTCGAAGGTGACCGCCGCCCAGGTTGGCCGCCATCTCGGCGTCACGACCCAGGCCGCCAGCGAGATGTTCCGGCGCCTCGCCGCGGACGGGCTGGTGACCCAATCCGGCGGACGCGAGCTTGAGCTGACCGAGGCGGGCCGGGCCGCCGCCGACGGGATCTTCCGCCGGCACGCCCTGCTCGAATGGCTGCTGACTGCCGTGGTCGGGCTTGGCTGGGCCGAGTCGGACGAGGAAGCGGCCCGGCTCCAGGGAGCGATCTCGCCCCGGGTCGAGGCCCGACTCGACGAGATGCTCGGCCATCCCGAGACCTGCCCCCATGGCAACCCGATCGATGCGGCAACGGCCCGTCGCCGGCCGGCCGGGATCCCCCTCGACACGATCGAAGCCGGCGGACGGGCGACGATCTACCGGATCACCGAGGAGGCCGAGGAGGATGCCGGCCTGCTCTCGTACCTCGAGGCGCGAGCGCTCACCCCGGGCGCCGCGATCAGCGTCCTGGCCCGTTCGGAATCGCTCGATTCGCTGACCCTCGAAGGTCCCCGCGGCCGGGCCACGCTGGGCCTGCGGCCCGCCGCGCTCATCCGGGTCCTGCCCGGTGAGGCCGATCCGGGCCTGTTCCACCGGGTACCCGAACAGGAGCGGCGGTGAGCCCGGCTGCGGCTCAGGACGTCCGGGTCCGGATCGCGCCCAGTCCGACCGGGCCGCTCCACATCGGGACCGCCCGGACGGCCCTGTTCAACTACCTGTTCGCCCGGCGGACCGGCGGCACGTTCGTCCTTCGAATGGAAGACACCGACGTCGAGCGTTCGACGCCCGAGTTCGAGCGCGACATCCTGGACGGGCTGCGCTGGCTCGGCCTGGACTGGGACGAAGGTCCGGGCCTGCCCGGCCAGCCCGACCACGGCTCGTTTGGCCCGTATCGCCAGATGGAGCGGCTCGAGCGCTACCGGGCGATCAGCGACCGCCTCCTGCTCGAGGATCGGGCGTACTACTGCTACTGCACGGCCGACGAGCTCGACGCCGAGCGCAAGCGGCTCGAGGCGGCCCACCTGCCACCCCGCTACAGCGGCCGCTGTGCCCACCTCTCCCCGGCCGAGCGGGCCGCCTTCGAGGCGGAGGGCCGCCGCCCGGCGATCCGCTTTCGGATCGAGCCCGGTGTCGTCGCCTTCGACGACCTGGTCCGGGGTCACGTCGAGATCGACGCGTCGGCACTCGGCGGCGACCTCGTGATCGTCCGGGCCGACGGCACGCCGCTCTACCACTTCTGCGTCGTGGTCGATGACGCGGCGATGCGCATCAGCCACGTGATCCGGGGCGAGGATCACCTGAGCAACACGCCCAAGCACATCCTGCTCTTCCGGGCCCTGGATGAGCCGATCCCCTAGTTCGCTCACCTGCCCCTGATCCTCAACCCGGACCGGACGAAGATGAGCAAGCGGAAGAGCCAGACGGCCATCGACGACTACATCGGCCAGGGCTTCATCCGCGAGGGCCTGGTCAACTACCTCGCCCTGCTCGGCTGGTCGACCGGGACCGAGGAGGAGATCCTCGATCTCGACGAGATCGCCCGCGCGATTCAGCCTGGAGCACGTCCAGAAGGGCGGGGCCGTGTTCGATCGCGAGCGCCTCGAGTGGCTGAACGGCCAGTGGATCCGGCGACTGCCGGCCGCCGAGCTGGCGGCCCGGCTCGAGCCCTTCCTGGCCGGGGAGCTCGAAGCCGGACGGATCGATCGACTGCCGGGCAGCGGCGAGGTCGAGGCGATCGTGCCGCTCGTCCAGGAGCGCCTGCCGGTTCTCGGGGCGATCGGCGACCTCGTCGACTTCCTGTTCTCCGAGGAGGTCGCCCTGGACCTGGCGACGCTGGTCCCGAAGCGCTGGGATGAGGCCCTGACCCTCGAGGGCCTGGGCGCGGCCCGGGCGACCCTCGAGGCCATCGCCGCGACCGACTTCCAGGCCGACGAGCTGGAGCCGCCGCTGCGGGCCCTGGCCGACGAGCGTGGCTGGAAGGCCGGCGACCTGTTCATGGCGATTCGGGTCGCGGTCACCGGCCGGACGGCCACGCCCCCGCTGTTCGAGACGCTGGCCGCCCTCGGCCGCCCGCGCGTCCTGGCCCGGCTCGAGGCGGCGCTCGCCGCGCTGGCCGCACCCGCACAAGGAGGCCGCTCGATGATCCACGCCGCCGTCCAGGCCTGGCTCGACCGCTACACGGCCGCCTGGCAGAGCTACCGGCCCGAGGCGATCGGCGACCTGTTCAGCGTCGATGCCCGCTATCGCTACCACGCCTGGGACGAGCCGATCGTGGGCCGGGACGCGATCGTGGCCGACTGGCTGAGCCCGGCGGCGACCCCGCCCAGCGTGATCAACCGGGCTCGTTCCGGGCCCACTACGAGCCGTACGTCGTGGAAGGCCGGCGAGCCGTCGCGATCGGCACCTCGGACTACGACGCCAACGGCCGACGCGCCGGCCCGGACCTACTACAACGCCTGGCTGCTCGAGTTTGACGACGACGGCCGCTGCACCTCGTTCATCGAGTACTACAACCTCGAACGAACCGCCCCCGCCGCCGGTTAACGGCCCGTTCACTGGCCGTTGATCCCACCCCGGCAGGTTGTGTCCTCGATGGCACGCACGATCCTCGTCGTCGATGACGAGCCGACCCAGCGCGAGATGCTGGCCGAGGCGCTCGAGGCCGAAGGCTTCACGATCGTGACTGCCGCCGACGGCCGGGCCGCCCTGCTCGCCTTCCGCGAGTCCCGGCCCGATCTCGTCCTGCTCGACCTGATGCTGCCGGAGCTGTCCGGAATCGAGGTCTGCCGGATCATCCGGGCCGAGTCGGGCGTGCCGATCCTGATGTTGACGGCCAAGGACTCGGAGCTCGACAAGGTCGTCGGGCTCGAGCTCGGGGCCGACGACTACGTGACGAAGCCGTTCAGCCTGCGCGAGCTGATCGCCCGGGTCCGGGCCCAGTTCCGGCGGGCCGAGCAGCAGGTCGCCCCGGGCAACGCCCCGGCCCTGGTCGACCTCGGCCCGGTCCAGGTCGACCTGGCCGGCCACCGGCTGATGCGCGACGGCGAGACGATCCCCCTCAAGCCGAAGGCCTTCGAGCTCCTGGCCTTTCTCGTCCGCAACCCCGGCCAGGTCTTCACCCGGGATCAGCTCCTCGAGCACGTTTGGGGCTACGACTACGCCGGTGAGACGCGGACGGTCGATGTCCACGTCCACTGGCTGCGGACGCGGATCGAGGCGGACCCGGCCAATCCGGTCTTCCTCCAGACGGTCCGCGGGACCGGCTACATCTTCCGCCGATCGACCTGACCGACGCGCCGGTATCCTTGCCGGCATGCGCCTGAGCCGACTCTTCTTCACGACCCTCCGGGACGACCCGGCCGAGGCCGAGATGCCCTCGCACCGGCTCCTTCTTCGGGCCGGCTACGTCCGCCAGCTCGGGTCGGGCCTGTACTCGCTCCTGCCGCTCGGCTACCGGGTCACCAGCCGGGTCGAGCAGGTGATCCGCGAGGAGATGGACGCGATCGGCGGCCAGGAGATCGAGATGCCGGTCGTCCATCCGGCCGACCTGTGGCGGGAGTCGGGCCGCTACGACAAGATCGGGCCGGAGATGGCCCGCTTCAAGGACCGCGGCGATCGGGACATGGTCATCGCGATGACCCACGAGGAGGTCGTGACCGACCTCGTCCGCGACTTCGTCCGGTCGTACCGCCAGCTGCCCGTCCGGCTCTACCACTTCCAGACCAAGTTCCGCGACGAGCCACGCTCGCGGGGCGGCCTGATCCGGGTCCGCGAGTTCGTGATGAAGGACTCCTACAGCTTCGATCGCCGACGAGGAGGGGCTCGACGCGAGCTACTGGGCCCACCACGGCGCCTATGTCCGGATCTTCGACCGGCTCGGCCTCGAGACGATCCCGGTCGCGGCCGACGTCGGGCATGATGGGCGGCAGCCTGGCCCACGAGTTCATGGTCCTCAACCAGCCCGGCGAGGACACGCTGGTCCTCTGCGACGCGTGCGGCTACGCCGCCAACCAGCAGGTCGCGACCGCCGGCTGACCCGACCCGACCCGGCCGAGGAGCTGCTCCCCATCGAAGAGGTCGAGACCCCGGACGCGACGACCATCGCCGACCTGGCCGCGTTCCTCGGAGTGGGCCGTCGGCCGACCGCCAAGGCCGCCTTCTTCATGGCCGGCGACGGCCGGCTGATCACCGCCATCGTGCGCGGCGACTGGGAGGTCAACGAGACGAAGCTGGTCAACGCGGCCGAAGGCCTCGGGCGGGCTGCGGCCGGCGCACGGTCGAGGAGATCCAGGCCGCCGGCATGGAGCCCGGCTACGGCTCGGCCGATCGGCGCCCACGACACGTTGGTCGTCGTCGACGAGCTGGCGGCCGCGCTGCCCGAACCTCGTCGCCGGGGCGCAACCGGGTCGGCTTCCACCTGCGCAACGTGAACCACGGCCGCGACTTCAAGGCGGACCTGGTGGCCGACATCGACAACGCCCGCGAGGGCGACGCCTGCCCGGACTGCGGGCAGCCCCTGATCCTGCGCAACGGGATCGAGGTCGGCAACATCTTCAAGCTCGGCACGCGCTACACCGAGGCGCTCGGGGCGACCTACCTCGGCGAGGACGGCCAGGCCCACCAGATCGTGATGGGCTCGTACGGGATCGGCCTCGGTCGCAACGTGGCCTGCATCGTCGAGGCCCACCACGACGACAAGGGCATCACCTGGCCCGACGAGGTCGCGCCCTACCGGGCCCACCTGGTCTCGATCGGCGCGAACAAGGACCCCGCGATCGACGAGCTGGCCGAGGAGCTCGAGGAGGGGCCGGCCGCGACCGGCCGGGAGATCCTGTACGACGACCGGGACGAGTCGCCGGGCGTGAAGTTCACCGACGCCGAGCTGCTCGGCATGCCCTGGATCGTGACCCTCAGCCCGCGCTCGCTGGCAGCCGGCGGGGTCGAGGTCACCCGGCGGGCAACCGGCGCGCGCGAGGTCATGCCGCTGGAGGCCGCCCGGGCCTGGCTGACCGGCGACGGGCCGCCGCCCGCGGCTTGACCAGGCAACCCGCCCGGACGTGCGGGATCGCTGCTGGGCGGCGGCCTTCGATAGAAGCCCCACTTCTGGCGAGCGGTCAGCCGAGTCCGGCGAGGTCCACGGGCGCGCCAAATCGACCGCCTGGTTGCCCGAATAGAAGTGGGACTTCTCGGATCGCATCATGGCGGGACGGATGACTGCCTCCGCGGCACTCGAAACGCGCCTGTACGTGCGGTCCGGACCCTGCTCGCTAACAGTGGGATTTATGTCGAGTCGGTCGGGGGCCGCCATCCGGTTCGACTCGGACGAGGGGCCGCCATCCGACCGGATCCTCGGCTAGATCGTGACCTTGGCCCCGCTCGGGTCCGTCAGCGGATCGGTCTCGGGGACCTGGCCATTGATCGTCGCGGCGATCCGGTCGGCCAGGGTCGGGCCGGCCCCATCGACCGCGGCTCATCGTCCTCGGCGGTGTCTGGACTCGTCGTCCGGGGCACCGTCCGCGTCGTCCGCGAGGGGCTCGTCGACCACCGTGGCCGCCTGGAGGCCGGGGTCGAGGTCTTCATGGGCGTCCACCCGGCCGATCGAGAAGGAGACGTCGGGTGGGATCCCGGCCTTGATCGAGATCGCGTTGATCCGGTAGTAGGAGCCCTTGTCGCGGAGGCTCCGGTTGGCCTTCTCCTGGAGCGTCGTGGCCTTGATCACGAGGTCGGCCATGAGGCCCGGGTCGATCCGGTCGATCGCCCCTGACAGGACCGACTTCGACTTCGTCAGGCCGCTCCGGGCGGCGACCTTGGCCCGAGCCTGGTTGGCCGGATCGGAGACCGCCGTCGTGGCCGTTTCAAGCGCCTCACCCGTCGCCTTGCCGACCTGGCCGGCCACGACCTTGGCCTGTCCGCTGGCAACCCGGAACTGGTCGCCGGCGTGGACGGAGGTGGCCCGGGCCAGCTCGGCCGCGTGATCGGCGGCCTCCTTCGCCCGGTCGAGAAAGCCGGTGTCGCGTGCCTTGTCGAGGAGTCCCGTGACCCCGCCCTCCAGCGCTTCCGGCGCGGGTCGCGCCGGTCCGGACGTGCCGCCGGAATTGGGCCCGGTCGGCACGGCCGCAGCATCCAACGCCGGGGTCCGATCGTCAATGGGTCCCCGCTCCGGAGCCCGTGTGCGATCCTCTGGTGGTGACGTCGACACGAGCCGGCCGATGACCGAGGCGAGCGACGACCTGCGCACCCTGACCGAGGCGTTGGGCGTCGGGATCATCCGGCTCGACCGGGCGCTCGTGATCCGTTCGGCCAACCCGGCGGCCCACCTGTTCGCCGGTCGCCGGGCCGGCGGCCTGATCGGGCGGAGCCTGATCGAGGCGTTCATCGACCGGCGGATCGAGGAGCTGGCCGAGAGCGCCCGCAGCGCGGGCTCGGCGACTGCGCGAGCTGGCCCTCCGAACGGCGGACGGTCCGACCCTGATGATCCGCGCTCGTCCAACGGCCGACGGCTCCGGCCTGTGGCTGATCCTCGAAGATGTCTCCGAGCTGCGCCGGCTCCAGCGGATCCGGAGCGAGTTCGTGGACAACCTGTCGCACGAGCTGCGGACCCCGTTGACGAACATCAGCCTCCTGGCCGAGACGCTCGTCCGGGAGGCGGAGACGGCCGGCGAGAAGATCCCGGTCCGGATGCGCGACCGGATCGGGCGGATCGAGGTCGAGACCGGCCACCTGGTCCAGATGGTCAGCGAGCTGCTCGACCTGGCCCGGATCGAATCCGGCCGACCGATGCCCCTGATCGACCGGGTCGACCTCGGCCGGCTGGCCGTGGCCACGACCGAGCGGCTCCGCCTCTTCGCCGAGCGCCAGGGGGTCAGGCTGGCGATCGACCTGCCGGCCGAGGGCGTGCCGCCCGGTCCGAGGAGCCGAGGAGCAGCTCGGCCAGGTGATCCTGAACCTCGTCCACAACGCCGTGAAGTTCAGCCCCGACGGGGGCGACGTGACCCTCCGGGTGCGACGGGCCCGGGCCCGGCGGCCGAACCGGCCGACGGCACGCGGCGCGAGGTGGTCGTATCGGTCGAGGACCACGGGATCGGCATCCCGCGCGGTTCGCAGTCGCGGGTCTTCGAGCGCTTCTACAAGGTGGACCGGGCCCGGGTCCGGGGCGGCGGCACCGGCCTCGGGCTGTCGATCGCGCGGCACGTGATCGAGGGCCACGGTGGCAGGATCTGGGTCGAGTCCGAGGAGGGCCGGGGCTCGACGTTCTCGTTCGCCCTTCCAGTCGCCGACGAGCAGGGGACGGCCGAATGACCACGCTTCATGTCGCCAGCCTGAACATCCGCAACCTGGCCGATCGCTGGGACGAGCGGCTGCCGCTCCTGCTGGCCGACTTCGCGCGCCCTCCAGCCGGACGTGCTCGGGCTCCAGGAGGTCGTCTACCCGCTCAACCAGGACCGCCTGATCGGGGCCGCCGGGCCGGCCCGCTACGAAGCCTGGCGGGCCTGGGCCGGCCGGCCCGAGTACGGCAACTCGATCCTCGTTCGGGAGTCGCTGGCAACGTCGCGGCCGGACCGGCTCGATCTCGGCCACAACCGCTCGGCCGGCCGGATTGGGCTCGAGCTCGATGGCCGGACCGTGAGCTTCGTGAACGTCCACCTCCACCACGAAGTGCCAGACGCCGTGATCCGCGACGAGCAGGCCGCCCAGCTCCTCGGCTGGCTCGAGCGGCCGGGCCGACCTCGAGATCGTCGTGGGCGACTTCAATGCGAACCCGTCGGAGCCGGCCTACGCCCGGATGGCCGGCGCTGGCTTCCGCTCGGCGCTGCGTGAGGCGAACGGGCGCGAGCCCGCCGTCACCTGGCCGTCCGGGCTGGCCGGGCCGGCGATCGACACCGACGGCGATCCAGCCTGCCTCGACTACATCTGGTTGCGGGGCGAGGTCACGGTCGAGTCGGCCCGGGTCGTGTTCGACCGACCAGCCGTCGGCGACCAGGGCCTCTATCCGAGCGATCACTTCGGCCTGGACGCCCATCTCCGGCTGGCCGGCGGCGGAGCATGACCGGTCCGGCGCCGCCTGCTCCGCGGGCGCTCCGCCTGGCGCACCGGGGCGATCACCGGGTCCAGCCGGAGAACAGCCTGGCCGCGATGCTCGCGGCGATGGCCGCAGCCGACTGCGACGGGCTCGAGTTCGACGTCCGGCTGTCCTCGGATGGCGTTCCGATCCTGCTCCACGACGCCTCGCTCGAGCGGGTCCAGGGGACCGCCGTCGAGGCCGGCCAGCTGACCGCCGCGGAGCTCGCCGGCCACGGCATCCCGACCCTGGCCGAGGTCCTCGAGCGGGTGCCCCGGCGGGCCTTCCTGGACGTCGAGCTGAAGGCCGACCTGGGCCGAAGCGTGGTCGAGGTCCTGGCGGCCGGGCGTGGAGCGGATCTCCAGCGCACGGTCGTCTCCTCGTTCGAGGTGGCCGCGATCGAGCGGATCCGCGGCCTCGCCCCGGCCTGGCCGTGCTGGCTCAACTCCGACACGCTCCGGCCCGGCGACGTCCGGATGGCCCATGAGCTCGGCTGCGTTGGCATCTCGGTCGCCTGGCGGGCGATCGACCCCGGGATCGCTCGCCCGGGCCTGGGCGGCCAACCTCGAGGTCGCCGCCTGGACCGTCATCGATCCACGCGTCGCTCGCCGGCTCGACGCGGCCGGGGTAGCGGCGATCTGCGTCGAGGGTCGGGCGTTCCCGCGAACCGTCGGGGGTCTGACGGGGATGAGCCGGGCCGGCCCCGGGCTGAACCGGGCTGCGCGACAGGCCGCTCCGCTCCTTCCTGGCAGACCTATCCTCGGCCGGACGGTCGCCCAGGATCAAGGAGCTTCGATGGCAGCCCGGCAGTCGGCGGATCTCGTGGTCGTGGGGGCCGGAACCGTTGGCGGCTGGGCGTCGCGTGTTCGCGGCCGAGGCCGGGCTCGGCCGGGTGACGGTCCTCGAGCAGGGCACCGCCGGTTCCGGGGCCAGCAGCCGCGCGGCCGGCATCGTCCGGGCCCAGGGAGGCACCCCGACGGCGGTCGCCCTCGGGCGCTGGACGATCGACTTCTACCGCAGCCAGGCGGAGCGCTACGGGACCGACTCCGGCTTTCGCGAGCTGGGCTACCTGATCCTGGCCGTGACCGCCGCGGACGAGCGCGACGGCCGGGAACGGGTTGCGATGCAGCGGGCTGCCGGCCTCGATGTCGCCTGGCTCAGCCCCGACGAGGTCCGCGCCGCCAACCCGACCCTCGCCCCCGATGGCTACCGGGGCGGCAGCTACATCGCGACCGACGGCGCGATCGATCCGCCGCGCAACGTCCGCGCCTATGCGCCTGGCGATGCAGCGGGCCGGGGTCGAGCTGCGCGAGCGGACCGCCTTCGAAGGGCTCCGCCTTCGGGCGGGCCGGCTCGTCGGGGTCGACACGTCCGCCGGGCCGATCGACACCGAGCGGGTCCTCCTGACCGGTGGCCCGACCCTGCGCGGCGTGGGCCGGATTGCCGGGATCCGGATCGCGGCGGGCGGGGCCCGCCACCAGATCGCGGTGACCGAGCCACATCCGGCCTTCGAGGTCGAGCGCCAGCCGATGGTCTTCGACCTCGGCCGCGGCCTCTACTGGCGGCTCGAGGAGGGCGGCCTGCTGTTCGGGATGAGCAACCCGGCGGAGAAGCCCGGGATCGCCCGCGAGATCGACTGGCCGTACCTCCGCCGGATGCAGCGCCGGCTCGAGCGGCTCGTGCCGGCCGTCCGCGGTCTCGGCCTGCGCAAGGCCTGGTGCGCCACGATCGACTTCACCCCGGATCACCAGCCGATCCTCGGGCCCGGCGATCACCCCGGCCGGCGACGAGATTCGGGGGGTGACCGTCGCCTCGCCCGGCGGCCACGGGATGATGTGGGGCCCGGCCGTCGCCCGGGTCGCGGCCGACCTCGTCGCGACCGGCCGGACCGAGCTGGCTCGACGTCACCGAGCTGGGCCTCGATCGCTTCGACGAGCAAGGCCGCAGCCGCCTGGCGGCCGATCCGATCGCCCTGCCGTTTCCGCTCAGCGCCGACGACTGAGGTCCTGCCCGGAGCGCTCGGGAATCATCGCCTCGGCGGGTTTGTCGAGCATCTCGAACAAACCCTGCCCGGTGGTATCCTGCGGTCGAGGACGAGGATCACGAGGCGAGCGGCCCGGCCCGACGGGCTCCCGGAGCGGCCAAGGAGGGCCCGTGGCGGATTTCTTTCCCGATGTCCAGGGCCCGATCCCGTTCGGTGGACTCGATTCGAGCGATCCGTTCGCCTTCAAGGTCTACCAGCCCGACCGACTGATCCTCGGCAAGCGGATGGAGGACCACCTTCGGATCGGCGTCTGCCTGTGGCACTCGTTCAGCTGGCCGGGCACGGACGTCTTCGGCCAGGGCACGTTCGACCGGCCCTGGCTCGAGCCCGGCCTCGAACCGATGGCCGCGGCCCGCGACCGGCTCGACGCGGCGTTCGAGTTCCTGGCCAAGCTCGGGCGTGCCGTTCTTCTGCTTCCACGATCGAGACGTGTCGCCCGAGGGCCGGACCTTCGCCGAAACGCAGGCCAACCTCGACGAGGTCGTGGCCACGATCGCCGGCCACATGGAGCGGACCGGGCTGCGCCTCCTGTGGGGCACGGCCAACCTCTTCGGCCACCCGCGCTACGCGGCCGGCGCCGCCACGAACCCCGATCCCGAGGTCTTTGCCTACGCGGCGGCCCAGGTCAAGTCGATGCTCGAGGCGACCCACCGGCTGGGCGGCGCGAACTACGTCCTGTGGGGCGGCCGGGAGGGCTACGACACGCTCCTGAACACGGACCTCGTGCGCGAGGAGGACCAGCTCGCCCGCTTCCTGCGACCTGGTCGCCGAGCACAAGCACCGGATCGGCTTCGGCGGCACGCTCCTGATCGAGCCCAAGCCCCAGGAGCCGACGAAGCACCAGTACGACTACGACGTGGCGACCGTCCTCGGCTTCCTCCAGCGCCACAAGCTCGAGGGCGAGTACAAGCTGAACCTCGAGGTCAACCACGCGACCCTGGCCGGCCACAGCTTCCAGCACGAGGTGGCCCTGGCGGCCGGCCACGGCATGCTCGGCAGCGTCGATGCCAACCGGGGCGACGAGCAGGTCGGCTGGGATACCGACCAGTTCCCGAACTCGGTCGACGAGCTGTCGCTGGCCGTCTACGAGATCCTCCGGGCCGGCGGCCTGACGACCGGCGGCTTCAACTTCGACACGAAGCTGCGCCGCCAGAGCATGGATCACGACGACCTGTTCCACGCCCACATCGGCGGGATCGACACGCTGGCCCAGTCGCTCGTCGCGGCGGCCGGGATGATCGAGTCGGGCGAGCTCGACGCCCTGCGCAATGCCCGCTACGCCGGCTGGTCGGACGACCTCGGCCGGTCGATCCTCGGCGGTGACGCGACCCTCGAGTCGCTGGCCCGATCGGTCGAATCCGGCGAGGTCGATCCGAAGCCCGTGTCCGGGCGGCAGGAGCTCCTCGAGAACGTGGTCAACCGCCAGATCTGGGCGGCCCGGCGGCCCTGAACCGCGGGTCCAGGGCGAGCCAGCGGAACCGGGCGCCCTGAGCGCGATGGGGCACGTCCTGGGGATCGACGTCTCGACGACCGCCACGAAGGCGGTCCTGATCGACGAGACCGGCGCGGTCCGGGCGAGCGGCGCGGCCGAATACGACGTCGATTCGCCCCAGCCACTCTGGAGCGAACAGGACCCGGCGCTGTGGTGGACCGCAGCCCAGACGGCCATCCGGGCCTGCCTGGCTGCGGCCGGGATCCCCGCCGAGCGACATCGCAGCCATCGGCCTGACCGGCCAGATGCACGGCGCGGTCCTGCTCGACGAGGCGCTCCGGGTCCTCCGCCCGGCGATCCTCTGGAACGACCAGCGAACCGGGCCCGAGTGCGAGCTGATCCGCGCAGGCCGTCGGGCCGGAGCGGCTGATCGCCATCACCGGCAACGACGCGCTGACCGGGTTCACGGCGCCGAAGCTCGTCTGGGTCCGCGAGCACGAGCCCCGGATCTGGGCCCGGATCGCCCACGTCCTGTTGCCCAAGGACTACCTCCGGCTGAAGCTGACCGGCGGGCTGGCGGTCGACGTGGCCGACGGCGCCGGGACGCTGCTCTTCGACCTCGCCGCCCGGACCTGGTCGGCCGAGGTCGTCGGAGCGCTCGGAATCGACCCTGCCTGGCTGCCGCAGACGTTCGAGGGCCCGGCGATCACCGGCGTCGTCAGCCCGGAGGCCGCGGCCGTCACCGGCTTGCGGGCGGGTACGCCGGTCGTGGCCGGCGGCGGCGACCAGGCCGCGAACGGCGTCGGGGTCGGGGTGATCGAACCGGGCACGATGGCCCTCTCGCTCGGCACATCGGGGGTCATCTTCGCCCCGACCGACCGACCGATCTTCGATCCGCTCGGCCGGGTCCACGCCTTCTGCCACGCCGTGCCCGGCCGCTGGCATTTCATGTCGGTCATGCTCTCGGCCGCCGGCAGCCTGCGCTGGTTCCGGGACACGTTCGCGCCGGGGGCCGGCTTTGGCGACCTGGTCGAGGCGGCCGGCGAGGTCCCGGCCGGCAGCCAGGGGCTCCTGTTCCTGCCCTACCTGTCGGGCGAACGCAGTCCGCATCCCGACCCGCTGGCCCGGGGCGGCTTCATCGGGCTGACCCTGGGCCATGATCGGCGCCACCTGACCCGGGCGGTCCTGGAAGGGGTGGCCTTCGGCCTGCGCGACGGGCTCGACCTGATGATCGCTGCCGGAATGCCGCCGCCGGCCCAGATCCGGGCCTCCGGCGGCGGGACGGCCAGCCCGCTCTGGCGCCAGATCCTGGCGGACGTCCTGGAGGCCGAGATTGCCATCGTCAGCACGACCGAGGGGGCGGCCTACGGGGCCGGCCTGCTGGCGGCGGTCGGGGCCGGCTGGTATCCCGACGCCGCCGCCGCTGCCCGGGCGCTGGTCGTCGCCTCAGCCGCGGCGGAACCCGGCCCGGACGTCGAGCGCTACGCCGAGGCCCACGCGATCTACCGGGACCTCTATCCGGCTCTCGCCCCGACCTTCCACCGGCCGTAGGGCGGTCGATCGCGGCCGGTTCAGGCCCGGCCGCGGGCGATCAGCCGGCTGGGGGCGAGGTCAGGGGTTCAGGTCCTCGATCTCGCCGGTGGCCAGGAACACGACGTCCTCGGCGATGTTCGTGACCCGGTCGCCGATTTGCTCGAGGTAGTGGGCGGCGAACAGGACCCGCGTGCCGCGGTCGACGTTGGCCGGGTCTTCGCGCATGAGCTTGAGGACCTCATCGAACGTGTGGTGGTAGAGGTCGTCGATCTGGTCATCGCGCCTGGCCACGACCCGGGCCGCCTCCTCGTCGATGTCGACCAGGGCTCGCAGGATGTCGTGGACCTGCTGGGCGGCCTGCTCGGCGATCTCGGGCAGGTCCATGTAGTTGGCCAGGGGCGGCTCCGGGCGCGAGCTTGCGCGCCTGCTTGGCGACCGAGCCGGCATGATCGCCCATCCGCTCCAGCTCGTAGGAGACGTGATCGAGGGCGATCAGGAAGCGCAGGTCGCGGGCGACCGGGGCCTGGGTCGCGATCGTCGTCGAGACGAGCGTGGTCAGGTTGCGCTGGGCGTCGTTGATGGCGCGTCGTCCAGGATCACCCGGGTCGCAGCCTCGGCGTTGTGGGCGATCAGGGCCTTGAGGGTCGCCCGGATCTGGTCCTCGACCATCGCCCCCATCCGCAGGACGTTGTCCTTGATCTCGCGGAGCTGCTGGTCGAGGCCCTCACGCGAGGGATGGGCGACCTGGCTGGTCGGCGAACCGAGCTGGTCGGACGCGCGCCGCGCCGGGCTTGTCGGGGCAATCTCTTCGACCTGGTCGGCCATCGTCGTCTCCTCGCCGCTCAACCGAACCGGCCGGACACGTAGTCCTCGGTGAGCTGGTTCTGGGGCTTGGTGAACAGCGTCGCCGTCTCGCCCAGCTCGACCAGGTAGCCTGCCCGGTCCTCGCCCATATTGAAGAAGGCCGTGTGGTCGCTGACCCGCGCGGCCTGCTGCATGTTGTGGGTCACGATGATGATCGTGTACGCCTCCCGTAGCTCGCGCATCAGCTCCTCGATCCGGAGGGTCGAGACGGGGTCCAGGGCAGACGCCGGCTCATCCATCAGGATCACTTCCGGCTCGGTCGCCAGGACCCGGGCAATGCACAGGCGTTGCTGCTGGCCACCCGACAGCGCGAGGCCCGACTTCTTGAGCTCGTCCTTGACCTCGTCCCAGAGCGCCGCCCGGGTCAGGCTGCGTTCGACCAGGACGTCGAGGTCGGCCCGCTTCGAGTTGCCCCGGCGCCTGGGACCGTAGGCCACGTTGTCGTAGATCGACATCGGGAACGGGTTCGGCCGCTGGAAGACCATGCCGACCCGCCGGCGCAGCTCGACGACGCTCACTTCGGGGTGCATCAGGTCCTCGCCGTCGAGCTGGACCTGGCCGGTGACCCGGGCGCCCGGGATCAGGTCGTTCATCCGGTTGAAGCAGCGCAGGAAGGTGCTCTTGCCGCTGCCCGAGGGTCCGATCAAGGCCAGGATCGAACGTTCCGAGCACGTCGATGCTGACATCCCTCACGGCCAGCTTCGGGCCGTAGGAGATGTTGACGCCCTGGGCCGAGACCTTGACCGCCGAGGCCTGGGTGGTGGCCGTCGCGGCGATCGCCGCCGGCGCGGCGGTCGAACCGGCTGGGACGATCCGGGGCGGGGCCACGGCCGGAGTCGCCTCGATCGCCGCCAGGAACTGTTCGTCGGCCGGACTTGCGCTGTTCATCTGGTCTCCGCTGGTCATGCTGCGGTCAGGCGGCGGGTCAGTCGGCGGCTCACGAATCGGGCCGCGACATTGAACAGGAGAACGGCTGCCAGCAGGATCGCCGACGAGCCGTCACCGATCTGCGGGGCGTACTGGCTGAGTCCCTCGGAATTCGTCTTCCAGATATACACCGCCAGGGTCGTCGCGGGTCGGAGCGGGCTCCACGGGGACTGCGGATCGAAGATGTTGAAGTTCAGGTAGTTGTAGTCGGTCGGCGTCGCCAGCCCGGCCGTGAAGATCAGGGCCGCGGCTTCGCCGAAGACCCGGCCGGAGGTCAGGATGATCCCGGTCACCAGGCCGGGAATCGCCAGGGGCAGGACGACGTGTCGAATCGACTGCCACTTCGTCGCACCGAGGGCCAGGCTCGCGCTGCGCTCGTCGGCGGGCACGGCCCGGAGCGCCTGCTCGCTCAGGCGAGCCATCAGGGGCAGGTTGAACATCGTCAGGGCGAGGGCCCCGCTCAGGGCGCTGAAGCCCCAATGGGTCAGGTTGACGAACACGATCAGGCCGAACAGGCCGACCACGATCGAGGGGACCGAGCTGATCGCCTCCTCGGCGAAGCGAATCGCGATTCGTGACCTGGTTGTCTCCGGCGTACTCGGCCATGTAGATCCCGGCGAGCAGCCCGAACGGGACGGCGATCGCCATGGTCAGGACGAGCATGTAGAAGGAGTTCCAGATGAGCGGCCCGACTCCACCCAGCTCGGTCTCGCTCGGGTTGCCGAAGATGAACGAGAGCGAGACGACGCCGATCGAGGCGATGATGAAGTGGACGATGATCGCCCCGAGAACGACGAGGACGAACACCCCCAGGGCCCACAGGACGACGGTCGCAACCCGGTCGGCCACGATCGTTCGGCCCGACCTGGTGCGGCGCAGGCTGGTCGGCCCGGGAGCGGCGGTCATCGCCTGGCTCCCGCCCGGTTGACGGCCCGGATCGCCAGGACCGCGGTCATCGAGATCGCCAGGAGGACCAGGCCCATCGTCCACAGGACGTTGTTGTCCGGCGCGCCGAACACGGTGTTGCCCATGTCCAGGGTGATCTGGCTGGTCAGGGTCGTCACCGGCTGGGTCACGCTCGTCGGCATCGTCGGGCGGTTGCCGATGACCATCTGGACGGCGAGGGCCTCCCCGGCCGCCCGGGTCAGGCCCAGGACGATGGCCGTCAGCGTGCCGGCCCTGGCCGCTGGAACAAGGATGTGCCGGATCGTCTGCCAGCGGGTTGTCCCCAGGGCCAGCGAGCTGGTCCTGAGGTCCTGGGGGACCGCCCGGTAAGGCGTCAAAGGTGATCGTCGTGACGGTCGGCAGGATCATCATCGAGAGGACCAGCGAGCCGGCCAACCAGCTGAATCCAACGGTGAAGCCGAGCTCGGCGAAGTTCTCCCGAAGGAACGGGACCAGGATCGTCAGTCCCAGCCAGCCCCAGACCACGCTGGGGATGCCCACGAAGATCTCGAGCGCGGGCTGGACGACGGCCCGGGCCCAGCTCGGCGCGACCTCGGACAGGAAGAGGGCCAGGCCGACCGACAGCGGCGCGGGATCAGGACGGCCACCGCGGTCACCCCGAGGGTGCCGGCGACGAACGGCAGGATCCCGTAGCTGATCGGGGCATCCTCGGGCGACCAGGTCGTGCTGATCACCGAGCTGATCGGGAGGCCGTTCTGGACGAACAGCTGGATCCCTTGCCAGGCGATGAAGCCGAGCAGGGCGAAGACGATCGCGACCATCGACAGCGCGGCGACAAAGACGACCCTCCGGGGCAGGTCGATCCTGTCCCGGAGGCTTGGACGCCCGCCGGCGGAGGCCGCCGTACGCCGGCGGCCTCCGAAGATACGGCCATCTGTCGAGCCTGAGCCGGATCGTGTCGGCGACCGAACGGCCTAGGGGTCGACGGGCGCGTAGAACTGGGACGGGATCAGGGCCTTCTGGATCGCCGGGCTGACCATCCAGTCCAGGAAGTCCTTGGCCAGGCCGGTCGGGTCGCCCTTGGTGTACATGTGGCCGATCGCGTTGAGCTTGTACGTCCCGCTGACCATGTTGTCGACGGTGGCGTCGACCCCGTCGAGCTGGAAGCCGACGAGGTTGGCCTTGGCCGTCTGCCAGTAGGCGAAACCGATGACGCTGATGCTGCCGGGCGTGTTCTGGACGGCGGTCGTGACCGCGCCGTTCGAGTCTTCGGTGAGGGCCTGGCCCGCGGCTTCCGTGGCTCCGCCGAGGACGATCTGCTTGTAGGTCGCCCGGGTGCCCGAGCTGCTCGGGCGCAGGATCAGCACGATCGGCAGGTCGGGACCGCCGACGTCCTTCCAGTTGGTGGTGGCGCCGGTCCAGATCGCGACCGACTGGGCGCTGGTCAGGTTGGTCACCCCGGTAACGCCCTTGTTGGCCACGACGATCCAGCCCTGCTTGGCAACCTCATGGTCGACCAGGGCCGAGGCGTCGGGGGTCGCGAGCTTCGAGGCCGCCGTCACGTCGGAGTTGCCGATCTGGACGTTGCCCTGTGAGACCTGGGTCAGGCCAGTCCCGGAGCCGCCGCCGTTGACCGTGATCGTCGAACCTGGGCAGGCCGCCTGGTAGGCGAGCGCGGCGGCCTGGACGAGCGGCTGGAGAGCGGTCGAACCGACCGACGTGATCGTGCCGGTGGCGCAGGTCGGAGGCGGATAGGCGCTCAGATCAGTCCCGCCACTCGCGCCCGCGGCGGGGCTCGAGCCTGCACCGGAGCTGGCTGTCGGAGTCGGAGTGGCACTACTTGAACAGGCGGCGATCGCGATGGTGGCCGCAACGGCGAGCGCGCTCAGGCCGCGGATCCCGTGAGTCAACGAAGTTCCTCCTCTTGGGGCGGCTAGTGCGCCCGGGAGCTGGGGCTCCGCAGGGAGCATTGCGACAGCCCGTCAACGCCCGGTTGCTGAGGTGTTAACAAACGGGCGCGGCCCCGCCTGGCGCGCCCGCCATGCTTAGCGAGATCCGGGTTGGCGGTGGCAGACTGGACGCCTACTGCCGGTCAGCGTCGACCGGCGAGCCAGCCCTGCTCATCCAGGCCAGGCGTACGGGTCGGACCTGAGCGCCGGGACTCGCGCCAGTCGCGTCCGAACGAGGAGACCAGACTGATGGTCAAATCCACCAAGGCCGCCGAAGCCAAGGCCTCCGCCGCCAAGAAGAAGGCGTCGGCAAAGGCCACCCGAAAGGCGGCAACTCGGACGTTTGGGCGGGCCTGGAAGCTGCTGGGCCGGCTCGAGAAGCAGCTCGACCGCACCCGCAAGCTCGAGGCCAAGCGACGCCGCCAGCTGGCCTCGGCCTCCGGCTGAGGACGTGGCCCGCCGCCAGGCTCAGCTCGACGAGGCGCTCGCCCGTGAGCGCGAGACCGAGGCGCTCCTGACTGAGCTGTCCGAGATGATCGCGGCCAATGCCCGGGCCCAGTCTCGCCAGACGGTCAGCGACATCGCCCACGAGGCGGCCGAGGCGGTCCGCTCTGAGGCCAAGGCGAAGGCCGAGGCAGGAGCCCCGGCAGGGCCCGTGGCGCCCGATGTCGCGGCCCGCCCCAGGACGGCCGCCCAGCCGAAGCCGGGCCAACGAGGGCTTGGGGTCAGGCGCAAGCCGGCCACGGCACCGGCGGCCAAGCCTGCGGCAAGGGCGGCCAAGCCTGCGACCCCGCTGCCAAGCCAGCGGTTCGGGCATCCAGGCCTGCGGGATCGTCCGCCAAGCCCTCGGCGCCGGCAGCCAAGCCCGCCCCGGCTCCGGCGGCCAAGCCCGCGCCGACATTGGCGGCCGAGGCCGCTGTTTCGCCGGCCAGCCCGCCGACGAGGAAGCCGGGCGCATCGCGGACGCCGAAGGCCCCTTCGCCCGCTCCCTCGGCGGCAGCGGCTCGTCGCACTCCACCTCGGCCGGCCCGGCCCCGCAGCCGGAGGTCCCTTCAACCCGGCAGCGACGATCCCGAGCGCTCAACCGCCTGATCGGCCGACGGCCGACGAGGTCCCGAGCGAGCCGGCGGACGGTCCGGCGACGACCTCGCTCGCGCTTACGATCGTCGAACCGGAACCGCCGGTCATCGGACCAGGTTCCGTCGTCGTGGCCGGTGTCGACGCCGGGGCGAACTCCGTCCACCTCCTGATCGCGGTCGTGACCGACCATCGGGTCGAGCCGATCGTCGATGAGTCGGTTTTCCTGGGCCTGGGCGACCGGGTCGATTCCGCGGGCTCGATCGGGCCGGCCAAGCGAGCCGAGCTTGTGGCCGCTCTCGTCCGGTACGCGGCCACTGCCCGGCGGCTCGGGGCCGAACGGATCACCCTCATCGGGACGGAACCGTTCCGCCGGGCCGCGGATTCCGCGCTGGCGGTCCACGAGGTCGGCCAGGCTGCCGGCACGGACCTCTACGTGCTCGACCATCGCGAAGAGGCCGAGCTGACGCTGCTCGGGGTGACCCTCGGCCATCCGATCACCCGTGAGCTGGCGATCGTCGACATCGGCGGCGGCAGCAGCCAGCTGATCGAAGTCGGCCCCGGCCACCTTCAGCGCTCGATCGGGATCCGGATCGGAGGGGCGCGCCTGACCGCCGCCTTCGTCAACCACGACCCGCCCACCGCCGACGAAGTCAATGCGATGCGGGCAGAGGCTCGCCAGGTCGTGGCCGGCAGTCCCGAGATGGAGCTGGCCGAGCTGGTCGCCGTCGGGGGCACGGCCTCCAACCTGGTCAAGGTCCTGCCCGCGGCGATGCTCGATCGAAGGCTCGACCTGGACCGCCTCCTGAGCGCGATTGCCCTGCTCTGCTCGGAGCCGGCCGCGGCGGCGGCCGAGCATCACGCGATCAATCCGACCCGGGCCCGCCTGCTCCCGGCCGGGGCCGTGATCATGGAAGCGATCCTGGCTCGGGCCGGGCTCGAAAGCCTGACCGTCTCCGAGGCGGGCGTCCGGGAGGGGCTCGTCCTGGCCGGGGCCCGGGCGGGTGTTGCCTGGCGCGACCAGCTGGCGAACCTGGTCCGGGGCTGGGACGACGGTACCCCGGAGGCCGTGGAGGGCCAGGTTGAGGAGAATCCGCCGGGTTAGACGGCGCTGGCTCCCGATGACCGGGCCGGCTTGGGTTTGGCCGGCGTCTTGTGCTTGACGACCGTCTTGGGCTTCACCACCGTCTTGTGGGCCTTGATCCGATGGACCGACGGGGCCTTCTTTGTGACCTTGTGGTGCCGAGGCGGCCGATAGACCGCGGCGATCGCCTTCCAGTCGTGGATCGAGCCCGCGTCATAGCCCAGGGCCCATAGGCCGATCCCGGCCAGGCCGCGCGATTTGGCCAGGGAGAACTTCGCCTGGAGTGCCTTGGGCGAGTCGAAGTAGGTCTGGCGCCAGACATGGCGGTGGGCATCCCAGGTGATCACCCAGGCCGTCGCCTCGACCGGGTCATAGCCGGTCCGGGCGCCGGCCGGCACGGTCACCTTGCTGACCCGGATCGGGTAGGCCGGCGAGACCCGATACTTGGCTCGATCCGGCGCCGCTCCGACGGCCCGCGTCTTCGTCGGCCAGGTCATCCCGTAGTAGGGCAGGGCGAGGATCAGGCGCTTCATCGGGAGCTTCGCCGCGGCCGCCAGGTTCAGGGTCCAGGTCAGGCTCATTCCGCCGTTCCGGCTGACCAGCGGGTCGGTACTGCCGGTGGTCGTCGAGCCGGCGCCGCGGTAGTCGTAGCCCATGATCAGGACCCGGTCGGCGTGCTCCTTGAGCACGGCCGAGGCCATGGCCACGCCGGCCTGCGAGGCACCAACCGCGACGGTCACCCGCCCGGTCGGGTTGTGGGCCCGGATCGCCCGGCGGAGCGAGTCGACGAACTGGCCGAAGGCAGGCAGGTCCCGTCGGTAAACGCTCTCGA
>CAVOMZ010000012.1:0-54702 GCA_963697135.1 uncultured Chloroflexia bacterium | reverse complement strand
ACCCCGGACAAGGACCTGGCCCAGTGCGTGCGGGGCTCGCGGATCGTCCTCTGGGATCGACGCCGCCGGTATCGTCTACGACGCGGACGGGGTGCGGGCGAAGTGGGCGTCGAGCCGGCCTCGATCCCGGACTGGCTGGCCCTCGTCGGAGACGCCGCCGACGGCTTCCCCGGCCTGCCCGGCTGGGGTGCCCGCTCGGCGGCGACGGTCCTGGCCCGCTACGGTTCGCTGGAGGAGATCCCGCTCCATCCGGTGCCCGCGACATCCCCGTCCGGGGCGCACCGTCGCTCGCCGCGACCCTCCGCGACCGGCTGCCCGAGGCCCTCCTCTACCGGACCCTCGGCCCGCCTCCGGGCGGATGCCCCGATCCCCCAGACTCAGCCTCGCCTGAGCTCGAGTGGAGCGGCACCCCGCGCTCGGCCTGGTCCGCCCGTGCCGACGAGCTCGGGCTCGAGCAGCTCCGCTCCCGGCCGCACCGCTGGCTCGAGTAGCCAGGGTTCGCGCCCGGGCCTGCCTTAGGGGTTGCTGCAGGACACCGCCAGGGGCGGACCGTGTCGCCCATCGTCGTGACATTGGCCGAGAACGAGACCGTCCGGCCGCCGGGACCTGGGGACTGTCGGCGTACGTCGACTCCGGCCCAGCCCCCATCGACGGGTCGAAGATCCGGCACGTCGTGCTGCCCGTGGAGGTGCCCTGGTTGGTCACGGTCAGGGTTACCGCCAGGCCGGGCGGAGCGGAGACACCTCGGCGACGACGCCCTGGAATGGACCGACGCCTGGATCGAGATCTTGGCGAGACGAACAGGACGATGACCGCCGACGACGATCCCGAGGACGCCGTGCCGTGGGCCTGCGAGGCCGCCGGCTGCTTCAGGCCGAGCGGATTGCAGCGCTCGCACATCCCTCGGCGATCGGATCGGGCGCGCCGCAGCGGACGCAACCGTGGGTCGGCCGGTGGCCGGGTCGCGGGGCGGGGGCATGGCCGCTCGATGTCCTACGAACTCCGAGCCTCTCGGCCTCAGCCGAGCCCGGTCTCGAAGATCCGGATGTCGCTGGCCGAAGCGGCGTGGCCGTCGCCCCGGGTGAACGCCAGCGATTCCCGCGGCGCCGAGCGCGTCAGGTCGGCCGGGAAGCGGCGGACCATCTCGAGGACGACCTTCTGGATCCGGGCGGCATTCGTGGTGAACACCTCCAGGACGTCGTGGGCGGTCACCGCCTCGGTCCCCTCGAGGACGCCGGCGTCGTAGTCGGTGATCAGGCTGATGTTGACGACGGCCATGCCCAGCTCGCGGCACAGGTAGGCCTCCGGGTACTGGGTCATGTTGATGACCTCCCAGCCGGCGTCCGAGAACCACTTCGACTCGGCCTTGGTCGAGAAGCGCGGACCCTGGATGACGACGACCGTGCCGTGCTCGTGGACCGTGATCCCGTGCTCGCGGATCACCTCGATCGCGATCCGCCGCAGCTCGGGGTCGTAGATCTCGGCCGAGCTGACGTGGCTGACGATCGGGCCATCGAAGAACGTGTCGGCCCGGCCGTTGGTCCGGTCGACGAACTGGTCGCACACCACGAAGTGGCCCGGCTCGACGGCCTTCTGGAGCGAGCCCGCGGCGCACGGGCTGATCACGGCCTGGACGCCCAGCGCGCGCATCGCCCAGACGTTCGCCCGGTAGTTGACCTTGTGGGGGGCAGGGTGTGGCGGCGGCCGTGGCGGGGCAGGAAGGCGACCTTGCGGCCGGCGACGTCGGCCAGGAAGAAGCTGTCCGACGGTGGGCCGTAGGGCGTGTCGACCTTGATCTCGCGAACATCGTCGAGCAGCGAGTAGAAGCCCGAGCCGCCGAAGATCCCGATCTCTGCCCTGTCCGCCACGCCTGCTCCCTCTGCGGTGCCGGGGGCGGGAGTGCCGGCCGGGGCGGCGATTCTAGCCGGGCCGCCGCGATTCGGACGGCCGCGCTCGGCGCTGGCTACCCCCCTTGGTCGCCGCCCGCACCAAGTGTTTGCCCCGACCGGTCTGCACGCGAAACGGTGGGAGATCTGATCGCATGGCAGGCGAACGACCTCGATGAGCTGCTTTCGGTCGGCCGGCTGCCCCTCACCCGGAGCGCGACGGACTCCGTGCCAGCTGGTCGGTGGCGGCGTGCCTTCAACCCCGCCCGGGCCAGCCCAGCAGTAGGAGTCGCCGGGACTTGTCCCGCCGGCTCGCGGCGACTCCACCGGATATCCCGGCCGCCATGGCGACGGACAAGCGACGGGCGGCTCGCCCGGACGGGCCGCAGGCGGGTCGCCCGACAGGACGCAGGCGGCGACCTCGAGCGACAGCTCCGAGCAATGCAATTCACGGCCGCGGGCGACGATCAGGACCGGGGCCGGTGGACGCGCCTGCCGCCGCGGATACTCGACGATGAGCGTCAATCCCGGCGACGAGCTGCAGCTGGCCGATTGGCGCCGGCAGGTCAGCGACCTGTATGCCGAGGTCCGCCGGCTCGGCGCGGGCGATCCGGCGGCGGCCCTGACGGTCTGGCGCGAGGAGCGCGAACGGCTCTACCGGGATCATCCGATGAGCCCGGTGCCTGCGGAGAAGCGTCGCGACTTCAGCGCGAAGCATTTCGAGTACGACCCGACCCTCCGCTTCGAGGTACCGTCCGGTGAGCCCCGGCAGGCGGCTCCAGCCGGCGCGCGGACGCCGCTGGCCATGGCGCCCGACGTGGCCGCTGCCTGCCCCGCCCACTCGCCGCGCCCACGCCGCCGGCGGCCCCCTCAGCCTGCCCAACAGCGGCGCCGACACGCTCTCGTTCCGGCGGATCGGCTCGGTCGAGATCCCGTTCCCGGAGCACGGCCCGCGGACCCTCTCGCTGTTCTGGATGGAGGGCTATTCGGGCGGGCTCTTCCTGCCCTTCCGCGATGCCACGAGCGGCGCCCGAGACCTATGCCGCCGGCCGCTACCTGCTCGACACGGCCAAGAGCGCCGACCTCGGCGGCGACCCCCAGCGGGGCAGCCTGATCCTCGACTTCAACTTCGCCTACCAGCCCTCGTGCGCGTTCGATCCCCAATGGGCGTGCCCGCTCGCCCCGCCCGAGAACCGGCTCGATCTGCCCGTCCGGGCCGGAGAGCGAATCGCCTGAGCCGTACCGATCGGCTGGCACGCCCCGCTGGTACTCGCTGGCAGCCCTCTGCACCGGCGGTGGCGGTGGGCCATCATGGTCGAGCCCGCGGTTTCGCGGGGGGCGGCCGCCGATCGGCCGGTCCGAGCGGCTATTCCAGGGCGGGCCGTGCGCTTCTTCGCCAACCAGCGTCATGGTGACGAGCGGCTGATCTGGTCGCGGGACACGCGGTTTCTGCACCGCCTGCATCAGCGCGTCCCCGAGTGCCGGCTGATCGAGCTGGCCGCCGGTGCCTGCCTGATCGGCCCGGCCGAATCGCTGACCGAGAGCCTGGCCACGGAGATCGCCGGTCCGAGCGGCGGTCCCGACTTCGGCCTCGTCGCGGTCGACTCGAGCCTGCCCGAATCCGAGAAGTACCTCCATGCGCTGACCGCGGCCGTCCAGCTCTCGGGGATTGCCGACCGGATCGGGATGAGCCAGACCGTCCAGGCGATCCAGTCGAAGATGCTCGACCTGTTCTTCGCGATCCGCACCCACGACGTCCATTTCCAGCCGATCGTCGAGCTGTCGACCGGCGAGCTCCACGAGTACGAGTGCCTGTTCCGGCCGAACATGCCCCGCCACCCGGCCTCGATCAGCTCGGTCGTCGACGCGGCCATCGCGACCGGCCGGGCGATCGAGCTCGATACGTTCATCGTCCGCCAGATCCTCGACCGGATCGGGTCGCTCATCTCGGCCAACGCGGTGCCCGAGGGGATCCATTTCGCGGTCGCCATCAACACGACCCCGGCCAGCCTCCTCGATCCCCATTTCGAGGCGAAGGCGGTGGCCCAGATGGTCCGCGAGGCCGGCATCCATCCGCGCCAGGTGACGCTCGAGTGCACCGAGCAGCAGGCGGTCCAGGACATCGTCCCGCTCCAGCGCCAGGTCAAGGCCCTGCGCAAGCTCGGCTTCGGCTTCGCGATCGACGACGCGGGCGCCGGCTACGCCAGCTTCACGCTCATCGCCGCGCTCCGCCCGACGATCATCAAGATCGACCGCGAGATCGTCCACGGCTGTGCCGCCAACGACGCCAAGAAGGCCCTGGTCGAGGCGTTCGTCTCGTTCGGGCGGCGGATCGACGCCCGGCTCATCGCCGAGGGCATCGAGACCCATCGGGAGCTCGACACGCTGCGCTCCCTGGGCGTCGAATACGGCCAGGGCTACCTGCTCGGCCGACCCAACGAGAACCCGCGGCCGCCGCGCTCGCTCGAGGCGAAGCCGGCGCGCGCCCGCCGGGCGCACCTTGCGGTTCCGCCGGTCCTGAGCGAGGTCGCTCACCGGCGCTGACGAACTGATCCCGGATCGCGTCAGCCGGCCAGGCTGATCGCGCCGGTCGCCTGGTCGATCTGGATCGGCAGCGACGGCAGGGGCCCATCGGTCGGTCCGTCGAGCACCCGGGCCGCCGTGGGCCGGGTCGAAGATCGCTCCGTGGCACGGGCACAGCAGGTTGCCCGACAGCCGATCGAAGTTCGACGGTGCAGCCGGCGTGGGTGCAGATCGCGTCGAAGGCCACGATCGCGCCGTCGGGCAGGGCCACCAGCACGGCCGGGATCGCCGGTCGTCGGATCGGTGAAGACCGTCGAGCGGGCCGCCCGGACGGCGGCTACGGTCGCGATCACGCCCGGTGCCCGGGCTCGCCCCCGGACCGCTCGATGGCGAGCCCGATCCTTCCCCGCGGCCCGGAGCGGCCGACGGCGCCGGCTCGGAGGCGAACGCCGGGCCAAGGGCGCTGAGCATCCCGGTGATACCCGCGACGCGAGAGCGAGCCCGCGGCGAGCACGATCAGCTGGAGCAGTCCGCGCCGGGTCCGGTCGGCCGTCGTGACGGGCGCGCCGGCCGGCCGGCGGGCGAGGCTGAAGGCACGTTCGATTCCCGATGCCGATCACGTAGCGGCCCGCCGTCGCCGGCGATCGCCAGGGTGATCCAGCCGACCATGTAGGGCAGGTCCGGCCCGAGGTAGTACGGCCGGATCGACCACGAGGCGGTCAGGAAGAAGGTCGCCGGCGAGCAGCGCACCGACGACCGCGCTCAGCCGGTAGGCGAGGCCGGTCAGGGCTCCGAGGCCGGCCGCGATCTCGAGGCCGGCCACGATCACCCCGATCAGCAGCGGCGCCGGCAGGGCGACCGCCTTGATCAGCGGCGCGAGCGGCGAGATCCTGGCTGTAGGTGGCCAGCTGCTCGCCGATCGAGCCAGGACCGGCGACCTGCAGGAATGCCGGGTCGAGGAGCTTGTCGATGCCCGGCGAACAGGAAGGTGCCGCCGACGAAGAAGCGCAGCGGCAGGAGGGCGGCATGGAGGGACGGCGTGCGATCCCGCGGCATGCCCGGCCAGTTTGACAGTCCCGTCCGGAATTCGGCCCCGGCCCGGCCGGCCCGGGATGGCTGCCGACCTTGCCGATCGTTGCTTCGACTACCATCCGTTGCGTGGCCCAATCCGACTCTCCGAGCGTCCCGATCGCGGTCAGCCGCGCATCGCCGCCGGGAGCCCTGCGAGCTCCTGACGGACGGCCTCCGATTCGCCACGGTCGCGACGATCAATCCCGACGGCAGCCCCCACCAGGCCGTTGCCTGGTTCCGCTTCGTCGATGACGCGATCGTCGTCAACAGCCGCGAGGGACGGGTCTGGCCGGCCAACCTCCGCCGCGACCCACGGATCAGCCTGACGATCGAGGACGGCTACCGCTGGATCTCGGTCCGCGGCACGGTCCGATCGTCGACGACCCGGCGATCGCCCAGGCCGATATCGCCGAGATGGCCCGCCGCTACCACGCCGACGAGCCTGAGCGGGCCGAGACGATGGTCCACGACCGGTTCGAGCGCCAGCAGCGCGTCAGCTTCCGGCTCCCCCTGGCCACCAGCACGCTCCACTACAGAGGATTGACCGGAGGGAGGGGCAGAGGGGAGAGGAGATGGGACGGGGGGAGCGCGGATGACACGCGAGGCACGGAGAGATCGAGTGGGGGGGGGGAGGGCGGAGGAGAGCGGATGTCAGGACGAGAGAGTCAGGGAGAAGGGAAGGAGAGGATGGAGAGGGGGGGAAAGGAGGGGGAGAGTGAAGAGGGGAGGGGGAGAGAGTGGAGGGGAGGGGGGAGGGGACGGCCAGAAGAGGGAAGGAAGGAGGAGGGGGGCGATGCGATTGGCGCGGGTCGACTCTGGCCGGGTCTGCCGAGTCGCCCGCGGGTCGGTGGGAGGGGAGAGGAGGGGGGGGGGGGGAGGGGGGGGAGGCACCGCTGATCGGCGGCTCGGGGCACGAAGGGGGGGGGGAGGGAGGGGGAGGGGGGTGTGGTCAGGGGGAGAGAGGGGGAGGGGGCCGGGGGGGGGGGAGGGGGGGGGGATAGCGCAGAATCGAGGGATGAGGTCGGGAGTGAGGCAGATGGGGGCGGTTGTCGAGCTGGCCGGCGGGGTCGGCGGGGCGCGGCTGGCCCACGGCCTCCAGGCCATCGCTGGCAGCCGAGCTGACGGTCATCGTCAACACCGCCGACGACCTCGAGCGCCACGGCCTGCTCGTCTGCCCGGATCACGACACGGTCCTGTACACCCTGGCCGGGATCGAGGGCCCGTTCGGGCTGGGGCATCGCCGGCGACACGTCCGCGGCGATGAGCCAGCTCGGCGTCTACGGCGAGGAGACCTGGTTCGGGCTCGGGGACCGCGACCTGGCCGCCCACATCGTGCGCACGGCCCGGCTCCGCGCCGGCGCCGGCCTGACCGAGGTCGAACCTCGGCCTCCAGCGCTCGCTCGGGCTGGCCGCGCCCCATCCTGCCGATGTCCGACGAGCCGGTCCGGACCGAGGTCCGGACCGACGACGGCTGGCTCGAGTTCCAGGACTACTTCGTCCATCGCCACCAGGAGCCCGACGTCCTCGAGGTCCGCTTCGACGGGATCGCGGCGGCCCGTCCGACCAGCCGAGGTCGCGGCGGCGCTCGAGGAGGCCGAGGTGATCGTCATCGCCCCGTCGAACCCGATCGTGTCGGTCGGCCCGATCCTCGCGGTGCCCGGGCTGCGCCAGGCGATCGAGGCGGCCCGGGCGGCCGGCACGCCGGTCGTGGCGGTCTCGGGCATCGTCGGCGGCCGGGCGCTCAAGGGGCCGGCCGACCGGATGCTCGCCTCGCTCGGACACGAGTCGAGCGCCCTGGGCGTCGCCCGCCTGTACGCCGGCCTGGCCGACGGCTTCGTCCTCGACCCGGTCGATGCCGACCTGGTCGCCGGCGATCGAGGCGCTCGGCATGCGGACCCTCGTGACCGACACGATCATGACCGACGATGCCGCGCCGCGCCCGGGTCGCCGCCGACATGCTCGCTTTCGCCAACGGCGCGGGCTGGCCGTTCGACCGACGACCGGCGCCGAAGCCGCGGCGCCAGGCGCCCGCGGCGCCGACCTGGCCCGCCTCGTCGCGATCATCCCGGTCGGGACGCTCGAAGGGTCCAAGAGCCGGCTCGGCGGTTCGCTCGACGCCGAGGAGCGCCAGGACCTCGTCGCGCTACCTCCTCGAACGGACGATCGCGGCGGTCCGGCTCGTTCCCGACGATCGCCTCGGTCCTCGTCGTCAGCCCCGATCCGGAGGTCCTCGGGCGGCGCCGCGCAGTCCGGGGCCGGCGCTCGTCGAGCAGCGCGGACGAGGGACTCAACGAGGGCCTCGACGCAGGCCGTCCGCTGCGCCGTCGGCCGACGGCGCGACGCGCGGTCCTGATCCTGGCCGCCGACCTGCCCGTCGTCAGCGCCCGAGGCGATCGACGAGGTCGTGGCCACCGCCGCGGCCGCCGCCCCAGCCGGCCGCGGCGCTCGTCGCGGTCGTCGCCCGACCGCCACGGCCGGGGCACGAACGCCCTCCTGCTCAGCCCGCCGGACGCGATCGCGCCCCGCGTTCGGCGGCGACAGCCGCACCGCCCACGAGGCCGCGGCCCGGGCGGCCGGCGCGCTGAGCCGTCGAGCTCGACGGCCCGCTCTCGCTCGACCTCGACCTGCCCGACGACCTGACCCTGGCCGAGGAGCTCGGCCTGCTGCGATCCGGCCCGATGGCGGCTGACCGGCGACGGCGCCTCGACGGTCGTCGCGCTCGACGGGATCCCCGAGATCCGTCCAGGCGACGACCTGGCCGGCCTGATCGGCGACGGCGATCGAGCGACCCTGGCCGACGGCCGGGCTTCGGCCCGCTCCGCGACGACGACGTCCTCGTCGTCACCCAGAAGGTCGTCTCGAAGGCCGAGGGCGCGATCGTCGACCTGACGACGATCGAGCCGCGGCCGGAGGCCGTCGACCTTCGCCGAGCGCTGGGATCGCGACCCGCGCCAGGTCGAGGTCGTCCTGCGCGAGGCGCGCCGGGTCGTCCGGATGGCCAACGGCGTCCTGATCACCGAGACGCCGCACGGCTTCGTCTGCGCCAACGGCGGCGTCGATGCCTCGAACGTCGGGCCGGCCAGCGGCTCGATCGTGACCCTCCTGCCGGCCGATCCGGACGCGCTCGGCGCGCCGGCGATCCGCGACGGCGCTCCGCGAGCGGCTCGGGATCGACCTGCCGGTGATCATCTCCGACTGCTTCGGCCGGCCCTGGCGCTGGGGCATCGTCGACGTCGCGATCGGCGTCTCCGGCCTCCTCCCGCTCGAGGACCTGCGCGGCACGGCCGATGCCGACGGCCGGATGATGCAGCTCGACCGTCCGAGCCGTCGCCGACGAGATCGCCATCGGCGGCCGAGCTGACCCTGGGCAAGATCGGCCGGCCGACCGGTCGCGATCGTCCGCGGCGCCCGTCCGATCGCGCGGCGAGGCCACGATCCGCGACGCCCTATCCCGTCGGAGTGGGACCTCTTCCGCTATTTCGGCCCCGCGAGCCGGCCGTCGATCCGGCTCGCCGGAGGGAGCCCGGCGTGAAGATCGGCCTCCAGATCGACTCGTTCACCTGGCCGGGCGGGCCGGCCGAGATCGGGCCGACCCTCGGCCGGATCGCCCGGACGGCGGACGACGTCGGCTTCGACTCGATCTGGGTCATGGACCACTTCTTCCAGATCCGCGGCGTCGGCCCGCGACCGACCCGATGCTCGAGGGCTGGACCACGCTCGGCTTCCTGGCCGCCTCACCGAGCGGGCCCGGCTGGGCCTGATGGTCGGCGGGATCCACTACCGGACCGCCGGGCTGTGGGTGAAGACCGCCACGACCCTCGACGTGCTGTCCGGCGGCCGGGCCTGGCTGGGCATCGGCGCCGCCTGGAACGAGGAGGAGAGCCGGGGCGCTTGGCTTCCCGATGCCCGCCGCTCGGCGTCCGCTTCGAGATGCTCGAGGAGATGCTCCAGATCACCCACGCCATGTGGACCGGCGAGCGCGGCACCGAGGCCGCCTTCGACGGCCGCCACTACCAGGCGGGCCGCCTGCTCAACTCGCCGCAGTCCCTAGCCGGCCGCATCCGCCGATCATGATCGGCGGCGGCGGCGAGCAGAAGACGCTCCGCCTGGTCGCCCAGTACGCCGACGCCGCGAACGTCTTCGGCGGACCCGCCCCGGCTGCGCCCACAAGTACGCCGTCCTGCGGCGCGCACTGCGAGGCGGCTCGGCCGGCCGTACGACGAGATCGAGCGGACGACCCTCCAGGATCGTCCGGATCAGCCCGGACGGGCGGAACGGCGCGCCGCACCCCGGCCCGGGTCGTCGACACGTTCGGCGAGCTCTCGGATGCCGGTGTCGCAGCACGTGATCGTCAGCCTGCCCGATCCCGACGACCTCAGCCGGCTCGAGCTGATCGGCGCGCGACGTCGATCCCCACATTCGCGGCCTGTGAGCCCGGCTCGTCGCGCCGGCGCACGGATACTCCCAGGGGGTATCGCACTTGGTGGTAGGATGAGGTCATGACCGACGATCAGAGCGACGCCGGCCCGACCTCCCGCCATCTCGCTTCGATCCCAGCCGCCGATCTCGTTCGACCAGGGGCCAATCGTCGCCGGCCTCGTCGACTCCGGCCGACTCGGCCGTTGCCGGAGGCTGTCGGGCAGCGAGCCGGTCGAGGCGCCGGGTCGCTGATCATCGGTTCGGGCCCGGCCGGCCTGACCGCCGCGATCTATGCCGCGCGGGCCAACCTCGAGCCGATCGTCCTCGCCGGCTCCGCCCCGGGCGGCCAGCTGATGATCACGAGCGACGTCGAGAACTACCCGGGCTTCCCGGAGGGATCCAGGGGCCGGAGCTGATGGCCGCAGTTCCGCGACCCAGGCCGAGCGGTTCGGCAGCCGGATCCTCGACGTCGACGTCGACCGGGTCGACTTCTCGCAGCGGCCGTTCCGGCGTCTGGGCCCGCGGCATCGAGTACCGCGGCGACGCCGTGATCGTGGCGACCGGCGCCTCGGCGCTCTGGCTCGGGCCTCGACAGCGAGACGCGGCTGCGCGGCCGCGGGCGTCAGCGCCTGCGCGACGTGTGACGGCTTCTTCTTCCGCGACAAGGAGATCGCGGTCGTCGGCGGCGGCGACACGGCCCTCGAGGAGGCCCTCTTCCTGACCCGCTTCGCGACGAAGGTCCACCTGCTCCACCGGCGCGACGCGTTCCGGGCAGCAAGATCATGGTCGACCGGGCCTACGCCAACCCGAAGATCGAGGTCCACCTGAACACGGCGGTCGACGACGTCCTGGGCGGGGCCAAGGTCGAGGGCCTCCGGATCCGCGACACGTCGACGGGACGCCATCGGACCTGCCGTCGACGGCCTGTTCATCGCCATCGGCTACAAGCCCAACACGGACCTGTTCCGGGACATGCTCGAGGTCGACGCGATGGGCTACCTGACCGTGCACGACGAGACCGGCTCGAAGATCGAGGGCGTCTTCATTGCCGGCGACGTGCACGACCACCGCTACCGCCAGGCGGTCACGGCGGCCGGCGACGGCTGCAAGGCGGCGATCGACGCCGAACGCTGGCTCGAGGTGAATCCGCTCCGGATCGCGACGCCCGCGCTGGCCGGCTGACCCGGGCCGCCGGGTTGGAGAATCCCTGACATGACGATCAAGGAGGTCGTGGTCCGCAACGAAGGCGGAATGCACCTCGTCGCGTCGACCGGGAGCGGCTTCCAGATCGAGTTCGACAGCGGCGGGGAGCGGATCGCGGCCGGCCCGACCGAAGGCGTCCTGGCCGCACTCGCCTCGTGCTCGGCCATGGACGTGATCTCGATCATGGCCAAGAAGCGCCAGTCGTTCGACCGCTACGAGATCCGGGTGCGGGGCGACCAGCGGTCGGAGTATCCCCAGGTCTTCACCCGGATCGACGTGGTCCATGAGCTGGAGGGCCCGAACCTCGAGGTCTCGGCGGTCCGCCGCTCGATCGAGCTGTCGGCCACGAAGTACTGCCCGGTCATCGCCATGATCGGGGCCGGCGCGACCGAGGTCCACAGTGCCTACCGGGTGATCCGGACCGGGTCCCTGCCACTCGATGAATCAGGCGAAGTCTGCGTGATCGGTCCATACCGCCGGCCGGAGATCGTCCGCCGAGGGTGAGCGAGGGTGAGCCCCCGGCTGGCGGGCTCGTCGGCTTGGCAGCTCCGTCCGTAAGCGCTGTCGGCCTGGATATCCTCCGGATATACCGGTCCACACCTGGTCCCGGCGAGGAAGCCGCGGCCTCGCCAGCCTGCCCCGTAGCGAAGCGGGGTGCGGGGTTCGACGATCCCCCGCCGCCAGAACCGGGTGACCAGGCTGGGCACCCACCAGCGCAGGAAGTAGAGCCGGCAGCCGAGGCAGTAGCCGGTCGTGGCCAGGATCGTCTGGAGGGCGGCGACCGCGCCCGACAGGACCCAGCCCACGATCGGCAGCCCGACGGCGAAGGCGATCAGGGCGACCCCCAGGACCACGCTCCCGAAGACCTGGGCGAACCGCGGTGGGTACTCGTGCTCGGGCTCGACCTTGCCCAGATGGGCGAACTTGACGATCCGCCGCCAGATCGCGCCGTAGATCGAATACTTCAGGCCGAACACGCCACTCACCGCGATCGACAGGAAGGCCAGCGCGACGCCCAGGGGCTGGTTCAGGAAGAACGAGCCGACGATGATGATCGCCGAGACGCCCGCCCCGAAGCGGTGCCCGCGCGGGTCGATCATCCGGGCCGGGGGCAGGCCCCCGGCGAGGCCGGCCGGGATGGAATCTGGCATCGAACGTGGCTCCTGGCGGCTCGTCATGGCGTCCTGGCCGTGCGACTGCACGCGCCAAGGGACGGAGTATAACTCCTAGTACTTCGCTAGGACTAGTGGACCCGGGAGACCGGTGAACGACACGCCCGATGTCGCCCTCCTGTCTTGCATGACTATGCGAAGCCATGTATAGTCATTCATGTCATGACGGTGATCCAGCCATGGTGCGGTTCGGCTTCGAGGCGGTCCCCGGCGAGGGGCTCCGGGCGCCGGTGAGCGCAGGTCTCGAGGCAGCGCCGTCATCCCGTGGCGGAAAGCCGCCGACAGGTCGATCGCGCCGCGCCGATTTGGGTCGCGGTGGTCGGCGCTACTGGATACGCGGGAGCCGAGCTGGTCCGCATCCTTGCTCGGCATCCAGCCGTGGAGCTGGTCGGTCTCGTCGGGCGAGGGAGGAGCTCCGAACCCGTCGAGACCGTCCACCCCCATCTCGCCCGGACGGCCCTGAGCCTCGATGACGCCACCCCGGCTGCCGACGCCGTCTTCCTGGCCCTGCCCCATGGGACGGCCGTCGAGCGGGCTCCGGCCCTCGTCGGCCAGGGGGCCACGGTGATCGACCTCGGCCCGGACTTCCGGCTCAAGGATCCGGCCGACTATCCGCGCTGGTATCGCTTCGAGCATCCCCGGCCGGACCTGCTGGCGGGCGCCGTGTACGGCCTGCCTGAGCTTCACCGAGCCGAGCTGAGCGCGCTCGCCGGGGCGCCGGTCCGGATCGTCGGCTCGCCCGGCTGCTATGCCACGGCCTCGATCCTGGCCCTCGCCCCGCTCGCCCGGGCGGGCCTCCTGGGCGACGTGGTGATCGATGCCAAGAGCGGCGTCTCGGGAGCCGGCCGGGAGGCGAAGGCGGAGCTGATGTTCGGTGAGGTCAACGAGAGCGTGAAGGCCTACGCCGTCGGCGGCCACCGCCACGTGGCCGAGATCGAGCAGGAAGCCGGCCTGGCCGCGAGCCAGGGCCAGGCCGGGCACGGCGGCCCGCCGGCGGCCCTCGGCCCGATCGACTTCCTGCCCCACCTGATCCCGATGACCCGGGGGATCCTCGCCGCGGCCCACGTCCGGCCGTCCCGGCCGACCAGCCAGGCCGAGCTCGACGAGCTGTTCGCGGTCGCTTACGCGGGCGAGCCCTTCGTGCAGGTGGTCGCCGAGCCGCCGGCGACGAAGCACGTGACCGGCAGCAACGAGGCCCGGCTCCACGTCAGCCATGACCCGCGGACCGGCCGGATCCTCGTCCTGTCCGTGCTCGACAACCTGGTCAAGGGAGCGGCCGGCCAGGCCGTCCAGTCGTTCAACCTGGTCCACGGCCTGCCCGAGACGAGCGGGCTCGCTCCAGCTGCCCCTCGCCCCATGACGACGGGAGCCTGCCGGCCGTGGCCCCGCTCGACTGGCTGCCGTCCGAGCTGCCGGCCGTCGAGCGCCGGGCGGCCCTCCCGCTGGGCTTCGCCGCGGGCGGCCTGGCCGCCGGGATCAAGGCCAGCGGACGACCCGACCTCGGGCTGGTCCGGGCGACCGGTGGGCCGGCGGCCGCGGCCGCGGTCTTCACCCGGAACCCGTTCGCTGCCGCGCCGGTCCTCCTCAGCCGGAGGCATCTCGGGGCCGGCTTCGGCCTGGCCGAGGCCGTCGTCAGCACCTCGGGCTGTGCGAATGCCGCGACGGGCGACCCGGGCCTGGCCGACCAGCAGGCGGTCGGCGGCTTCGTGGCCACGGCCCTGGACGTGCCGGTCGAGCGGACCCTCCACCTGTCGACCGGGGTGATCGGCACCCGCCTGCCGCTCGAGAAGGTCGCGGCCGGCCTGGCCGCGCTCGTGCCGGCAGGCCTGTCCGCCGACGATTCGGGGCTCGAGGCGTTTGCCGTCGCCCTGCGCACGACCGACTCGCGGACGAAGCTCGCCGCCGTCGAGATCGCCCTGCCCGACATCGATGGCTTCGCCGTCCGGTCGGTCACGGTCAGCGGCTGCGCCAAGGGTGTCGGGATGATCCATCCCGGAATGGCCACGATGCTGGCCGTGATCCTGACCGACGCCGCGGTGGATCCGGAGGTCCTCTACGGATTGCTTCGGCCGGCTGCGGCCCGGACCTGGAACCAGCTGACCGTGGACGGCGACACGAGCACGAACGACACGGTCTTCGTGCTTGCCTCGGGCGCCGCCGGCACGGCTCCCGTCCGGCCCGGCTCGGACGCCGCCCGGCAGCTCGGCCGGGCGATCGAAGCCGTCGCCCGCGACCTCGCCCGACAGCAGGCGGCCGACGGCGAAGGGGCGACGACGCTCCTGACCTGCCAGGTCTCGGGCGCGACGGATCCGGCCGACGCCCGGGCGGTCGCCCGCTCGGTCGTCGGCAGCTCGCTCGTCAAGGCCGCGGCCCACGGCCGGGACCCGAACTGGGGCCGGATCGCCGCGGCGGCCGGCAATGGCCACGTGGCCGACGCCGCGGTCCTCGAGGCAGCCGGCCTGGCGCCCGACGTGATCGCCGAACGGGCCGGCACGGCCGGTCCAGGTCGATCCCGCCCGGCTCCGGATCTCGATCGCCGGGAGCACCGTCTTCGACGGAGCCGCCGGCGGCCCCCAGGCCTTCGACCGGGCCGCGGCCCGGGCCGCCATGGACGCCCCGAGATCCTCATCCGGCTCGATCTCGGGCTCGGCTCCGGGACGGGCGAGGCCTTCGGCTGCGACCTGACCGAGGAGTACGTCATCGAGAACGCGGAGTACACGACATGAGCGAGATCCTGAGCGATGGTCAAGCTGGGCGGCACCACGCTCGCCGAACAGCAGCAGGTCTTCCTCGAGATCGCCGCCGTTGCCCGGCACCGGCCGGTCGTCGTGGTCCATGGCGGCGGCAACGGATCACCGAGTGGCTCGAGCGCCTCGGCGTGCCCAGCCGGTTCGAGGGCGGCCTGCGGGTGACCGATGCGGCGGCCCTCGAGGTCGCCGCGGCCGTCCTGCGGGGCGTCGTCAACAGCGAGCTCGTGGCGGGCCTCCACGACATCGGGGTCGATGCGGTCGGCCTGTCGGGCGTCGACGGCGGCCTGCTCGTCGCCGAACGGGTGCCCGGGATGGGCCTCGTCGCCCACGTCGTCGGGCTCCGGCGCGATCTGCTCGACGCGATCCTCGTCGGCGGGCCAGGTGCCGGTCGTCGCGCCGCTCGCCCGCGACGAGGACGGGATCGTCTGCAACGTCAATGCCGACGACGCCGCGGCCGGGATCGCGGCCGGCCTCGGCGCCCGCCAGCTCGTCCTGCTGACCGATGTCGACGGGATCCGCGACGCCGACGGCCGCCGGCTCGAATTCGCTGACCTCGGGCGAGGCCGAGGCGCTCATCGCCAGCGGGCGTGATCGCGGGCGGGATGATCCCGAAGGTCCGCGCGGCCCAGGCGGCGCTGGGCTGGGATGGCGCCGAGGCGATCATCGCCGACGGCTCGGCTCCCGATGCCCTCCGCCCGGGCGCTCGACGGGGCCACCTTCGGAACCCGCCTGACCGCCGTCCGCCCGGCAACGGCAGGAGCGGCCTGATGGCCCGCCGGACGCCCCTCGAGGCCGAGCGTCGGCCGACCGCCGCAGGGCGATCCGCGAGATCGTCGCCAGCCGGCCGGTCGGCAGCCAGGCCGAGCTGGCGGCGTTCCTGCTCGAGCGTGGCCACGCGGTGACCCAGGCGACGATCAGCCGCGACATCGCCGAGCTGGGCCTGGTCAAGGTCGCCCGGGGCGACCGCCACGTCTACATCTCGACCGACGACCTCGCTCCGCGCCTGGCCGAGCGGCCGGCGACTCGGACGATCGGCTCCGCCGGATCCTCGCCGACATCCCCGTCCGGGTCGGCCGGAGCGACCTGATCCTGCTCCTCACCGGGACGCCCGGCACCGCCGGCACGATCGCCCAGGCGATCGACGAATCGACCCTCGACCGAGCAGGAGGGCACCCTCGCGGGCGACAATACCCTCCTCGTCCTGTTCGCCGATGAAACCCGCCTCGAGGGTTGGCTGGAGCGCTTCCAGGCGATCCAGGCCCAGGCCCGCCGCGGAGGTTCTCCCAATGAAGAAGGTCGTCCTCGCCTATTCGGGCGGGCTCGACACGTCGGTCGCCGTCGCCTGGCTGCGTGAGCAGTTCGGGGTCGAGGTCGTCACCCTGACGGTCGATGTCGGCGGCGGCTCGCTCCGGGCCGGGGTCGAGCAGCGGGCGATGAGCGCCGGGGCCAGCCGGGCCTACGTGGTCGACGCCCGGGAGCGCTTCCTGACCGACTTCGTCTGGCCCCACCTCCAGGCGAACGCGCTGTACCAGGGTGCCTATCCCCTGGCCACTGCCCTGGCCCGGCCGCTGATCGCCCAGCTCCTGTGCGAGGTCGCCGCCCGCGAGGGCGCCGACGCGGTCGCCCACGGCTGCACCGGCAAGGGCAACGACCAGGTCCGCTTCGACGTCGCCGTGCACGCCCTCAATCCGAGCCTCGAGGTCGTCGCCCCGATGCGGGTCGGGATGGGCCTGTCGCGCGAGCAGGAGATCGACTACGCCAACGAGCGCGGGATCGAGATCCCGATCACGAAGTCCTCGCCGTACTCGATCGACGTCAACCTGTGGGGCCGCTCGATCGAGACCGGGCGTCCTCGAGGATCCCTGGGTCGCCCCGCCGGCCGATGTCTTCGAGTGGACCGTCGCAGCCGGCCGCGGCGCCCGAGCCGGTCGAGATCACGATCGGCTTTCGAGGGCGGCGTGCCGGTCGCCCTCGACGGGGATCGCCTGCCGCCGCTCGAGCTGGTCGAGCGAGTCCACGAGCTGGCTGGGGCCCACGGCGTCGGCCGGATCGACCACGTCGAGGATCGCCTGGTCGGGATCAAGAGCCGCGAGATCTACGAGGCGCCCGCCGCGACGGTCCTGCACGCCGCCCATCGGGCGGTCGAGGGCCTGGCCCTCTCGAAGGACACCCTCCGCTTCAACCGGCTGGTCGCCGACGAGCTTGCCCGGCTGACCTACGACGGCCTCTGGTTCAGCGCGCTCCACCGCGACCTGCGAGGCTATGTCGCCTCGTCCCAGCGCGTCGTCAGCGGCGATGCCCGGATCCGGCTCGACCACGGCAGCGCCGTCCTCGTCGGCCGGCGCTCACCGCTTTCGCTGTACGACCGGAGCCTGGCCACGTACGACGCCGACGATGCCTTCGACCACGCCAGTGCCGTCGGCTTCATCGAGATCTTCGGCCTGCCCCTGCGGGTCGAGGCCGCCCGTCACGGAGCCGTGGGCAAGTTCCATGGGGCCGCCTGGTCGTGGACCGAGCCGCTCCTCGAGGCCCTGCCGACGACGATCGCCGATCCTGCCGGCGCCGTCGCCGGGTAGCCCGCCGGCTCGACCGCCGGCCGCCCGGACTCAGGCCGGACAGCCGAGGGCAGGAGCGGATCGAGCGGTTCGACCAGCAGGAACGACTCGAGAGCGCGGCTCCACTCCCCGATCATGCGCCGCGGCCACCGCGCTGCCAATCTCGGCGTGGTCGGCCACGAGCTCAGCCAGCTCGATGACGGCCGCCATACCTTCGTCGTCGCCGGCCCGCACCTCGAGCGCAGGGCGGGCGGCGACGCTGCCCCGATTGAGGCGGGTCGTGGCCCGGCCGTCCTCGTCGTACAGCCAGAGCCGGCCGCCGGTCATCCCCGCCCCGGCGTTGCGCCCGATCGGGCCGAGGACCACGATGGTCCCGCCGGTCATGTACTCGGCGCCGTGAGCGCCCATGCCCTTCGATCACCGCGCTCGCACCCGAGTTGCGGACGCCGAAGCGCATCCCGGCCCGGCCGACGAGGTGAAGCCGGCCGGACGTGGCGCCGTACAGGCAGGTGTTGCCGGCGATCGCACTGCCCGCGTTGTCGGCCTCGGCCTCGGGCGGCCGGACGATCAGCGTGCCGCCCGACAGGCCCTTGCCCACGAAGTCGTTGGCCAGCCCGGTCAGCTCGACCCGCACGCCCCGGGTCAGGAACGCCCCGAGGCTCTGCCCGGCCGAACCGGTCAGGCGCAGGTGGACGGCCCTGGGATGGGGCTGCCCGCGATCGCGGGCCCGTTCGAGGTAACCGCTGACCTGCGCCCCGAGGGCCCGCTCGGCGGTCGTGACGACGGCCTCGACCTCGACGGCCCGCCCGGGGTTCGCCGAGACCGGGCCGGCCACGAGACCGGCCTCCAGGGCGGATGCCGGCGCAACCCGGCGAGGGATGGCGGCCCGCCGGGCGGCGGGAGTTCGCCGGGCGGTCGGAACAGCTCCAGGCCGGTCCCCCGCTGAGCCGGGTCAGCTCGAGCGGGGCGTCGTCGACCGGATCGAGCCGGTCGACCCGGCCGATCGCCTCGTCGAGGCTGGCGAAGCCCGGCCGCGGCCAGCTCGGCCCGGACGTCCTCGGCGATCGCCCGTGAAGAAGGCGACGACCTGCTCGGGCGTGCCCGTCGAACTTCGCCCGCAGGTCTTCGCGCTGGGTCGCGATTCCCGTCGGGCAGGTGTCGAGGTGGCACTGGCGGGCCATGTCGCAGCCGAGGGCCACGAGAGCGGCCGTCCCGAAGCCGTATTCCTCGGCGCCGAGCAGGGCGGCAATGAGGACATCCCGGCCGGTCTGGAGGCCGCCGTCGGTCCGCAGGACGAGCCGGTCCCGGAGACCGCTGGCGGACGAGGACCTGGTGGGCCTCGGCCAGGCCCAGCTCCCAGGGCAGTCCGACCGACTTGATCGACGAGAGCGGGCTGGCCCCCGTGCCGCCGGCATGGCCGGCGATCAGGACGTAGTCGGCCTGGGCCTTGGCCACCCCCGCCGCGATCGTTCCAACCCCGGCTCCCGGCGACGAGCTTGACCCCGATCCGGGCCGCCGGGTTGATCGCCCGCAGGTCGCTGATCAGCTGGGCCAGGTCCTCGATCGAGTAGATGTCGTGGTGCGGCGGCGGGCTGATCATCGTCGCCCCCGGCCGGCCACGCCGGAGGGCCGCGATGAACGGGGTCACCTTGGCCGCCGGGAGCTGGCCGCCTTCGCCGGGCTTCGAACCCTGGGCGATCTTGATCTCGAGCTGCTCGGCCCGGGCCAGGTAGCGGGCGGTCACCCCGAACCGGGCCGAGGCGACCTGCTTGATCGCCGATTCGGCGCGCTCGCCGTGCTCGTCGGGCTCGTACCAGGCCTCGTCCTCGCCGCCCTCGCCGGTGTTCGAGGCGGCCCCCAGGCGGCGCATCGCGATCGCGATCGTCCGGTGCGCCTCCGGAGACAGGGCGCCCAGGCTCATCGCCGACGAGACGAAACGCGCGGTGATCGCCTCGACCGGCTCGACCGCGGCCGACGCTGAGCGGCCGGTCCGCGGGTCGGATCGCGAGGAGATCGCGGACCAGGCCGGGCTCGGCCCGCTCGAGGGCGGCCCGGTAGGCCGGCAGCCGCGCCGCCAGCCGGTCCATCGCCGGCCGCGCGAGGGCCTGGATCGCCTTCACCCTGGCCGGCGCGAAGAGGTGGACCTCGCCCTCGGCTCGGAACCGGGCAAAGCCCGGGTCCTGGAGTGACGGGACCCGCTCCGAACCGAAGGCCGCCAGCATGGCGGGCCAGGAGTCCCTGGCCAGGCGCTCGAAGGTGGCTCCGACCCGGGTTGAGCCGGGGCGGCCGGGAAGCAGCGCCGGGCGACCTCGCTCGAGAGGCCCAGGACTTCGAAGAGGTGCCCGCCGCGGTACGCGGCGAGGGTGCTGATCCCCATCCGGGCAAGGACCTTGCGCAACCCGCCGTCGAGGGCATCGATCAGGTGGGCCTCGGCCAGGGCGGGCTCGAGGGCCTCGTGGCCCCGGCTGCCGGCCTGCTCGCGAGCGAGGGCCAGGGCCTCCCGCGGATGGACGGCCGATGCGCCCGCGGCCATCAGCATCGCGACGGCGTGGATGTCGAAGGCATCGCCGGCGTCCGCCAGGAGGTCCGTGCGGTCCCGCCGGCCGGCCGCGGTCAGGGCAGCGTTCAGGGCCCCGACCGCCAGCAGGCTCGGGATCGGCGACCCGGGAAGGTCCGGCGGCCGCGTCGCTGACGACGAGCAGGTCGGCCCCCTGCCGGGCGGCGCGCAGGCCCTCGCCGACCAGCCGGTCGATCGCTCGGCGCAGTCCGGCCTCGCCCGCCCGAGGCGGCCACGTCGCGTCGAGGGTCACGACCTGCCAGCCGCCGTTCGCGGGGTCGACGATCGCGGCCAGGGTCGCCCGGCCGATCAGCGGCGGGTCGAGGACGACCATCGGACGGGCGCCGCGCGGCCGACGTCGTCGAGCAGGGCCGGGCGGGGACCGAGGGTCATCGCCAGGGACATCACCAGGCGCTCGCGTTCCGGGTCGATCGGCGGGTTCGTGACCTGGGCGAATGCCTGCCGGAGATATCCGGCAACCGGTCGAGTCCGCCGGCCGAGGATCGCCGGGGGCGTGTCGTCGCCCATGCTCCAGATCGGCTCGCGACCGCGTCGTCGCCATGCCCGACACGGTCAGCCGAAGCTGCTCGGCATCGAGCCCCAGGGCGATCCGGCGGCGGCGGGCCTGCCCCGCCTCCTCCGGGTCGATCGGCCGCGGCCTCCGCTCCCCGGGCGGCGACCGGGGCGAGCCCCTGGCGCGTGTCGGACGGCTGCCTCCAGCTCGGACGCCGGCTCGACCGCCAGCGAGGCGATCGCCGCCGCCTTCGCAGCCGGATCCTCGAGGAGCCGCCCGCTCGCCGGCTCGACGACGAGGATCTCGCCCGGACCGAGCCGGCCCCGCCGGAGGACCTCGCCCGGGCCGGCGGGGATCAGGCCGGCCTCCGAGGCGAGGATGACGAGTCCGTCGGCCCGCAGCTCCCAGGCGGCCGGTCGCAGTCCGTTCCGGTCGAGCAGCGCCCCAACCTGCCGGCCGTCGCTGAACACGAGGGCGGCCGGGCCGTCCCATGGCTCGAGGCGGGCGGCGACCGCTCGCTGCCACGCTTCGAGCCCGGGCACCGGCGCATCGCGCAGACCGGTCGCCTCGGGGACGAGGGCGATCAGCGCCGCCGGCAGTGACCAGCCGGCCATGACCAGGAGCTCGAGTGCCTCGTCGAGCGAAGCCGAATCCGAGCCGTCCGGATCGAGGATCGGCGCGCCGGCCGCCGCGGCCCGGGCCAGGCGCCGTCCGAGCTGTCCCCCGCCGAGCCGCGCGGATCGCCCGGCCATGGCCTGGCGATTGGCCCGGACGGTGTTGATCTCGCCGTTGTGGGAGAGGTAGCGGAACGGCTGGGCCAGCCGCCAGGTCGGCCGGGTATTGGTCGAGAAGCGCTGGTGGAAGGTGGCCTGGTCGACGGCCAGGTCTGCCTCGAGCAGGTCGGGGTAGAACCGGCCGAGGTCGCGATCCGCGGACCAGCGCCTTGTAGACGATCGTCCGGGCCGACAGCGACGGCAGGTGGACCGTCTCGAGGCCGGCCGTCCCGACGGCCGTCCGTTCGATCGCCCGCCGGGCAAGGAACAGCCGCTGCTCGAAGGCGGCCGGACGGAGCGAGGGCGACCGGGCAACGACCACCTGGCGGATCACCGGCAACGAGGCCGCCGCCTGGTCGCCGAGGACGCCCCGATCGATCGGCACGCTGCGCCAGCCGAGCGACGGCCAGCCGCTCGGCCGCGATCGAGCGCTCGACGAGGGCCAGCGCCGCGCCACGGGCCGCCGCCGCACCTGGCAGGAAGACGGTCCCGACGGCCAGCTGGTCGGCCGGCACGCTCGCCCCGGCGAGCCTCGCGGTGATCCGTCGGACGATCGCGGCCGAGAGGGGCAAGGCCAGGCCGGAACCGTCGCTCGTCCGCTCGTCGGCGGCCGTCGCGCCACGGTGGGCCATCGCTCCGAGCGCGGCGAGGGCCAGGGGCACGACCCGCCGACTCGGACCGAGCCGGCTCTCGGCGACGAACCCGACCCCGCAGGCATCGTGCTCGAAGCGCGAGTCGTAGAGCGGGGCGTCGGGGATCAGCTCGTCCCGGACCGGCGCCGACGTTGGCCTGGGTCATCCATGTCCGGGGGTCCTTCGCGCTCAGGCGGTAGGCCACGACCGTAGAGACCGCGACCGCGTCGTCGGTAGCGGGCGAGCGTTCGGTTCGACGACCGGCCGGTCGCGCCAGGGTTGCGTTGGCCGGTCACTCGCCGCGGCCGGCCGGCAACGAAGGCCGACCAGCCCGGGTCCTGAGACCGAATCGGATGCCCGATACCGTCGGGGTCATGCCCGAGCCCGGCCTTCGGCACCCGCCCCCGCCTGCGCGGCGCTGGTCGCCGCGACGGATCCTGCCGACGTCGGGTTATCGCCAGCGCCCTTGGCGGGGCGGGCCACGAGATCGTCACGGCCTACCGGGTCGAAGGCGCCATGACCCGCCTCGTCGAGCGAGTCGCCCGACTACGTGGTCGATCAGCCTTCCCGGCCCGGATCCCGGAGCTGATCTCCCTGATCGCCCGGCTGCACGCCCGGAGCGACGCCCCGATCCTGGCCATGGCACCGACGCGCGGGACGAGGAACGGGTCGTGGCGGCCCTCGATGCCGGGGCGGCCGAGGTTGTTCCCGTACCGATCCGCCAGCTCGAGCTGATCGCCCGGGTCAAGGCTGCCCTGCGGCGACGCCCGCCGCTCGGCGATCGGATTCGGCGGAACCTCGACGGCCTGAGGTCGACGGCGGACGGCACCAGGCGAGGGTGGCCGGCCGTCCCCTTGCCCTGACCCCGACCGAGTTCGAGCTCCTGGCCGTGGTCGCCGCCCGGCACGGCGAGATCGTCGATCACTGGAAGCTGCTCCGAGCCGGCTGGCCGGACCACCGCGCCGTCGATCCGGAGACGCTCCGGACGCACCTCAACCACCTCAACCAGAAGCTGGTCGCCGCCGGCCACCCCGGCCTGCGCAACGTCCGTGGTCGGGGCTATGGCCTGCGGATCGCGGCCGGGGACGTCTCCCGGGACACTTGAGCGGAATCCAGAAGAGCCACACCTCGGCGAATCGCGACCAGGGCTTCTGAACCGCAACTCGGCTGCAACCGCCCCGATCAGGCGCCTTCCTGTTGGCCCTCTGGTCGAGCCGGCCCACCTGGGCGAGCCTCGGTCGATGGACGGTAGCCTGCTGACCCTCGCCCTCATCCTCGCTGCGGCCGAGCTCGGCGCGCTCCTGGCTGGCAGCGTTCGCCTGCCGAGAGCGGTCGGCCAGATCACGGCCGGGCTCATCCTCGGCCCCAGCCTGCTCGGCGTGGTGACCGTCGGACCGGTCGTGACGACCCTTGCCCAGATCGGCGCCCTGTGCATCCTGGCGATCGCCGGACTCGAGACGAACCGGATCCTGATGCGGCGCGTCGGCCGGGCGGCGCTGCTGGCCGCCGTGGGGGGCGTGGTCCTGCCATTCCTCGGCGGTCTCGGAGTGGCCCTGGCGACCGGACTCGACGTCCACGCAGCCTTGTTCATCGGGGCGATCCTGACGGCAACCAGCGTGGGTATTACCGCGGCGGTCCTGGGCGAGCTCGGGTTGCTCGCCTCGGAGGCCGGGATGGTGGTCCTCGGCGCAGCCGTGATCGATGACGTGATCGGCCTGGTTGTTCTGGCCCTGGTGGTCGCAGACGCCGGCACCTCCGGCGCGTCGCCCCTGCTCGTGGTCGTGCCGATGACGGTGACCCTCCTGGTCAGCGCCGCGGCGATCAGGCTCCTCAGCAGCCGATCGCCGCAGCGCTCGGACGACTCCACGATCAGCGGTGGCGGGAACGCTGCCGCGATGGCCCTGATCCTGGCGGTTGCCTGGGCCTTTGCCACGTTGGGCGGCCTGGCCGGATCACCGGGGCCTACCTGGCCGGCTTCGCCCTCGCCGAGTCGCCCGTTGCGCCGAGCGTCCGGGACCGGCTGGTCCACGCCGGTGAAGCGTTCTGCGTGCCCGTCTTCTTCGTCGCCATCGGCCTCGCCGCCGACCTGCGCACGGTCGGTCCGGTCCTGCCCCTGGCCATCGCCCTGCTCGCCGTTGCCGTGATCGGCAAGCTCATCGGGTCCGGGGCGGGTGCCTGGCTGGGCGGGCTCGACGGACGCTCGGCCAGCCTCGTCGGGACCGGCATGATTGCCCGCGGCGAGGTCGCCCTCGTGGCCGCATCCCTGGGCCTCCAGTCCGGCGCGATCAGCGCTGGGGTGTATTCGGCCGCTGTCCTCGTTGCCCTGGCCACGACCGTGATCACCCCGTCGGGCTCGCCCTGTGGGCGGGCCACACGGGGAGCCGCCGGCCCGCCTACCGCGAGCGCCCTGCCCGGCGGTTGCCGGGCCGGTGATTGCCGACCTTCCGAGCGGTATCGGAGCGGGCTGATCGCCCTCGCCCGCGAGCAGCTCGACGAGGCTGAACCGCTCCTGCGATCGGTGGTCGAGGAAGCCGCCCGGACGAACCCGATCCCCTGGCCTACCTGGCGACGACCTGGGCCGCCATGGGCCGCGATCGAGGTGGCCCGGGAGGCGATGGACCTGGCGCTGACGCTCGGTCCCGACCACTTCGCCCGACATCTCAAAGGAGGTGAGCTCGCCCTGAGGCTGGGCGACCTCGACTCGGCCGAGGTCCACTTTCGCCGGGCGCTCGAGTCGCGCCGCACGGCTCGCGGGACGCGGCAGCGGCGCGAACCCTCCTCGGCACCACCCGCCGCCAGGCCAGCCGCTCGATCGGTCGGCAGACGGCGTTTCCCCGCTGGCAGCGGCCGGCGTTTCTGCACCGGCCGCTCGCTGCCCGGTGAGCAGCCCCGTGGAGGATGGAGGAGTTATCGAATGAGGGACCCCTGCCAGCTCATTGACATCGAGCCGAGCCCGGCGGCTTGGCCGGGCTCGGCATCATCAGCCTCTTCGCGGTGCTCCTGCTGGCCGGCTGCTCGGTCGACAAGAACACCGGCGGTGATCCAGCCGGACTGACGACCAGCTCCGGCCAGAACCTGGTCGGGATCGCGCCCGGCACGATCACCAGCGACGATCTGCACCAAGGCCAAGACCGCCGAGCCGTTTGCCGTGCAAGCTGGCCGACCTGGTCGACCAGAACCGCCTGGCGATCAACTTCACCTGGCTGCTCGTCACCGGCTTCCTGGTCATGTTCATGCAGGCCGGCTTTGCCCTGGTCGAGACCGGCTTCACCCGGGCCAAGAACGCCCTCCACACGATGTCGATGAACTTCATGATCTACGCGATCGGCATCATCGGCTTCTTCACTGATCGGCTTCGCCATCGCCTTCGGCGGCGTCGGCGTCGTCGGGCGTCGACCAACCTCGGCGGGCTGCACCCGCTCAACCACGAGCTCGGGGTCACGATCGGTGGGACCAGCTGGGGCCTCCTCGGCGGGACGGGCTTCTGCTCTGACCGGGTCGACGTACGACGTTGGCGTCGTCGCCTTCTTCCTCTTCCAGCTCGTGTTCATGGATACGGCCGCGACGATCCCGACCGGCTCGATGGCCGAGCGCTTCGCCTGGAAGCCGTTCGTGATCTACGGCCTGTTCATCTCGGCGATCCTCTACCCGGTCTTCGCCAACTGGGCTTGGGGCGGCGGCTGGCTGAGCCAGCTCGGCTACGCTCGGACTTGGTGCCGGCTACGCCGACTTCGCCGGTTCGGGCGTGGTCCACTCGGTCGGCGGCTGGTGCGCGCTGGCCGGCGCGATCGTCCTCGGGCCGCGGATCGGCAAGTACAACAAGGACGGCTCGGCCAACACGATCCCCGGCCACAACCTGATCCTGGCCATCCTGGGCACGTTCATCCTGGCCTTCGGCTGGTTCGGCTTCAACCCGGGCAGCACGTTCGGCGCCTCCGGCAACGGTGCCCTGCGGATCGGCATCGTGGCCGTGGTCACCATGCTCGCGTCGGGCTTCGGCGCCTGCGTCGGCGATGCTCTACACCTGGTGGACCGAGGGCAAGCCGAACCCGGGCATGATGGTCAACGGGATGCTCGCCGGGCTGGTGGCGATCACCGCGCCATCCGGCTACGTCGGCCCGATCGCCGGCTCGATCATCGGCGCTCATTGCCGGCGTCCTCGTCTGCCTCGCGGCGGTCTTCATCGAGCGGGCCTCAAGCGTCGACGACCCGGTCGGGGCGATCGCGGTCCACGGGGTCAACGGCCTGTGGGGGGTCTCGCCGCCGGGCTCTTCGCCGATGGCACGTCGAACTACGGCGGCCTTTCGGTGACCGGCCTCTTCTACGGCAATGTCGGGCCAGTTCGTAGCCCAGCTCATCGGCGGCGCCGTCTGCTTTGCCTGGGCATTCGGTGCGTCGTTCGTCTTCTTCAAGGTGCTGAACCGGTTCCTCAAGATGCGGGTGTCCCCGGAGACCGAGCTGCAGGGCCTCGACATTCCGGAGATGGGCATGCGTCGGCTACATCCCCGAGGACCTGCCGGCCTGGGCGAGATCTTCCCCAGGGACCGGCTGGTGATCCCGGCCATGCCGCCAGGCCGCCTGACCCGGAGCCACCACCAGCGCCCGGGCCGCGGAGCCAGATCCCCGGTTGCCAGGCGCTCGACGTTCCCGCACATCAGCTCTCGGGACCGAGCTCCGAGCGCAACGGCGGCGAAGCCGGGCTTGATCGTGCCGGTGATCAGGGCCAGGCGCTCGTCGAACGGCAGGAAGGCGCTCTTCATCGCGTTCAGGGTCAGCCACTCGATTTCGTCCAGGCCGAGATTGAAGGCCGCATCCAGGGCGGCCAGCTCGCTCGACAGGGAGACGTCGCTCATCAGCCGGTTGTCGGTGTTCGACGGTGACCCGGAAGCGGAGCCGGCGAAGCAGGTCGATCGGATGGCGCCTCGATCGAGGCCGCCGCTCCGGTGTGGACGTTGCGCGTCGGGCACAGCTCGAGCGGGATCCGCCGATCGCGGACGTAGGCGGCCAAGCGGGCCGAGGTGGACCCTCCCGGCCGGGTCGACCTCGATGTCATCGACGATCCGGACGCCATGGCCGAGGCGCTCGGCGCCGAGGTCGAGCGCCTCGCGGATCGAGGGCAGGCCATAGCCCTCCCCGGCGTGCAGGGTCAGGTGGAAGTTGGCGTGGACGAGGCGCTGGAAGACCGTCGCCGAAGCGGCCGGGCGGATAGCCGGCCTCGGGACCCGCGATGTCGAAGCCGACCACGCCTTCGGATCGATGGCGCAGGGCGAGCTCGGCGATCTGCCCCGGCCCGATCGGCCTGGCGCATCGCCGTGGCCAGGAAGCGGATGACGATCGGCCGGCCGCTCATCCGGGCGGCCGAGGCCGAGCCCGAGCCGGAAGCCCTCGAGGATCGCCTCGACCACCTGGTCGAGGTTCAGCTCCCCCTGGGTGGACAGCTCGGGGCGTGGCGCACCTCGGCGTAGACGACACCGTCGGCGGCCAGGTCCTCGGCGCACTCGGCCGCGACCCGGATCAAGCGCCTCGGTCGTCTGCATCACCCCGACGGTGTGCTCGAACGTCTCGAGATACAGCTCGAGCGACTGCTGGTCGGCGCCCCGCCGGAACCAGCGAGCGAGCTCGACCGGGTCGGTCGAGGGCAGCTTGCGGTAGCCCTGCTCTCGAGCCAGCTCGATGATCGTCCGCGGACGCAGGCCGCCGTCGAGATGATCGTGGAGGAGGACCTTCGGGGCGCGCCGGATCAGGCCCGGATCGAGCCCGATCTCGAGGCTCACCGGCCGAGCCGCTGCCGCGCGGCGGCGATCGCCTCGGCCACCCGGGCCGGGGCCGTGCCGCCGATCACGTCGCAGGATTCGAGCGCGGCCTCGACCGAGGCGGCCGCCCGGAGCGCCTCGGGCAGGCTCGGGCTCGGCGGCGAGGGCCGCCGCCAGCGGGTCGCCGGACTCGGTCAGGGCCGTGGCGAAGGCCTCGTCCTCGAGCCCGGCCAGGGCGATCGACCTGCCTCGGCCCGGGCGACCAGCCGGCCGACGACGTGGTGGGCAACCCGGAACGGGACGCCCCGGCGGACGAGCGCATCGGCCACGGCCGTCGCGGTGATGAAGCCCTCGTCGGCGGCCGCTCGCATCCGCTCGCGATCGATCGCCAGGCTGTCCAGGAGGCCGGCCATGATCCCGAGCGAGGCCCGGAACGTGTCGACGGCCTGGAACAGGGCCGCCTTGTCCTCCTGCAGGTCGCGCTGGTAGGCCAGCGGCAGGCCCTTGAGCAGGGCGAGCATCCCGGCCAGGGCGCCGATCACGGCCCCCGTCCGGCCCCGGACGAGCTCGGCCGGATCGGGGTTCTTCTTGTTCGGCATCATCGAGCTGCCGGTCGAGAAGGCATCGGCCAGGCGGACGAAGCCGAAGCGCGGATTCGACCACCAGGTCAGCTCCTCGGCGAGTCGGCTCAGGTGAACCATGCCGAGGGCGACGCCGGCCAGGATCTCGACCACGAAGTCCCGGTCGCTGACGGCGTCGAGCGAGTTCGCGCTCGGGCGGTCGAAGCCGAGCTCCGCCGCGGTGGCGGCGCGATCGAGCGGGTAGCCGGCCCCGGCCAGGGCGCCCGAGCCGAGGGGCGAGACGTTCAGCCGGCCGGTTGCATCGGCCAGCCGGCCACGATCGCGCTCGAGCATCTCGACGTAGGCCAGGAGATGGTGGCCGAAGAGGATCGGCTGGGCCGGCTGGATATGGGTCGAGCCGGGCAGGATCGCGTCGCCGTGCGCGCTCGGCCAGTCCGACCAGCGATCGCTCCAGCTCGAGGATCCCCGCGATCAGCCGGCGCGGTCTCCCGCCGGGCCCACAGGCGCAGGTCGGTGGCGACCTGGTCGTTGCGCGAGCGGCCGGTGTGGAGGCGGCCGGCGACGGGCCCGATCCGGGCCGCCAGGGCCACCTCGAGGTTCAGGTGGACGTCTTCGAGGGCCGGATCCCATTCGAGCGTCCCGGCCGCCAGCTCGGCCCGCAGGCCCTCGAGGCCGGTGATCAGCTGGGCGGCCTCGGCGGGGCTCAGGAGCCCGGCCCGGGCCAGGCCGTTGACGTGGGCGATCGAGCCCGCCAGGTCGTCCCCGGCCAGCCGGCTGTCGACGTCAATCGATCGACTGAACTCGACCAGGCGATCATCGCTCGACCCCTGGAACCGGCCACCCCAGAGCTCCATCCAGCCTCCGCGATCGGCGCCTCTCGGAGAGGCGCTGCAGGCCCATCGTAGACCGGCCAGCACGCTCCACGCCCGTCGGGTCCGGGTCCCGCCGCGTACCGGCGATTTGAACCGGCTGCTAGGCTGCCTCCAACAACGGGCCGAAAAGACTGCCCTGAACCGCACCGGATCACACCTGACCGCACCAGCGCCACGGGAGATTCCTTGATGCTCAGCCCACGCCTCCGGTCCCGCCTCGCCGCCGCCGCTGCCTCCGGAATGCTCGTCGCCGGCCTGGCTGGCGTCGGCCTGCCGGGAACGGCCCTGGCAGCGAAGCCGGCCACGGCCCGGCTGGTCCCCCTGAGCCGGCTGGGCAAGCCCCTGGCCGCGGCCGGTGCCCCGGTCACTCGCGGCCGGGTCGATGCCGCCCGGCTCGTCGGGCCGGCCCCCAAGGCCGCCCCGTTCTCACGGACCGCGGTCGACAAGACGCTCGATTCGGTTCGAACCCGGGCCCTGGCCGCCCGCAAGTCCGCGGCCGGCCGGCTGAAGCCCGACAGCGCCCAGCCGGCGCCCGACCCGGACCTCTGGCAGACGAGCGGAGCGCCGGCCGCCAGCGTGGCCACCCCGGGCGTCGGGGCCCGCCAGCTGTCGGCCGGCAACGAGCCGGCTGATGCCTCGACGGCGGCCGGCCCGGACCAGGTCCTCGAAGCGGTCAACGGGGCGATCTACTTCGCCGACCGCTCCGGCGGCCTGGTCGGCCAGCAGGCCATCGCCACCTCCGCCTTCTTCAAGCTGCCCGAACCGGGCAATGGCTCGGCCTTCGAAACGTTCGATTCTTCTCCCCGGGTCGTGTATGACGCCACGGTCGGCCGCTGGTACGCCTCCGAGGTCAGCTGGAACTGCGCGACCGACACGTTCCCCGGCGACACGGCCGCGTTCGGCCACGGCCACATCGAGTTCGCGATCTCGGACGGTCCGAACGCGCTCGGGACGTGGACCCTGGGCACGATCACCCTGAACGACCTGCTGCCCGACCAGCCCACCTTCGCCCTGTCGAGCGACAAGCTCGCCTTCACGGCGGACGCCTCGGCCATGCAGGCCGGGGGCGGCCCGGGCAACCCCGCCTGCATCGGCGGCGCGCCATCGGGCGAGCTCCTCGAAGTGATCGACCGGGCCGAGCTGGCGCCCGGATTCACGACCTGGCATCCGTTCGGGGTGCTCGTCGGCGACCCGTTCGTCTGGCTCCGGCCGGTCCTCCAGGAGCCGGTCAGCTCGCCGGACCTGCGTTTCGTCGGGGCGATCAACGCGAATGCGCCGCTCGAGATCGCGACGATCGCCGCCACGGGCTCGGCCCGGAACAACACGCTCGACGGGGTCACCTACGATCTGTCCAACGACGGCGTCGTGCCGCCCTTCCTGGACCCTGCCCCGCCGCACGAGCCGGGACCGGCCACGATCGCCCAGGCCGTCGATGCCCGACCGACGGCTGCGATCGAGCAGAACGGGATCCTGGCGATCGGTTCGACCTATCCGTGCACGCCCGACGGCGACAGCACGACCCGCGACTGCGTCCGGGTGACCACCCTGTCCGAGACCGCCGGCTACCTCGAGCCGACCCGGTTGGGCGATGTCCTGCTCGCCACGAACGGGCTTGACCAGTACCAGGCCGCGATCGCCTTCGCCGGCAGCGGCGTCCTGCATGCGGTCTATACCAGCTCGTCGACCAGCCAGAACCCCTCGGGCTATGCCCAGTACCACCGCCGGAACGACCCATTCCAGACCTGGAGCGACCCGCAGCTGGTCGTCGCCGGGACCGACGCCTATGCCGGCAATCGCTGGGGCGACTACTCGCTGGCGGGCCAGGATCCGCAGGACCCGAACCGGATCTGGGTCAGTCCCGAATATGGCTCGGACCTCGGGGACCTGGGCGACGGCCTTCAGCAGCATCGCCGCGACCCAGGGCGCCGGCCTCCAGACGATCGACCCGGTTCGACTCGTTGACACAAGGCTGGGGATCGGGATCAGCGGGCCGCTCACGAGCGGGCTGCCCCGCCAGTTTCCCCTGCCTGTTGCGAACCAGCCCCAGTACGTCGCCCTGACCGGCAACCTGACAATCACCGGGGCGACCGCGCCCGGCTACGTCAGCCTGTCGGCCGACCCGGGCACGACCAGCTCGACGATCAACTTCCGGGCGGGCGAGACGCTGGCGAACAACGTCACCATCCCGATCGGCCGGGCCGGCCAGATGACCGCAACCCTTCATGCCGGGGCGGGCGGAACGGCCCAGATGATCCTGGACGTGACCGGCCTGTACGCCGACGGCTCGGGCAGCGGCTTCTTCCCGATCAGCCCGGTTCGGATCCTCGACACCCGGACGACCCCCGGCGCGGCTTTCCGGGCCAACCTGGCCCAGTCGATCCAGGTCGCCGGTCGGCTGTCGATCCCGTCCGACGCGACGGCGATCAGCGCGAACCTGACGGCCACGAACGTGACCCGCAGCGGCTACGTTTCGGTCACGACCGAGGCCACGAACAGCCCCTCGACCTCGACCCTCAACCTGGCGGCGGGCGACACCCGGGCCAATGGCCTGACGATCCCGCTCGCCTCGGACGGCACGATCGCGGCCGTCTACAAGGCCCCCAGCGGAAGCGCCGACCTGATCCTCGACGTGACCGGCTACTACAGCAACGATCCGGATGGCCTCCTGTTCCATCCGCTCAACCCGGGTCGCTACGTCGACACCCGCCAGCCGCTCGGCCCGGGCGGCTACCTGAACGGCCTGACCGGCCCCCAGGGCACGACCCCCCGGAGCGTCCAGGTCAACGGCCACTACGGGGTTCCGGCCGACGCCCAGGCCGTGACCGGCAACCTGACGGTCACCGCTCAGACCGCGCCGGCTTCGTGACCGTCGAGGACGCCGCGGTTGCGAAGCCGCCAACGTCGACGATCAACTTCCCCTTGGGCGATACCCGGGCCAATGGCCTGACGGTGCCGGTCGACGACCACGGCCGCCTGTGGTTCGTTGATCGGACCGCCGCCGGGCAAGTCCGTCCAGCTCGTGTTCGACCTGTCGGGCTACTTCGAGGCGCCCGCCAGCTAGGATGGCCCGGATGACCCCTCGAATTCGGCGGCCGGCTGCTCGGCCTGGGCGCGGCCGCCTTCCTGCTTGCCGCCAGTGCCATGGCGCCGGTCGCGGCCATCGCGGGATCGAGCGGGCCGGTTCGCCGGCGACGAGCCGGCCCGGCGCAACCCGGCCGGGGCCGTCCGCCTCGCACCCTGGACGTCCGCCGGACGTCCGCTCGCCCGGCGCTACGGGACGGGCAGGCCGGAAGCCGTTCGACGCTCGTCCCTCACGCCTCGGGCCCCGGGGCCGGCGGCCTGGCCGGCCAACCGACGACAGCGCGGAGCCATCCCAGCCACCCCGGTCCATCCAGCCCGACAGCGCGCCGCCGCCGGTCGCCGCCACGCTCACCTCGGCAACCGATCACCACCTGGCAGGCTTCGCCGGCCTGGCGGCCGCCGACCAGCATCCGGCCGGCACGGAGCCGGCCGATTCGACGGTCGCAGCCGGCCCGAGCAGGTCGTCCAGATGACGAACTCGGCCGTGCGGATCACCGATCGGACCGGGAGCCCCCATCCTGAACGTGCCCGTTGCCAGCCTGTTCCAGCTGCCGGCAGCCTTCTTCGATCGCCAGCCCCGGGTCGTCTACGACAGCCTCCACGGACGGTTCGTGGCCACCGAGACGAGCTGGGACTGCTTCAGCGACCCCCCGACCCCGTCTTCCCGGCCAACTTCGGCCACGGCTACATCGACCTGGCCGTGTCGCGAGACGTCCGACCCGAGCGGGACCTGGGACCTCTACTTCTGGGGTTACAGCGACCAGATTCCCGGCGATCCCTCGATCGGGACATCGACCGACAAGCTGGCTGTCTCCGACGACCTGGCGGCGATGACCCACGGTGACGGCGGGGCGGGCGACGGCTCCTGCGCAGCCGGGACGACGAGCTTCGGCGGCGACCTGCTGATCGCGAACTGGGCCGATGTCGTGGCCCACAACGCGAGCACCCTGCTCTCGAGCGAGTTCCTGGCCGCGGATCCGTTCCTGGCCTTCGGCCTGCGCGCCGCCCTCCAGACCCCGGCCACCGACCCGACCCTCTACGTCATCGCCCGATCGGCCGAGGCGGCCACGAACAACGACGTGATCGTGAGCACCTTCACCGGGACCACCTCGAAGACGGTCGGGGTGACGAGCGCCGACAGCTGGGACCTGACCAGCGGCGGCCAGCTGGCCGGCTTTGCCGACCCTGGCCCGCCCCACCAGCCCGGCTCGCCGGCGACCCTGGCCGGAGTCTCCGGTTCGCCGCAGGGCGCCGTGTGGCAGACCGGCCAGCTCAGCTGGGCCACGACCTACCCGTGCACGCCGAGCGGTGATTCGAGCAGCCGGGATTGCGTCCGGGTCAGCCAGCTGGCAACGGCCGGAGCGTTCACCCAGCCGGTCGTGGTCCAGGACTTCCTGCTCGCCCGGAACGGCTTCGACAGCTATCTGCCGGGGATCGCCCAGAGCGGCGACGGGACCCTCGACATCGTCTACACCCAGTCGAACACACGGAGCGGGCAACTACCCCTCGTCGTACGAGCAATACCAGCGCGGCGAGCGACAGCGCCAACGCGGCCAGCCCGGCGTTCCTGCTGGCCGCCGGGACGGCGTCCGATCCCGGCGGGACCTGGAGCTCGTACGCCGGGCTGAGCCAGGATCCCCAGGTCGCCGCCAGCGTCTGGCAGGCGAACGCCTCGAGCTCCGGCTCGGGCTGGACGACGTTCGTCGATCGGCTCGGCCAGACCGCCGGGACGACCTACGTTCCGATCACCTCGATCCGGATCGTCGACACCCGGAACAATGGCATCAACGGCCTGTCCGGCCTGGCCGGCAAGTTCGTCGGCCAACTCCGCCCGCCCCTTCCAGGTGGCCGGCCTCGGGGCGATCCCGGCCAATGCCGTGGCGGTCACCGGCAACCTGACCGTGACCGGCCAGAGCGGCCCGGGCTACGTCTCGCTGACCCCGAATCCGACGAACACCCCCGGCTCGTCGACCCTGAACTTCCCGCAAGGCGACGTTCGGGCCAACAACGTGGCGATCCCGCTCAATTCGAGCGGCCAGCTGGCGGCCGTCTTCAGGGCCGTCGTCGGGCAAGACGACCGACCTCGTCTTTGACGTGACCGGCTACTTCCTGCCCGGGACGAGTCATGCCCACTACGTGACGGTCGTGCCGGTGCGCGCCATGGACAGCCGATCCGGGACCGGCCAGCCCGGGCAATACGCCGGCCAAGTTCCTGGCCACCGTTCCCCAGACCTTCCAGATCAACGGGGCGGGCGGCGTCGCCGGGGATCCCGGCCGATGCGGTGGCGGTGACCGGCAACCTGACCGTGACCGACCAGACCCAGCACGGCTACCTCTCGATCACGACCGCTCCCACGAGCACACCCTCGACGTCGACCCTGAACTTCCCGCTCGGCGACACCCGGGCCAACGGCTTCACGGCCCAGCTCGACTCGAACGGCCAGCTCTCGATCGTGTACATGGCCGGCGCCGGGCACGACCGATGTCGTCCTCGATATCACCGGCTACTTCACCGCCCTGAGCGGCCTGTCCTACTACCCGCTCAACCCGGGCCGGGTCATGGACACCCGGCCGGGCGTCGCCAACACCGGGCTCAGCGGGGCGTTCAGCGCGAACACCGCCCGGACTGCTCGAGGTCGCCGGCCACTGGGGCATCCCGACCGACGCCCAGGCGATCACCGGCAACCTGACCGTGACCGGCCAGACGGCTGCCGGCTATGTCTCGATGACGCCCGACCCGACCAGCAGCCCGACCACCTCGACCCTGAACTTCCCGCTCGGCGACACTCGGGCGAACGGCCTGTTCGGCCCGCTCAACGGGAGCGGCGATGGCTCGCTCGTGTACAAGGCCCGGGCCGGCCGGACCGTCCAGCTGATCCTCGACGTGAGCGGCTACTTCAAGTAGGCCCGCCGCGCGCCTCGCTCTTGCGGACGGATGTCCGGATCGACCGCATCCTTCATCGGCTCAGCCCGAGATGGCCAGGAGAACCGCCCCGACCACGATGATCCCGGCGATCCCGACCCGCTGCAGGCCCTCCCGCCGGCTGGCCGCCTCCTTGAGCCGGAAGGCGCCCCAGCCGCTGATGATCACGATCGCCGACTCGCGCAACGGGGCGACCGCGCGTGAGCGGCGCATAGCGATACGCGATCAGCACGAACAGGTAGGCCGCGACCGTGATCAGGCCGCCGATCCCCGCCCGGACCCGCGGCCGCTCGAGCAGCCCGCGCCAGCCAGCGTCGGGCTCGACCGCGGCCTCGACCGTCCCGGCAGGCCCGAGCTCGGTCGCCTCCGCCGTCCGGCCCCGGCGGACCACGAGCCCGATCCAGGCGAGCAGGAAGATCGTCGTGAACGTCCAGAGCATGGCCGCGTAGAAGAGCGGATCGACCAGGCGGGCGCCCTCGGTGTCGACGGCCGAATAGGAGGCGATCGTCACGCCGGTCAGCAGCGCGAACAGGGCCGCCTCGCGGGTGTGGCGCGGGCAGCTGGCCGCCCGTCGCGCAGGATCGCCCACGGTCTCTGGAGCCAGAGGATCCCGATCAGCAGCAGCCCGACCCCGATCCAGCCGACCGGTTCGAGCTGCTCGCCCAGGATCAGGACCCCGACGCCCACCGCCAGCACCGGCGCCGTCCCCCGGGCGATCGGATAGACCAGCGACAGGTCGCCCCGGCGATAGGCGGCCGACAGGAAGATGAAATAGGCCGCCTCGAGCAGCGCCGGACAGGAACGCCAGGCGCCAGGCCTCGTCGGGCATGGCCGGCTGTCCTGCCGACCAGCCAGCCGAGGTGGCGACCGGAATCAGGAAGGCCGGCGCCGACGAGCATGCTCCGGCCCGCGGTCCGGAGCGGGTCGCTGGCCGTCTTGAGCAGGACGTTCCAGGTCGCATGCATGATCGCGGCGATCAGCAGCAGGAGGATGATCCCGGGTGGCAATCAGCCCCGCCCAGCGCGCTGGTCGATGCGTCTCGGAGGCCGGGCCGCCCGCCCTCGGCCATCTCCTTGAGGATCCGCAGGTGGGTCTCGATCATCCCGCCGCCGAACCCCGGCCGAGGCTGATGAAGCGCGTCGTCCAGCGCCCGGTCGTGGCCAGCCCGGCCGTCGCCGCGACGCGCGTCCCACCGGCCGCCTCCTCGAGGAACCAGCCCCGACTGAGCCGAACCCCGTCGCCGACCAGGATCATCTGGAAGCGGCGCGCTCGGCCGGGCCTCGAGGCTCTCGAGCCGGACGTTGGCCACCAGCAGGCCGACTCGCAGCCGAGCCGACCGGGTGGCTCCGGCCGCCGGCCAGCTGGGCACGGGCGGTCCAAGCCTCAGCTCCGGGAAAGAGCGCGTCCTGGGCGGCCGGGTCATGGAAGGTCGCCCAGACCGGCGCGGCGGGCGCCTGGATGTAGGTCAGGCGCTCGAGCACGCCGGGTGGCGGCGCAGGCCTCGGAACGGGCATCGGTCACGTGCTCCGGCCGACGCTCAGGCGCCGATCGGATGCCAGACCGTCTTCATCTCGAGGAAGGCAACGATCCACTCCGGGCGCTGGGCGGCGCGATCGTCCGTCCAGTCGAACGCCGCGTCGGCGATCCCGCGCGGCCGGCGAGCGATCCGCTTGATCGATTCGGCCGCAGACGATCTCGACCTCGACCTGCTGCTCCGGCGGCGACGCCCCAGGTGTCGAGGGCATCGACGTCGACGTGCGCGGCGATGCACCGGCATCAGCTCCGCTTGAGGCCCCGGTCAGGATGTTGATGACCCCGCCCGGCACGTCGCTCGTCGCCAGGACCTCGCCCAGGGTGACGGCCGGCAGGGGCCGCGATCTCCGAGGCGAGCACGACCATGGCGTTGCCCGAGACGAGGACCGGAGCCAGCCGGCTGACGAGGCCGAGCAGCGAGCTCGACTCCGGGGCGACCAGGCCGACGACCCCGGTCGCCTCGGGGATCGTGAAGTTGAAATACGGGCGCCGCGACCGGGTTCGACGAGCCCAGGACCTGGGCGATCTTGTCGGCCCAGCCGGCGTACCAGACCCAGCGGTCGATCGCGTGGTCGACGATCGTGGCCGCCCGCCGGCACGGACAGGCCCTCGGCCGCGGCGACCTCGGCCGACGAACTGGTCGCGCCGGCCTTCCATCAGCTCGGCGACCCGGTAGAGGACCTGGCCCCGGTTCATCGCCGTCCGAGCGGCCCACGGCTCGAACGCCTTGCGGGCGGCCCGGACCGCGTCCCGGAGGTCCTTGCGCGAGGCCCGGCTGGCGTTGGCGAGCTCCTCGCCCTTCGGAGCGTACCGACCAGGTAGGTCCGGCCGGATTCGGACCGCGGGAACGCCCCGCCGATGTACAGCTTGTAGGTCTTGCGGACGTCGATCCGCTCGCTCCCGCCGATCCGCACGCCGGGCATCTCAGCGATCCTCGAGGCGGAGGTAGGCCTGCAGCCCGGGCAGGCCGCCTTCGCGCCCGTAGCCCGATTCCTTGTAGCCGCCGAAGGGCGAGGTCGGATCGAACTTGTTGAACGTGTTGGCCCAGACCACGCCGGCCCGCATCCGCTTGACCATCATCAGGATCCGCGAGCCCTTGTCGGTCCAGATCCCGGCGGACAGCCCGTACGGCGTGTTGTTGGCCTTCTCGATCGCCTCCTCGGGCGTCCGGAAGGTCAGCGTCGAGAGGACCGGCCCGAAGATCTCCTCGCGGGCGATCCGATGGCTCTGGGCGACGTTCGTGAACAGGGTCGGCCGGAAGAAGTAGCCCCGCTCGGGCAGCTCGCAGGCGGGCTGGTAGAGCTCGGCGCCCTCGGCGACGCCGGCCGCGACGAGCTCGGTGATCTTGTCCAGCTGGGCCCGGCTGTTGATCGCCCCGACATCGGTGTTCTTGTCGAGCGGATCGCCCACGCGGATCGTCGACAGGCGGTCCTTGAGCTTGGCGATCAGGAGGCTCGGCGATCGACTCCTGGACGAGCAGGCGGCTGCCCGCGCAGCACACCTCGCCCTGGTTGAAGTAGATCCCGTTGATGATCCCCTCGACGGCCTGGTCGAGCGGCGCGTCGTCGAAGACGATGTTGGCCGCCTTGCCGCCGAGCTCGAGGGTCAGGGCCTTGCCCTGGCCGGCGATCCCCTGGGCGATCTTGCGGCCGACCGCCGTCGAGCCGGTGAAGGCGACCTTGTCCACGTCGGGATGGGTCACCAGGGCCATCCCGATCTCGCCCGGGCCGGTGATGATGTTGACCACGCCCGGCGGCAGGTCGGCCTGGCGGCACAGCTCGGCGAACAGGAGCGCGCTCAGCGGCGTCGTGCTGGCCGGCTTGAGGACGACGGTATTGCCGGCGGCCAGGGCCGGGGCGATCTTCCAGGCCAGCATCAGGAGCGGGAAGTTCCAGGGAATCACCTGGGCGGCCACGCCGAGCGGCCGGGCGACCCGGCCCGGGAACGCGTAGTCGAGCTTGTCGGCCCACCCGGCGTAGTACCAGAAGTGGGCCGCCGCGAGGGGCACGTCGACGTCGCGCGACTCCTTGATCGGCTTGCCGGAGTCCATCGATTCGAGCACCGCGAACTCGCGCGAGCGCTCCTGGAGGAGGCGGGCGATCCGGAACAGGTACTTGGCCCGCTCGCGGCCGGGCAGCTTGCCCCAGGACTTCGACTGCGCCTGGCGGGCGGCGCGGACCGCCGCGTCGACGTCGGCCTCGGTCGCCCGGGCGATCTCGGCCAGGGGCTCCTCGGTCGCCGGATTGAGGGTCGTGAAGGTGGCGCCGTCCGATGCGGCGCACCTCCTTGCCGCCGATGACCAGTCCGTAGCGCTCGCGGATCGTGACGATCTCGCGCGACTCGGGGGCCGGCGAGTACTCCCACGGGATCGCCTGGCCGTCGCCCAGGCCCCAGCTGTTCGGGCGGCTTTGGCCGACGCCGGCATGGCCCGGCCCGGCTCCGCTGAGACCGGCTCTGGTGTGCTCGGCTCCGGCGTGCTCGGCTCCGCGGCTTGAGCTCGGCTTCGTTTCGGTCGCCATCGTGGCCATTATTGCATCCGCCCCGGGACCGGCCCGGTCCAGCGCGGCCGGCCCGCCTGGCCCGGCGCAGTCCCGACGAGCCCCACACTGCAAGTGTCACACCCAGTAGGACTGCCTGGCTCATCGAATCCGCCCGACAGGCGCTCGGCAGGAACCGATGTAAGATCCGTGGCAATTGAATACGCCTCCGGGGAGCGCAAAACGCGCTGAGAGTGTGGTCCGACCACAGACCCGCCGAACCTGATCCGGCTGACACCGGCGTAGGGAGCAGGCCAACCGTCGACTCGACGCCGTCCCCGGGCAACCCGGGGCGGCGTTCATCGTTTCGAAGATCGTTCGAGCTGGAGTCACGGTTCACATGTCTCGCAATCTCCGCCGGCCGGGACCCTGTGTGCCGTCGTCGGTCTCCTCGCCGGAGCCTGCTCGATCGGCGCGAGCCCCTCGCCGACGATCGGCTCCGTGCCGTCGTCCTGTGGCCCCGGTTCGCCTGTCCCGTCGCGGTGCCGGCCAGCCCTTCGGCCGGCGCTGCGGCCGAATCGCCGCGCCACACCGCCACGGTGAGCGGGACCGTGACCCTCGCCCTGGACTGGACCCCGAACACGAACCACACCGGCTTCTACGTCGCCCAGCAGAGCGGCTGGTATGCCGACGAGGCGATCGACCTCCAGTTCATCCCCTATGCCAGCGCCAATCCTGAGACGCTCGTCGGTGCCGGCCAGGCGAATTGCGGGATCAGCACCGAGGAAGGCGCCACGTTCGCGATCGCCGCGGGCGAGAAGGAACAGTCGGTGATGGCGATCCTCCAGCACACGGCCAGCGAGATCGCGGTCCTGGCCAGCGGCCCGATCACCCGGCCGCGGGACATGGACGGCAAGGTCTACGCCGGGTTCGGGTCGCCCCAGGAGGGCCCCTCCTGACCGCGGTGATCAAGGCCGACGGCGGCAAGGGCGATGTTCACGACCGTCACCCTCGACACGGCGGCCTACGAGGCGCTCTACGCCGGCAAGGCCGACATGGCGATCACGTTCAGCGCCTGGGAGGCGATCGAGGCCAAGGAGCGCGGGATCGCCCTGCGGACCTTCGCCTTCCCCGACTACGGGCTGCCGGACGAGTACGCCGTCGTGCCTCGTCTGCAACAACGCCTGGCTGGCCGCCAACGGCGACGTCGCCCGGCGTTCCTCGCGGCGACCGTGCGCGGCTTCCAGCTCGCCGCGACCGATCCGGCGACCGCCTCGAAGCGAGCTGATCGCGGCAAACCCGGGCGTCTTCGACGCCAATCCCCAGCTGCCCGTCGACAGCGCCAACTACCTCGCCGCCCAGAAGCTGTACCTCGACCCGGCGGGGGTGGTCGGGCCGGAGACGCTGGCCACCTGGAACGCCTACTCGGGCTGGCTCTACGACCAGGGCGTCCTGGCCGGGCCCGATGGCAAGCCGCTGCCAGCGCGGCCGGACTTCTCGACCTACTTCACGAACGCCTACCTGCCGTGAGGTCGTGCGTGACCGGCCGACCCGTGACGGGCCTCCGCCGAGCCGTCGGCCCTGCCGAGTGTCGTCGTCGTGGCGTGATCGTGCTGCCTGGGAGCGCCTGGTCCGGGCCCTGGCGATCAACCCGATCGTGCTGCCCGCGCCGAGCCGGATCCTCTCGGCGCTGTGGGATGCGCGGGACATCGCCGCCGGCCACGCCCTGGCGACCCTGGCCGAGACGGTCGTTGGCTTCTCGATCTCGGTCGCCTTCGCCGTCGCTGGCCGCCCTGGCGATGGACTCGATCGGCTGGATCCGCCGGGCGATCTATCCGCTGCTGGTGGCGAGCCAGACGATCCCGATCGTGGCGGTCGCTCCCCTGCTCGTGATCTGGTTCGGCCGCTCGGCCTGCTGCCGAAGATCCTCGTCGTCGTCCTGGTCACGTTCTTCCCGGTCACCGTGGCCCTCCTCGACGGCCTGGCCGGAACGATCGCGCGACGCGACGAGCCTGCTCGAGACGATGGGCGCATCCCGCTCGCAGATCCTGCTCAAGCTGCGCTTGCCGGGCGCCCTGCCGTCGTTCTTCACCGGGCTCCGGATCGCCGTGACCTACGCCGTGATCGGGGCGATCTTCGGCGAGCAGGTCGGGGCCGTGAATGGCCTCGGGATCTGGATGATCCTGAGCAAGAACCTGTTCCGGACCGACCTCGTCTTCGGGGCGATCCTGGTCACGGCCGGGCTGACGCTCGGCCTGTGGCTCCTCGTCGGCCTCATCGAGCGGCTCACGATCCCGTGGTACCGCGAGTCACGGACAGCCCGGGCCTGAGTCGATCTCAACCATGGCGCTCAATCGGCCGGCATCTCCCCACGAGATCAAATCGGCCAAATCCCGACCGTCCGACGGCTGAACCGTCCTGATATCGGCGATTTCATCTCTCCTGGAGATCAAATGGGCGGTCTCCGGGGCCGATCAGGTCGATGGGAATCGTCGATTCCGCCAATTTCATCTCCGGCGAAGATATCTGCGGTGGAAGATGACCGGGCGGGTCTACGCCGCCGCTCACCTCCGGCGCATCGCCCTGGGCGAACACAGCGGCGTCATCGATGACTTCGATTGGGACCGCTGGCTCGGACTCTGCGGATTTGTTCGCCCGGGCCGATCGGACGGCGGCAATCGGCCGGCGAGTGAGACTCGGAGCCGGTCGATTCGGGCTTCTGTTCGCCTGAGGCGACGTCGCTGCCCGACTGGGGCCTTCAGTCCAGGCTGAAGTGGTCGGGACCCTGGTAGCGCCCGGTCCGCTGCTTCTCGATCTGCATCAGGACGTCGTTGAGCAGGCTCGAGGCGCCAAACCGGAACCGCTCGGGGGTCATCCAGCGCGGTCCGAGGGTCTCGTACAGCACGACCAGGTACTGGACCGCCTCCTTGGCCGTGCGGATCCCGCCGGCCGGTTTCATCCCAACGGCCCGCCGGTGGCCCGTTCGAAGTCGCGGATCGCCTCGAGCATCACCAGGGTCACCGGAAGCGTCGCCGCGGGGGTCACCTTGCCGGTCGAGGTCTTGATGAAGTCGGCCCCGGCAGCCATCGCCAGGACGCTCGCCCGGCGGACGTTGTCGTACGTCTCGAGCTCTCCGGTTTCGAGGATCACTTTCAGGTGGGTCTCGCCGCAGGCCTCCTTGACCGCCACGACCTCGTCGAAGACGGTCCCGTAATCGCCGGCCAGGAACGCGCCCCGGTCGATCACCATGTCGACCTCGTCGGCCCCGGCTTCGATCGCCATCCCGCGTCTCGGACAGCTTCAGCTCGAGGAACGTCTGGCCCGACGGGAAGCCGGTCGCGACGCTCGCCACGAGGACACCCGAGCCGGCCACGGCCTCCTTCGCCTCCGCGACGAGGGCGGGGTAGACGCACACGGCGGCGACATGCGGGATCGTCGGGTCGCCGGCCTGCGGCCGGATCGCCTTGGCGCACATCGCCCGGACCTTGCCCGGGGTGTCCTTGCCCTCGAGGGTCGTCAGATCCATCATCCGGATCGCCAGGTCGAAGGCCCACAACTTCGAAGCGGCCTTGATCGATCGCCGCCGGAGGGAATCGACCCGTTCCTCGACGCCCACCTGGTCGACCGGGGTGACCCGGCCGAGGAGACTCCCGAGCGAGCCCGCCCGGCCGTCGAACGAGCGGATCAGCTCGTTTGCCCGATCGCGGGCGGCGCTGTCCGGGCTGTGCTGGATCGTCGTCATCAGGCCGTGCCTAGCGGCCCGCCCGAATCCGAGGCAGAGGCGGCAGCCGACGCCGGCCGTCGACCAGGTAGTGGACGAACCAGGCCCGGATCTGGGCGGCATTCTCGACCCGCCGGAAGGGCGTGCCCGGAGCGGGTCAGCTCGTGGGTCTCGTCGGGCACCCGCATGAGGCGAACGGGCCGGCGGAGCGAGCGGAGCACCGTGAACAGCTCCTCGGCCTGGCCGATCGGCGTGCGCAGGTCACGCTCCGAATGCTGGATCAGGAGCGGCGTCCGGATCTCGCTGGCATAGGTCAGCGGCGAATGCCAGCGGTAGAGCTCGGGATCCTCCCATGGGGCAGCCCCGAACTCCTGGCGCCCGAACGACGGCCCGGCGATGTCGCCGGTCGACATCTGGCTGGTCAGGTCGTTGACCGAGCGGCAGGTGACCGCGGCCCGAAACCGGTTCGTATGGCCGACGATCCAGCTCGTCAGGTAGCCGCCGTACGAGCCGCCGGTCACGCCCAGCCGGTCCGGATCGGCCAGGCCGTCGGCGATCAGGCTGTCGACCCCGGCCAGGATGTCGCGCATCGGCCCGGGTCCCCAGTCCCGGAAGTTGGCCGCGTTGAACGCTTCGCCGTAGCCCTGCGAGCCGCGCGGATTGGCGGCCCAGACGCCCATCCCGGCCGCCGCCAGGAGCTGCCACTCCCAGACCGGGCTCCAGCCGTACAGGGTGTGCGGGCCGCCGTGGATCTCGACCACGAGCGGCGCCGCTGGAGCCTTGCTGGCGGTCCCCTTCGCGGCTGCCCTGGCGGGCGCCCCGGAGGCCAGCGGGTTCGGCCGGTAGTACCAGCCCTGGATCGGCCGGCCATCGACCTCGCTCCAGCGCGTCTCCGGCTGGACCAGCTCGACCTCATCGGCAAGATCGCGGTTCAGGCGGCCGACCGGGCGGTGCTCGAGCGGCCGGCGGGCGCGGCCGGCCGGCAGGTCGGCCACGACCACCTCGGGCAGGAGCGTAGGCGCGGAGATGGATCGCCGCGACCCGGACCGAGCCGCGCGGGCCGGCCGCGATCGAGAACGACGAGTAGTACTGGCTGCCCGTGGTCAGCCGCTCGACCGACCCGCCATCGACCGGCACCCGCCAGAGCTCGAACGAGCCCTCGATCGGAGCACTGAACCAGACCGACCGGCCATCCGGCGCGACGGCGATCCGATTGCACCTCGCCGATCGTCACGTCGCTGCCCATGCCCGAGTCGATCACGAGGTCCGCCGGGGCGGTCAGGTTCCGGCCGTCGCGCGGGCCGGACTCCGAGCCGTCGGCGGCGAACAGCCAGACATCTGCCCGGCTGCCGCCGCCACCGCCGTAGCGATGGCCGAGGACGGCCACCTGCCGGCTGTCGGGCAGCCAGGCCGGGGCGTTGAAGTAGGCCCGACCGAAGCGGCCGGCGGCCCCGCCGGTCAGCCGGATGGCCGGGCCGCCGTCGGCGGCCACGACCCACACGTCGCTGTTGAAGCCGAGGTCGTCGTCGCGGGTCCGATCCGCGCTGAAGGCGATGAACCGTGCCGTCCGGTGACCAGGCGGGATCCTCGAGGGTCGTTCGACCGGAGTGGACCAGCCGGGCCTCGCCGGTCGCGGCGTCGACGACCCACAGCCGGCTGATCTTGTCGTAGACCCAGCCGGCCCCGTTGACCTGCGTCCGCAGCCGGTCGACGTAGTGGATGTCGGACGTGGGCGGCGCCCCCGGAGCCGGCGACCGGGCCGGACGACCCCGGCGGCGGGCATCCTCGACGACGCTCGAACCATGGGACGAGCTGACCACGGCGAGCCGGGCCCCGTCCGGCGACCAGGCAAATTCGTCGACCCCGCGCGGCAGGTTGGTCAGCCGGCGAGCCTCGCCCGGCCGGTCCAGGGGCAGGAGATGCACCTGGACGCCGTCTTCCCGGTCCTTGCCCGCGGCCGGCTCCTCCTCGACCGCCAGCCGGCGATCCGACAGGAAGCCGAGCACGGCCCCATCCGGCCGGAAGCGCGGACGGGAGTCGTGCTTGCTGCCGATCGTCAGCTGGATCGCCGGCGCCGATCCGTCGAAGGGCGCCGACCAGATTGCGTGGCGGTAGCCGTCGCGGGCCGGAGCGACCGTCTGGACCGTCCAGGCCACCCGCTCGCCGCCGGGGCTCAGCTGGGGATCGGTCGGAATCCGGAAGCGAAAGATGTCCTCGGGAGTCGGGATACGAGCCATCGCGCGAGTCTACCGCTACCATCGGCCCGATGGCCGATCAGCTCTCCCTGCGCCTCGAAGCGGATCGGGCCGGCTGGCCCGGCGCTCTTCGAGCGATGGTCCCCCAGCTTGCCGACGAGCCGTTCGACGACCCGGACACCCTGTTCGAGCCGTGGTGGGGCGGCGAACGAGCCCTGGCCTACGTCGGCCGGGACCTCGCCTCCGAGGATGCTCCGGCGGGGGCGCTCGAGGTCCGCCTGGTCAGTGCCGACGGCGTGCTCCTGACCGACCGGGTGCCCGAGATCGGCGACCTGCCGGCATCGCTCGGCGATCGAGCCGCGATCCTCGACGGCACGCTCGTGGCGGTCGACGAGGCGGGCCGCCTGGACGCGGCCGGCCTGGCGGCCCGGCTGGGTGGCCGGACCGGGCCCGGCCTCGCCTTCCTGGTCTACGACCTCCTGTCGCTCGACGGTCGCTCGCTGGCCGGCGAGCCCCTCGAACGGCGCCGCAGCCGGCTCGTCCGGCTGCTCCGGCCAACGCCCTCGATCGTCCTCGTCCCGATGATCGCCGGCGAGGGCCGGGCCCTCTCGACGGCGGCGGCCGCCCAGGGCGTCGGCTGGGTCCTCGCCCGGGACCGCCGCGGGCCGTACCTGGCCGGAGTCACGAGCAGCCTGTGGCGGCTGATCGCGGTCAGTCCGGCCGAACCGGCAGGCGAGGCAGACGAGCCGGCAGGCGAGCCGGGACGCCCGGCCCCTTCGACGGGCGAGAGCGGCGGAGCGATCCCGCCCGCGAGCCCGATCCTGGCCCTGATCCGGCGCCTGCCGCTCGACGATCCGGGCTAGCCGCGCTGGCCGTCGTCGGCTAGCCCCCGTCCGGCCGGATGGCCACCCGCAGGAACGTCCGGAAGCCCGGCCGCTGGCCGTACAGCAGGACCCCGGCCCCGTAGATCCGGGCCGCCAGCCAGGCCGAGCCGGCGATTGCCAGGACGAGCAGGCCGAGCGACAGGGCGATCTCCCACGGAGCGACGCTGCCCAGCATCACCCGGGCCAGCATCACGTAGGGGCTGAAGAACGGGATGTACGACAGGATCGCGACCCAGGTCGAGTTGATCACCGGCAGGGCGAAGATCGCCGCGAAGTAGCCGGCCATCGAGAGGAAGCTCAAGGGCAGGGCCATCTGCTGGATGTCCTCGGGCCGGCTGACGAGCGAGCCGGCTGCGGCGTAGATGAACGCGTAGAGCAGGAACCCAAGCAGGAAGAACGCCCCGAAACCGAGCAGGATCGGCAGGGTCAGGCCGACGAGCGGCGCCTCGCCGGGATCCGCCGGCCCGATCAGGATGTTCGCGATCGGGTCCTGGAGGGCCAGCACAACCGCGGCGGGCACGAGAATCGCCAGGTACTGGGTCAGGCCGGCGCCGCCCACGCCGACGACCTTGCCGACGAGAAGCTGGCGTGGGGTCGCGGCGCTGACCAGGAGCTCCATGACCCGGCTCGCCTTCTCGGCCGCCACGCTCGAAGCGACCCACATTCCGTACACCGTCAGGGTCAGGAAGATCAGCACCAGGAGAACCGAGGCAAGGAGCGTCCGGCTCCCGGCCGTGGGGTCGATCGGGGCGACTGGAGCCGAGGTGCCGGTCGGCTGGAGGTCGAAGGCCGGCAGGTGGAAGGCCGGTCCACCGGCGGAGTGGTCGAGGCTCTGGGAGTACTGGACCACGGCCGCCCCGAAGGTCGCGACCTGCAGCCGCTGGACCGTCGCGCTCGTCGGTCCCTCGCTGCCGTGGAAGGTGAAGTCGAGCCCGCCCTGGGGCAGGATCGTCACCTCGAGGACGCTGTCGAGCCGGCCGGCCCGGACGGCGGCCAGGGCGCCCGGCAAGGTTGGCTCGCTGGTCAGGACGTAGTGGGCCGGGGTCGTCGCCGGGTTCACCCCGGCCGGGACCGGGTTGAGATAGCCCGACACGAGCTCGATCACCTGGCCCGTCACGACCGGATCGCCGGACACGACCCCGATCCGGGTGAGGCTCGCCCGGTCGAGGGCACGCAGGCCGATCGGGATCAGGGCTGCCCCGATCGCCACGGCCATCAGGATCGCCGTGGCGACCGCGAACGACCGGCTGCGGAGCTTCTCGAGATACTCCCGCCGGGCGACCAGGACCGTGTTCGACTGGCCGAAGCCGCTCATCGCCGGCTCTCCTCGGTCATGCCGCCGGACTCACGTAGGGCCGTCCCTGGTCGGGCCGGACCTGGTCGGGCCGGGCCGGCTCGGCCGGCTGGCCGACCAGCTCGATGAAGATCTCCTCGAGGGACGGGTCGGCAACCTCGAAGCAGGTGACCGAGGCTCCCCGGGCCAGGACGGCGTGCAGGATCGATTGGGGATCCGACCCCGGCGGCAAGGCCCAGCTCGGTCACGTCGCGGCCAGCCACGACCCGCTCGACGCCCGCCAGTGCCGGGGCCCAGGCCAGCTCCCGGTCGCCCGCCACCGCCAGCCGGACAACCGACCGGCCGACCCGCCGGCGGACATCCCGGGTGGCCCCGCTCGTCACCAGGCGCCCGTGGTCGATGATCGCGATCGTGTCGGCCAGGGCCTCGACCAGCTCCATCTGGTGGGTCGAGATGATCAGGGTCCGGCCGCGCCCGGCCAGCTCGAGCAGGGCATCGCGCAGGAGCGCGACGTTGATCGGATCGAGCCCGGTGAACGGCTCGTCCATCAGGACGACTTCGGGATCGTGCAGGATCGCCGCGATGAACTGGATCTTCTGCTGGTTGCCCTTGCTCAGCTCGTCGGCCCGGCGGTCGGCCAGTTGGGTGACCCGGAAGCGCTCCAGCCAGCCCTGGGCCATTTTCCGGGCAGCGGCCTCGGGGATGCCGTACAAGCCGGCGAAGAAGACCAGCTGCTCGAGAACCCGCATCCGCGGGTAGAGACCGCGTTCCTCGGGCAGGTAGCCGAAGGTCGACCGGTCGAGCTCGATGTTCGGCCGGCCGCGCCAGGTCACGCGACCGCTGTCCGGGCGGAGGATGTCGAGCACGATTCGCATCGTCGTCGTCTTGCCCGCGCCGTTCGCTCCCAGGAAGCCGAAGACCTGTCCAGGCTCGACCTGGAAGCCGACGTGGTCGAGGGCAACGACCGGTCCATAGCGCTTGCACACGTCATCGATCACGAGGGTCATGTTCGGAGCATCCCACACCCCCCGCTTGAATGCCCCAGGACAGAGGTCCCAGCCAGGTCAGCGGGTAGAACGCCCGAGCGAACGCGCTACCATCAAGCCATGTCGCCCTCGGCCGAGCCGGCCACGATCCATGCCGACCGGGCCGCCGGGACCGTCTCGATCGAGTGGCGCGACGGCCACCAGACGACCTATCCGGCGGTGACCCTGCGCTGGCTCTGCCCATGCGCCTATTGCCGGGGCGAGGCCGGCCTGCCCGGCTGGCTCGACTCGGCGCCAAGCCTGTCGCCCGACCAGCTCCGCCTGGTCGATCTCGCCCTCGTCGGCCAGTACGCCATCGCCCCGACCTGGGGCGATGGCCACCACACCGGCTTCTATCCCTTTACGACGCTGCGCGAGATGTGCCCCTGCCCGGACTGCTCGGCTGAGCGCCGGGCGGCAGGGCGCCCGGGCCTCGGCGAGCGGGCCCATGCCGAACATGCGTCCGCAGGCGCCGGCGGTGATCCCGCTGCCAGACCAGGAGGTTCCTCGTGATCATCGCCACGACGCCCTATGTCGCAGGCTTCCGGGTCGCCGAAACGAAGGGCCACGTGTTCGGCCTGGTCGTCCGGAGCCGGGGACTCGCCGGCAACCTCGCCGCCGGGCTGCGCTCGCTGGCCGGTGGCGAGATCCACGAATACACCAGCCTGCTCGAGGACACCCGCCGCCAGGCGATCGACCGGATGGTCCAGAACGCCACGATGATGGGCGCCAACGCGGTCCTCTCGATGCGCTTCGACAGCTCCGAGATGGGCACCTCGATGTCCGAGATCGTGGCCTATGGAACCGCCGTGGTGCTCGCTCCCGACAGCGCCGCCCCGACCGCCGCCGAGTGACCCGCTGATGCTGGCCGCCGCCCGGGCCATCCTCGTCTTCGTCGGCGCCCTGACCGTCCTCCTCGGCCTGTTCCTGCTGGCCCAGAGTGGGGCCCGGCTGGCCGGCCTGATCACCGTCCTGTGCGGCGCAGCGATCCTCATCGCGCTGCTCTACGAGCGGCTGCGCTACCGGTCCGAACACGCCGAAGCGCAGAACGACCCGATCGGGCCGGGCGGCGGTGAGCCGGGCGGGACCGTTCCGAGCGGCTTCCGGGCCACCACTGAGGTCTTCGTCGACCCGACGACCGGCCTTCGGATGCGGGTCTACCTCGAGGAAACGACCGGCGCCCGGCGGTACATCGCCGAGGGAGCCCCAGCCAGCTCAGCCGACCGGCGCTGAGTCGCCGCGGCCGCGGGAATCGCACGGCCCGAGGAGCTCGGCCGGGGCGACCGTGACCTCTGGGTGAGCGTTTCGGCCGATGGGGCCGTGCTAGGCTTGGCGGCCCGGCTCGCGACGCCGGGTTGACCCGTCAGCAGGCTCGCATTCTTTGTCGTCCAGGAGACGCTCCGTCCAATGACCGCCGTTCGACCCGAGCGGGTGGCTCGCGCGCCGCGCGGCCGCCGGCATCAGGCCAGCCCGGCCCAGCCCTACCTCAACCGTGAGCTGTCCTGGCTGGACTACAACGCCCGCGTCCTGCACGAGGCGCGGGACGAGCGCAACCCCCTGCTCGAACGGGCCAAGTTCCTGGCGATCTTCTCGTCGATGCTCGACGAGTTCTTCCAGGTCCGGGTGGCTGGCCTGCGCCAGCAGATGGCCGCTTCGGCCGTTCGCAGCTCGCCCGACGGGCGGAGCCCGGCGGAGCAGCTGGCGGCGATCCGCCTGCGCGTCCAGGAGCTGGTTGACGAGCAGGGCCTGATCTTTGCCCGGATCCGGGCCTCGCTGGCCGAGGCCGACATCAGGATCGTCGACTACGCCGCGGTGCCCGAGCACCACGCCCGGCTGCGTGAGCGCTTCATCGAAGAGGTCTTTCCCGTCCTGACGCCCCTGGCGGTCGACCCGGGCCACCCCTTCCCGTACATCTCGACCCTGAGCTTGTCGATCGCGGTCGGCCTGCGCGATCCGGACACCGGCGAGCGGCGCTTCGCCCGGGTCAAGGTGCCGGCCGTCCTGCCCCGGCTGATGGACATCGACCCGACGACCTTCGTCCTGATCGACCAGGTGATCTCGAACAACCTGGACCTGCTCTTCACCGGACTCGAGATTGTCGAGGCTCACCTCTTCCGGGTCACCCGCAATGCTGACCTGGCGATCGAGGAAGATGAGGCGGACGACCTCCTGACCGCGATCGAGGAGGAGCTTCAGCGGCGACGCTTCGGCGAGGCCGTCCGGCTCGAGGTCGAGCGGAGCATGCCGCTGGCGACCCGGCGCCTCCTGCTCAACGGGATCGGCCTGGCCGAGGACGACGCCTACCAGATCAGCGGCATGCTCGACCTGACCGGCCTGGCCCAGATCGCCGAGCTGGACGTGCCCGATCTCCAGCGGCCGCCCTGGACGCCGGTCACGCCGCCCCGCCTGATCCCGCCCGACGAGGACGAGCCGGTCGACATGTTCGGAGTGATCCGGGCCGGCGACATCCTGGTCCACCACCCGTACGAATTGTTCGCCGCCTCGACCGAGCGGTTCATCGCCCAGGCCGCCGCCGATCCCGACGTCCTGACGATCAAGCAGACCCTCTACCGGACCTCGGGCGACTCGCCGATCGTGCGCGACCTGATCCGGGCGGCCGAGCGGGGCAAGCAGGTCGTCGTCCTGGTCGAGATCAAGGCTCGCTTCGACGAGGAACAGAACATCGAGTGGGCCCGCAAGCTCGAGCGGGCGGGCGCTCACGTGGTGTACGGCCTGGTTGGCCTGAAGACCCACTCGAAGGTCGCCCTCGTCGTTCGGCGCGAGGGCCGGCTGCTCCGGCGCTACGTCCACATCGGGACCGGCAACTACAACCCCAAGACGGCGCGCTTGTACGTGGACCTCGGGCTGCTCAGCTGCCGGCCGGAGCTCGGAGCCGACGTGACCGACCTGTTCAACGTCCTGACCGGGCTTTCCCGCCAGCGCACGTTCCGGCGCCTGATCGTGGCGCCGCATGGCCTGCGGACCCGGGTCCTCGAGTTGATCGAACGCGAGATCGACCACGCCGAGGCGGGCCGGCCGGCCCGGATCGTGTTCAAGATCAACGCGATCGTCGATCCGGCCTGCATCGCTGCCCTGTACCGGGCCAGCAGCGCGGGGGTCGAAGTCGAGATGATCGTTCGCGGAATCTGCTCGCTCCAGCCAGGCCTGCCGGACCTCTCGGAGCGGATCCACGTCCGCTCGATCGTGGGCGACTTCCTCGAACACTCCCGGATCTGGGGCTTCGCCAATGGCGGTGCCGACGAGTGGTACATCGGCTCGGCCGACCTGATGGAGCGGAACCTCGACCGCCGGATCGAGGCGGTCGTGCCGGTCGAGGACGCCGAGGCCCGAGCCCGGATCAGCGAGATCATTGCCACGATGCTGGCCGACGACCGACGCTCCTGGCAGCTCGGCCCGGATGCCGTCTGGCGTCGGACCGAAGAGCTCAATGGCGTCGAGGGGACGATCGACACGTTCGCCGCGATGAAGGAACGGACCCTGATCTACGGCGCCATGCTCGGCCAGCCCCGCCGGCCTGGCCTGGGCAGCGGCTCGCTGGATCCGCGCGCATGACCACGCCCGTCCCGATCGAGGTCGAGCTGAAGTACCAGGTCGCCGACCTGGCGATCGGCGAGCGACTGCTCGGCTCGGACCGCCTGGGCAAGTTCGTCCCGGACGGCGAGATCCGGGTCGCCGAACACGACGACCGCTACCTCGATACGCCTGACGGGGTCCTCGACGCGGCCCGGATGGCGGTCCGGCTGCGGGTCGAGGGCGACCAGACGACCCTGACCGTCAAGTCCCCGGGCTCGGTCGAGGGTGCCCTGCGCCGGCGCGAGGAGCTCGAAGGACCGGCCGACACGAGCACCCCGCCCGCCTCCTGGCCCCGCTCGGCCGCGCGCGACCGGCTGCTCGAGCTGATCGGCGACCGGCCGCTGCTCGAGCTGGTCACGATCCGACAGTTCCGGCGCAAGCGCGACTTCGTGACCACCGAGGCGACCGTCGAGCTCAGCCTCGACGAGGTCCGAATCGTCGTCGACCAGCACACCGTTGATCGATTCATCGAGCTCGAGGCCGAGCTCACCCGTGGCCCCGAGGACGCCCTCGGTCCCTTGATCGGCCTGCTTGACGGTCGTCCCGGCCTTTCGCCGACGGTCTCATCGAAGCTGGCCCGGGCGCTCGAGGCATCTGCCGCGGCTCGGGCCGAGGTACCGGCCCCGCCGCAGGAGATCGCCGCCGAGCCCGTTGCGGAGGTCGATGGGACGGGCGAAGCGAAGAGCGAACCGACGAACGAAGCCAGGACCAGGGCGAAGGGCGCGCCGAAGGTCCAACCCGAGCCGGTCGTCGAAGCGGCGCCTGAGCCGGTCGCCGAGGCCGATGTTCTGCCGGTTGCCGAGCCCGATGTTCTGCCGGTAGCCGAGCCCGAGCCGGTTGCCGAGGCCGAGCCTCTTGCCGAGTCCGGGCCTGGGCCGATCGTCGAGGCGAAGACTGAGCCGGTCGTCGAAGCGGAGCCGGTCGCCTCCCCTCCAGTCGACGTCGCGTGACCTGGAGCCCGACGACGAGCTCGAGGAGGACGCCGCCGAAGGCCCGGTCGACGAGGCCGCCGACGAGCCCGGTGATGACGCCGACGACGAGCTGCTCCCGATCGTCGAGCTGCCCCACGCCTCGGACGATCCCCTCGACCTGCCCGAGCTGGCCGAGCCCGAACCGGAGGTCGAGGTCCGAGTGGCGCGCTCGAAGAAGGGCGGCGAGATCCCCGAGGAGGAGCCGGTCGTCCGCCTGGCGACCTCCAAGAATCCCGGCGTGGCCGCCGAGGACTTCCACTCCGAGGCCGGCCGAAAGGTCCTCCGCTTCCACCTGGCCCGGATGCTCGAGCGCGAGGCCGGCACGCGTGAAGGGAGCGACCCGGAGGAGCTCCACGGGATGCGCGTCGCGACGCGCCGGATGCGCGCGGCCTGGCGGGTGTTCGGCGATGCCTACCGGCCAGGCCGGACCCGGCCCTTTCGCCAACGCCTGCGGGAGCTGGCTGGGCTGCTCGGCGCCGTACGCGACCTCGACGTGTTGATCGAGGCGACCGAGGCATATGGCGACGCGATCGGGAGCGACGACCGGAAGTCGCTCGAGCCGCTCCTGGCGACCTGGCGGGGGCAGCGCGAGACGGCCCGTGAGCGCCTGCTCGTGCGGCTCGATTCGCGGGGCTATGCCAGGTTCGTCGACGACTTCGTGGACTTCGTGTCGACGGCGGGCCGGGACACGATCCCGGCCGAGGCCACGGCTCCCCATCGGGTCCGCGACACCGCCGCCTCGCGCATCTGGACGGCCTATGAGCACGTTCGGGCCTACGAGGCGGTCCTCCGCTGGGCGGACGTGGCAACCCTGCACCAGCTTCGGATCGCGGCCAAGCGCCTGCGCTACACGATCGAGTTCGTGCGCGAGCCGCTCGGCGCCGGACGCCGCTCCCCTGATCGCCAGGATCGTCAACCTCCAGGATCACCTCGGCTTCATGAACGATGCCGAGGTCGCGGCGACGATGGCCCGGACCTTCCTGGTCGAGCACGGCAACGAGCTGAGCGAGGCCGAGGCCGAGGCGATCGGCCGCTATCTCGTCTCCCGCGAGCGCGAGGTGGCCCGGCTCAAGCGCACGGTCGGGACGGCCTGGCGAGGCGTGGCCGGGATCTACTTCAGGCGAGCTCTCGGCCGGACGATCGCCGGCCTGTAGGCCATGGCCGGATCGTAGCGTCCCGATTCCGGGGCGGATGGGACCATCGTGGGGTGGTCCGGTGCGGTGGCAGGGCCCATCCTCAGGCCATGAATGCCGTCCGAACCCCCTTCGTCGCGGCCCTCCTCCTGGCCCTCGTCCTGCCCTTTGCGGCCGTGCCGCCGAGTGCCCAGGCGAGCACCCCCGGGAGAGCCGACCAGGCCCTTCGGCCACTGACCACCCGCCAGATCGCGCACCGGATGACCGGCGAGGTCTACGGCTTCGTGCCGTACTGGCTCGAGACGCCGAAGACCGTCGCCGGGCTGCGGATGGACCTCCTGACCACGGTCTCGTTCTTCGATGTCGGCTTCCGCCGAAACGGCAGCCTCGAACGAGGCAGTCTGGGCTATCCGGCCCTGGCCAGCGCTTCGTCGACCGCGATCATCCGGGCCGCCCACGCCGTCGGGGTACGGGCCGATCTGACCCTGGCCAGCTTCGGTTTCCTGAAGAACCGGGCCTTCCTGCGGAACGGCCCCGCCCAGCGGCGAACGATCGCCCAGGTCGCGGCCCTCGTCCGCTCGCGGGGCCTTGACGGTGTCACCGTCGACTT
>CAVOMZ010000011.1:0-123934 GCA_963697135.1 uncultured Chloroflexia bacterium | reverse complement strand
GCCACGGTCGTCTTCACCCTGGCCGTGTCGATGCTCGGCGGGTACGGCTTTGCCCGCTTTGACTTTCCGGGCAAGGACATCCTGTTCCTGGTGACCCTCGGGATCCTGATGGTCCCGTACGCGACCCTGCTGATCCCGTTGTTCGTCCTGCTCAAGGTGATCGGGCTGAATAATTCGCTCATCGGTCTGGCCCTGGTCATGACAATGTTCCAGCTGCCATTCGCAACGTTCATGATGCGAATCTCCATCGAAGCGGTACCCAAGGAGCTGGAGGACGCGGCCCAGGTGGATGGGGCGGGCACGTTCGGCGTGTTTCGGAGGGTCATGCTGCCGTCGGTCCGGCCGGGAATCGTGACGGTCGCCCTGTTCGCCTTCCTGGCCGCCTGGAACGACTTCATCACGCCCTTGATCCTGATCAGCAGCTCGAGCAAGGCACCCCTGTCGCTGGCGATCACGACGCTCCGCCAGCAGACGATGGGCGTGATCGACTACGGCTCGCTCGAGGCCGGGGTCGTGGTCATGGCGCTGCCCTGCCTGATCCTCTTCTTCGCCCTCCAGGGCCAGTACGTCCGCGGCTTCATGTCCGGGGCGATCAAGGGATGAAGCCGCTGGGCGAGTACGAGGTCTGGTTCCTGACCGGCAGCCAGGACCTCTACGGCGAAGAGGTCCTGGGCCAGGTGGCTGCGAACGCCGGCGTGATCGCGAGTGCCCTGGACAGGTCGGATTCGATCCCCGTCCGGGTCGTCTTCAAGCCGATCGTCAAATCGCCCGAGAGCATCGCGGCCGCCTGTCGAGCGGCCAGCGCCTCGGACGAGTGTGTCGGAGTGATCGCCTGGATGCACACGTTCTCGCCGGCCCGGATGTGGATCGGCGGGCTCCAGGCGCTCCAGAAGCCGCTCCTCCACCTGCACACCCAGTTCAATCGCGATCTCCCCTGGGCGGAGATCGACATGGACTTCATGAACCTGAACCAGGCCGCCCACGGCGATCGCGAGTTCGGCCACATCGAGGAGCGGGTCGGGGTCGCCCGCAAGACGGTGGCCGGACACTGGCAGGATCCGGCCGTCCAGGAGCGAATTGGCTGGTGGACCCGGGCCGCCTGCGCCTGGCGTGACGCCCACGGGCTCAAGGTCGCCCGGTTCGGCGACAACATGCGCGATGTTGCCGTGACCGAAGGCGACAAGGTCGAGGCCCAGATCCGGCTCGGCGCTTCGATCAACGGCTACAGCGTGAGCGAGCTCGGCGACGCGATCCAGGCGGTGGCCGAGGCGGAGGTTGACCGCCTGGTCGAGCTCTACGGGTCGAGCTATCGGGTTGCCCCGAGCCTGCTCGCCGGGGGGGCCGACCATGGCTCGCTGCGCGAAGCCGCCCGGATCGAGGCCGCGCTGCGGGTGTTCCTCGCGGAGAGCGGCTGCAAGGCCTTCACCGACACGTTCGAGAACCTCGACGGACTCCAGCAGCTGCCCGGGATCGCCTGCCAGCGCCTGATGGCCGAGGGCTATGGCTTTGGGGCCGAGGGCGATTGGAAGACGGCGATCATGGTCCGCCTGGTCAAGACGATGGCCCGGGGGCTGCCGGGTGGGACGTCGTTCATGGAGGACTACACCTATCACCTCGATCCGGCCGGGCCGAAGGTCCTGGGCGCCCACATGCTCGAGGTCTGCCCGACGATCGCCGATCAAACGGTCTCCTGCGAGATTCACCCCCTCTCGATCGGCGGCCGGAGCGATCCCGTCCGGCTGGTCTTCGATGCAGGTACCGGTCCGGCCGTGATCGTGGCCCTGATGGACATGGGCGACCGGTTCCGGCTCCTGGCCAACGAGGTCGACCTCGTCCCGCCCGACGAGCCGATGCCGCGTCTGCCGGTCGGCCGGGCCGTCTGGCAGCCGCGCCCGGGCCTGGCGACGGCGGCCGAGGCCTGGCTGATGGCCGGCGGTTCCCACCACACGGTCCTGAGCCGGGCCATCGGGCTCGAGCCGCTGGCCGACTTTGCCGAGATCGCCGGACTCGAGTTCCTCGCGATCGGGGCGCGGACGACGATCCCGGAGTTCAGCCGGGAGCTGCGCTGGAACTCGGCCTACTACCGCCTTGCCCGTGGCCTGTAAGGAGCGGTGGCCATGACCCGCGGGCACGGGCTGTCGTTCCCGGACCTGCGCCAGGAGGTCCTGCGGGCGAACCTGGCCCTGGTCGAGGCGGGCCTTGTCCGGCTGACCTTCGGCAATGCGAGCGGGGCGGATCGCGAGGCCGGGGTCCTGATCATCAAGCCGAGCGGCGTGCCCTATGCCGAGCTTCGGGCCGAGCAGCTCGTCGTTGTCTCGCTGGCCGACGGCAGCGTCCTCGAAAGCGATGCCCGGCCCTCCTCGGACACCCCGACCCACCTCCGCCTGTACCGCGAGCTCGGCACGATCGGCGGCGTGGTCCATACCCATTCGAGCGCCGCCAGCGCCTGGGCTCAGGCCGGCCGGTCGATCCCGCCCTTGGGCACGACCCATGCCGATTACTTCCGGGGCCCGATCCCGGTCACCCGCCAGCTGACCGCCGCCGAGGTCGACGCCAGCTACGAGGCCGAGACGGGCGCCGTGATCGTCGAGACGCTCGGCGGGCTCGGGCTCCGCGCCGACGAGATGCCGGGCATGCTCGTGGCGTCGCACGGGCCATTCACCTGGGGCCGGAGCGCAGCCGAGGCGGCGGACAATGCGATCGCCCTCGAGACGGTCGCCCTGATGGCGATCCAGACGCTTGGCCTGAACCCGGCCGCCCCGGAGCTCCCTTCGTTCCTGGCCGAGAAGCATCACCGGCGAAAGCACGGCCCGGCGGCGTACTACGGGCAGAAGAACCGCTGAGCGCCGGGCTGATCCAGTCGGGCCAGGCGATCCTGGGGCTCGAGCTCGGTTCGACCCGGATCAAGGCCTCGCTGATCGCGCCCGACTCGACCCAGCTTGCCACGGGCGCCCATGCCTGGGAGAACCAGCTTCGGGACGGATTCTGGACGTACGACATGGCCGACGTCCGGACCGGCCTGGCCGACGCATTCGCCTCGCTGGCCAGGGATGTTCAGGCGCGCCACGGGACCGGGTTGGACCGAGTCGCCGCGATCGGGATCAGCGGGATGATGCACGGCTACCTGGCCCTCGATACGGCGGGCACGCTCCTCGTGCCGTTCCGGACCTGGCGCAACACGAACACCGGGCAGGCCTGTGCCGAGCTCACCGCGGCACTCCACTTCGGTGTGCCCCAGCGCTGGAGCATCGCCCACCTGTACCAGTCGATCCTCGAGGGCCAGGCCCACGTTGCCCGGATCGCCCGCCTCACGACCCTGGCCGGCCACGTTCACGGGCTGCTGACCGGCGAGCATGTCGTGGGTGTCGGCGAGGCCTCGGGCATGTTCCCGATCGACCCGCTCAGCGGTGACTGGGACACCGCCCGGATCGCCGCCTTCGACGCCCTGATCGCTTCCCGCCGGCCCGCCTGGCAGCTGCGCGACATCCTGCCCTCGGTCCTGCCGGCCGGGCGTTCGGCCGGAATCCTGAGCGAGGCCGGGGCGAGGCTGCTCGACCCGACCGGCAGGCTTCAGCCGGGCAGCCCGTTCTGCCCTCCGGAGGGCGACGCGGGGACCGGGATGGTCGCCACGAACGCCGTTCGACCGCGCTCGGGCAACGTGTCGGCGGGCACCTCGGTCTTCGCCATGCTCGTCCTCGAGCGGACCCTCGGCCGGGTCCACGAGGCGATCGACGTCGTGGTCACGCCCGACGCGAAGCCGGTCGCGATGGTCCATTCGAACAATGGCTCCTCGGACCTCGACGCCTGGATCGCGGTCTTCGGGCAGGCGGCGAAGGTCCTCGGCGCCGAGGTGACCCTCGACGAGCTCTATGGCCGGCTCCTGCCGCTGGCTGCCCGGGGCGATCCGGATGCGGGCGGGCTCCTGGCGATCAACTACGTCTCGGGCGAGCACGCCACCGGGTTCACGGAGGGCCGGCCGCTGATCGCCCGAAACCAGGACGCCCGGCTTACCCTCGAGAACCTGATCCGGGCGCTCACCTTTGCCTCGCTGTGTGCCCTCCGGACGGGGATGGACATCCTGACCGGCGAGGAAGGCGTGGTGATCGAGGAGATCCGGGGACACGGGGGCTTCTTCAAGGGCGGCGACACCGGGCAGCGGATGATGGCGGCGGCCCTGGACGTCCCGGTGAGCATCTCGACCACGGCCGGGGAGGGCGGGGCGTGGGGGATGGCCCTGCTTGCCGCCTATCTCCTCCGCCCGGATCCCGGCCAGTCGCTCCCGGACTACCTCGACCGGCACATTGGGGCGAGCATCGGCCCCCCGCTCGCACCCGACCCGCGCGATGTCGCGGGCTTCAACGAGTTCTATGAGCGCCACCGGCTGGGTCTCGCGATCGAGCGCGAGGCCATCCGGTCTCTGCCCCCGCGAGGCGCGCAGGGCTGATCCCGCGAGCTCAGTGCCTCGCCCTCGGCTGTCGGCCGGGCCCGGCCCGGTGGCAGCCGCCCTCAGCCTCCCTCGGCCTGGCCGAACCAGGTGGTGACCCCATCCGAGACGAGGACCCCGCCGGGCAGCAAGGTGGCGTGCGTCGCCTGCCCGCTCGGCAGGTCGCCCGAGAAGGCGAGCGGCTGCCACTGCTGGCCATCGAGCGAGACCCAGGCAGCTCCATTCGACCCGAGTGCGCAGGGCGACCATCCGGTGTCCATCCCCGAACAGCGTGGCAATGGGCTGGGGGTCACAGCCGGCAGGGTTGCCACACGTCGGCAATCCCGTGAGGGGGAGCGTCGGAAGGGCCCGCCAGTGCCGGCCGTCGGCTGATTGCCACCACAGGGTGGAGCCCTTGGGGCCGCCGATCCCCAGGGCGATCATCCCCTCGTCTCCGACGGTCAACCCAAACACGTTCGAGACGCCCGGTGAGCCCAAGCCGGGGGCGAGAGCGGGCAGGAGGGTCGGACTGGCCGGCCAGTGACGGCCGTCGGCCGACCACAGCGCAGCGGCCCGGTCGGGCCCGGTTCCCTTCGTCCAGGTCCCGACCGCCACGTAGCCGCCCGGATTGCCCTTCAGGTCGGCCAGCTCGAAGTCGGCCGGAAACGCGTTCGGCGGCGCGACGACCCAGTTCGCACCGTCGGACGAGGTGGCGAGGCGAGCGGCGGGTCCGCTCGAGGCGACGACCAGTCCGTGGGGCCCGCTGGCGACGAGCGATTGCGATCGGGCCGGGCTCGAGCTCGGATCGAGCGGCAGCGTCTCCGCGGGTGTCCAGCTCTGGCCATCGGTCGACGACCAGGCGATGACGGGCGGCAGGTTCTGGAGGAGGTAGTCGTTCATCTCGCTGACCGCGACGAATCTTGCCGGGCAGGGTCGCCAGGGCGACGATCGAGATGTTCGGCCAGAAGGTCGTTGGGGTGTTGTCCTCGATCGGCTGCCAGTGTGACCCGTCGGCCGACGACCAGACCGTCGTCGAGGTGGAGCCCGGGATGTCTCCGATCGCCACCGAGGTGGCGCCCAGGGTCACCTCGGCCCTCACCGCGCCAAGGGGGTCGTCCGAGGCCAGCGAGCTCCAGTCGAGGCCGGCCCAACCCGAGGAGCCCGCCGGGGCGGGAGCCGTGAACGCGACCGGCAGGGGGTGCGCCAGGTGGGTCGCCACGGCCACCGGCGGGCTCGTCACGCTGGCCGCCGGCTGGCCGCTCGCCGCGACCCGGGGTGCCGTCGAGGCCAAAGGCGGGCCGGCCGCTCCCCAGGGCTTGGCAATCGCCAGGGCGATGCCGGCCACGACCAGGACGACCACCAGGATGAACGGGCCGTCATGCCGGCCGCGGGCGGTCGGTGCGCCGTGGAACGAAGTCCCGTCAGTCATCGCAAGGGTCCATCCACCGTGATCTTCGACCAGTCGGAGCGCTTCGACAACCGCCGACACCCGATCCCCCGATTGGTCATCCTTAGCCCATGGTCCAACCCGGCATGACCATCATGGCCCAGGAGATCCGGCAGACCCCTCGGGTGGTCGAAGACCAGCTCGTCCACGGGCACGCCGCCCTCGCCGCGGTGGCCGACGCCGTTCGATCGGCCCGCCCGCGCTGGGTCTCGATCGTCGCCCGGGGAACCTCCGACCATGCGGCGATCTACGCCCGCTACCTGATCGAGACGCAGCTCGGCTGGCCGGTCGGCCTGGCCTCGCCCTCGGTCACGACGATCTACCACGCCCGGAGCGACTGGTCGGGTGGCCTGATCCTGGCCGTGTCGCAGTCCGGAAGAAGCCCGGATCTCGTCGCCGTGGTCGAGGCCGCCCGGCGGGGCGGGGCCCTGACCGTGGCGATCACGAACACGGCCGACTCGCCGCTCGAGGCCGCGGCGGACCTGACCGTGGCCTGCCGAGCCGGTACGGAGCTCGCCGTGGCGGCCACGAAGAGCTACGTCGCGGAGCTGGCGGGACTGGCCGGGATCGTCGCTGCCCTGGCTCCGGAGTCCGAGCTGGCCCGGGGCCTGGCCGGGGTTCCCGAGGTGCTCGACCAGGACGCTGGCCGGATCGCTGGCCTGGCTCGATGGTCCCGGTGCGGCGCTGGCCGAGGCGATCGCCGGCTCGGGCCGGGCGTTGGTTATCTCGCGCGGCTTCAACCTGGCCACGGCCCTCGAGACGTCGCTCAAGCTCAAGGAGACCAGCCGGGTGTTCGCGGAGGGCTATTCGAGCGCCGACTTCGAGCATGGTCCGATCGCCCTGGCCGGGTCCGAGATCCCGGCTCTCGTCTTTCGGCCGGACGGACCGATGGGAGCGGCGATCGACCCGGCAATCACCCGGGCCCGGGCGGCCGGCGCCAGGCCCTGGATCGTGGGTGGGGCCGAGGCGGGCGCCGCGGCGGGCAGCGGAGTCGCCGAGACCCTGGTCCTGGGCCCCCTGGCCGACCTGCCTGAGTGCCTCAGCCCGCTCGCCCTGATCCTGCCCGGGCAGCTCCTGGCTGAAGCGGTCGCCGGCCGCCTGGGCCTGAGCCCCGACGCGCCGGCCGGCCTGAGCAAGGTGACCCTCACCCGCTGAGGCTGCCGCGCCATTCGGCCGTCACGGGCCCCTTCTCCGCGTGCCGCGTTCGGCGCCTCCATCCCGTCCCCGACCGCCTGCCGCGTTCGGCGCCTCCATCCCGTCCCCGACCGCCTGCCGCGTTCGGCGCCTCCATCCCGTCCCCGACCGCCTGCCGCGTTCGGCGCCTCCATCCCGTCCCCGACGCCTGCCGCATTCGGCGCCTCCATCCCGTCCCCGAACGCCTGCCGCATTCGGCGCATCCATCCCGTCCTCGAACGCTCTGACAAATCGCGGGTTTCGTCGCGCTTATTGACGGTTCGAGCGGCGTCTCGGGCATCGTTCGGATGTGCGCAACTTGGACTGAGCACGACTTGGTTCGTCCAGGTATCTCTTGAGGCGCTTGGCGCCCGCGGATCGGAGTACGACCGGCCATAAGCGCGAGCGGACTCGCAATTTGTCAGCGGGACCGAACGCCCAGGCCGGGACCGAACGCCCAGGCCGGGACCGAACGCCCAGGCCGGGACCGAACGCCCAGGCCGGGACCGAACGCCCAGGCCGGGACCGAACGCCCAGGCCGGGACCGAACGCCCAGGCCGGGACCGAATGCCCAGCGCCGGGACCGAACGCCCAGGCCGGGACCGAACGCCCAGGCCGTGGACCGCCGACGGACCCGAGGCCGACTCAGGCCGATGCCAGAGGCCGTTCTACGTGGGTCCCGGGCCGCCTCCAGTCGCGCCCGCCCGGCGAGGACGTTCAGCCGGCGTCGGGGTCAGCCACCCCCGCTCGGCGAGGACGTTCAGCCGGCGGTCAGGGTCAGCCACCCCCAGTCGCGCCCGCTCGGCGAGGACGTTCAGCCGGCGGTCGGGGCCAGCCACTCCCCGTCGATCATCGTTCGCTCGACCCGGCCGGCAGCGATCAAGGACGAGCAGGTCCGCCCGCGCCCCGACCCCGAATTCGGCCGAGGTCCGGCCGGCCGAGCAATCGCGCCGGCGTCAGCGTCGCGGCGGCGACGGCCCGCGGCAGCGGCAGGCCGGCCGCGACCAGGTTGACGACGGCGTCGGCCAGGCTGATCGTGCTGCCGGCCAGCGAGCCGGATTCGGTCGTGGCCCGACCGCCGGCCACCGAGACGGGCATGCTGCCGAGCCGGTACGTCCCGTCGCCCAGTCCCGCCGCCGGCATCGCGTCCGAGACAAGCAGGAGCCGCCGGCCGAGGACCTTCCAGAGGATCGGCCATAGCCCCGGATCGACGTGGAGGCCATCAGCGATCAGCTCGACGGTCACGCCGGGTTGGGCCAGGGCGGCACCCGCGACGCCGGGGGCCCGGGCTGCCACGCCGGTCATCGCGTTGAGGAGGTGGGTCGTCGACCGAGCACCCGCCAGGAAGGCGGATCGCGCCTCCTCGAATGTCGCCCCGGTGTGTCCCACGCTGGCGACGATCCCGAGCTCCGCCAGGTGGCCGATGAGCGCCAGGCCGCCTGGTCGCTCCGGGGCCAGGGTGACGATCCGGACCTCGGTCCAATCGCCGGGTTGGCCCGCCAGGCGGCCAGCAGCGTGCCCGGATCGACGATCGAAGCGGGGTCGTGGGCCCCGCGATGGGCCGGATCGATCGCCGGACCCTCGAGGTTGGCCCCAAGGATCCGTGCGCCGGACTCGGTCGGCAGTGGCTGCGGATCGGTCCGACGCGCCTCCTGCTCGATGCGTGCCGCGCGGACGTCGGCCGCGAATCGGGCAAGCTCGGGCAGCGGCGCCGAAACGGAGGTCGGCAGGAACGCCGTGGTTCCGCGGATTGCCAGGACGGTGGCCAGCCGGTTCAGCTCGAGCCGGGCCGCCCATGGCGCTCAGGCCCCCTCCGCCGTGGACGTGGACATCGATGAAGCCGGGGCTGATGACGAACGGCGCCTCGACCTCCTCGCGAACGACCTCCGGACGCGGTCCCGGCGAGGCCGAGCCGGGGGAGGCCTGCCGCCTGGTGGCGGGGTGAATTCCCGGGTCGCCTGCGGGGTCGCTGGCCCGGTCGAGGACGAGGCCGCTGATCCGTCCGCCACGGATCGTGATCGCGCCACGGACGACCCGTGAGCCATAGACGAAGGACCCTTGGAGGCGCCGCTCGGGCCCGGCCTGGGATGCCATTCGCGGATTGTGCCTCGCCCGATCGATCTATGTAAGGGGACTTGACAAAGGGTCCTACAGTTGCTTGGTCCAGTGTCTTGACAAAGGCGGTTCGGACGGGGAGGGCCCAGCATTCGCGTGATCGAGCGGTCCGGCAAGGCCACGCACCAGGAGACCCGCGCGCACAACTCGCGCCTGGTCCTGGGCACGATCTACGACCGCGGCCCGATCAGCCGGGCGGCCGTCGCCCGGGCCACCGGTCTGACCCGCACGACGGTCTCGGACGTCGTCTCGGACCTGATCCGCGACGGCCTCGCCGGCGAGATCGGGCGCGGCCCGTCGACCGGCGGCAAGGCACCGATCCTGCTCGCCGTCACCGACGACGCCCGCCACCTGGTCGGGCTCGACCTCGCCGAGAACGTCTTCCGCGGGGCGATCGTCGACCTGCGCGGCGGGATCGTTTCGGCGATCGAAGTTGCCGTCGACGACCGCGACGGCGACGCGGCGCTCGAACGTGTCTTCGGCCTGGTCGATCGGCTCCTGGCCCGGACCGACCGCCCGATCCTCGGCATTGGGATCGGGACGGCGGGCCTGATCGACACGGAGGCCGGGACGATCCTCGAAGCGGTCAATCTCGACTGGCACGGCTTGCCCCTTGGCGAGCTCCTCCGGGCCCGGACCGGCCTGCCGGTCTACGTCGCCAACGACAGCCAGGCGATGGCCCTCGCCGAACACGTCTTCGGCGAGTCGCGGACGTCGAACCTCGTCGTGGTCAAGGTGGGCGAGGGGATCGGCGCCGGCCTGATCCTCGACGGTCACCCGTTCCAGGGTGACGGCTTCGGTGCGGGTGAGATCGGCCACACGACGGTCCGGCCGGGCGGCGACATGTGTCGCTGCGGTCGGATCGGCTGCCTCGAGACGGTCGCCAGCAGCCGGGCCATCCTGGCCCGCCTGGCCGGTCACGGGATCAGCCGCCTGCCCGACGCCGTCGCCGCCTTCGAAGCGGGAGATCCCGTTCGTCCGGGACGTGGTGATCAGCGCGGCCCGCGAGCTTGGGCTCGCCCTCGCCTGGCTGATCGGTGCCCTGAACGTCGAGCGGATCGTGCTCGTCGGAGGCGTGGCCGAGTTCGGCGAGCCCTGGCTGGCCGCCGTCCGCGAAACGATGCAGTCGAGCGCCCTGAAGATCCTGGCCGACGACACGACGGTCGAGATCGGCCGGCTGCACGCCGACGGCGTGCTCCTTGGAGCCACCGCCCTGTTGATGACCCGCGCCCTGGGCCTGAGCCTGGCCGGGCTCCCGCCGGACCCCGCCGAGGACGCCGACAGCGCGGTCGAGCCTGGCCTGGACGCCCTGGCGGTCCCGGCATGAGCGGGTCCCTCGTCGCCGGGGTCGACGTCGGTGGCACGAAGGTGGCCGCCCTCGTCGTCGACGAGGCCGGCCAGATTCGCGGCCGGGCGGTTCGGTCGATGGCCGGTCGCTCCGAGAACGGGATCGAGCCGGTCGTCCGGGCGGTTCGGGCCGCGCTCGATGCCGCCGACGCCAGCCTGCCAGACCTTGGCGCGATCGGCGTCGGTGTCCCGGGCAAGATCGACTCTGCGGCCGGCACGGTCGGCCTGGCCACGAACCTCGGCTGGCAGGACCTGCCGCTGGCCCAGTTGATCCAGAGCGAGTTCGGCGTGCCCTGCGGAATCGCCAACGACGTCGGGTTGGCCGCTTCCGGCTTGGCCGGCCATGAGATCGCCCGGGGTGCCCGCAGCCTGGCCTATGTCGCGGTCGGCACCGGGATCGGGGCGGGCCTCGTCCTCGCCGGCCGGCTGCACCAGGGCGATCGAGGGATGGCCGGCGAGATCGGTCACGTGATCGTCGAACCGGACGGCGAGGTCTGCCGGTGCGGCCAGCGGGGCTGCGTCGAAACGGTCGCAGCGGGACCATTCATCGCCCGGCGAGCCGAGTCTGCCCTGGCGCGGGCCGTCGAAGCCGGGGCGCCGGGAGGCGCCCATCCGATCCTTGCGGCCGCGCCCGCGATCACCTCCGAGACGGTCTATGAGGCGGCGGCCGGCGGGGACGCGATCGCCCTGGCCGTCACCGATGCCGCCGGCCGGACGCTTGCCCGGGCGATTGCGGCCCTGATCCTGACCTGCGACCTCGAGCTGGTCCTGCTCGGCGGCGGGGTCGCCGCAGCCGGCCCAACCTTCCTCGACCCGATCACGGCCGAGCTCGAGCGGATGCGTGCCGCGTCGCCCCTGGTCGCTACGATGATCCCGCCCGGCGCGGTCCGGGCGCTCCCTGCGCATTTCGACCCTGTCGCCTGGGGGGGTGTTGCCCTGGCGCGAAGCCTTGTCCGGACCGGCACGCCGGACCCGCTCCACGGAGGTACTGAGGAAAAGGAGGTGGTCGCACGCGCGTCCCTGGCCTGAATGGGGCAAAGCCCACTCGTGAACCATCAACAGATCCATTCACAGGAGGAGGAGGAACGGATGACAAGTAGATTCCGGAGGTCGACCGGCCTGGCGGCGGTCGTCATGGTGCTCGTGGGAGCTTGCTCGGCGAGCACGACCCCGGCACCCGCCTCGTCGGCCCCGACGCCGACGGCAGCCGCGTCAGCCGCGGCGCCCAGCTCGGCCGCCTCGGCCGCGCCGAGCGCAGCAGCCTCAGCCGCTCCGGCGGCAGCCGTGCCGGCGGTTCCGACCGGTTTCACCGAGCTCGACAACGCGCTCGGCTCGAGCCAGCCCTACAAGGGCAAGACCGTCTCGATCCAGGTCCAGTGGACCCAGGGCGAGCTGACCAACTTCGAGAACTCGCTGGCCGACTTCCAGAAGGCCACCGGGATCACCATCCAGGTCGACAGCGTCCCGACCAGCCACGAGACGGTTCTCAAGAGCCGGATCGAGGGTGGCGCGCCGCCTGACATCGCCCAGCTCGCCCAGCCGACGGGAATCCTCGCCTACGGGGCCGAGGGCAAGGTCATCGACCTGGCCACGTTCATGGATCCAGCCAAGCTCAAGACCGAACTACCCGGCGACCATCGGCCTGTACACCTCGGGTTCGCACGTCTGGGCGATCCCGTACAAGGCCGACGTCAAGTCGACGATCTGGTATCCGATCAAGGCGTTTGCCGCCAAGGGCTACCAGGTTCCCGAAGACGTGGGCCGACCTGATTGCGCTGTCCGACAAGATCGTCGCGGACGGCAGCAACCCGTGGTGCATCAGCGCCGGCGGCCCCGGCGACGCGACCGGCTGGCAGATCACCGACTGGGTCGAGGAAGTCGTCCTGAAGACCAAGGGCCTCCAGTACTACAACGACTGGATCAGCCACAAGGTCACCTTCGAAGACCCGGGCATCAAGGATGCCTTCGACAAGTACGTCGGCAAGATCTTCTTCACCCCGAACTACGTCTACGGCGGCGCGCAGGCGATCGTCAACACCGACCAGAAGACGACCATGGATCCGATGTTCAATAACAACATGGCCGCCCCGAAGTGCTGGATGCAGAAGGTCCCGACCTGGTACGGCCCGGACTTCTTCCCGGATCAGCGAGCCAGCGGCAACCCCTCCCAGTACGTCGTCGGCCAGGACGTCGGGATCTTCCCGTTCCCGACCATCGACCCCAGCCAGGCCAACGTTGAAGGCTCGGCTGACGCCATGTTCATGCTCGCCGACCGGCCCGAAGTCCGTGCCGTCGAGGAGTTCCTGGGCACGCCCCAGGGTCTCCAGCGCTGGATCGAGGCCGGCAGCGCAATCTCCCCGAACACCACCACCCCAGCCAGTTGGTACGCCGGGGCCTACAAGCTCCAGGTCGCCAACACGGTCCTCAGCACGGCTTCCGGGATCGGCTTCGACGCATCGGACTCGATGCCCGCTGCCGTCGGCGCCGGAACGTTCTGGACCAAGTCCGTCGATTGGGTGACCAACAACGGGTCGAACACCGACTCGATCCTGAAGGCAATCGACGACAGCTGGCCCGCCCAGTAGTCGTCCGCAGCTCGCGAGGCGCCTGCCCAATTGGGTAGGCGCCTCGCTACTATCCCGAATCGGAGGAGGAGGAGGGAGTTGGCAGCCGGCCCGCGTATCGAAAACCCACCGCCGTCCCGGTTCATCCTGCCGATCCTGGGCCTGGTCGCGCTCGGCCTGTGCGTCGGCGGCCTCCTCGTCCTGATCGACCATCACGGCGCGCAGAACCTGCTCGCCTCGATCTACGACGCGCTGGGCAACAGCTCGGGCGCGAACGACCTGCGCAACGGCACCGGCGACGTGGTGATCGCCCGGATCCTCCTGGCCGTGATCGCCCTTGGCGTCGGCGTCGGCGGGATCTGGCTCTTGTTCCTCGGGCTCGGCGGCCTGGTCAGCTTGCTCCGGCCGGCCTGGCGCGACCGGCTCCTGCCCTGGATCTTCGTCGGCCCGGCGCTCGTCTTCCTGGCGACGTACCTGCTCTATCCGGGGCTGGCCACGTTCGCGCGGAGCTTCTTCAATGACAAGGGAGGGCTCACGCTCGACAACTACGCCGTGATGACGACTCCCGACTTCATCTCGACCCTGGGCAACAACCTCATCTGGCTGCTCGTCGCCACGGCCGGCAGCGTGATCCTCGGCCTGGTGATCGCCGGCCTGTTCGATCGGATCCGCCGCGAGTCCCTGGCCAAGACGTTCATCTTCATGCCGGTGGCGATCTCGCTGATCGGTGCCTCGGTGATCTGGGGCTTCATGTATGCCTGGGAGCCGGCCGGCCAGCCCCAGATCGGGCTCCTGAACGCGATCGTCGTCGGGTTCGGCGGCCAGGCGATCCCGTTCTTCACGACCAATCCGCTCAACGTCTTTGCCGAGATCGTGATCATGATCTGGCTCCAGACGGGCTTCGCGATGGTCGTCCTGTCGGCCGCCATCAAGGGCGTCTCAACGGACCTGATCGAGGCCGCCCGGCTCGATGGTGCCAACGAACGCCAGCTGTTCTTCGGGATCGTCGTGCCCTTGATCCGGGGATCGATCATCACGGTCGCCACGACGATCGCGATCGTCACGCTCAAGGTCTTCGACATCGTGTACGTCACGACTGGCGGCCGCTTCGGCGATGACGTGGTGGCCAATCGGATGTTCCACGAGATGTTCCAGTTCTTCAACGACGGCCGGGCCGCGGCACTGGCCACGCTGCTCTTCATCGGGGTCCTGCCGATCATGTACTTCAATCTCCGCAACTTCCGCCGACAGCAGGCCCAGCGATGAGCGGGCAGGCGCGACCGCCCCGGCGTGGCGCCCGTCTCCTCCTGGCGCCCGGCCCTCCTGCGCAGCCTGCCGTTGCGGTTGGCGGTCCTCGTGATCTGCTTCCTGTGGACCATCCCGACCCTGGGCCTGCTGGTCACGTCGGTGCGCAACCCGGACCTGATCAGCAGCACCGGCTGGTGGACCTCGCTGCTCAACCCCTTGGCAGCCGGCCAGTGGACGCTGGCGAACTACCAGGAGGTCCTGAACAGCGGCGGCATGGCCCCCGCCTTCCTGAACAGCCTGATCGTGACCATCCCGGCGACCGTCATCCCGATCACGATCGCCGCGTTCGCCGCCTACGCCTTCGCCTGGATCCCGTTCCGGGGCCGGGCGATCCTGTTCACGATCGTGGTGGGCCTCCTCGTCGTGCCGATCCAGATGTCGCTGATCCCGGTCCTGAAGCTGTACAGCGGCGCAGGGCTGTATGGCACGTTCCTCGGCATCTGGCTGGCGCACACGGGCTTCGGCCTGCCATTGGCGATCTTCCTGCTCTACAACTTCATCTCGCAGCTGCCCCGCGACCTGTTCGAATCGGCCGCGATCGACGGCGCGTCGCACCTCCAGGCGTTCATCCGGATCGTCCTCCCGCTGTCCATTCCGGCCCTGGGTGCGTTCGCGATCTTCCAGTTCCTGTGGGTCTGGAACGACCTGCTGGTGGCGCTGGTCTTCCTGGGTCCATCGAACGACTTGCGGGTCATGCCGACGGCTCTCTATGCCCTGCTCGGAAGCCGGGGCGGACAATGGCAGCTCCTGACCGCCGGCGCATTCGTGACGATGGCCCTGCCCCTGCTCGTCTTCATCGTCCTCCAGCGCGCATTCGTGCGAGGGATCCTGGCCGGCTCGGTCAAGTCCTGAACCTGGGGTGACCCCGGCGTGACCCTGGCCCGGCTCATGGTCGCCTTCAGCGGCAGCGTCGCTGCCGCCGACGGCGGCCCGCTGGATCGGCCAGCAGGGCGTGGCGCGGGGTGACCCTCTTCCGGGCCCACAACGTCGTCGATCCGGCCCAGGTCCGGCGGCTGACCGCGGCGATCCAGGAGGCCCGGCCGGCCGAGGCACCGCCGCTCCTCGTCGCGGCCGACCAGGAGACCGGCCAGCTTGTCGGGCTGGGCGACGGCACGACCCAGTTCGCCGGGGCGATGGCCCTCGGTGCGGCCGGCGACGAGGACCTGGCCGAACGAGTCGCCCGGGCGACCGCGCGCGAGCTGCGGGCCCTCGGCGTGAACGTGAACTACGCCCCGGTCTGCGACCTGGCGACCGACCCGGCCAACCCGGCCCTCGGCATCCGCAGCTTCGGCGACGACCCGGAGGCGGTCGGACGGCTCGCCGCGGCGACCGTGCGGGGCCTCCAGGCCGGGGGTGTTGCGGCGACGGTCAAGCACTTTCCGGGGGCCGGCGACACGGCGGCGGATCCCCACCATGGCCTTCCCCGGGTCGATCGGACCGAGGCCGAGCTGGCCGCCCGCGAGCTGGTCCCGTTCCGGGCGGCCCTCGCCGCCGGCGCCCGGCTGGTCATGACCGGCCACGTCGCCCTGCCCGGCCCGGACGTCGACCTGCCGGCCAGCCTGTCCCCGGCGATCCTGCGCGACCTGTTGCGCCGACGGCTCGGCTTCGACGGGGTGACGGTCAGCGACGCGCTGGACATGAAGGCCCTGGCCCAGGGCTCGGCCCAGATCGTCGATGCGATCGCGGCCCTCCGGGCGGGCGAGGACGTGCTCCTCGGGGCCGTCGACGATGCGGCGCTCCTGCGGCTCGAGGAGGGGCTTCTCGCAGGCCGTATCGGCGGGGCCTGATCGACGCCGCGCGCCGACGCCGCGGCGGAGCGCCGGCTGGACGACCTGCGCCGCTGGCTGGGAGGCTTCGAGCAGCCCCCGCTGGAGGTCGTCGGCTGCGCCGAGCACCAGGGCCTCGCGGTCGAGCTGGCCGGGCCGCTCGATCACCCTCGTCCGCAACGACGACGGGCTCCTGCCGTTCAGGCCGGACGCCGGGGCGCGGGTCGTGGTCGTCCAGTCGCGGCCGGCGGACCTGACCCCGGCCGACACGTCTTCGTACGTGGTGCCGACGCTGGCGGCGGCGCTCCGGCGCCGGATCCCCGGGGTCGAAGAGATCCTCCTGCCGCCGACGCCCGGTGAAGCCGACCTGGCCGGCCTGGGGGATCGGCTGGCCGACTTCGACCTGGTCGTCGCCGGGACGTTCTCGGCCCATCTCCAGCCGATCCAGGCGACGCTGATCCGGGCCGTCCTGGCTTCCGGCAGGCCGACGGTCACGGTCGCCCTGCGCACCCCCTGGGACCTCCTCGCCTATCCCTCTGCCCGGACCCATGTCTGCAGCTACGGCAGCCAGCCAGCCGACGATGGAGGCCCTGGCAGCCGGGCTCCTGGGCGAAGCAGCGTTCTCCGGCCGCCTGCCGGTCGAGATCGCCGGCCTGTATCCCCGCGGCCACGGGCTCGGCTCAGACGGCTGAGCCCGGGCGAACCTTACTCGCGGGCGATGAGGCGCTGATACCAGCGGGCGCTGGCCTTGGGCGTCCGGCGCTGGGTCTCGAAGTCGACATGGGTCAGGCCGAACCGCCGGCTGTAGCCGAGGCTCCACTCGTAGTTGTCCATGAATGACCAGACGTGATAGCCGGTCAGGGGGACGCCGGCCCGGAGGGCCTCGCCGGCCGCCCCGACGTGACGAGCCAGGTACTCGAGCCGCTGCCTGTCTCGCACCTGGCCGTCCGGATCGACAACGTCGGGGTAGGCCGCGCCGTTCTCGGTGATCACGATCTCACGCGGGGGAGTAGGTCCGGTTGAGCTCGAGCAGCGTGTCGCGCAGGCCGTCGGGTGCGACGTGCCAGTCCATCTGGGTCTGCTCCGAGCCCGGCCGGGGGCCGATCTCCCAGTCGAACGGGCGGTCCGAGCGGGCCCTGACCGAGTCGCGCCGGTAGTAGTTCAGGCCGAGGTAGTCGAGATCGCCGGCAGGTGGCTCGGCCAGGGTGACGCCCTCGAGGTGGCCCGCACCGCGATGGGCGGCGAGGCCCAGGGCGGGGTAGCCCCGGCCGAACAGCGGATCGAGGAACCAGGCATCGCGGGCCGAGCTCCACTGCTCCGCGGCGAACCGATCCCGGTCGGAGTCCGACGCCGGCATCACCTGGTTGACGTCCATCGCCACGCCGATCTTCGCCTGCCCGACCTGGGCCCGGATGACCTGGGCGGCGGCGGCGTGGGCGCGCAGCTCGTGATCGGCCACCCGGATCGCCGTCGGCCAGTCGCGCAGCCCGGGCGCATGGATTCCATCGGCATGGCCGAGGAAGGCGAAGACGGCCGGCTCGTTGAACGTCATCCAGTCGGTGACCCGGTCGCCCAGGTTCGACGCGACCAGGGCGGTGTAGTCGGTGAACCAGCCGACGACCTCCGGGTTGGCGAAGCCGCCGCGGTCCTGGAGCGCCTGGGGCAGGTCCCAGTGGAAGAGGTTGATCATCGGCTGGACGCCGGCCGCGAGCAGGGTGTCCACGAGGCGCCGGTAGAAGTCGAGGCCGGCCTGGTTGACCGAGCCCGTCCCGGTCGGCAGGACCCGCGACCAGCTGACGCTGAAGCGGTAGGCCCGCACGCCCAGCTCGGCCATCAGCCGGACGTCTTCGGGGTAGCGATGGTAGTGGTCGCAGGCGACGTCGCCGGTCGTGCCGTCGGCGATCGTGCCCGGCCGGCGGGCGAACGTGTCCCAGACGGATGGTCCGCGGCCGTCCTCGGCCGCCGCTCCCTCGATCTGGTAGGCGGAGGCGGCGAAGCCCCAGGCGAAGTCGGCTCGGGAAGGCCTCGGCGAGCCGGGCTGGGTCGGTTTCGAAGGTGGGCATGCTCATCGGTAGATCGTAGGCGGATCGCCGGCCTGGAGGACGATCGCCTCGAGGGCTCGCAGGCTGACCCGCGAAGCGCCGGCGGCGGGGGATCGATCGGTGGCATCCGCGGATTCGTGGCTCGAGAGCACGACCCGCCACGGCCCGCCCGCCGCGGGCAGGTCGATCTCGCCCGCCTCGAGACCGAACCGGACGGCCACCAGGGCGGCCTCGTCGCCCGCTCGCCGAACCCAGGCCAGGACGTCCGGATCACCGACGTCGACCAGGCTGAGATCGCCCTGCCGCAGCGCCCTGGACGCTCGCCGAAGGGCCATGAGCCGGCGGTAGTGGGCCAGGACGGAGCCGTCCCTGGCCAGCTCGTCCAGGACGTTCCGGGAGGCCGCGTCCGGTGGGACCGGCAACCACGGCCGGCCGCGGGTGAAGCCGGCGTTCCGGTCGCCGGACCAGGCCATCGGCGCCCGGCAGGCGTCGCGGTTCCACCAGTCGGCCATCTGGCGAGCCGCGCGATCCTGGGCCTGGTCCCGGGGCACGCTGATGTCCCGGGCCCCGATCTCCTCGCCGTAGTAGAGGAAGGGCGTGCCGCGCAGGGTCAGCTCGATCGTCGCGGCGGCCTTGGCCAGGGCGTCGGCCAGGGCATCGGCGGTCGGCCCATCGTCGCGACCGAGCTCCTCCAGGTAGCGTGAGACATGGCGCGAGTGATCGTGATTGGACAGCGCGATCGTCGGCCAGCCGCCGGACCAGGCCGCCTCCCGGGCAGCGATCGCCGCCCGGAACGAGGCCGCCGACCAGGCGGTCTCGAGCAGGATCCAGTCGAACACGAGGTGGCGCCCGGTCGCGTACGAGACGGCCCGCTCGATCCCGCTCGTGAACAGCTCGCCCACCGTGGCGGTCCCGGGCCGGGAGTCGACGATCGCCCGGAACTCGGCGAGGAGGTCGTGCATCTCGGGCTGGTCCTTGTCGTAGCGGTGCTCCTGGTGGTCCCAGGCCAGCGAGCTATCCGACGGGATCTCCGGGTTCGAGGGCAGGCCGGCCGCCTTGACGAAGGCATTGAAGACGTCGAGCCGAAAGCCGTCGACGCCCCGGTCGAGCCAGCCCTGGACCATCGACCACATCTCCGCCCGGAGCGCCGGGCTGCGCCAGTTCACGTCGGGCTGCTCGGGCAGGAAGGTGTGGAGGTAGAACTGCTGGCGGGCGGGCTCCCAGGTCCAGGCCGACCCACCGAACCAGGAGAGCCAGTTGTTCGGTGGCTCGGGCTGTCCGGCGTCATCCCGGCCGGATGGGTCGCGCCAGAGGTAGTAGTCGGCGAAGGGTCCCGTCGTCGCCTGGCGGGACTGGACGAACCAGGGATGCTCGCTGCTCGTGTGGTTCATCACGAGATCGAGGACCACCCGCAGCCCGCGCTGGTGGCAGGCCTCGATCAATCGATCGAAGTCGGCCAACGTCCCGAACACGGGATCGACCGTCCGGTAGTCGCTGACGTCGTAGCCGCCGTCGAGCATTGGCGAGGGATAGATCGGGGACAGCCAGATCGCGTCGACGCCGAGCGAATCCGGCCCGCCGGCGAGATGGTCCAGATGGTCGATGATCCCGCGGAGATCGCCGATCCCGTCACCGTTCGCGTCCGCGAAGCTCCTCGGATAGATCTGGTAGACGACCCCCTCGAGCCACCAGTCACGAGCGTTGCCGGGGTCGGCGGCAGGTGCTGGCCCGGGGCTCGCCATCAGCATCCCGCTCGAACCTCGCTCGGCATCGACTTGGTCTTCGGGCAGGCTCGGCCGACCGCAGATCGATCGCTACCCGCCCTCCCGGACGAGCATACTCTGCACGGAATCGAGGCAGGAGTGGCCGGGCGAGAAAGGCCCGGCCACGTCCTGCCGGTCCCGGGTCCGGCTGGTGGCGAGAGGAGGCAGCAGACTTGACGAGCACGGCAGTGGCCGGACAATTCGGAGGCATCCCAGGGCAGTCCGCGGCTGGCCGTGATCCTGGCCATGGCGATGTTCATCCTGGTCGTCGACACCTCGCTCATGAACGTCTCGATCTCGGCGGTGGTCCGGGACCTGGATACGACCGTCAGCGGGGTCCAGTCGGCGATCGCCCTCGAGGCCCTCGTCTCGGCCGCGTTCATCCTGATCAGCAGCAAGATCGGTGACCTGATCGGGCGCAAGAAGGCCTACATCCTGGGCCTCCTCGGCTACGGGATCGGGGCCCTGGCGATGACCCTCGCCCAGGACCTCCGGGCGATCATCATCTTCTGGGCGATCCTGGGCGGGCTCGGCGCGTCACTCCTCCTGCCGGCGATGCAGTCCCTGATCCACGGCAACTTCGAGGGCGCCGCCCAGAAGAAGGCCTACGCGCTGGTCGGTGCCTCGGCCGCGATCGCCGCGGCGGTCGGGCCGCTTGCTCGGTGGGTTCATCACGACCTTCCTGTCCTGGCGGGTCGGCTTCGCCCTCGAGATCGTCGTGATCGTGATCGTCCTGGTCGGCATCCGGCCGCTCAAGGACGTGCCCTTCACCGGGACGCGCGGGATCGACGTCGTCGGGGCGGTCCTCTCCGTCCTCGGGATGGGCGGCCTCGTGCTGGGCATCCTCGTCTGGCAGGAGGGCGGCGAGGCCGTCCTCGCCTTCATCGTCGTCGGCGCAGTCGCGCTCGTGTCGCTCGCCCGCTGGCTCGTCCGACAGAAGCGCCAGGGCAAGCTCCCGCTCATCGACCCGGACCTGTTCAAGTCGAAGATCTTCCGCCTCGGGATCTCCCAGCAGGGGCTCCAGCAGGTGGCCCTGGGCGGGGCGATGATCGCCCTGCCGATCTACCTCCAGATGGTCCTCGAGTACAACGCGCTCCAGGCCGGGCCTGTCCCTGGCGCCGCTGTCGCTGAGCATGTTCGCGGTCGCGATCCTGGCCGGGCGGCGGGGCACCAATCGCCGCGCAAGCAGCATCGTCCGGATCGGCTTCGGGCTGCTCACGATCGGCATGGTCGCCCTGATCCCGCTCGTGCCGCGGGCCGACTCGGGCCTGTGGCTGGCGATCCCGCTGCTGATCGCCGGATCGGGTCTCGGCCTGCTCGTGTCGCAGCTCAACAACTACACCCTTGGCCCCGATCTCCGAGGAGCGGATCAGCGAGGCCGCCGGGGTCAACTCGGCGGCCGGCTCGTTCGGCCTGTCGTTCGGCCTGGCCCTGGCCGGCGGGGTGATGATGGCCACGCTCGCCTTCTCCTTCACGAACATGAGCGCAGCGAGCCTCGTCCTCGATCCGGCCGAGCAGCAGCAGGTCGCCACGGCCCTCGACCAGGACGCCCAGGTCATGAGCAACACCCAGCTGGCCGAGCAGCTGGCCGGTCAGCCGCCCGACGTCCAGGCCGAGATCATCCGGATCAACACCGACGCCCGGCATATCGCCCTCCAGGTGGCCCTGCTCGTGCCGCTCCTGGCCGGCCTGCTCGGACTGGTCAACTCGTTCCGGATGATGCGCATCCCCGAGGTCGCCCCGTCCGCCGCCATCGAGGGCCTCGTCCTGGGCTGATCCTTCCCGCAACTCGATCCCGCCCGTCGAGAGGTGTAGCCAAGTGAGCGACCAGCCCGTGATCCGGGTCTTCCGGTGTCGGCCGCTGCGCCTTGCCTTCGACGAGATCCTCCGCGGAGTCATGCTCCCGGAGCTTGCTCGACGGCCAGGCGTCACCGCGGTCTACGCCGGCCGGCAGGGTCCCGACGAGATCGGGACCCGGGTCGTGGTCTCGATCTGGAGAAGTCGAGCGGAGATGACGGCGGACATGGGCGCCGACATCGAGGAATCCAGCTTCCATCCGGAGTATCTGCCGGAAACCGAAGGGCGGGTCGTTGAGGTGATGCCGCTGGAGCTTGCCCTGCTGTTCAGCGACACGACGAGCGCAGCGATCCTCCAATTCGCCCAGGGCCGGGTCCGAGAAGGCGGGATGGAGGCGTATCTCGATGAGGTCCGCGAGGGTACCCGGCGCGACGTCGCCGCCGGCACCGGGCCGGCCGCGCTATACGTCGGCCGGCCCAAGGACGATACCTTCATGACCCTCTCGATCTGGCGCGCCTGGGCCGAGATCGAGGCCGCGACCGGAGCCGATCTTCATCGGCCGATCTCCACCCAGCGAGCGGACGGGCTGGTCGACTTTGAAGCCAGCCACTACGAGTCGAATTCTCTAGCGTCGGCGGTTCCGCAACCCGGGCAGCCTGGCCGGTCGGCCATTGGGCTAAGCGGTCGCCTCGCCGAGCTCGCCCCGTGACGCGTCCGATTCAGCCTGCGTTGCCACGGCTCGAGTCCGGCCGCCGAGGGCCAGGGCGACGAACGCGCCGATTCCGACGACCACGGCTCCGACCCGCATCGCCGGAATCAGCCCGTCGACGAACGCCTGGCCGGTGGCATATGAGCCGTAGGTCGCGAAGACCGAGGCCAGGACGGCCACTCCGAAGACCCCGCCGAGCTCCCGGATCGCGTTGTTCGCGCCGGATGCCTTGCCCTCCTCCTCGGGCCGCACGGCCGACAGGACGACGTTCGCGATCGGGGCGAAGAACAGGCCCATCCCGATCCCGGCGATGATGAACGACGGGACGAGGACGAGATACTCGACGGTCGGCGTCGTGACGAGCGACATCCAGGCCAGGGCGATCGCCATCAGGCTCATCCCCAGGACGAGCAGGGGTCGGGTGCCCGTCCGGGTCGAGACCAGGCCGGCGATCGGGGCCACGAAGATCGGCATGAGCGTCCAGGGCAGGGTCCGCAGGCCGGCCTGGAGCGGGCTGTAGTGCTGGACGATCTGGAAGAACTGGGCCAGAAGGAAGATCGAGCCGAACATCCCGAACGACATCAGCATCGAGACGATGTTGGCTGCGCTGAACGTGCGCGAGCGGAAGAGCCGGAGCGGCAGCATCGGTTGGCTGGTCCGCGCCTCCCAGGCGACGAAGCCGGCCAGGAGCACGCCGCCGACGACGAACGCCGCCGAGGATCGCCGGGCTCGTCCAGCCCAGCTCGTTCGCCCGGACGAAGCCCCACACGATCGCGAATAGGCCGCCGCTGGCCAGGGCCAGGCCCGGCAGGTCGAGCCGGGCCGGCGGGCCGTAGGTCTCGGTCAGGCCGTAGGCGGCCAGGGGAATGACGGCCAGCCCGATCGGCACGTTGATCCAGAAGATGAACTGCCAGGCGAGGCCCTGGGCGATCGCGCCCGCCGATGACCGGCCCGATCGCGATCGCCAGGCCGGCGATCCCGCCCCAGGCCCCAAGGGCCACCGCCCGCCGCTCGCGCGGCACGGCGGCCGACAGGATCGTCAGGCTCAAGGGGGTCACGATCGCCCCGCCGACGCCCTCGATCGCCCGGGCCACGATCAGGGTGGTGACGTTTGTCGACAGGGCCGCGATCGACCGAACCGCCGGTGAAGATCGCCAGGCCGATGATGAACACCTTCTTGCGCCCGAAGCGGTCGCCCAGGGCCGCCCCGGTCAGGAGCAGGACGGCGAACGTCAGGGTGTAGGCATTGACGATCCACTCGAGCTCGGCCAGGTCGGCCTGGAAGCTGGCCCGGATCACCGGCAGGGCGGTCGTCACGACGAGGTTGTCGAGGGCGGCCATGAACAGGGCGATCGAGCTGATCGCGAATGTCCACAGGACGCGGGTCGGGCGTGGCATCGGCCGTTTCTCCTTGCTTATTAGTGGCTGCTAAGTACCAAGCCGAAAAAAGGGGGCAGGATCAGGCGGGCTTCGGCAGGGGATCTCCCTCGAACATCTCGAGCGACCAGCCGGTCGCAGCTCCGGGCAGCCCGACGGCCGCGCCCAGGTTCAGGAGCATGCCTTCGGCAAAGAAAGCGTGGATCTCGTCGCGGCTCGCGCCCGAGACTTCGACGACCCGCCGGTAGAGTTGCGCCCAGCCGGCCCGGACCGCGGCCCGGACGTCGGGGTCCGAACAGGCCGCGTACGACTGGAGCTGCATGAGCAGGAGGGTTCGATCGGCCAGGAGCCTCGTGTAGGCCAGGCCCATCGCGCCCAGTCGGGTGTCGCATTCGACGCTTTGCGGGGTCCAGCGGGTTCCCGCGGCGTCGAACATCTGGATGATCCGGGAGAAGCAGCTCTCGACGACGGCCAGGAACAGCTCCTTCTTCGTGCCGAAGAGCTGGAAGACGTACGGCTGGGAGACCCCCACCCGCCGGGCGATCGCCTCGGTCGATGCCCCGACCAGGCCGCCGGTCGCGAACTCCTCGGTCGCGGCCGCGACGATCGCGTCACGCCGTTCGGCGGCCGTCATCCGGGAGCTGGTCGGACTCATTGAGCTAACTTAGCGCTCACTAAGTTACGTGTCAACCCTCAACTGGATCGGCTTCCCCGGCGAGCCTATGCCCTCGGTGTCCGCCGGCCGACCAGGCGGCCGCCCACGACGAGCGCGAGGAGGCCGATCGCAGCGGCCGCCAGGAGGCCAGAGTCACCGTTCGAGCCGGCCGGCGGGGGATCGGTTGCCGTGGCCGGCGGGGTAGCCGGCTGGCGCGTCGGGCCCACCCCGCCGCTCGGGCTGGCGCTCGGGCCGGGGCTCGATGGCAGGCCGATCTGGAAGCTGATCGCATCGAGGAAGTTGCCAAATGACGGGTCGCCGCCGGCGGAGCTCACCGCCCGGAACGCGAACCGGGTGCAGACCTGGCCGGCCGGCACGACGTACGTGTCGGTATGAGTCCCCCAGGCGGTGGTGCCGTCGGTCAGGTCGGGCGAGAAGTAGTTCCAGCCGGTGTTGCTGGTGACATCGGCGGTTGCGGAATCCCCGATCAGGACCTTCATCGTGTCGTCGCCCGAGCGCCCCCGATGGGCGAGGGTCCAGGTCATCGTTGCCCCGGGCGTCGTGACCAGGTCCTGGTAGAGCGTGCCGGGCGTGTTCGCATTCAGCTCGGCGAACTGGTTGCCCTGGTCCGACGGCACGCCGTTGTAACCGGTGCTCCAGATCTCGACCTGGTTCTGGTCGTCGGTCGTCTGCCAGGGAGGGACGAGCGACGAATTGAGGAGCGAGAACGAGTCGGGGGCGATCACCGGCGTCTCGAATCCGCCGTTCATCAACGTCGTCGAACCGGCCCCGCACGATGCCGCGGCAACGGGTTGGGCCAGGACCGGCGTCAGCCGACCGAGGGCGGACGCCGTGAACATGGCAATGAGCAGGAGGGTACGTCCCCGCATCGGTCTCCTCCGGATCCCCGGGCACTGGGTGGAAGGCCCGAACCTTGGCGCTACGCTACCACCCCGGTGCCCCGGCGCAACATGAATCTTCGGGTTCGCCCGGCCATGTCACTTCAGCTTGAAGTTCGCCTTGTACGAGGTCCCGTCGGCCAGGCCGATCGTGAGGACGTAACAGCCCGCCGAGCCCGGAGTCTTCCAGGTGTAGACATACTGGTTCGCCTTGCTGTCGTAGGCCAGGCCGGTCGAGGCGTTCGTGCCCGCCGGCAGGGCGCTCGTGGTCGACCCGAAGGTCGTGCACGAGACGCTCTGGTAGCTGGTCGAGCTGATCGCCGGCAGGGCAGTGATGAACGCCCCGCCCGCGTCACGCAGCTGGAACTTGACCGGGTACGCCTTGCTGACGCTGCCGGTGTTCACCGTGGGTGGCCCCACGACCGGGACCTGGAAGCCCGAGAAGGTGATCGGCGCCACGTACGTCCGAACGACGGGCAGGCCCGGGTTGCCGGCCACGTCGAGCGCCCCGAGACAGGTCGCCACGGTCACCGGGATCCCGGCCACGCGGGCTGTCGCGAGGTTGAGGCTCGCCGCGACCTTCACCCCCGAGAGGGCGTCGGTCGTGGTGCAGACCGGATGGAGGGGGTAGCCGGTCAAGGTGACGACGGGCAGGGTCGAATCGATCCGGACGGTGGCCGTAACCGAACCGATGTTGCCGACAAGGTCGGTCACCGTCCGGGTGACCTGGGTGATCCCTTGCGAGGTGACGAGCACCGGCGCGGGGCAGGCGCCCGAGGCGAGGCCGCTCCCGCCGTCGCTGCAGGTAAATGACACCTTGGCCAAGGGCAGGATGAGCCAGCCGGCCGAGTTCGGCGTCGGCGAGATCGTGGCCTTGATCGTCGGCGGCGTGCGATCGAGCTTGACGACGACGCTCTTCGTCGCGCTGTTGCCGGCCAGGTCGAGGACCGTCCCACTGACCGTGGTCGAGCCCTCGGCCGTCACGGTCTGGTCCGCGGGGCAGCCCGGAGCCGCGACTCCCGAGCCGGAATCACCACAGGAGAAGTGCACGGTCTCGGAGGCCGCGTTGCTCCAGCCCGAGGCGTTCGGGGCGGGTGTCACCATCGCGCTGATCGTGGGCAGGGTCCGGTCGATCCGGACGGTGGCCGACGATCGTGGCCAGGTTGCCGGCCTGGTCGGTCGCGCTGCCGTTGACCGAGGCGATTCCCTCGGTCGAGACCGTGACCGGTGATGGACACGCGGCGATCCCAGAGCCGGCGTCGGTGCAGGTGAAGGTCACCTGGGCCGACGCCCCGTTGTTCCAGCCGTTCGCGTTCGGGACCGGGGCAACGGCGGCGCTGATCGTCGGTGCTGTCCTGTCCAGCTCGACCGAGACGTTCGCCGAGGCCGTGTTGCCGGCCACGTCGGTCACGCTGCCGCTGACCGGGGTCGTGCCTTCATGCGCTGACCGTTACCGGCGCGGGGCAGGTCGTGGCCAGGCCGGAGCCCGCCGTCCGAGCAGATGAACGTGACCGTTTCCGACGTGGCCGAGCTCCAGCCCGAGGCGTTCGGTGGTGGGCTGACCGTGGCGCTGATCGACGGAGCGGTCTGGTCGATCTGGACGACGGCCGTGGCCGAGGCGGTGTTGCCGGCCCGGTCGGACACGCTCTGGGTGACCGTCGTGCTGCCGTCGGCGCTGACGCCGACAGGCGCGGGGCAGGTTCCCGGGGCAATGCCCGAGCCCCCGTCCGAGCAGCTGAACGTGACCGTCTCGGCCGTCTTGCTCCAGCCGGCCGTGTTCGGGGCGGGGCTGACACTGGCGGTGATCGTCGGCGGGGTGATATCCGTGCTCGCGGCGAAATTCGCTGCCTTGTTCGAGGCGGTGCTGACGTTGCCCGCGGCATCCACGGCCTGGATGAAGTACTCGATCCCGTCGGTCGGGCCGAAGGAATGGTTGGCGGTTCCAATCCCGGACCACGAGCCGTCGGACTGGAGGCTCAGGTCGACGAACTTCCAGCTGCCGTCGAAGTCGTGGAATCCGGCCAGGACCCGTGCCACCGGGCCCTCCCCGTCCGTGGCCGAGACGGTGAACGTGACCGAGCTCCCGGCGGCGGCGGCCGATGTCGTGGCGATCGTCGGCGCGTTGAAGTCGGTTGACGAGGGCGAGCCGTACAGCACGCTCACCCCGACGCTATCGAACAGGCGCTGCCGGCCGGTGCCATCCGAGGTCGAGCCGAGGAACTGGCCGGGCACCAGGACCAGGCTCTGGGCCCGCCCGTACGGTGCCGTCGAGTTCGTGATCGAGGCGATGCTCGCAGGCCAGGCGGCGTCACCGCTCTTCACCTCGGGCGAGGAGGCCGACAGGTCGATCGTCGGCGTGTTCAGGACGGGATTGACGTTCGACATGTCGTGCGAGGTCAGGGCCGTGATCAGGGCACCGTGGGCGGTCAGGCCGGAGGCCACGACCAATTCGCTCGTGGCCGGCTGGATCGGCTCGTACTGGGTGACCTGGGGATCGAGCGTCGTGCCGCCCGGGCCGTTCACGACCCAGAAGCTGCCACGCCCAGTGACGTTCTTCTGGGTGAAGGTCGAGGACACGGTCAGCGAGGCCGACTGAAGCCCGGAGATGACCGGATCGGGCCCAATTGTCCCTGGAGGGGCCGGGGCGGTCGGCGGAGGTGGTGGTGTGCTGCCGGTCGGGGCCGCTCCGACATACCAGAACGGCAGGCCGTAGAAGGCCACCTGCTGGAGGACCTTGAGGTCGTACACGCCGACCGCGCCGAGGCTGCCGAAGTAGGCCTGCTTGGCGTAGACGAGCGCCTGGCCGGCCGTCAGCGATCCGTCGAGCTCCTTGGCGTAGAGGGCCATGATTCGCTCGGAGTAGGCGACCGATGTCGTGTCGCCGATGCCATAGCCGGTGTTCGCCACATAGATCGAGACGCCCGCCTGTGACAGGGCCTGGGCCCAGTCGAGCTTGGTGGCGGTGTCGGCCGCGGTCGTGCCCGGCACGTAGGCATCGGGCACCGACAGGCCGGCGTGGCAGCCCATCGTGAACAGGACGTGGCCGGCGAGCTGGCCGGCTGCGCTGGCCACGAGGTCGGAGTCGGCTTCGAGCTGGCTCGAGGTGCCGGCGTTGACCGCCGACGGCTCGAGCGCCGTGTGGTCGTAGTGGGCGTTGATCGAATCGACGAGAGGCGATGCGCCACCCGTTGGGAAGAGCTTGCTGAGCAGGTCGGCCTGGCTCCAGCCGGGTGTCGCCCCAGGCTGGTCGATCAGGCGTGTCGTCGATCGTCCGCCCGCCGTCGCCGGCCGCCAGCCGGTCCGCCACGGCCTGGGCACCATCGGCCAGGAAGTCGTAGCCCGCGACGAGCCCGGTCTTCGTGTCCAGGGCGCCCTTGTTCGTGACATACGACTCGAGCTGGCTGCCGATATCCGTCGGCGACTCAACCAGCCGGCCGACGGCCATCTGGGGCACGAACAGGCTGTTGCCGTCGCCGGTCGGGGTGGGGTTCGGATCGCCATAGACGTCGTCGGTCAGGGTCTCCGAGGCGGCCTCGGCCGCCGAGATCGGGTTCGTCGCCGTGAACGTCGAGGCGTATTCCGACTCGTTGCTGACCCGGGTGAGGTCCGGCGTGCGGCCCATCGGGATGATGTCATCGCCGCCGAGGATCGTGATGTAGGAGATGCCGGGGGCGCCCGCCCGGATCGAGTGGATCACGCCGGTAATCTGAGCGGCCACGCCGTTGGCGGCTGCGACGCTGCACGGGTTCGCATCCCAGGCCTGGTAGGCGCCCGAGACGCCGGGGTAGGCCTCCAGCGGGATCACTGCCGGGACGACGCCCAGCTGCGGGTTCGCATTGAGGTAGGTGACCAGGTCGCTCAGCTTGGCGGCCAGGGTGTCCTCGGCGGCCTGGCCGTAGGTCGCGACGATCCGGCCCGGGTCGGTCAGGAACAGGGCGTTGACGTTGGCCGGGATCGTCGGGATCGCGCCGGCCGAGCCATACGTCGCAAAGGATCGAGCCGGGCAGGTCGCCTCGGCCGGCGGGGCCGTGACCCGGGCCCGCAGGAGGTACGGATCATTTGAGGTGGCCCCGTTGTAGCCGGTCACGGCGACGACGTAGTCGCCGCTCACCGGCGCGATCGCGCCGACGCTCTCCGGGTCGGTCCCGCGATGCTGCGAGATCGAGATCGGCGTCATCGGCGGGACCTGCACGGGCGGCGACTCCAGGGTCTCCGTATAGCCCTTGTCGAGCTGGAGGTCACCGAGGGCCTGGGTCGCGATCGAATGGGCCGCCTGGCCGACCCCTAGGCCCGGGTCCTCGACGAGCAGGCCGGGCAGCTTGCTGGTCGACGGCGGGAACAAGGTGGGAGACGTGGCGATGCCGGGCGGTCCGTACAGGACGAGATCGGCGTCGAGGGGCAGGTTCGTCAGGTCGGCGCTGATCCGGCTGCCCGCCCGGACATTCGGCAGGTAATACCAGTCGAGGTCACCGGGGTAGCTGATATAGCCCGCGACCATCGCGTCGATGTAGGTCGAACCCAGGCCGGCGCATGTCGACGAGCTTGCCGAGCAGCCGTCGGGATCGACCGGGAAGGAGATCTTGTCGCTTCGGCCCGAATTGAAGATCGACGGATCCTCGATCGGCGAGTTGGGCTCGGCAGCATCAAGGACATTCGGCGCATCGCTGCTGTCGGAGGCGATCAGGGTGCCGTCCAGCGCCCGCATCTCGAAGTCGACGTTGTTCGTCTCCGAGGTGGAGGCTGTTCTCGTAGGTGAGCTCGAACGAATACGAGCGCTCCGGCCGCGATCGAGGGAAACTCGAATGCGACGCGCTGGCGCCCGTCGGGGTCGGTCGAGGTCTGGGCCATACCGAGCGCGGGCGTATTGCCACCCGGGCTGACGGCCAGGAACTGGGCGCCCAACGGCAGGATGGCGTCGATCATCACCGGCGGGCTTGACTGCATATCCGGCTCCTCGGGGCCGAGTAGCCGGCGGGTGAAGCAGGTCGGCAGGTTCGCCAGGAAGCCCGACCCGATCGAAGTCCCGGTTGCGCCGCAGCCGGGGCCATAGCCGGCCATGAACCCGCTCGTGGGCTGGATCATCGAGCGGCCGGGCGTGTTCAGCCCGAGGCTGGCGATCGGGAAGTTCTCGAACGGGAACTGGGCCGGCGGGACGAGGCCGAGGAGGACGTCGGCCAGGGAGACCGAGTCGTCGAGGTACTGGGCGAGCTCACCGAGGGTGATGTCCGCGCCGGTGTTGTCGGTCCAGATCCCGAGCTCGCCCAGGGTGATCTCGTGGCCGGTGTTGTCGGTATACGTGCCGATGTCGCCGAGCAGGTAGGCGTCGAACGTGGCCGGGTCTGAGAGGTAGTCCGACAGGTCGCCCAGGACAAGGGCATTCACTCCGGTCGCTTCGTCGAGGCGCAGGTCGCCCAGCTTGATCACCGGGGCCGGCGAGCCGATGAGGGCGTTCTCGAGCCCGGCCACGGTCAGCGGCGGGGCGCCCGCGCCAGCGAGGTCGAGGCGCAGGTCGCCAAGCGTCGGGGTGAGCGACGAGCCGGCCAGGAGCTGGCCGAGGGTGACGCTGCCGAAGGCCGTCGCGCCGATGGCGGCGAGAGTCGCCGTGCCCAGGATCTCGTGGTTCGATTCCGCCTGGCCGAGGGTCTCGCCGGCCGGGCAGGTCGTGGCACAGGCGGCATCGATGCTGGCCGGGTTCGCCGTCGCGCTGAGGAGGATTGGGTCGAGGGGTCCGCCGGCAATCGACAGCTGGCTGAGCAGCGTCGTCCCGATCGGCGCCGTTCCCCAGGCAATCGCGCTGAGCGGCATCGCGCCGAGGCCGGACGCGAGGAGGTCGATGTTGTGCAGTGGGATGTTGTGGAGCGGCGCATCGGCGAAGGCGATGTTGTGGAGCGGGATCGCGCCGACCGGCGAGGTGGCCAGGTTGATGTTGTGGAGCGGGATGTTGTGGAGCGGCGAGGCGACCCAGTCGATGTTGTGGAGGGGGATGTTGTGGAGCGGCGACGTGGCCAGGTTGATGTTGTGCAGCGGGATGTTGTGCAGCGGCGAATTGACCATGTCGATGTTGTGCAGGGGCAGGTTCTTGAGCGACGAGACCTCGAGCACGATGTTGTGCAGCGGGATGTTGTGGAGCGGCGAATTGAGCAGGTCGATGTTGTGCAGCGGGATGTTGTGGAGCGGCAGGTCCTGGAGGGAGGCGCCCTGGATGCTGACCCCCAGGAGCGACTTGCCGGCCAGGCTGGCCGCGCTCGGGCAGCTGCCTGCCTGGGCCTGGTTGAGGGCGTAGCACCAGCGATCGGCCGCGGACGTATCCGAGCTCGGCTCGCCCGGCTGGAGGGGGATCTGGATCGTGGTGATGTCCGTTCCCCCGAAGGTGAACGCGGCGAGGGGCAGGTTCGCCAACACGCTGCCCGACCAGTCCACGTCGCCCATGTCGATCGAGTGGAGGCCGGTCGGGGCGGGCGCCAGCTGGCGGACCTGCTGCCAGGTGACGTTCTGCAGGGGCACGCCGGCGAGCACGGTCGAGCTGAGCAGGTCCTGCCAGCTCTTCGGTGAGGTTGAGCGGCTGAAGGGGATCGTCGACAGGGGGATCTGGACGGGCAGGTTCTCGAGGCCCAGCGAGTCGATTGGCGTCGTGGCCAGGGTCGACCCAGTCAGGTCGGACTGGAGGATTGCGGCGCCCTGGACGCCTGCCGTCCCGGCTGTCGCCGTGACCGAGGCCGGGTCCGGGTTGGCCGGCTGCTGGCCTACGACGGCGGGGACCGCCAGGTTGACGACGCCCGCTGGGGCGGCGGCGTAGGACGACCCCCCGTTGAAGCCGCCGGCAAATGTGGGGTACTCCGGACCGGCGGCCCGGGCCACCTGGGCAGGGACCACCGCAGCCAGCCCGGTGCCTGCAGGAAGTGCCGCGAGCAGGCCCGAGACGACCAGGACAAGGGCGCGCGGGAGCAGGCGACGGGACGCCACGATTGATCGACCCTCCAACCGCGGCGCCTGGCCGGCCGCGCTGACGATTTGTGCGGCTGACACTCGGCGGGCGTTCCCTCTCCCACGCACGTCTCGACCGGCTCCGCCGTTGCCGGTCCGCGAACCGTACGGTGCCGATGGCAACCTTGTCCAGCGGTGATCCGGTGCACCGGTGTCATCTTTGCGACACTGGCTCAGTGACCGATCAGATAGCGGTGCCCGAAGGCACCAAAGTCCACCAGACCGACCAGGCAGTCGGGCTCCGGATCCGGCCCTACGTTCCCCGGGTCGCGGCCGATTGGCTGGCAGCCGACGACCCGGCGATCCATCGGCAGGTCGACGGGACGGTCCTGTTCGCCGACATCGCCGGGTTCACCCGGTTGTCCGAGCGGCTGGCAAGTCGGGGCCGGGCCGGCGCCGAAGAGGTGGCCGGGCTGATCGGGTCCGTCCTGACCGCGCTCGTGGGTGAGCTCGAGTCCCGCGGCGGCGACGTCCTGATCTTTGCCGGGGACGCGCTGGTCGTCCTGTTCGACGGCCGACATGCCGCCCTCGGGCCGTGCAGGCCGCTGCAGCGATCCGCCAGTGGTTCGCCGCCCGCGGCTCGATCGCAACCTCCGCCGGTCCGGTAACCCTGCGGGTCTCGATCGGATTGGCCAGCGGGCCGGTGGATCTCGTCTTGGCCGGCAGCGGCGCTCGAGGCCTGTTTGTGGCCGGGCCGACCACGAGCGAGATGGTCCGCCTCGAGCGGGCCGCCGAGGCCGGCCAGATTCTGCTCGACCCGCAGACCGCCGGTTCGGTCGACGCGGCCTGGCTGGGCGAGGTCCACCCGGCCGGCCGGCTCCTCCGCCACATCCGGCCGCGGCCCGCCCAGGGGGCGGCGACGCTGGTCGAGGCGCCGGAGGCGGATCTGGCGGGGTTGCTACCCACCCCACTGCGACCATTCCTGGGCACCGCCGACGGCGGCCTCGAGGGCGAGAACCGGATCGCGACGGTCGCCTTCGTCCTGGCCGGCGGCCTGGACGCGCGGATCGCGGGCGAACCAGCGTTCGGTCGTGGCCGAGCTCGATCGGCTGTACCGAACGGCGGTGGACGCGGCCGATCGCCATCGGGTGACCCTCCTCGGGACCGACGCGACCCTGGACGGGGTGACCCTCTTCCTGGCCGCCGGGGCTCCGATCGCGACCGGCCAGGACGAGGAGCGGATGCTCCGGGTCCTCCGCGAGATCCTCGATTCGCCCGAGGCGGCGACCCTCGCCCTGCGGGCCGGGGTGAACCGCGGACCGGTCTTTGCCGGTGACCTTGGGGCGCCAACCCGCCGGACCTACACGGCCATGGGCGACACGACGAACCTGGCCGCCCGGATCGCGGCCCGGGCGGCGCCCGGCCAGCTCCTGGCGACGGCCGACGTGCTGTCCCGCTCGGCCGTCGAGTTCGAGTCCGAGGCCGCTGCCCGCGTTCACCCCGAAGGGCAAGCGCGACCCCGTCGTGCCTACCGCGTCGGCCGTTTCGTCGGGCGTCATGCCCGGACTCCTGCGCGCCTGCCGCTCGCGGGGCGCGAAGACGAGCTCGAGAGCTGGCCGCCGCGCTGGGCGACGCGGCCGGCGGTCAGGGGCAGGTGATCACGATCGTGGGCGATCCCGGGGCCGGCAAGTCCCGCCTCGTCCAGGAGCTCATGGCCGATGATCGGATCGCCTCGCGACTGGTCGCCCGGTTCACCCCGGCCGAGGAAGGCACGCCCTACGGCGGGGTGCAGACGGGGCTGCGCGAGCTCGCCGGGATCGTCGAAGAGGCCGAGCCAGAGGCAGCCGGCGATCAGCTCGATCATATGGATCGAGGGCCTGGCGCCGGGGCTCGTCCGCTGGCTGCCCCTGTTGGCGATCCCGTTCGGGGCGTCTGTGCCGGACACGGACGAGGTGGCCGGGTTGGCACCGGCCTTCCGCCGGCAGCGACTGCACGCCGCCTTGGTCGAGCTGCTTGGGCGGGCCCTCCAGGCGCCGGCCCTGCTCGTCCTCGAGGACCTCCATTGGGCCGACGAGGCGTCGTTCGCCCTGCTCGAAGCGCTGGCCGAGGCCGCGTCGTCGAAACCATGGCTGCTGATCGGGCTCCAGCGTCCCGGCGCCGGTCCCTTCGCCGGGATGCGGCGCGACGCGGATCGACCTGCCCGCGCTCGAGCCGGAGGCCGTGGTCCAGGTCGCCCTCGCGGCCTCCGGAACGACCGCCCTGTCCGACGCTGACCTCGCCTGCGATCACCGAGCGGGCGGCGGCAACCCGCTGTTCGCCCGCGAGCTGGCCACCGCGGCGGCCGAGCAGGGCGGCATGGAGAACCTGCCCGACCGCCTGGAGACCCTCCTGGCCAGCCGGATCGACCGCCTCGGCGGCAAAGGCCGGGCCCTGCTCCGGAGGGCCGCCGTGCTGGGCCGGACGGTCGACCTGGAGCTTCTCGGCGAGGTCCTCGAGGACGACGAGGTTGCCCACGACCTGGCCGCCTGGGGCGAGCTCGACGACTTCGTCGCCCGGGTCGACTCGACTCGGGTCCGATTCCGCCACGACCTGGTCCGGGTGGCCGCCTACGAGGGCCTCTCGAACGCCAGCCGGCGAACGCTCCATGCCCGGCTGGCGATGGCGATGGAGCGCCGGGCCGGGCTCGGACACGGACGTGGTCGCGAGCGCCCTGGCGGTCCATTTCGAGCGCGGCGGCCTGCCTGATCCGGCGTTCCGCTATGCCCGCCGGGCCGGTGACATTGCCCGTGACCGCTACGCCAACGTCGATGCGGCAGCCCTCTACGGGCGGGCGCTGGCCTGCGCCACGCTCAGCCGGGCGATCGCCCCCGCCGACGTCGCTTCGGTCGCCGAGGCGCGCGGTGATGTGGCTGAGCTGGCCGGCCGCTACGACGAATCGCTCGACGGCTATGCCCGGGCCCGCGGCCTGCGCCGGCTCCTGGCCACGAGCCCTGGCACGCAAGCCGACGGCGCGCCGGAGGCGGCCTTCGTCCAGGCCCAGCTCGCCCGCAAGACGGGGATCGTCTGCGAGCGGGCCGGGCACTATGGCCGGGCCCTCGCCTGGTACACCCGGGCCAGCATCGGCTCGATGGGCGCAGGGCGACGGCGTCGAGTCGCTCCGCATCCGGCTCATGCTCGACCGGGCCGGGATCCGCTTTCGCCAGGGTCGCTGGGCCGACTGCGTCCGGGTCTGTATGCCGGCTGCGGCCGCCGCTGATCGGGTCGGTGACCGGGCCCTCCTGGCCCACGCCTACTACCTCCTTCACGCGGCCTATGGCGTCCTGGGCAACGCCGAGGCGGCCCGCTATCGCGACCTCCCCCTGCCGATCTACGAGGAGCTGGGTGACCTCGTCGGCCAGGGAAACGTCCTGAACAACCTCGGGATCGAAGCCTATTTCGAAGGCCGCTGGGATGAGGCCCTGGCCCTGTACGGCCGGAGCAAGGAGGCGAAGACGCGGGCCGGCGACGTGGCAAACGCTGCGGTCCAGTCGAACAACGAGGCCGAGATCCTGTCCGACCAGGGCCACTACGAGGCAGCTGAGGCGCTCCTGGAGATGCCCTCCGGGTCTGGCGGGCGGCCGGCTACGAGATCGGGATCGCCCTGGCCACGAGCAATCTCGGGCGGGTTGCCGCCCGGGCCGGCCGGCACGACGAAGGCCTCGTCATCCTGGCTGAAGCAGTCGAGCGTTTCGGGCGGATCGGGGCCGCCGGGTACGTCGACGAGACCCGGACCCGGGTCGCCGAGTGCCTGGCCCTGGCCGGCCGGCCGGCCGAAGCCGAATCGGTCGCCCGGGAGACGCTCGATCGAGTGCGCGCCCGTCGGAGGCGGGCCTGCAGGAAACCCAGCTCGAGCGGACGCTCGGCTGGTGTGCCCTCGAGCTCGGCGAGACCGCGGCGGCCCGGGCCCACTTCGAGGCGAGCCTGGGCATCGCCCGCGGGCTCAGCGCGAGCTTCGAGGTCGCCACGACGCTGCGATCGCGCCAGGCCCTGCTCGACCCGGACGATCCGCTCGTCGCCGCCGAAGCCACCGAGTCCGGAACGATCCTGGCCGGCCTGGGCGTGGTCGACGTGCCCTTGCCACGCTCTGCGGAGGGCCCGGCGCCGCTCCGCTCGTAGGCCGTTCGCCGCCAGCGTCGACCGAAGCGGTGCGGTCTAGCTCTCGGCCTGGCTTTCGGCGACCTGGGCCCGAAGCTCGGCTCCCCAGCGCGCGCGCTCGGTCGAGCTCGCCTTCCCGCAATGGGCCATAGCGGCCGGTCACGATGAACTTGCCGGGACGGGCCCCGGTCCGATAGCCGGCCCGTTCGAGACCTTGCTGGATGGCCCCGGTTGCGCCGCCCGGAGACCAGCGTACGCGGGTCTCAAAGGCTGCCGCCCGGCCGTGGCCCCGAGGCAGCGCCTTGAGCCAGGATCGGAGCGACGAATGGCCCACATCGGGTCGTACCGGGGCGTTCTCGGCAGCCTTCGCGACTGCCTGCTCGGCCCCCTCGGTCGGCAGCCTGAGGCCCATCACGGGAGCTCCGGCCACCAGCAGGTCAACCCCCGAGATCGCGACGAGGTCGGCCTCGTCCGTAGCCAGGACCGGCGTGTCCGGCCCGATCCCCTCGGCGATCGCCCGGGCGATCGCGGCCGTGTTCCCCCAGTGCGACTCGTAGACGACGAGTGCCTTCATGTCATCACCCGGCTTCCTGGTGCCGGTGGCTGTGGACGGTCGTCGACAGCCGGTTGGCCAGCAACGTGGCTGCCACCGACAGGAAGATTGAAACCAGGACCAAGCCGAATACGCGTCCCATCGCCGGACCTCCAGGTGGATTCCTTCGACCAAACCCTGGACCTGGCTGCCGCGCTCGACTAGAGACGTTGCGCCCGGCCACGGCGGGCCGATTGGCAGGATCACGACCGGCGCCCTCGACCCCGGGCGGCTCCGGTCGGCGCGCTGAGCCACACCGCGTGGCGCCTCTCCGGAGGCCACCGGACCGCATCTCCGGCAGGACCTTCGTACCAGGCCGGAGCAGGACTGTGCGGGCGGGCACCGGCGCGACGGTGCACCGGCAGGCTGCCGACTAGTACTAGGGTCCTGGGCCATCAGTCCTGGGCCGGTCCTATGGTGGTCAGGCCTGCACGACGAGCAGGTGTCGCAAGAGCCCCCGAGGACATCGCCGATGCTCGAGCTCCTGGATTTCTACGGCATCCTCCAGGTCGACCCGCGGGCCGAACCGGAGGTCGTCCGGGCCGCCTACCGGAGCCTGGCCCGCAAATACCATCCGGACGTCGATGGGGGCTCGGCCGAGCGGATGGTGGCGATCAACCAGGCCTGGTCGGTCCTCGGCGACGAACGTTCCCGGGCGGTCTACGACCGCGGCCGGGGCGTCCTCGACCCAGCCTCCTCCGCCGCCGCCGGCCAGGACGCCTGAGCCGGACTGGTCGCAGACCGCGGGGCGGCCGCCCGGCCCGCCGTCCGGGACGGTCCTGGACTTCGGCCGCTATGCCGGCTGGTCATTCGGCCAGATCGCCCGGCACGATCCGGACTTCCTGGAGTGGCTCGCTCGAGCCCCAATCGGACGATCGTTCCGGGCCGAGATCGAGACGATCCTGGCGGCCCGGGCCAGGGCCAACGCGAGCACCACGGCGACGGCCGCTCCGACTCACAAGGGCCGCCGGTTCGGCCACCGCTGAGGGCATCGGCCGGGGCCGGAATCACTGGCCGCTACTGAACTGCAACCTGTCCTGCCCGTTCTCCGCGTCGGAGTTTGAGAGGATGGACGAACCTTCGTCCGGTTCCCCTTCCAGGCATCGACAGGAGACCCATGACCGCCCGTCAGAAGGCCATCGCCGAGATCGCCAGCCACCGGATCGCCTCCACCCAGGACTACCTCCAGAACGCGGGTGAGGCGATCTACGGCCAGTACGTCTTTCACGAGGAAGCCCAGCGCGAGTACCTGGCCAAGCCGGTCTTCAAGAAGCTGCGCCGGACGATCGAGGGCCACGAGCCGTTCGATCCGGCGATCATGGACGCGGTCGCCCAGGGCGTGAAGGAATGGGCCACGGCCCACGGCGCGACCCACTACACCCACTGGTTCGTGCCGATGACCGGCTCGACCGCCGAGAAGCACGACTCGTTCCTGAGCCCGACCGGCGACGGCCGGACCCTGGCCGAGTTCTCGGGCAAGACCCTCGTCCAGGGCGAGCCCGATGCGAGCTCGTTCCCGTCGGGCGGCATCCGGGCGACCTTCGAGGCTCGCGGCTATACCGCCTGGGACGTGACCAGCCCGATCTTCCTGCAGGTCGAGCCGAACGGGGTGACCCTTACGATCCCGACCGCCTTCGTGTCCTACACGGGCGAGGCCCTCGACCACAAGATCCCGCTCCTGCGCTCGCAGGAGGCGCTCGGCCGGCAGGCCCTCCGGGTCCTGCGCTGGTTCGGCAACACGACCGCCGAGCGGGTCTTCACGAACATCGGCCCGGAGCAGGAGTACTTCCTCGTCGACCGGCGCCTGGCCGAGCAGCGGCCGGACCTGATCCTGACCGGCCGGACCCTGTTCGGTGCCCCGTCGCCCAAGGGCCAGGAGCTTGAGGACCAGTACTTCGGCTCGATCCGCGAGCGGATCCTGGCCTTCATGATGGATCTCGATCGGGAGCTGTGGCGGCTCGGCATCCCGGCCAAGACCCGCCACAACGAGGTCGCCCCGGGCCAGTTCGAGATGGCCCCGGTGTTCGAGCCGACCTCGGTCGGCTCCGACCACAACATGGTCGTGATGAGCATGATGCGGCGGCTCGCGCCGCGCCACGAGCTGATGTTCCTGATCCACGAGAAGCCGTTCGCCGGGATCAACGGCTCGGGCAAGCACAACAACTGGTCGATGGCCACCGACGAGGGCGAGAACCTGCTCGACCCGGGCAACGACCCGCACGCCAACGCCCAGTTCCTGGCCTTCCTGGTCGCCGTGATCCGGGCGGTCAACGTCCATGCCGACCTGCTTCGGGCGAGCATCGCCGACGCCGGCCAGGATCATCGCCTCGGCGCGAACGAGGCACCCCCGGCGATCATGTCGATCTTCCTGGGCTCGCAGCTGGCCGACGTGGTTGAGCAGCTCGGCACGGGGGCGATGTCCGGCTCGAAGAAGGGCGGCTCGGCCGACCTCGGGGTCACCTCGCTGCCGGTCCTGCCCAAGGACGCCACGGATCGGAACCGGACCTCGCCGTTTGCCTTCACCGGCAACAAGTTCGAGTTCCGGGCGGTCGGTTCGTCGGCCCCGATCTACTGGCCCCAGACCGTCCTGAACACGGCCGTGGCCGACTCCCTCGACCAGCTCGCCAACCAGCTCGAGAAGCTCAAGCCGGGCGACTTTGCCGGCTTGACCCGGATCCTGTCGGCGACCGTCAAGGCCAATCGACAGGTCCTGTTCGAGGGCAACGGCTACTCCGAGGAGTGGCATGCCGAGGCGGCCCGACGCGGGCTGCCCAACAACCGGACCACGGTCGACGCCCTGCCGGCGCTGACGACGAAGCGGGCCCGCAAGCTGTTCGCCGACTACGGGGTCCTGTCCGAGCGCGAGCTGGCGTCGCGGGTCGAGATCAACTGGGAGCGCTACGTCAAGGTCCAGAACATCGAGGCGAACTGCGCCCTCGACATCGCCTCGACGATGATCCTGCCGGCCACGGCCCGCTACCTCGGGCAGCTCGGCGGGGCATCCTCGTCCCGCGGGATCAACACGGTCTGCGAGCGGGTCTCCGGCCTGGCTGATCAGCTGGTCGATGCGATCGAGGGCCTCCGCCACGCCCAGCACGAGGCCCACGAGGCGGGCCGGGATCGAGGCTGAGGCGCGGGTCTTCTGCGACCAGGTCATCCCGGCCCAGGGTGCCCTGCGCGAGGTGGCCGACGAGCTCGAGACGCTCGTCGACGACGAGCTCTGGCCCCTGCCCAAGTACCGCGAGCTCCTCTTCCAGTACTGACCTCCGGACGACTCCGCGCGGCCCAAGGGTGGTGGGCCGCCGGGGAGTGACCCGACGGGGAGTGGCCGCCCGGAGAGCCCGCCGTGGACGTCGCCGACCTGGAGTGACCGACGGGAGTGGTCCCGGCCCCGAGCCACGCATCCGGGCTCGCTTTCTGGCGTTTATTAGCCCCCGTAGTGCTGCGCCGAGATTCGGCCGGTTTTCGGACCGCCAGCCGGGGTCGGGCGCTGGTAGCCTGCTCCATTCGTGCTTGGGCGAGCGTGATTCCGGGCCTGTCTCAGTCGAATCACCCGGTCGGGTCCGCCCAAGGTCCGCGCAGGATTACGGGGGCTGATATTCGCTAGAAACCAGCGGCCAGAAGCCGGCCGTGAAGGGGCTTGACCCGGCGCCGCCGCCCCGTCCAGCTCGAATCAGTCGCGCTCGGGATCTGCCCCGAGAAGGCTGGCGAGGCCGTCGGCGAGCCCGGCCAGGAAGATGGCCCAGGCGACGGCCCCGGCATCCGGGGCACCGCGAGCCCGATCCGCGATCCAGCCGGCCCGGCCGACCTGGGCTTCCATCCCGGCCGTCCGTTCCGACCCGAGCCGGGCCGCTTCGGCGGCTGCAAAGGACGTCTGGACCAGGGTTCGGCCCTGTCCGGCAGCCGTTGCCGCCACATCCGCGGCTGGTCGCATTGCGTCGAGGGCCGTCCGCTGCCCGACGACGACCCGGCCGCGCTCGGCGACATTGGCGGCCATCGCCTCGAGCATCGCGGCGAACCCGGGGCTGTCGATCGTGGCTGCCTCGCCAAGCGTCGCGCCCGCCCGGAGATACGAGGTGGCGAGGAGGGTGCCCATCGTCGACGGAGCGCTCCGCGCGAGCTCCCGGCCGATCAGGACCAGGAGCGACCCGATCGCCTCGACCGGGCTGGCCTCGATCCGCTCGATGACCTTGGTGTAGCCCGTCGCCAGGGTCACCCCCAGGTCGCCATCCCCGGCTCGAGCATCGAGCTCACCCAGCTCGTCCCTGGCGGCGATCAGCCGGCGGCCGGCAACGATGATTGCCGCACCGAACCCGGTGGGCCCGATCGAATCCGGGGCGACGACGGGCGTCCCCGGCCCGGGCGGGACCGGCTCAGCCACCGTCGGCGCCGGGACCCTCGGCGAGGACCGCCCGGGCAAGCTCGTCATCGAGCTCGATGATCGAGATCGAGGCTCCGGCCATCTCGAGCGAGGTCGCGTACTCGCCGACGAACGCCCGCCGGATCGTGAGACCAGCTTCGGTCAGCCGGGCGTGAGCCCGCCGATAGAGGATGTAGAGCTCCTCGCGCGGCGTTGCCCCCAGCCCGTTGACGAGGACCGCGATCTCGGCTCCGGCCGGTGGCTCGAGATCCTCGATGAGGCGGGTGACCATGTCATCGGCGACTTCGTCGGCGGGCCGGAGCGGGCCGCGCCGGACACCCGGCTCACCGTGGATCCCCATGCCGATCTCCATCTCTCCGTCCGGCAGGACGAAGTTCGGTCGGCCGACCGTGGGCAGGATCGACGGGGCGAGGGCCACCCCGATGCTGCGGGTTCGCTCGAGCGCGCGCCTGGTCGTGGCTGCGACCGCCTCCAGGTCGTGACCCGCCCGGGCCGCGGCCGCCGCGACCAGGTAGCCGAAGTAGAGTCCGGCGATCCCGCGCCGGTCCTCCGCTCGCTCCCTCGGCGCCGAGGCGACGTCGTCCGCCCCGAGCACGGTCGCCACCGGGATTCCCTCGGCGGCCGCCAGCTCGGCAGCGAGATCGAAGTTCATCCGATCGCCGCCGTAGTTGCCGTACAGGTAGAGGACCCCGCGGCCCGCATCGATCGCCCGGGTCACCTCGAGCATCTGATCGCTGCTCGGCGACGCAAACAGGTTGCCCACGGCACAGCCGTCGATCAGGCCCAGGGCGACATAGCCGACGAAGAGGGGCAGGTGACCGGAGCCGCCGCCGGTTGCGATCGCCACTCGATTGGTCGGCCGGCGGGCGGCGACGATCGCCCGGGGCTCGGCCACCAGCCGCCGAACCTGGGTCGGGTGAGCCAGGACGAGCCCCTCGAGCATCTCATCGACGAAATCGGCCGGATCGTTGAGAAGCTTCTGCATCGCCGCATTGTCCTCCGCTGGTTGGCGCTGGGGAGCGGCCCAGGGAGTGGCGCGAGGAGTGGCCGCGGGGAGGGGCCGCAGGGAGTGGCGCGGGGAGTGGCCGCGGGCGAGGTGGCCGCAGGGAGTGGCCGCGAGGGAGTGGCCGCGGGGAGTGGCGCGGGGCAGTGGCCGCCGGGAGTCGCCGCCGGGCGTGGCGCGGGGAGTGGCCGCCGGAGAGTCGTCGCCGAGCCACATCCGGGCCCCGTTTCTGTCGTTTATTAGCCCCCGTAGTGCTGCGCCGAGAATCAGCCGGTTCTCGGCCGGTCGACGGGCGTGGGGCGCCGGAGACCGGCTCGATTCTGTGCTTGAACCAGGGTGAGTCCGAGCCGTTTTGGTCGAATCGCCCAGCCGGGTCCGCCCAAGGTCCGCGTAAGATTACGGGGGCTGCTATTCGGCAGAAACCAGCGGCAGTTGCGCGGGGAGAGGCCACGAGCGGCGCCTCGAGCCAGCGCCGTAACCGCTGCTGTCCATCCCACGGCGCCGGCCCCGCGGCGCGGTGTTTAATGGCGGTCAGCCCTGGCCGTTCCCGGGCCCTACCCGCTCCCGGGACCAGGCCGTTCCCCGCCCAAGCCGTTCCCCGCCCAAGCCGTTCCCCGCCCAAGCCGTTCCCCGGAGACCCAGCGTGCCGGTCACGATCACCGCTGCCATCACCTCGGACGTGCGATTTCCGACCTCGAACGAGCTGGACGGATCCGACGCGATGAACGTCGCCCCCGATTACTCGGCGGCCTACGTCGTGCTTCAGACCGACCACCCGGCCGGCCTCGAGGGCCACGGCCTGACATTTACCAGCGGCCGGGGCAACGAGCTGTGCGTCGCGGCGATCGAGGCGCTCGCGCCGATGGTCGTCGGGCGCAGCCTCGAGTCGCTGACCGACGATCTCGGCGCGTTCTGGAACGAGATCGTGGGCGACAGCCAGCTGCGCTGGGTCGGCCCCGAGAAAGGCGTCATCCACCTGGCGACCGCCGCGATCGTCAACGCCGTGTGGGACCTCTATGCCAAGACCGAGGGCAAGCCGCTCTGGCAGCTCGCTGGCCGACATGACCCCGGACGAGCTCGTCGCGTGCATCCCGTTCCGCTACATCACCGATGCCCTGAGCCCGGCCGAGGCGCTCGAGCTGCTGCGAGCGCCAGGCCCCGGCAAGGCCGCCCGGGAGGCCGAGATGCTGGCCGACGGCTATCCCGCCTACACGACCTCGACCGGCTGGCTCGGCTATCCCGACGACAAGGTCCGACGGCTGTGCCGGGAAGGCGTCGCCGCCGGCTGGACCCATTTCAAGATGAAGGTCGGACGCGACCTCGACGAGGACATCCGCCGCGCTGCGCGATCGTCCGCGAGGAGATCGGGCCCGAGCGGATCCTGATGATCGACGCCAACCAGGTCTGGGACGTCGACCAGGCGATCGCGCTGGATGGAGCGGCTCGCGCCATTTCAGCCCTGGTGGATCGAGGAGCCCACGAGCCCGGACGACATCCTCGGCCACGCCCGGATCGCCCGGGCGCTCGCGCCCTACGGGATCGGCGTCGCGACCGGCGAGCACTGCCAGAACCGGGTGATCTTCAAGCAGCTCCTGCAGGCCCGAGGCGATCTCGTTCTGCCAGGTCGATGCCTGCCGCCTGGGCGGCGTCAACGAGGTCCTCGCGGTGCTCCTGATGGCGGCCAAGTTCGGGGTGCCGGTCTGTCCCCACGCCGGCGGCGTCGGCCTGTGCGAGTACGTCCAGCACCTGTCGATCTTCGATTACATCGCCGTCAGCGGCTCGCTCGAGAACCGGGTCGTCGAGTACGTCGACCACCTCCACGAGCACTTCGTCGACCCGGTCGTCGTGCGCGACGGGCGCTACCTGGCGCCCCGGGCTCCGGGCTATTCGATCGCCATGAAGCCGGAGTCGATCGCCACGTTCAGCTACCCCGGAGGATCCGCCTGGACCGGCCGGGACGTGGCTGGCCGGGCCCGGGGTCCGAGGTAGGTGGAGGCGACCGACCGGGTCGCCCTCGGCCGGACTGGCCTGTCGATCACCCGGCTGAGCCTGGGCGGGGCCGCGATCAGGCCGATCCGAAGGTCAGCCATCCGGGTCGAGCTCGAGGCGGTAGTAGCGGCCGGTCCTGGCAACGTGACCCCGGCCCAGCCAGTAGATCAGGTTGCCCGGGAACGGGTGCTGGCCCGTTGCCCGAATCGCCCGATCCCGGTCCGGACCGAACGGCAGGAGGCTCGCCTCGAATCGGACCGGAGGCTGGCCCGGCCAGCCGAGGAGGAGGGCGCCTCCGGCCGAGTCGAGGTTCCGGGTCCACTCCGCCTCCCCGTTCGGATGGCCGATGAACCACTGGCCGTCGGCGACAAGCAGCCCGATCAGGATCCGGCGCGGCCGTCCGCTGCGCCGGCCGTCGATCGTGACCTCGACGACGTTGCCCATGCCGTACGCCAGCCAGGCGTGGCGAAGGAATGGGTCCACCAGGCGCAGGACGCGGTAGAGGCCGCGGAAGCCCAGGGCCCAGCCGGTTGATTGCCCGTTCGACCTCGTCTCGATCACGGCCTGGATACGCGCCACCGGGCCAACCAGATCGGTCGGGCAGGACAGAGGTCCTGTGGACAGGCCCGCTCGGGGACCGGATTCTTGGGCCATGCACCTCGGATCGATCGATCCCGGGCCAGGCTCGGGCGTATTTGCCCGGCCAGCGTCCGGGCCCAGCCGCTACCTGGCCCTGCTGGCGGTGGTCGTCGTCGCCCAGCTCCTGGACCTGCTGACCTTCGTGCCCGCGGTGGCCCGGGTCGGGATCGGCGCGGAGAGCAATCCCCTGGCCCAGGTCCTGTACCTGGCCGCAGGCCCGCTTGGGCCGGCCCTGCTCAAGGGAGGGGCGATCGTGGTGATGCTCCTGGCCCTGGACCGGGTCCTCCGGCGCTTCCCGCGCTTCGCCGTCGGCTCGGCGGCCCTGCTCGTGGCGATCGGCCTGGCCGGAGCCACCTCGAACGTCATCGGGCTGATCCGCTGACGCAGAGAGCCGGCTCGACCGAGCCGGCTCCCAAACGATGATCGAGCTCGCCGAGCGGCGAGCTGGCGGCCGATTGGCCGCCGGGATTAGACCGAGTGGCCCACGTCGCTCAGGATCGTGCTGACCTGGCCGCCGAGGAACAGCAGGGCGATGATCGCCACGATGGCGATGAGGGCGAGGATCAGGGCATATTCGGCAAGTCCCTGGCCATCCTCGTTTGACGAGAGCCGCTCGAACAGGCTCGCAAGCATCGGGCACGTCCTTCTGATTGCCTGCCGCCCCCGATCGGACACCGATCGATGACTCGCCGGCAGGCTGGGTCAGAAGTACTACCACAGGCCCGCTGAAACTCCTATCGAATTGGTGTCCCGCTGCACCGCATTGCGAGCGGCCAGCACGGCTGCGGCAGCCGGGCCCGATCGTTACCCTTGTCGAGCGGCTCACCGTCGCGACCTGATTCCCGAAAGGCAGGCAGTCGTGCCCGAACGCCGGAGCTCGCAGTGGTACGCCGGGAGCGGCCGGAATGCCTACATCCACCGGGCCTGGATGCGGCGCGGCCTGCCGGCGGATGCCTTCGCGGCGGCCCCAGATCGCGATCGCCAACACCGCCTCGGACCTGACCCCGTGCAACGCCCATCTCAACGAGGTGGCCGAGAGCGTCAAGAAGGGGGTCTACGAGGCGGGCGGCATTCCCCTCAACCTGCCGGTCGTGTCCCTGGGCGAGACCCAGGTCCGACCGACGGCGATGCTCTGGCGGAACATGGCGGCGATGGCCACCGAGGAGATGCTCCGAGCCAATCCGATCGACGGGGTCGTCCTCCTGGGCGGCTGCGACAAGACGATCCCCGCGCTCCTGATGGCCGCCGCCTCGGTCGACCTGCCGGCGGTCGTCGTGCCGGGCGGGCCGATGCTCAGCGGGACGTTCCGGGGGCCGGCCCTGGGCTGCGGGACGGACGTCTGGCGGCTGTCCGAGGAGGTCCGGGCCGGGAACCTGTCGGAGGCCGACTTCGTGCAGTCCGAGTCGTCGATGATCCGGAGCCGCGGCCACTGCAACACGATGGGCACCGCCTCGACGATGGCGATCATGGCCGAGGCGCTGGGCACGACGATCCCCGGGCTGGCCGGCACGCCGGCGGCCGACAGCCGGCTGCTCGAGGCCGCCCAGGCGACCGGCCGGCTGGCGGTCGAGATGGTCGAGGCAGGACCGCCGGCCGAGCCGGTCATCACCCGGGGCTCGTTCCTCAACGCGATCGTCGCCCTGGCCGCGGTCGGCGGCTCGACGAACGCCGTCGTCCACCTCCTGGCGATCGCCGGCCGGCTGGGGATCGAGCTCGACCTGGACGATTTCGACCGAACCGGCGCGGGCGTGCCGCTCCTGGTCGACCTCCAGCCGGCCGGTCGCTTCCTGATGGACGACCTGTACCGCGCCGGCGGCGTCCTGGCCGTCCTGCGCGAGGTGCGCGACCTGCTCGACCCGACCGCCCTGACCGTGACCGGCCGGCCCCTGGTCGACTACCTCGAGGCCGCCCGGATCTGGGATCCCGAGGTGATCCGGGAGCGGTCGAGCGCCGCTCCAGGCCGAGGCCGGGATTGCCGTCCTGTACGGCAACCTGGCCCCGACCGGTGCCGTGATCAAGCCGGCGGCTGCCTCGCCGGAGCTGCTCCGGCATCGCGGCCGGGCGCTCGTCTTCGACTCGATCGAGGACGTCCACGCCCGCATCGACGACCCGGACCTCGACGTCGACGCCGATTCGATCCTGGTCCTGCGCGGCTGCGGGCCGCGGGGCTATCCGGGCATGCCCGAGGTCGCCAACCTGCCCCTCCCCGCCAAGCTCCTCCGGCAGGGCGTCCGGGACATGGTCCGGATCTGCGACGGCCGGATGAGCGGCACCGCCTACGGCACCGTCGTCCTCCACGTGACCCCCGAGGCGGCGGCCGGCGGCCCGCTCGGGCTGATCCGGACCGGCGACCTGATCAGCCTCGACGTCCCGGCCCGCCGCCTCGAGGTCGAGCTGAGCGACGACGAGCTGCGCCGGCGCGCGCCGGCCGCCGCCGCCCGTGGCGGCCTTCGCGGCGCCCGACCGGGGCTGGCAGCGGCTGTACGTCGAGACCGTCCGCCAGGCCGACACCGGCGCCGACCTCGACTTCCTGGTCGGCTCGAGCGGCGACCAGGTCAGCCGCGACTCGCATTGACCGCCGAGCCGTGATCAGCGGACCGGCCTGAATGCGCGCGTTCGTCCTGAGCGGGCCCGGTCGATCGGCGTCGAGGAGGTCGCCCCGCCGCGGGCCGCTGCCGGCGAGGTGGTCGTGGACGTGGCCCGGGTCGGGCTGTGCGGCACCGACGTCGAGTTCTTCACCGGCGAGATGGCCTACCTGCCCAGGGCCAGGCGGCCTATCCGATCCGGCTCGGCCACGAGTGGTGCGGCCGTGTCGCGGCGGTCGGGCCGGGCGTCGATCCAGGCCTGGCTCGGCCGGCGGGTGACCGCCGACACGATGATCGGCTGCGGAACCTGCCCGCGCTGCCGGGCCGGCCGGCACCACGTCTGCGCCGACCGGTTCGAGATCGGCATCCGGGGCGGCTTCGCCGGAGCCCTCGCCGAGCAGCTGGCCGTGCCGGCGCGCGGCCTGCTCGCGCTGCCCGACGCGGTCGACGACATGGCCGGCGCGCTGGTCGAGCCGGGCGGCAACGCCCTCCGGGCGGTCGAGGCCGCCGGGCCGGCCGCGGGCGACCGGCTGCTCATCCTCGGGGCCGGGCACGATCGGGCTGCTGGCCGCCCAGCTTGCCCGGGCCCGGGGCGCCGAGGTCCACCTGGTCGGGCGATCGGCCCGCTCGATCGCATTCGCCAGGCACGCTCGGCTTCGCGGTCGCGGCCTCGCCGGCGGAGATCCCCGGCCTGGCCTGGGACGCGGTCATCGATGCCTCGAACCGACCGCGACATGCCGGCCCTCGGCGCTCGAGCTGGTCGAGCCCGGGAGGCCGGCTCGTCCTCATCGGGCTGGCCGGTACGCCGAGCCTGATCGACACCCGCACAGCTCGTCCTCAAGGACGTCACGGCGGTCGGCATCCTGGGCGCCTCGGCGCGGGCTGGCCGGCGCCATCGAGCAGTACGCCGACGGGGCCGTCGATCCCGCGCCCGCTGGTGGCGGCCACGGTTGGGCTCGGACCAGGTCGGCGACGTGCTGGCGGGCTGGCGTCCCGAGGGCGCCGGCCCAGGCCCGAAGATCCATGTCGACCCGCGGCCCTGAACGACAGGTCGCAGCAGAGGAGGGACGTGGCGATGAATGACTTCGACGGGCTGGTGGCCGTGGTGACCGGGCGGCGCGAGCGGGATCGGGGCCGCCACGGTCGAGCTGCTGCTCGCGCCGGGGCGCCCGGGTCGCCTGCCTCGACCGGACCCTGACGGAGCCGGCTGCCGGGACGGCCGGGCCGAATCGGATCGATCTTGCCTGCGACGTGACCGACGACGCGACCGTCCGGGCGGCGATCGAGCGCGGTCGTCGCCGAGCTCGGCGGGATCGACGTCCTGGTCAACAACGCCGGGATCGGCGCGGTCGGCGACATCGCGGCGAACGACGACGCCGAGTGGCACCGGGTGCTCGACGTCAACGTCGTCGGGATCGCCCGGGTCACCCGGGCGGCCCTGCCCGCGCCTCCGCCGCTCGGCCCACGCCTCGATCGTCAACACCTGCTCCGTCGTCGCCACGGTCGGGGTTCCCCAGCGGGCGGTCTACGGCGCGAGCAAGGGCGCCGTCGCGGCGCTCACCCTGGCGATGGCCGCCGATCACGTCCGGGAAGGGATCCGGGTCAACGCGGTGATCCCGGGCACGGCCGACACGCCCTGGGTCGGCCGGCTCCTCGACCAGGCCGCCGATCGCGACGCCGCCGCGGCTGCCCTGCGGGCCCGCCAGCCGATGGGCCGGCTCGTCTCGCCGCCGAGGTCGCCCAGGCGATCGCCTACCTGGCCAGCCCGCTCTCGAGCTCGACGACCGGGACGCTCCTCGCCGTCGACGGCGGCATGGACGGCCTCAGGATCGGCTGAGCGGTCGGCTGCGCTGGCCGGAGCGGCCGGGAAACCGTCCGGCGCGCGGGCGGCGTATCGGAAAGGGCGGACCCAGCATCGTCCGCCGGCGGCAATGCCGCCCGATCACGTGGAGAACGACCGATGAATCGACGATCCCTCACCATGTCCGGCCGTGTTGCCGGCGGTCTCTTCGCCGTCGCCCTGGCCGTCGCTGCCTGTTCGTCGGCGGCGACCGCGGCCCCTCCCACCGCCGCTCCCGCTACCGCCGCGCCGCCTGCCACCGCCGCTCCGGCCAGCGTCGCGCCGCCGGCCTCAACCGCTCCGGCTTCAACCGCTCCTGCCTCGGCTTCGGCCGGGGTGGTCGTCGGGATGGCCACAACCAGCCTCGGGCCGGTCCTCGTCGGCCCGAACGGGCTGACCCTGTACACCCACGCCGGCGACACGGCGACGAGCTCGACCTGCACGCGGCGGCTGCGCCACGGCCTGGCCGCCGCTTGCCGTTCCGGCGGGTTCGAGCGCAACGGGCGGCAGCGGCGTGAGCGGGACCTTCGCGACCCTGACCCGGCTCCGACGGTTCCCTCCAGGTCACCTACAACGGCCTGCCGCTGTACGGCTGGCAGGGCGACTCGAAGCCTGGCGATGTGACCGGTCAGGGCGTGGCCGACTTCTCGGTCGCCAAGCCCTAGCCGCCGGGCGATGCGGCCGGGCCCGGTTCGCCGGGCCCGGGTTCGTCGCCCGGACTCGCCGCGGTGGCTTCGGCCTCAGTGGGGGTGGGCCTGGAGGTAGGCCACGATCGCCGGGACCAGGCTGTCCAGCCGGGGGCTGCCCCAGCCGGTCGCGAAGTCCCAGCCGGCCGTGGCCGGGTAATGCAGGTTCGCCCCGACGGTGACGTCGTGGAACATCGAGCCATCGCCCTGGTGGGCCGCCGCGATCGAATAGAGCACCGGGTCGAGGAAGCCCAGCCCGGTGATCCCGTCGGTCGCGGCGAGCTGGGCGGCCAGGACCATCGAGCCGGCCCAGAACGGGGTGGCCGCGCTCGTCCCGCCGACCTCCTCGGCCTGGCCGCCGGATACGACGAACAGGCCACTCGCCGGATCGGCCGGTCCGGCTACGTCCGGGACCTGGCGCCGGCCGTTCGAGGCCGAGCTGACGACACCCGGGCCGGCCTGCCAGGACGGCCGCGGGAAGACCGTGCTGAGCCCGCCCCCCGAGCCCGACTGGCCGAGCGGATCCTGCCAGGCGGCCTCACCCAGGAAGCTGCCGTCCTGGTGGAGCGACAGGTAGGTCCCGCCGACGGCGATCACGTGCGGGCTGACCGCCGGATAGTCAGCGGCCAGCCGGAAATCGCGCTGGTTGCCGTCGCCGCGAGTTCAGGCAGTCGTAGGCGCCGGAGTCGCCACTCGAGACGAAGATGCTCAGGCCGGCCAGCTCGGCGCTGGCCAGGGCGACGTCATCGGGATCTCCGACCGCGGGCTGGGCCAGCGGCTCGCACAGGCCCCAGCTGACCGACACGATCTGGGCTTTGTGGTCCTCGACGATCCGGTCGATGATGTCGCTCCAGTCGGCGCTCTGGGGAGCCTCGTAGTCGTAGATCTGGGCCTTCGGGACGATAGCCCGGATCGTCTCGAGGTCGAGCGAGACCTCGGTCTGCGAGTCGCCCGGCTTCTTCGCCGCGCCCGGCAGCCGAATCGCCTGGACGGCCGGGCCGCTGATCCCGGTGACCTTGTCGAAGGCGGCGATGTCCTTCGGGTCGAACGTGTCGAACGAGACGACCGCAATCGCCTGGCCGGACCCATCGAGGCCCTCGGCGCGCAGCGGAGCGAGCCCGTAGGCCTTCGCGAGATCGGCCGGTCGAAGCCCATCGGCCGGGCCGAAATGGGGCTTCGGACGGGTGGCCAAGGACGTGTCCAGGCCGCTGATCGCGGTCACGTATGGGCGCAGTGACGCCGGCACGACCGCCGGCGTCAGGGCCAGGTGGCTGCCGCTACCGCCGTCGCCCAGGTCGACCAGATCGACGCCCAGGGCCCGCTGAAGCTGGGCCGCCGTCCCGCGCAGGCCGATCGCGCTCCGGTTGGCCGGCTCGGTCCGAACCGTGAACCCGCGGGCCTCGAACCAGTCGACGACCGTCGTGATCGCGGCCTGGGGCAGCCCGAACCGGGTTCCGAACTCGGCCGGCGTGATGAACTGGCGGTACTCGGGGCTGGCTGGGTCGGCCACGGCGGCCGCCAGGGCGGCGACCTGGCCGTAGCCGGGCATCAGCAGGTCGGCCTGGAAGTCGATCAGCTCGGCCGGATCCGCCGGTCGTTGGCTCGACCGCGCCGGCCGCTCCGCCGGAACCGCTCCGGCCGCGCGGACCCGGCCGGGCCCGTACGGCCCGAGGCCAGGGCGAGCGACCCGGCCAGGCTGGCTCCGCCCAGGGGGAGCAGGCCGACGAGCAGGCCGAGCAGCACCGCGCTTCGCCGAGCCAGGCGGGGTGATCGGCCCGCCGGCCGGCCTACTGCGCTGCCGGCCATCGGAAGTCCTCCAGGATCACGTCGGCCAGCTGGCGCGAGAGCATGTGCCAGGTCAGGACCGGCGGCCCCTGGTCGGCGGTCTCGTCCGGGTTCAGGGTTCGGACCGTCAGGGCGACCGTGATCCGGCCGTCGGTGGCCGCCACGATCGAATAGCGGACCGGGGCGATCGGGGTTCCGTCGGTGTCGTCGAGGGTTCCTGCGTAGACCCCGGCCGTGCCGGCGACGTTGCCGATCTCCGGGCCGTTGATCCGGTAGTACGGGTCCGAATCGGCGGCCAGGTCGGGGACCGACTTGGCCAGCGATGCAACCCGGGCCTTGAGCAGCTGGTCGGGCGTGGCGGTGCTGGCCGGAACGACCTCGACGATCACCCAGTCATCCCGCTCCGAGCCATTCGAGTCCGATGGCGAGATGAGCTGGAGCAGGTCAGGGTCGCTCTCCTGGACGACCCATTCGTCGCTGTTGTAGTGGAGCGATGCGCCGAGGTCCGAGCTCGACCAGGCCGGCCCGTCGACGAGCTCGGCGGTCGCTGACTGGCCGCCCTGTCCGGCGGCCGGCGGAGCCGGGGCCACGACCGGCGGAGCCGGGGGCACGCTGCAGGGCGCCGAGGTCACCGGGCACTCGGCCGGCGGAGTCGAAGGAGCCAGGGCTCCCACGATCAGCACGGCCACGACGACCACGACCAGCATGATCAGGCCGAGCCGGATGAAGGCACTGCTCGAGTGCGATTCCTGGGCCGACCAGTTCGACGGCGAGCCGGGCGCCCAGCCTCCCGAGGTCACCCCGCCGCCTCGGCTGGATCCGCCTCGACGCTCGTTGCCGGGACCGACCGCGGCAGGGCCTGGAGCGAGATCCCGCACCAGCCGCAGAACGTGTGCCCGGGGGTCATTCGGCCGCAGTTCGGGCAGCGCATCGGCGGGCCGATCTCGGCCTCGTTCGCCTCTTCCATCAGGCCCACCTGGATCGTCGCCCGGAGCCAGACCAGGCTGAACGCCGCCACGACCGTGGCGATCACGAGTCCGCCCACGACGTCCAGGATTGCCCGGGCCCAGGCCGTCAGGCCGATCAGGACCAGCCCGGCCAGGACCGCCAACCCGGGCCGGCCCAGCCGGCCGAGCGCGTTGCGGTCCCGGACGGGGGATCGGTAGCGCAGCCAGAACGCGCCGCAGACGGCGCCAAGGACGGCTGCCAGGAGGATCGGCTCGACCACCCCGAGGGTGAGCAGGCGGACCAGCCAGGGCAGGGGATCGCCTCCTGGCCGCAGGCCGGCCGTGATCAGGCTGCCCGCCCGGACGAGGCCGGACGTCGCCGCGTAGGCGGCCCCGGCGATCGCCCCGAACGTCGCCCCGTCGAGGACGTCGTTGAAGGCGCGATGCCGGATCAGGGAGAGCGGTCCAAGGGCGGCCAGCCCGGCGCCCAGCAGGGCCAGCCCGACCGTTGCCAGGACGCTGATCGTCGGGTCGGCCCCGCTGTCGGCCGAGCCCGAGCCGCTGACCGCCCGATCGATGACCCCGATGACCGCTCCGGCCAGGATCCCCCAGGCCAGGGTGGCCGCGATGCCGGCCAGGGGCGCCCGTTCGTACAGGTCCACGTCGATGAAGTAGAGGGCGAAGAGGATGGGCACGAACAGGGCCGAGACGACGAGGGCAACCGGGTAGAAGCCGCTGACGACGAGGCCGGCCACGACCAGCAGGCCGAGCCAGAAGGCGTGCCGGAACGAGTCGTAGCCGGCCGGGCCGCAGGTGGGGGAAGAGGGTCGAGAAGAGGCTCAGGGCGCGGGCGCTCTCGCCCGGGTGGGCGGCATATTCATGCCGGGCGTGGATCCGGTCGAAGCCCCGCCCGCAACGGACGCAGAACGGCAGGGGCGGCACCGCCTGGCCGCAATGGGGGCAGACTCGACGGCCGTCGGCATCGAGGGACGCTTCGCCGCCCGGGATCGCCTCGTTCGGAGCCATCGGATCGCCCTCGAGCGGCCTGTCCTGGGCTGGCATTCGACCATCGTAGCCTGCCCGCTCATCGTCACGGCCCTGATCATCAAGGCGTGACGTCCCGGAACAGGGTGACCTTCGGCCCTCGGCGGGCGGACCGAACCGGGCGATCCTCCGGTCAGCGGATGGGGTCACGATCCGGGTAGTCCGGGATCGACCGCTCCGACGACAAACGTGAGGTCGTGCTCGAGATGTTGGCTCGCAATCGGGCGCTGGCAGTGCCCCTGGGCATCGTCGCAGCCGTGATCCTGTTCTACATGGTGAACCCGTGGTTCTTTCCGGAGGCCGGCTCGACGGCCCGGACGGTGGCCACTGTCGCGTTCTGGGTCCTGATGATCGCCGTCCTCGTCCTCCTGTTCGAGGATCGCAAGTCGCCCCAGGCAGAGACAGTCGAGGTCGAGGGACCGGCCTTCACCAGATACCTCTTCGGTAACACCCGGGCCGGACTGATCTGGCTGCCGATCCGCTTGTTCCTCGGGTTCGAGTGGGCAGTCGCCGGCTGGGAGAAGATCACCGGGACCGGCTGGACCGACGGCGGAGCGGCCCTACTCGGCTACTGGAAGAGCGCCGTGGCGATCCCCACCACCGGCCACGCCGCGATCACCTTCGAGTGGTACCGCACGTTCCTGCAGTTCCTGATCGACCACAACGCGCAGACGTGGATGGGTTGGGTCGTGTCGGTCGGTGAGCTGGCCGTTGGGATCGGCCTGCTCCTGGGAGTCGCTGACCGGGATTGCCGCCTTCTTCGGGGCGACGATGAACATGTCCTACATGCTGGCCGGCTCGGCCTCGGTGAACCCGATCATGTTCGCCTTCACGATCGGGCTGATCCTGGCCTGGAAGGTCGCCGGCTACTACGGCTTCGACCGCTACCTGCTGCCGCTCCTGGGCGTGCCCTGGCACCCGGCCAAGCCGACCGCGATCGTTCCATCGGCTGCGCCGCTTACGACCTGAGCGAGTCGCGCTTCCTCAATGTGCCCGGCGACGACCCTCGCCGGGCACTTTGATTCCGGACCCGGGCGGGAGCGCTCCGGCCGGGCTCAGGGGTTCGGGAACGGCAGGCGGGTGGGCAGCCCACTCGGGAAGATCGTGCTGATGTCCTTGGGCAGGAGCGGCCCGAGGACGGCCAGGACGAACGGGACAGTCGTCGCCCGCAGGATCTTGACCGTCTCCGACGCGTTGACCGCCTCGGTGAACGACTTCAGGAAGCCCGAGTGGAACTCGGGCCCCAGGGTCGAGCTCGTCCCGAAGTACGTGTCGAGGATGACGATCCCGACCGACAGGATCAGGATCGCCTCGACTCCGCCGAGGATCGCCCCCAGGAGCTTGTCGGTCCCCTCGGCGACCATCCCATGGACCTTGACGTCACCCATCACAACGTGGCGAGCGATGTGGAGCGCGGCCAGGATTGCCGGGAAGGCGATCGCCTGGCCGACCAGGTTGGCGTAGTCCGAGGGGATGCTCGGGAAGAAGGTGCTGGCGATCAGGCCGATCGGGACCCGGATGTAGGCGCTCGCGACGAAGGCGATGCCGAGGAAGGCGATGCCCAGCAAACGGAGCAGGAACCCGGACCGAAAGCCGGCGTAGATATAGCCGACGATGAAGCCAACCAGGACGACGTCCAAGTCCAACCTCCCTGCAGCGCGCTACCGCGCACTGTACGGCCCGCTACCCCGCCCGGCTAGGGGTCAAGTCAGGCCCGGTAGCCGGCGATGACGGCATCCACGACGCGTTCGGCGAAGTCGTCGGTCAGCTCGCCCCCGAACATCAGCCGGAAGTACACCGGCCCGACGAGCAGCTCGGTCGCGATCTCGGTATCAGCATCCGGCCGCAGGTCGCCCCGGGCGATCCCTCGATCGATCGCCCGCCGGATCTCGTCGCGCCGGCCCTGGACGATCGTCGCCCGGAAGGGATCGCCGATCTCGGGGTTCATCGCGATCTGCGACATGAGCGCCTCGATGACCGGACCGAAGTCGGTGTCGACGACCGCCCGCATCGCGTTGGTCGTGGCCGCCAGCAGCTCCTGCCGGGTGTTGCCCGTCTCGGCGATCCGGATGTGGGGCGCGCCGAGCTCCTCGAGAACCGCCAGCGAGAGCTCCTCCTTGGAGCCCCAGCGTCGGTAGATCGCCGTCTTGGCCACGCCGGCCCGCGCCGCGACGTGCTCCAGCCGGAGCCCGGCGAAGCCCTCCGAGACGAGGACCTCCCGGGCGGCGTCGAGGATCGCCCGGTCGACTCGATCGCTTCTCGGGCGTCCGCGACGGGGGAGTTGCCGGCTTCGTTCCATCCTGATACTATACGCTACGAACCGTATCGTAATTCATTGGACGCGATCATGATGGATAGCCAGACCGTTCTCGAGATGATCGAGGCCGCCGACCACGTTGAACCCTTCTGCTCCTGCGGTGCGCCGACCCAGGTCGTCGCCCGCGGTGGCCGCCTGTGGCTCGCCTGCTCGACGATCGTCGCCGATGCGTCCCAGGCCCGGCACCGGATCCTCGATCGGCTGGCCCACGTCGGGCACACCGATCGGCTGCTGATCGAGCTGGCCGCCTGAGCCGGAGCTAGTCGGCTACTCGACGCTGGTCCAGCGCTGGTCGCGGGCGCTGGCGATCACGGCCTCGAGCAGGGCGATGCTGCGGGCTCCGTCGAACAGGGTCGGGTAGCTCGACGCGCCGCCCGGTGCCGGGGGCGGCTGGCCGGCGGCGATCGCGGCGTAGAACGGCCGAAGGAGATCGCGCAGGGCAGCTGGCCAGCCTTCCGAATGGCCGGCGGGCGGCGACGGGGAGCCGACGAGCTGGGACGGATCCTGCTCGCGCTCGACCACGGAGATCGAGTCGCTCCGCCCGAACCACAGCCGCTCAGCCGCCTCCTGCTCCCAGCGCAGCGTCTCAGCCGAGCCGGTCAGCTCGACCCACAGCGAGTTCTTGTGGCCCCGGCTGATCTGGCTGACCAGGCACGACCCGCGGGCTCCGCTGCCGAACCGGACCAGCAGGGTCGCGGCGTCCTCGGTGTCGACCGGCCGGCCGTTCCGCTCGGTGATGAACGTGGGCATGTCGGCGATGACCGCCTCGACCCGCTCACCCGAGACGAACTCGACCAGGTCGAGCCAGTGGGTCCCGATGTCGCCCACGGCGCGCGACGGACCGCTGAGGGCCTGCTCGACCCGCCAGTTCATGGCGTTCTCGTCGGCCAGCCAGTCCTGGAGGTAGGCCCCCTGGACGAGGCGCAAGGCACCCAGCTCTCCCCGGGCGACCCGGGCCCTCGCCTGGGCGACCATCGGATAGCCCCGGTAGGTCAGGGCGACCATCGCGTGGCGCCCCTGCTGGGCCGCCTGCCGGGCGAGCGCCCGGGCCGATCCGAGGTCCGTGGCGACCGGCTTCTCCAGGACGAGATCCTTGCCGGCATCGAGCACTGCCTGGGCGATCGGGACGTGGCTGGAGTTCGGGGTGCAGACGTGGACGATGTCGATCCGCTCGTCCGCCAGGACCGCCCCGAGGTCGGTCGTCGCCAGTTCGATGCCCAGGCCCCGCGCCCGCGCCTCGGTCCGGGCCTGATCGGTTCCGACGAGGGCAACGACGTCGCCATAGCCACCCCGGCGGACCGCGTCGACATGGAATGGGCCGATGAAGCCCAGTCCGACGACAGCCGCGCGGAGGCGCCGCGGGGGTAGCGCGTCGCTCATGGGCGACCCGCTCCGCCGATCCAGGCCGGGCTGATCGGGAACATCGCGGCAAGCCTACGACATCGCCCGGCGTCCTGGACCGTTCGATACCATGGGCTCGATGACTGGCCCCGAACCGACGAGCGAGCTCGCCACCGAGCGCGCCGAGGTCGTGGAATACGCCCGGAGAATGTCCCGTGAGGGCCTGGTCAGCGGCACCTCGGGCAACGTCAGCCGGCGCTCAGGCGAGCGGATCGCGATCACCCCGCGCAACCGGAGCTACGAGACGATGTCCCCGGACGGACGTCGCCCTGGTCGACCTCGAGGGCCAGGCGGTCGGCGGCCGCTGGCCGGCTTCGACCGAGACGCCGATGCATCTCGCGGTCTATCGCGCGTTCGAGCCCGGGGCGGTGGTCCATACCCATTCGCCGTTCGCCACGGTCATCGGGACCGTCGCCCAGGAGCTGCCGGCGATCCACTACCAGATCGTGATCCTGGGCGGCCCGGTCCGGGTTGCCGCCGTATCACGTCTTCGGCTCGGACGAGCTGGCCCGGGCCGTGGCCGAGGCGGGGGCCGGTCGCTCGGGCGTGATCCTCGGCAATCATGGCGCGATCACCTGGGGGGCCAACCTGGCCGAGGCCTACCACCGCTCGGTCAAGCTCGAATGGCTGGCGGCCCTGTACTGGCGTGCCTGCCAGCTCGGTACGCCCCGGATCCTCAGCTCCGAGGAGCTGGCCGAGGTCGAGCGCCAGATCGAACGGTTCGACTACGGACCAGCCGCTCCCTGATCCGGGAGCCGCCCCGGCCGATCGGGACGCGGGCTACTTCGAGCGAGCGGACTGGATCAGCGGGCTCTGGGCGGCGAGCTGCCGGTTCAGCGAGCCCATGTCGTGGTACCAGACCTCGCGGACGACCTGGTCGCGGCCATGGTTGAGGGTGTAGAACGCGCTGGCCGGCCAGCGGATCTCGGCGCCCGAGGCCGGAAGCCCAGGAACGGGCCGAGATGGGTCCCGCCCGAGCTCCAGCTCGGCCGCCACCCGGTCGGCCTGGACCACGAGGGTCCACTTGAGCGCCCGGAAGTCGGGCAGCCCGGCGTAGATCCCGGCCATGACCTCGCGATAGGCCGCCCGTCCAGTGACCGGCCGCGGATCGCTCATGTCGACATAGACGATGTCGAGCGCGGTCAGCGCGACGATCTGGTCGAGCCGACCGCCCTCGAGCGTCTTGAAGAACCGTTCCATGAACCTGGTCGGATCAGCCATCTCGCTCCCCCACCGGAAATCCCCCTTCGATCTCGGCTGATGTCGCCGCTCCGTCGAAGCCGCCGAACGTGCCCTGCCCGGCGATCTCGGTTGCGGCCCGGATGAAGCCCGCCCAGGCGGCCCGGGCCAGCGCGCCGCCGACGCTGATCCGGCGGACGCCGGCGCCGGCCAGCTCGTCCACCGTCGTGAAGCTGCTGCTGACCAGGACGTTGACCGGCTTTGGAGCGACGGCCCGGACGACCGCCGAGATCTCGGCCGGCGTCCGGATTCCCGGGGCGTAGAGGCAGTCGGCGCCGGCGGCGGCATAGGCCTGAAGCCGGCGGACGGTCTCGGCCAGGTCGGGCCGGTCGGCCACGAAGCCCTCCGACCGGCCGGTCAGGACGACGCCCCGCCCGCTCCGGTCGATCGCCGCCCGGGCGGCCCGGATCCGATCGACCGCCAGCTCGAACGGGACGAGCGGATCTGCCTCGTCGCCGGTCGAGTCCTCGATCGACAGCCCGGCAATGCCGGTGCGTGATCGCCTGGCCGACGTGATCGCCGACGTCCTCCGGCTCGAGCGGCGAATCCGCCCTCGAAGTCGGCGTTGATCGGGATCTCGACGGCGTCCGCCACGGCCCGGAAGTGGGCCAGCGCCTGCTCCAGGCTGATCGCGTTGTCGGCTCGCCCGATCGACCAGGCAAAGCCCGAGCTGGTCGTCGCCAGGGCCTTGAAGCCGAGGCCGGCCAGGAAGCGGGCGCTGCCGACATCCCACGGGTTGGGCAGGACGAAACAACCCGACTCGTGGAGGGTTCGGAAGGCCTTGACTCGCTCGGCCTGGACGTCCATCGACAGAAGATACGCCCCGTCAGGGTCGTGGGCTGACCACTCCGGACCGCATCCTGCCGACCCGGTGGCACGATCCGCCGGACTCCGCCACGGCCGGGGTCCTGCGGCGCGCTACCATCGCCGCCATGACCTCCCGGCGCCAGATGCCCGTTGCCCTCCGCCTTGACCACCTCGACCAGGCCGATGCCCCGGCCCGGATCGCCGACGCGATCGGCGCCGCCGGCGGTCGGCTCCGGACATGGTCGACGGTCCGCCACACGAGCGGCGAGCCGTCGCTCGTCGAGGTCGAGCTGGAGACCGAGGGCGTTGCCGAGGAGGCGCTCCTGGCCGCCCTGTCGAACGTGCCGGTGATCCGCTCGGTCCGGGTCACCCGGGCCCTCGATCGAGTCTTCGGCAAACGGATCATCGTCATCGGCGGGGGCGCCCAGGTCGCCCAGGTGGCCCTCGGAGCGGTGAGCGAGGCCGACCGGCATAACCTCCGGGGCGAACGGATCAGCGTCGACACGATCCCGCTCGTGGGCGAGGATCAGATCGCGGAGGCCGTCCGGGCCGTGGCCGACCTGCCCCGGGCCCGCCTGCCTCGTCCTGGCCGGCTCGCTGATGGGCGGGGAGATCTCGCGGGCGGCCGACGAGCTCCGCCAGCTGGGCATCCCGGTGATCGCCCTGAACATGGCCGGCTCGATCGGCGAGCACGTCGACCTGGTCGTGTCCGATCCGGTCCAGGCCGGGACGATGGCGGTGATGGCGATTGCCGACACGGCCTCCTTCGATCTGGCCCGGCAGCGCGGCCGCCGCTACTAGCCGGCGTGGGCACCGGCGCGGGACCCTAGCCGGCCCGGCGCTCGAACTCGCGCATGAAGTCGACGAGGGCCTCGACCCCGGCCTCGGGAAACGCGTTGTAGATCGAGGCCCGCATCCCGCCCACCGAGCGGTGGCCCTTCAGGCCGTCGAAGCCGGCGGCAGTCGCCTCCTTGACGAAGCGGCCTCTCGAGCTCCTCGCTCGGCAGCCGGAACGTCACGTTCATCCGGCTCCGGCTGCCGGCGGCGGCCGTCGGCCGCCAGAAGCCGGTCCGATCCAGCTCGTCGTACAGGCGGCCCGCCTTGCGCTCGTTGATCGCGTCGATCGCGTCGAGGCCGCCCAGCCCGATCAGCCACTGGACGACGAGGCCGAGGACGTAGATCCCGAACGTCGGCGGCGTGTTGTAGAGCGAGTTGTTCTCGGCCTGGACGGCGTAGCTGAGCATCGCCGGGAGCGACTTCGCCGAGCGCGCCAGGAGGTCCTCGCGGATCAGCACGAGGACGACGCCCGACGGGCCGAGGTTCTTCTGGGCGCCGGCGTAGATCGAGGCCGTAGCGGGCGACGTCGAGCGGGCGGCTGAAGATGTCGGACGAGGCATCGCAGACGAGCGGAGCGTCTTCGACCTCGGGCAGGCGCGGCCACTCGGTGCCCTCGATCGTGTTGTTCGAGGTCATGTGGACGTAGGCCGCGCCTGGCGTCAGCTGGCACTCGGAATCGTCCGGGATCCGGGCGTAGCCATCGGCCTCGGTCGAGCCGGTCGGGTTGACCGAGCCGACCCGGCGGGCCTCCTTGACCGCCTTGTCGGCCCAGGTGCCGGTCATCAGGTAGTCGGCCGTTCGGCCCTCGGTCAGGAGGTTCATCGGGACCATCGAGAACTGGAGGCTGGCGCCGCCCTGGAGGAACAGGATCCGGTAGCTCTCGGGGATCCCGGCCAGGCGACGGAGATCGGCCTCGGTCCGGGCGATGATCGCCTCGAACGTCTCGGATCGATGGCTGATCTCGAGGATCGACATGCCCACGCCGGGCAGGGCCACGAGGTCGCGCTGGACCTGCTCGAGGACGGGCAGGGGCAGGACCGCCGGGCCCGACGAGAAGTTGTAGATGCGGCTCGTCTCGATCACGGCGGTCTCCTACAGGCTCACGAGCTGGACGCTCAGGATGTTGTCGTTGCCGGCCTGGATCGCGCCGAGCTGGGCGGGCGTCGGTGCGCCGTCGAGGTTGATCCGGGCGACGGCCGCCTCGGCCCCCTCGAAGACGACGTTCTCGGTCTCCTGGACGTTGATGTCGGCCCGGCGCAGGACGTCGAAGACGTGGGCCAGCACGCCCGGCCGGTCCCGGTGGCGAATCACCAGCCGGTGGCTGGCCGGGGTCCGGCGGGCCAGGTTGACGACGTTCGGGACCTGGCCGGTCCGCTGGAACGAATCGACGATCCGGACGGTCTCGGCGGCGATCGCCTCCTGGGCCTGGTCGGTCGAGGCCCCGATGTGGTGGGTCCCGTAGACCCCGGGCAGGCCGACGATCGGATCCTCGAACGGCCCGGTCGGGCTGGCCGGCTCATCCGGGAACACATCGAGGCCGGCCCGGATGCCGCGAGTGCGAACCGCCTCGGCCAGGGCGACGTAGTCGACCAGCTCGGCCCGGGCCGTGTTGATGAACGAGGCGCCCGGCCGGAGCCGGTCGATGACGTCCCGGCTGACGATCCCCCGGGTCGGCTCGCCCAGGGCCAGGTGGACGCTCAGGATGTCGGCCGCCTCGGCAACCTCCGCCAGCGAGGAGGCCGCCCGGACCCCGACTTCCCGGCGGGCAGGGTCGAGGCCGTAGTCGGCCGGGTCGAACCGTTCGCCGGCCTCGAAGCGGCGCGACCAGATCACGAGGTCCAGCCCGAATGCCTGGGCCCGCCGGGCGACCTCCTGGCCGATGCTCCCGAAGCCGAGCAGGCCGAGGGTCGAGCCGGCCAGCCCGCGGGCCTGGCCGTAGGCCTTCTTGTCCCAGCGCCCAGCCCGCAGGTCGGCCACGTTGTCGGGGATCCGGCGGTCGAGCGAGAGGATCAGGCCGAAGGTCAGCTCGGCCACCGCGACCGCGTTCCGGCCGGGACAGTTCGAGACGTAGAATTCCCGGGCCGAGGCGGCTGCCACGTCGATCGTGTTGTAGCCGGCGCCGGCCCGCACGATCAGGCCGAGGTTGCCGCCGTCGAGCATCTCGGCGGTCACCCGGGTCGAGCGGACGACGAGGACCTCGGCCCGGGTCTCGGCCAGGGCCGTCGCCAGTGACTCGTCCTTGAGGGCCGGGTCGTGGATCACCGCGCAGCCGGCCGCGGCCAGCCCGTCGAGTCCGGAACGTTCGAACGGATCGGCGACGAGGACCTTCACGACCGCTCCAATCAGATCAGGTGGCTGAGCAGGCCGTCCCGCAGCTTGGGCTCGAACCAGGTGGACTTGGGGGGCATGATCCCGCCGCCGTCGGCGATCCGCATGAGGTCCCGGATCTCGACCGGCCGAAGGACGAAGGCGACCGCGGCCGAGCCGCTGTCGACGAGCGCTGCCAGGGCGGCGGATCCGCGGATTCCGCCTACGAAACCGATCCGCTGGTCGGTCCGCGGGTCACCGATCCTGAGCAGCGGCTCGAGGACCTGGGCCTGGAGGCGGGCCACGTCGAGCCGGTCGGAGGCGGACGCCTTGCTGCCGGTCGGCCCGGTCGGGCCGTCCGCTGAAGCCGCCAGGCGGATCTCGTACCACGCCCCGGCGAGGTACATCGCGATCGAGCCCGGCTCGCTCGGGCCGTCGTCCGGCGGCGCTCGTCCAATGGCCGGACCTCGGCTTGCTGGCGCAAGGCCCCGAGGAACTCCTCGGGCGTGCGCCCGGCCAGGTCGGTCACGTAGCGGTGGTAGGGCAGGATCCGGGTCTGGTCGTGGGGAAAGGCCACGGCCAGGAACGTGTCGGCCTCGGTCGCCGGCCTCGATCCAGCCGCTGCGCTCGGGCGGGCGCGGAGCTCGTTCCGGGCGCGCATCGCGCTGGCCGCCCGATGGTGCCCGTCGGCGATGTACATGACCGGGACGCCCGCGAAGGCGGCGACCAGCGCGTCACGAGCCTGATCGTCGAGGCGCCAGATCGTGTGGCGGGTGCCATCGTCAGCGACGAGGTCAAGGAGGGCCGGGCGGCCGGTCGACTCGTCGACGATCCGATCGATCCGGGCCGCGGCGTCATAGACCAGGAAGACCGGGCCGGTCTGGGCCCGAAGCTCGATGATGTGCCGGGTCCGGTCGTCCTCCTTGTCCTTGCGGGTCCGTTCGTGCTTGCGGATCACGTCCCGCTCGTACTCGTCGACCGAGAAGCAGCCGGCGATCCCGGTTTGAACGTGATCGCCCATCCGGAGGCGATAGACGTACAGGCTCGGCTCGTCCTCCACGAGGGGGGCCGCTGACCCGGAGCCGGGCGAAGTTGGCGGCGGCTCGCTCATACACCAGGTCGGCCTGCGGCTCGATGTCGTCGGGCAGGTCGATCTCGGCCCGCGAGACGTGCAGGAAGCTGAGCGGGTTGCCGGCGGCGAGGGCCCGGGCTTCGGACGTGCTCACGACGTCGTACGGCACGGCGGCCACCGCCGCGGCCTGGCCAGGCTCGGGACGGACGGCACGGAACGGGCTGAGGGCGACCATGCCCAGAGAGTGCCACGGCCGGGGCGCCGATGTCGAAGCGGCTCAGCCGCGGGGACGGAGCGCTCCGCTGTCGGTTTCGATCCCCGCGACCCGGAGGTCCCACAGGGCGGGGTACGAGGGCGATCAGGCTGATCAGGGCCACGACCGTCAGGACGCCTCCGCCGGCCAGGGTGGCCGGGGCTCCGATCAGCTGGGCGATGCCCCCTGCCAGCAGGCTCCCGAGAGGCGAGACCCCGATCGAGGTGAGCACGTAGATGCTCAGGATCCGGCCCCGCAGGCGGGCCGGCGAAAGGAGCTGGATCAGCGTGTTCGTGCTCGTGTAGTAGGCCACCTGGGCGGCCCCCAGGCCGGCCAGGGCGAGGCAGGTCAGGAGGGTGTTCCGGGACAGGGCGAAGGTGGTCACGGTGATCGCCATCCCGGCCAGGCCGACCGCCAGGGTCCGCCCGTTCGCCCCGACTCGATGCCGGAAGGCCACGGTCAGTGCTCCGAGCAGGGCTCCAACCCCGATCGACGAGGTGAGCAGGCCAAGCCCGGCCGCCCCGATCCCAAGGTTGTCGGCGAAGATCGGCAGGAGGGCGAGGTAGGGCAGGATCAGGATCGCCGGCGCGATCGAGAGGACGAGCAGGGCCAGCAGGGGCCGCGTCTGGCGGACGTAACCGAGGCCCTCGCCCAGGTTGGCCCACAGGCCGGCCCGGGACTGCTCGATCGAGCGCTCCGTCGGCATCCGGATCGCGACCAGGGCGACGATCACGGCGACGAAGCTGAGAGCGTTCAGCCAGAAGCTGGCCGCCTCGCCGGCCAGCCCGATCAGGATTCCGGCGATCGCCGGGCCGATGATCCGGGCGAGGTTGAACTGGACGCTGTTCAGGGCGATCGCGTTGCCCAGCGCGCTCCGGTCGACCAGCTCGGGCACGATCGCCTGGAAGGCCGGACCGGCCAGGGCGTTGGCGGTGCCGGCCAGGATCGCCAGGAGCAGGATCTGCCAGAAGAGGATCGCGTCGGACTGGACGAGGATCGCCAGGGTCCCGGCGAAGAGGGCCAGGCCGACCTGGGTCGCGAGCAGGAGCCGGCGCTGGTCGATGCTGTCGGCCAGGACGCCCGCATACAGGGTCAGGACGAGGGCTGGCGCGCTGCCGGCGAACGAGGCGAGGCCGAGCAGTCCGGCCGAGCCGGTCAGCCGGAGGACCAGCCAGCCGAGGGCCGTGACCTGCATCCACGAGCCGACGTTCGAGATGAGGACGCCGGCCAGGAAGATGCGAAACGGCCGCGACGCGAGCGCGGGCAGGCGGCTGGCGGAAAGTGCCACGGGGCCCCCAGTATATTGCCGAGGCGCTGGTCAGATCGGTCCGGGGAGGCGGGTTTCGATGCGGGTTGTCGTGACTGGGGGGAGTGGCAAAGGGGGCCGCTGGGTCGTCCGCGACCTGCGTGAGCAGGGCCACGACGTCCTGAACGTCGACCTCCGCCACGACGGCAGCCCGCATGGCCAGTGCCTGGTGGCCGACCTGACCGACTACGGCCAGGCCCAGGACGTGCTCTCGAACGCCGAGGCGGTCGTCCATTTCGCGGCGATCCCGGCGCCCGAGCTGCGGCCCGAGGGCGAGACGTTCCGGATCAATGCCCTGTCGACCTACAACGTCTTCGCCGCAGCGGCCCGCCACCGGCTCAAGCGAGTCGTATGGGCCTCGTCGGAGACGGTCCTCGGCCTGCCCTTCGACCGGCCGCCGGACTTCGCCCCGATCGACGAGACGATCAGCCCCCGGCCGGAATCGTCGTACTCCCTGTCGAAGCTCGTCGGCGAGACGATGGCCGCCCAGTTCGCCCGGCGCAGTGGCATCGGCTTCGTCGGCCTGCGGATCTCGAACATCATGGAACCGGACGACTACGCCGCGTTCCCCTCGTACTGGGACGACCCGACAGCTGCGCAAGTGGAACCTCTGGGGCTACGTCGATGCCCGGGACGTGGCCCTCGCGGCTCGGCTGGCCCTGACCGCCCCGGTCGACGGGGCCGAGGTCGCGATCATCGCCGCGGCCGACACGGTCATGACCCGGCCAAGCGCCGCGCTGATGGCCGAGGTCTTCCCGGACGTGCCGCTCCGCCGGCCGATCGAAGGCCGCCAGACGCTCCTGGCGATCGACATGGCCCGGAAGCTCCTGGGCTACGAGCCGGCCCACCGCTGGTCGGACCACGTCCAGGCCTGAACCTTGGCGGTGGCTCGGACCGGCGCCCAGGCTCCCGGGTCGGTCCAGTGATCGCGCTCACCACTGAGCCCGGGCCGATATTCGCCAGTTCTTCGGGTCGTAGCCGGGCCACCGTTCAAGGCACGCAGCCTGCGTGCTACGTTGATCGCATTGCCGAGCGGAATGAGCAGGGTCCAGGGAGGGCAGTGAGATGGCGCAGGGAACGGGCACGAAGGCGGATCCATGGGTGCTGCGGACCCCTCCGGGCACGTCCGAGTACACGATGTACCGGGACGAGGCGGCCGATCCGCCCGCGATCGTCTGCCAGGTCGGCGGGACCCGGCTGGGCTACGACCTCCGGGCGATCGACGACCTCCACGCGATGCTCAAGGCCCACGGCGACTGGATGCCGCTCGGCGCCGCCGACGAGCAGAAGCCGGCCGCGGAGGGAACCGTCGAGGCCTGGGGCCGCTCGCCCGACAATCCGATCGGTGGCTGGTACGGCCTCAAGAAGGGCCTCCGCGGGCGGTTCGGGATGTACATGCCGCCGCTGCTCGAGGCGCTCGGCCTGGCCGAACTGACCCACGACCCGAAGAACAACCGGATGCGTGCCCGCTGAGCCGCTGACGCCGCTGTAGCGCTATCCAAGGTTCCACTCGCCTTCCCGAGGCCGGTCGACTCGGCCTCGGCCCGGCGGATTCCGCTGACGGACGCACGAGAGCTGTCTGCAGACTGAAGCAGCCAGGAATCTCCTCGACCAGTGGCGGGTCCACGCACGGACCAGCGCGGCAATCGGCACCGAACGGCGCCAAGTGGGCCCGATTTGGACCCACGACGAGCCTTTGGGCGCTCGTCGCCGGAATCTGCCGGGAGCGGCGGCAGAACGGCGGCGCGGCACGGACCTACAGGCGCTCGTCAGCGGAATTTGCCGGGAGCGGCGGCGAACGGCGGCGCGGCACGGACCTCAGGCGCTCGTCGCCGGAATCTCCCGGGAGTGGCGGGGCGAACGGCGGCGCGGCACGGACCGGAGGCGCTCGTCGCCGGAATCTGCCAGAAGAGCCGCAATCCGGGCTGGGCGCGGGCGTGGGCGAGGCGCTGGCTAGGCGGTCTGGCGCGCCAGGCGCAGGTTGGGCAGGACCTCCCGCCCGAACGCCTCGATGAACTCGGACTGGTTGCGCCCGACGTTGTGGAGGTGGATCTCGTCGAAGCCCATGTCGATGTAGTGCTGGATGTGGCGGGTGTGGGCCTCGAGATCGCGGGTCATCAGGACCCGGTTCTTGAAGTGCTCGGGCGTGACCAGCTTGGCCATCGCCGCGAAATCGTCGGGGTGGCGGATGTCCTGCTTGGCGAACTGCATCCCGCCGTTCGGCCAGTGGCGGACCGCGTTGTCGATCGCCTCTTCGTCGGTCGCTGCCCAGGAGACGTGGATCTGGAGCATCTTGGGGGCCCGGCTGGGGTCCTTGCCGGCTTCTCGGGCGCCTTCGTCGAACTTGCCCCAGAGCAGGTGGATCTTCTCGTCGGCTGCTCCGACCGTGATCATCCCATCGGCGAACTTGCCGGTCTTTTTGGCATTGAGCGGGCCGCTCGTCGCGACGTAGATCGGAACGGGTGTCTCCGGCCGGGTGTAGAGCTTGGCGCTCTGGAGCTTGAAGTGCTCTCCCCGGTGCCGGACGACCGCCCCGCTGAACAGCTCGTTGATCATCCCGATCGCTTCGAACATCATCGCGCTGCGGACGCCGATCTCGGGCCACTCACCGCCGACGATGTGCTCGTTGAGCGCCTCACCCGCGCCCAGGCCGAGCCAGAACCGGCCCGGGATACATCGCCCCCAGGGTGGCCGCCGCGTGGGCGATCACGGCCGGGTGATAGCGGAAGCCGGGACAGGTCACGGCCGGCCCGAAGGGCAGGCTCGTGCGCTGGCCGAGGGCGCCCATGAAGGCCCAGGCGAAGGCGCTCTGGCCCTGGTCGGGCGTCCACGGGTGGAAGTGCTCGCTGACCATGAACCCGGCCGTGAATCCGGCCGTCTCGGCCTGGGCACACCACTCGAGCAGGTCCGTCGGATGGAACTGCTCGAGCATCGCCGCGTAGCCGATCTTCGCCATCGTCGCCAAGCCTAGCATCGCGGCTCCGACCGCCAGGCTGGTGCCGGACTCTAGGCCGAGGTCAGCTCGTCGGGCAGCAGGTCGAGCAGGAGGCCGTCATGCCAGGTGCCGTCCGGGCCGCGCTCGTAGCGCCGCATCAGGCCGACCGGCTGGAAGCCCACGGCCCGGTAGGCCCGGATGGCCCGAGCGTTGGCGGCCGACGGATCGATCGTGATCCGGTGGTGGCCGCGCTCCTCGAACAGGTATCGAGCGAGCGTCCGGACGGCGTCCCGGCCGAGCCCGCGGTCTTGGGCGGCGGTCGTCAGGAACAGGTCGATCCCGGCGGAGCGGTAGTCCGGGTCGAGCTCCTCGCTGAACTGGATGCTCCCGACGACCGCGCCGCCAACCTCGATCGCGAAGCTGTTCGCGATGTCCTCGAACCAGCCGTCGACGGCGAGGTCGGGGCCCGCCCTGGCCCCACCAGCGGGCGACCTCGGGTTCGGCCAGGATCGAGCCGATCCGCTCGCGATCGGCGGTGACCAGGGGCCGCAGCACGACGATCGCGCCGATCAGGATGGGCAGCACCGGATCAGCCTACGCCGGGCCGGGAAGCTCCGGCCGAGCCGAGACGGGAGCGGCTCGGTTCGGGTACCTTGAGCGGACCCCACCCAACCAGCGTGCGGTCAGAGTCGTGACCCACGCCCTGGAGGCACGCCGATTCCTGCCGCCATCTCGGCCGAAGGCCTGGTCAAGATCTATCGCTCGCGCAAGACCGAGGTGCGCGCCCTCGACGGGATCGACCTCGAGGTCGAGGCCGGCACGGTCCTCGGGCCTGCTCGGCCCGAACGGCGCCGGCAAGACGACCACCGTCCGGATCCTCACGACGCTCCTCCGCCCGGACGCCGGCCGGGCCAGCGTGGCCGGCTTCGACGTCTCCGCCAGGCGCAGGAGGTCCGGCGGCCTGATCGGCCTGTCCGGCCAGTACGCGGCGGTCGACGAGAACCTGACCGGGCGGCGAGAACCTGTGGATGTTCGGCCGGCTCTACCAGCTGCCATCGGCGCGCAGGCCCGCCAGCGGGCGGACGAGCTGCTCGAGCAGTTCGGGCTGGCCGACGCGGCCGACCGGGTGGTCAAGACCTACTCCGGCGGCATGCGCCGCCGGCTCGACCTCGCCGGCGCGCTGATCGGCCGCCCGCTGCTCCTCTTCCTCGACGAGCCGACGACGGGGCTCGACCCGCGCGGCCGGCTCGGGATGTGGGACGTGATCCGGGCCCTGGTCCGCGAGGGCGCGACGCTCCTCCTGACGACCCAGTACCTCGAGGAGGCCGACGAGCTCGCCGACGAGATCGCGGTCGTCGACCACGGCCGGATCATCGCCCGGGGCACGGCCGACGAGCTGAAGTCGCAGGTCGGCGGCGAGCAGATCGAGGTCGTCGTCCACGACCCGGCCGACCTCGGCCGGGCCGCGCGAGCTGGTCGCCCGCTCGGGGATCGGCGCGGCCCACGTCGACGAGCACACCCGCCGGGTGTCGGTCGCGACGGATCGGCGCGCCCAGGCCTCGTCCAGGTGGTCCGCGACCTCGACGAGGCCGGGATCCGGATCAACGACATCGGCCTGCGCCGGCCGACCCTTGACGACGTCTTCCTGACCCTCACCGGCCACGCGCTCGCGAGCCCGACGCAGGCGGAGCCGAACGGACGACCACGACCAGCCGGCCGCCGCGCCCGGATCGCGGGCGGCCTGCGCAGGCCGTCGGCGACGGCCTGACGTCGCCTGGCGCAACCTGAAGCGGATGCCGCGGATCCCCGAGCTGGCGATCTTCGCCGTGCTCCAGTCGATCATGTTCGTGCTCCTCTTCGCGTTCGTCTTCGGCGGCGCGATCCCGTTGCCCGGCGGGCGGCAACTACCGCGAGTACCTGATGCCCGGGATCTTCGCCCAGACGATCGTGTTCGCGGCCGCGACACGACCGCGATCGGGATGGGCGAGGACATGCACAAGGGCCTGATCGACCGGTTCCGCTCGCTGCCGATGGCCCGCTCGGCCGTGCTCGTCGGCCGGACCCTCGTCCGACGTCGTCTACAACGGCGGGATCCTGGTCGTGCTGATGCTCTCGGGGCTCGTCGTCGGCTGGCGCGTCAACAACGGCCTCCGGGGCGCTCCTCGACGGCGTCGGCCTGCTGCTCCTGTTCGCCTTCGCGATGTCCTGGATCGGCGTCTGGCTCGGCCTGTCGGTGCCGCTCGGTCGAGGTCGCCCAGCAGGCTCGTCTTCATCGTCCTCTTCCCGCTCACCTTCGTGTCGAACGCGTTCGTCCCGGTCCAGACGCTGCCGGCTGGCTCCAGCCGATCGCCGAGTGGAACCCGGTCAGCACGCTGACGGCCTCGCTGCGCGACCTGTTGGGCAACCCGAACCCGTTTACCTCGACCGGGATCCCGGCCCAGCACCCGATCCTCGTCACGCTCGCTCTGGATCGTCATCATCGCTCGCCGTCTTCGCCCCGCTCGGCGTCCGGCGCTACCGCTCGATGAACCGCTGAGCGCGCGGCTCGCCCGGCGCCGGACGGATTGCGGCCCGAGGGGGCATACTCCGTGCGGTCGTCGGCAGGCCGGCCGTCGGATCGATCGTGCTGCGGTACGTGAAGGAATCTTGATCGGCCGACCATCCCGGTTAAACGGACGTTCGACGACGATAGCTTCGAGGACCGTTCGCTCGCGCAGTCAGCCCATGGCCAGCGCCGAGCGATCAACAGCTTCTGTGAGGAGACAATGACGAGAAGGCGCCTGGCCGCTTTGCTGCTCTCGGCCGGCCTGCTGCTGATCACCGGCATGGCGCCGGTCGTGGCGTCGGCCGCGACGTTCGACCTGACCACGCCGTACCCGTCGATCACGATCCAGCCCGGCAACACGGTGACGTTCGCCCTGGACATCACGGTGCCCGCAGCCGAGACGGTCGGCCTGCCGTCAGCCGGCACCCCGAGCGGCTGGACCGCCAACATCCGGGGCGGCGGCAACATCGTCAGCTCGGTCTACGCCGGCGGCTTGACCGCCGCCGCGGTCGACCTGTCGATCGTCGGTCCCCAGGCGGCCACGGCCGGCACCTCGACCCTCACGGTTGACGCCACGGCCGGCCCAGGGGACCGACACCTGCCGGTCGAGGTGACCGTGCTGGGCACGACCGGCGGCGCCGTCACGCTGACCAGCGACTTCCCCAAGCTGTCGGGCGCGGCCTCGAGCACGTTCACCTACAGCGTGACCCTGACCAACACGGGCACCCAGAAGGAGACCTACACGCTGGTCGGCCAGGGGCCCGACGGCTGGACGGTCGCCGTCCATCCCTCGAGCAACGCCCAGGCCCTGACCGACACGGTCGAGGGCGGGGCGAACGACACCCTGAGCGTGACGGCCACGCCGCCCGCATCGGTCGCCGGCCGGGGCGTACCCGCATCCAGGTCACCGCCGCCGCCGGCGTCCCAGACGGCCAACGCCGCCCTCGAGGCCGACGTCACCGGCACGCCCGCCGCTGTCCCTGTCCACGCCCAACCAGGTCCTGAACGCGACGGTCAAGGCCGGTTCGACCGGCACGGTCGACCTGGTCGTCGACGAACACCGGCTCGACGGTCCTCCCGAACGTCACCGTGACGGCCTCGTCGCCGAACGGCTGGACGGCGACCTTCGCCCCGACCGCGATCGCCACCCTCCAGCCGAATGCGACGGCCACCGTGACCGCCACGATCAAGCCGACCGGCGACGCGCTGGCCGGCGACTACGACGTCACCTTCACCGCCACGAGCGGCAGCGGCGACCTCGAACATCGACATCCGGACGACGGTCCAGACGTCGCCGCTGTGGGGCTTCATCGGCCTGGTCCTGATCGCCCTCGTGCTCATCGGCCTGGCCTGGGTCTTCCGCCGCTACGGCCGCCGCTGATGCGCCAGAAGCGCGCCCGCAGCGGGTCGCCCGGCCGAGGCGAGCCGGCGGGCGAGGTCGGCGATCCGGACGCACCGGCTGACCAAGCCTATGGCGCCTGGTCGCCGTCGACGAGATGAACCTGTCGATCCGAGCCGGCGAGGTGTTCGGCCTGCTGGGCCCGAACGGGGCGGGCAAGACGACCACGATCCTGATGCTCCTGGGCCTGTCCGAGCCGACCAGCGGTCGGGCCGAGGTGCTCGGCTTCGATCCGACCCGGAAGCCGCTCGAAGTCAAGCGCCGGGTCGGCTACCTGCCCGATGACGTCGGCTTCTACGCCGAGCTGTCAGGCCGCCAGAACCTGCGCTACACGGCCGCCCTGAACGGCATCGCCCAGCCGGAGGCGAACGAGCGGATCGGCGTGCTGCTCGACCAGGTCGGCCTGACCGACGCGGCCGACCGGCGGGTCGACCAGTACTCGCGCGGGATGCGCCAGCGGCTCGGCCTGGCCGATGCCCTGATCAAGGATCCGTCGGTCGTCATCCTCGACGAGCCGACCGCCTCGATCGACCCGGCCGGCGTGACCGACGTGCTGGCGATCATCGAAACGCTGGCCCGCGAGCGCGGCGTGACGGTCCTCCTCTCGAGCCATCTGCTCCACCAGGTCCACCAGATCTGCGATCGGGTCGCGATCTTCAACCACGGCCGGATCCTGGCCCAGGGCCGGATGTCCGAGCTGGCCGAGGCGCTCGCCGGCGACCAGCTCGAGCTCGAAGTCGGGATCGATGGGCCGGCCGGGCAGGTCGAGGCCGCCCTCCGGGCGGTCAACGGGGTGACCGCGGTCAGGGTCGATCCGCACGACCCACGCCTATGGCTCGTGAGCGGACCGCAGTCCCTCCGCAATCACCTGGCCAGTGACCTGGCCACTGCCGGGTTCATGCGTCCGCCACCTGCGCCGGGTGGGCGACGAGCTCGACGAGATCTACATGCGCTACTTCAGCCGGGATGAGGGAGACCATGGCAACGCAGCCTGAGGCGATCGCCGGCGACGCCCCGGAGGCCCGAGGCCCCTCCAGCGGAGCGCGCCGATCCGGCGCGCCGAGCCCCGGCCGCCTCGGTCCGGCTGGCGGATCGTGGCCGAGAAGGAGTTCGGCGACGGGGTCCTGAGCGTCCGGATGTTCGTCCTGCTGGCCCTCGTCGGGCTGGTCGCCGTCGGCACGGTCTATTCGACCGCGGCCTATGTCAGCAGCAACGCCGAGGGTGCGGCGACCCTGCCCAGCCTGTTCGTCCTGATCTTCGCCCACCAGGATCCGAGCTCCCAGGTCCCCTCGTTCGTGGTCGCCCGTGGGCTTCCTGGGGCCGCTCTTCGGGATCATCTTCGGGTTCGACGCGATCAACTCGGAGCGTTCGGAGCGGACGCTCTCCCGGCTCGTCGCCCAGCCGATCTACCGCGACGCGGTGATCATCGGCAAGTTCGTGGCCCGCCTGGCCGTCATCGGGCGCGTCCTCCTGGCGATCATCCTGATGGTCTCGGCCGTCTCGTTCATCCGCCTCGGGGTGACGGTCGGGCCGGAGGAGATCGTCCGGGTTGCCGTCTGGTTCGTGGTGGCCCTGGCCTACTTCGGGGTCTGGCTCGGCTTCGCCATGCTCTGCTCGGTCCTGTTCCGAAGCGCGGCGGCCGCGATCATGGCCGCGATCGGGGTCTGGATCGTGATGATCATCTTCGTGTACATGGTCGGCGCCCTGGCCAGCCTGCTGGCGCCCGTCCCGGCCAACGCCACGATCGACCAGCAGACGGCCAACGCCCAGCTCCAGCTCGACTTGTCCGAGCTCGCCCCGTTCACCCTGTACACCGACGCGTCGGCCTACATCCTCGACCCGACGGTCCAGACGGTCGGGATCATCCCGTCCGACCAGGCCAACAACCAGCAGGCCTTCCCGACGAACCTGTCGGCGGTCCAGAGCGTCCTGCTGGCCTGGCCCCAGGTCGTCGCCCTGATCGCCCTGAGCGTGGGCATCTTCGGCCTGGCCTACGTCGGGTTCATGCGCCAGGAGGTCCGGGCCTAGGTCCGGCGGTCGAGGGGCAGGCGCGCGCCGTTGATCGGGCCGGCCCCCTCCGAGCAGAGGTAGAGGATCGCCTCGGCGATCTCCTCGGGCGTCGTCCAGGTCGCATTCTTCGGGGTCGGGGCGGCGTCGCGCTGGTGCGACTCGTCGATCGTGCCGACGGTCACGAGGTTGACCGTGACCCCGCTCCCGGCGACCTCCTTGGCCAGGGTTCGCAGGAGCACGTCCTCCGCGGCCTTGGCCAGGGCATAGCTCGCGCTCTTCGGAGAAGCGTCGATCCCGGCCCGGGCCATGATCGCGATCACCCGGCCCCAGCCGGCCTCGACCATGGCCGGCACGGTCGCCTGGACCATGTTCAGGGTGGTCCAGACGTGCTGGTCGAGCATTCCCCTGAGCTCGGCCCGGTCCAGCTCGGCGACCGGCGTGCCGCCGGCCCAGCCGCCGACGAGGTGGACCAGGATGTCGATCCGCCCGAACCGCCGGGCGACCGTCGCGGCGATCGCCCGGGCGTCGGCCGGCCGGAGCAGGTTGCCCGCGGCCGCCACCCAGCGGTCGTCGGCAAGGCCCAGCGCCCGGGCCTCGGCCTTCAGCCGGCTGACCCGGGTGCCGGCCAGCCCGACCCGTGCCCCGGACTCGGCGAAGCGGGCCACGACGCTGTGGCCCAGGACGCCGGTCGCGCCGGTCACGAGGACGACCCGCTCGCTGAGCGACGGGCCGGCGCCGAGGCGGCGGGCTGGATCGGTCATTGGGCAACCCCGGCCGAGCCAAGCGCGGTCAGGCCGGCGAGGTACGCCTGGCGCCACTCCTCGGTCGTCTCGACCTGGTTGAAGGTGTAGAGGTGGAGCCCGGCCACGGCGGCCGCGGGGTCCTCGATCGTCGGCCCGAGGGCGGCCAGGAGGCCGTCAGGACGATAGCCGCCGGGGCGCAGGATCCGACCGACGAGGGCCGTGTTCTTGGCCAGGAACCGGCGCGAATTGCGAACCCCGATCCGGGTGCTGATCTCGATCAGCTTGTGCAGCTCGGCGACCCCGGCGATCCCGAAATAGACCGGCAGTCGATCCCCTCCGCCCGCCGGGCCGCCAGCCAGGTCGTGATCGCCCGGGGGTCGAAGCAGAGCTGGGTCGTCATCGAGGAAGCGTACGGCTGCTTGTCGCGGAGGGCCGCCAGGAGCCGCTCGTCGGGGATCGTCGAATGGCCCTGGGGATAGGCCGGGATTCCGATGTCGGTCAGCCCGTGGCCGATCTCGGCCATGGCCCGGAGGAGCGCCAGGCCGTCGGGGAAGTCCCCCGGTGCCTGGGCGTCGCCGCCGACCACGAACGCCTCGTGGATGCCGCCGGCCTCAAGCTCGGCGAGGAGCTCGGCCAGGTGGCCCCGGTCGCGGACCATCCGGGCCGAGAGGTGGGGGATCGCCCGGATGACCGAGCCCGGCCAGGCGGACGCTCAGGCCGACCGTCGCCTCGAGCCCCTTGGCGGGCGAGGCGGTCACGCTGACCGTGGCACCGGCCGGCAGGAACTCGAGCTGGGCATCCAGGTTCTTGAGCGGCAGGAGCTCGAACTTCGGGCTCGAGGCGGCCCGGATCAGGGCCTCCCGCACGGATTCGTCGCGGGCCGGGTCGGCGAGCCTGGACCCGCGCCTGAAGACCATCCCGGGCGGCTCAGGCGAACGCGTCGGGCATCGACGCCTTCTTGCGGGCGATGAAGTCGAGGAGGGCCTCGTCGACGGCCGGATCGATCGGCGGCGCCTCGTATTCGGCCAGCATCCGCTTCCAGATCCCGTTGGCCCGCTGGGCGGCGTCGAGCGAGCCATCCTCCTGCCACTTCTCGAAGCTGTTGTTGTCGGCGACCTCCGAGCGGTAGAAGGCCGTCTCGAAGTTGGCCAGGGTGTGGGCGCTGCCCAGGTAATGGGTGCCCGGCTCGTTGGCCAGGATCGCCTCGACCGCCTGGCCGTTCTCGGACATGTCGACGCCCCCGGCAAGGACCTGGAGCATCCCGCACTGGTCGGCGTCGAGGATGAACTTCTCGTAGCCGATCGACAAGCCGCCCTCGAGCCAGCCGGCCGCATGGAGCACGAAGTTGACCCCGGCCAGGACCGTCGGCTGGAGCGTCGCGGCGGATTTGTAGGCCGCCTGGGCGTCGGCGATCTTCGAGGCGCAAAGGCTGCCCCCGGAGCGGAACGGCACGCCCAGCCGGCGGGCCAGGGCGGCCATCACGTAGAGGACGAGGGCCGGCTCGGGCGTGCCGAAGGTCGGTGCGCCGGACTGCATCGACATCGAGCTGGCGAACGAGCCGAGGACGACCGGGGCGCCCGGCCGGACGAGCTGGCAGAAGGTCATCCCGCCGAGCGACTCAGCCAGGGTCTGGGCGCACACCCCGGCGGTCGTGACCGGGGCCATCGCCCCGGCCAGGATGAACGGGGTCATCAGGGTCGCCTGGTTGTTCTCGGCGTAGGCCCGGGCCGCGCCCAGCATCGTGGCGTCCCAGACGAGAGGCGAGTTGGCATTGATCAGGCTGAGGGTGACCGCGTGGCTGTCGACGAATTCGGCCCCGAAGGTGAGCTTGGCCATCTCGACCGTGTCGCGGGCCCGTTCGGGGGCGGTGACCGAGCCCATGAACGGCTTGTCCGAGTAGCGGATGTGGCTGTAGACCATGTCGAGGTGGCGCTTGTTGACCGGGACGTCGACCGGTTCGCAGATCGTCCCGCCCGAGTGGTGCATGTGCGGGCTGGCATAGGCCAGCTTCACGAAGTTGCGGAAGTCCTCGATCGTGCCGTAGCGCCGGCCGTTGTCCAGGTCGCGGACGAAGGGCGAGCCGTAGTTCGGGGCGAAGACCGTGTTCAGGCCACCGATCACGACATTGTTCTTCGGGTTGCGGGCGTACTGGATGAACTCGTGAGGGGCGGTTGCCTGGACGATCTGGCGGCACATCCCGCGGGGGAAGCGAACCCGCTCGCCCTGGACATCGGCCCCCGCATCGGCCAGCAGGCGGAGCGCATCGGGGTCTCCCCGGAACTCGATCCCGACCTCCTGGAGGATCGTGTCGGCGTTGTACTCGATCTGGGCCAGGCCCTCTTCACCGAGGACCTCGAACGGCGTGAGCTTGCGGGTCAGGAACGGCTGCCGCTCGACCTGGCTGTGGGCCCGGAGCGCCTGGCGGGCCGCCCGGCCCCCACTTCGGTGGCGTGGCTCGTCCATCACTGGTCCTCCTTGCCGGCCGCCACGAGAGCGCGCCGGCGGCGCTGGGCCGCCCGCGGATCGACGCCGAGGCCGGCATCGGGGCGGGCCGGCAGGTCGATCACCCGGGCGAGGTTGGTCATCTCGGCGGTCCGGTGGGGGAACGCCATCGCGTCGACGAAGTGCTCCTGGAAGCGCGGCTCGACCGCCGTCTCGATCTTCTCGACCGTCCGGACGACCGCCTCCACCTCGGTCCGGGCGGCCGCCGAGAGGAGTGCGATCAGGGCCCCCGTCCCGGCTGCGTTGCCGGCCGAGCTGGCGTGCTCCAGGTCGCAGTCGGGGATCAGGCCGAGGACCATCGCATGGGTCAGCTCGATCTGGCTGCCGAAGGCACCGGCCAGGCGGATCTCGTCGACGGCCTCGACCCCGGCGTGGTCCATCAGCAGGCGGGCCCCGGCATACAGGGCGGCCTTGGCCAGCTGGATCGCCCGGACGTCGTTCTGGGTGATCACGATCCGGGGCTGGCCGTCGTGGAGGACGTAGCTGAAGGTTCGGCCATCGGCCTCGACCCGCCCCGTCCGCTCGACCAGGCTGCCGGCGATCACCCCGTCGGCGCTGATGACGCCCGCCAGGAACAGCTCGGCGATCACCTCGACGATGCCCGAACCGCAGATCCCGGTGATCCCCAGCTCGGCCGCGGCGGCCTCGAAGCCGGGCTCGTCCGACCAGAGCTCGCTGCCGATCACCTTGAACCGCGGCTCGAGCGTCGCCCGGTCGATCCGGACCCGTTCGATCGCCCCGGGTGCGGCCCGCTGGCCGGAGCTGATCTGGGCCCCTTCGAAGGCCGGGCCGGTCGGGCTCGAGGCGGCCAGCAGCCGATCGCGGTTGCCCAGGATCAGCTCGGCATTCGTGCCGACGTCGACGATCAGCTGGAGCCGCTCCGAGCGATAGGGCGTCTCGGCCAGGAGCACCCCGGCGGTGTCGGCCCCGACGTGGCCGGCGATGCAGGGCAGGATGTAGGCCCGAGCCCCGGGGTTGACCCGCAGGCCCAGCTCGGCCGCCGGCAGGCGGACCGCCCGATCGGTGGCCAGGGCGAACGGCGCACCGCCCAGCGGGGTCGGATCGATCCCGAGGAGGAGGTGATGCATGATCGGATTGCCCACGATCGCCAGCTCGAGGATGTCGGCCCGCTTGATCCCGGCCCGGAGGGCCAGGCCGGCGACCAGGTCGTCGATGGCCTTGCGCACGACCCGGGTCATCTCCCCGGCGCCCTCGGGGTGCATCATCGCGTAGGAGACCCGGCTCATCAGGTCCTCGCCGAACCGGATCTGGGGGTTCATCAGGCCGTTCGAGGCCAGGACCGAGCCATCTGACAGGTCAGCCAGGTGGCCGGCGATCGTGGTCGAGCCGACATCGAGCGCGACGCCGTAGGCCCGATCGTGGAGGCCGGGCCAGACCGCGGTCACCTGCTGCCGGTCGTGGACCGCGACGGTCACCCGGTACTGGCCGGCGGCGAGGGCCGGCTGGAGGGCCCGGATCACGCCCAGGTCGGCCGACAGGCCGCTCAGCTGCCATTCGCGCTCGAGCGCCTCGAACAGCCGGACGAGGTCGCTCGTGGGCGAGGCCAGCTCAGGCGGGACGACCTCGACGTAGTGCAGCCGGACGACCGGATCGACCTCGAAGTCGCGCACGGCGAGCGCCTTGCGGACGACCTGGCGGTGGACCTGGCTCTCGGCCGGGACGTCGATCAAGGCGTCGCCGCAGAGCGTCGCGGTACAGCCCAGGCGGCGATCCGCGGCCAGCCCGTGCTCTCGGCGATAGGCCGCCTCGATCTCGGCCGGTGGCGAGAGATGGTCGGCGCTCGAGGTGATCCCGAGCTTCGGAAACGCGCCGAGGCCCTGGCTGACCTGGCAGCGGCCGCAGATCCCCCGGCCGCCACAGACGGAGTCGATGTCGACGCCCAGCGAGCGGGCGGCATCGAGCACGCTCGTGCCCTGGGCGAACCGGCCACGCCGGCCCGAGGGGGTGAAGACGATCAGGGCATCGCCGCCGGCCGGAGCCTGGCCGCCCGTGCTCGCCGTGTTTGCCATGGAGGGCCTCAGCCGGCGGTCGGGGAGGCGACCGCGTCGCGCCGGCGATTGACCCGGCGACCCGGTTCGCCTTCGGCCGGGGCGACCCGGTAGGTCCGGATCCAGCGGCCGCACTCGGGATCGTTGGCGAGGAGCACATCGGCGGCCATGATCGACTGGCGAACCTCGGCCAGGAGCGGGTTGGTGATCGCCGAGGTCAGCCCGCTGGCCATGGCCATGGCCAGGAAGGCGCCGTTGATCCCTTCCCGGTTGGGCAGCCCGAAGCTCACGTTCGAGGCCCCGCAGGTGCTGTTCACCTTGAGCTCATCGCGCAGCCGGTTGAGCAGCCGGAAGACCTGCCGGCCGGCCGTGGACATCGCCCCGATCGGCATGAGCAGGGGATCGACCACGACGTCCTCGCGGGGGATCCCGTGGTCGGCCGCCCGCTCCACGATATGCCGGGCGACCTCGAACCGGACGTCGGGATCCTCCGAGATGCCCGTCTCGTCGTTCGAGATCGCGACCACCGCGGCGCCGTACTTCCTGACCAGGGGCAGGACCCGCTCAAGGCGCTCGTCCTCGCCGGTGACCGAGTTGACCAGGGCCTTGCCCTGGTAGACGGCCAGCCCGGCCTCGAGGGCCTCGACGATCGACGAGTCGATCGAGAAGGGCAGATCGGTCAGCGACTGGACCAGCTGGATCGTCCGGGCCAGGATCGCCGGCTCGTCGGCCAGGGGGATCCCGGCGTTCACGTCGAGCATGTGCGCCCCGGCCTCGACCTGGGCCAGCACGTCGCGCTCGACCCGGCTGAAGTCGCCGTTGCGCATCTCCTCGGCGAGGAGCTTCCGGCCGGTCGGGTTGATCCGCTCGCCGATGATCACGAACGGCTCGTCCGGCCCGATCACGACGGTCCGGCTGGCCGAGCCGACGACGGTCCGGGTCATGTCGGGGCGTCGACCCGTTCGCCGCCGGACGCGATCAGGCGGGCCAGGACGTCCTTGGTGTACTCCGTCTCGAGCCGGCTGGCCTCGGCGTTCGCCTCGCTGTCGAGATCGTCGCCACACGGCCGCTGGGTCTTCCGCCACTCGGCGATGTAGGCATCCATCTCGCGCCGGCCGGCCTTGACCGCGGCCTTGTCGATCGCGACCTGGAAGCGCGGGTGGAGGACGACCTTCGATGCCCGGCGAGCGTCCTTGGCCACGACCTGGGCCGGGATGTCCCGCCACCAGATGACGGTCAGGGCACCCATCAGGCGAGGCCCATCCGGGGCGGCCGGGACGCCGGACGGCGCCGTCGACCGGGCCAGGGCGGTCAGCGATTTCGGCCAGCTCGCCAAGGCCCGTCCGGCGCAGTTCGTAGCGCAGGCCCAGCCGCTCGGCCGCCGCCCGGGCGATCTTCTCCAGCCCAGAGTCGTCGGACTGGGCGAGGTAGACGAGCCGGCGGTAGTTGCCGAAGTAGATCGGCGAGCAGCTCGGGGTGGCGGTCGAGGCCCAGGCCGCGGATCACCAGGCGCTCGAAGTTGCGGGCCAGGAAGTCGGTCAGGAAGAACGTCGCCGGGTCGTCCCCGGTGATCTGGGCGAACGCCGCCCGACCGGCGTAGAGCTCGTAGCAATGGGCCCCGGCGAGGCGCTCGACGCCCTCCTCGGCAAGGACCTTGTCGAGCAGGCCGCCGGTGCCGCAATCGGCGTAGGCGATGAAGATCGTGGCGTAGCGCGATCGGCCCGCCCGGATCTTGCCCCGAACCGCCGCCGGGATCCCGCCCGGCCGGTTGTGGAGCGAGGCCGGCAGGCAGGTCAGGTCGACGTGCTCGAAGCCCGGCTGCCGGGTGATGCGCGACCAGCTCGTTGGCGAGCGCGCCGCAGCCGATCACGAGGACCCGCGGTCCGAGGTCTTCGGTCAACGAGGCCCGAGCCGGATCAGGCGACGCTGGCACGCCGACGCTCGATCAGGGCCCGGGCCATGTCGGCCGCGACCCCCGCATCGCGGCAGTAGGCATCGGCCCCGACCGCTGCCCCGAACTCCTCGTTCAGCGGAGCGCCGCCGACGAGGACGATGTAGTCATCCCGGATGCCGCGCGTCTTCATCGCCTCGATCACGACCTTCATGTAGGGCATCGTGGTCGTCAGCAGGGCCGACATCCCGAGGATGTCCGGGTGATGCTGGTCGAGCGCGGCCAGGAACTTGTCGGCGTCGGTGTTGATCCCGAGGTCGAAGACCTCGAAGCCGGCCCCCTCGAGCATCATCCCGACGAGGTTCTTGCCGATGTCGTGGATGTCGCCCTTGACCGTGCCGATCACGACCTTGCCGATCGGCTCGGCCCCCGTCTCGGCCAGGAGCGGGCGAAGGATCGCCATGCCGGCCTTCATCGCGTTGGCCGCCAGGAGAACCTCGGGCACGAACAGGATCCCGTCGCGGAAGTCGATCCCGACGATCTTCATCCCGGCGACGAGGGCGTTGTCGAGGACCTGCGAGGCCGTCCAGCCCCGACCGAGCAGGATGTTCGTGCCCTCGACGACCTCGGCGGCCATCCCGTCGTACAGGTCGTTGTGCATCTGCTCCGTCAGCTCGTCATCGGACAGGGCGGCGAGATCGATCTCCGGGAGCTCATCGACCATTCGGGATCGGGCCTCCGACCATGCATGCCGGCCAAACCTGAGGGTTCCACAATGCGGAACGACGCCGTATCATGGAACAGAGACCAGAAGCGTAGCGGTGGGACGACCGGATGTCCATAGCCCGTCCCGAGAGCCGGGTGCAGTCGATCGAGCGAGCGTTTGCCGTGCTGGCCGCGCTCGCCGATGGTCCGCTCGGGGTCACCGAGATCGCCCGGATCGTGGAGCTGCCCAAGAGCACCGTTGCCCGCCTGCTTTCGTCGCTCCAGCGTGAGGGCGCCGTCGAGCAGGAGCCGGGCGGGACCCGCTACCGGGTCGGCTCCCGGATCGTGACCCTGGCCGCCTCGGTCCTGCCCACCCGGAGCATGGTCGTCCTCGCCCGGCCGGAGCTCGAGGGCCTGGCCGGGGCGATCGGCGAAGCCGCCGGACTGGCCCTGCCCGAGGGCTTCCAGGTCCACTACGTCGACCAGGTCGACACGCCCAACCCGGTCTCCGTCCGCGAATGGACTGGCACCCGGGTCCCGATGCACGCGGTCCCATCGGGGCTGGTGATCCTGGCCAACCTCTCGCCGGCCAGCCTCGAGCGCTACCTCGCCCGCCGACTGGAGGTCTTCACCCCGGCCACGGTCATCGATCCCGAGGCGATCCGGGAGCGGCTTCGGCGGATCCAGCAGGATGGCTACGGCTGGGTCTTCGGGGAGTTCTCGGTCGGGATCAACTCGGTTGCCGCGGCCGTCGCCGACGAGGACGGCGAGATCGTCGCCGCGGTCCACCTTCACGGTCCGTCGTATCGGTTTCCGACGGCCGGCGGCGAGGCCCGGATCGGGACCGAGGTCGTGGCCGCGGCGGCCCGGATCTCCGCCAGGCTTCGGGCCGGGATGGGCCCGACCGCCCGCCGCAACGGGCGAGCGGGGCCGGTCCCGGGTCGGCTATAACCCACGACGTGGGAGTGCGCGCCGGGGCCAGCCTGTTCATCGACGGCGAGTGGACCGCCGGCTCGTCGGGCGAAACAAGCCCGGTCATCGCCCCTTTCGACGGGCGGGAGATCGAACGGGTGAGCATCGCCTCGGACGAGGACGTCCAGCGGGCGATCGGCGCCGCCCGGCGGGCGTTCGACGACGGCGAGTGGGCCGGGACGCCGGCCCCCGAGCGCGGCGCGATCCTGAGCCGGATCGCCGACCTGCTCGAGGGCGACGCCGAGGAGATCGCCGGGATCGAGACGGGCAACACCGGCAAGGCCCTCCGCGAGGGCCGCTACGACGTCGCCGACGTGGTCAAGGTCTTCCGTTATTACGCCGGGCTGGCCGACAAGGAGGCCGGCCGGCTGGTGGCCACCGGCTCACGCGACGCGCTGAGCCGGATCGTCTACGAACCGATCGGCGTGTGTGCCCTGATCGGGCCCTGGAACTACCCCCTCCTCCAGGTGGCCTGGAAGGTCGCCCCGGCCCTCGCCGCGGGCGATACGTTCGTGGTCAAGCCCGCCTCGGTGACGCCCCTCAGCGCGATCCACCTGATGCACATCCTCCAGGACGTCGGCCTGCCCCGGGGCGTCGCCAACCTCGTCCTCGGACCCGGCGACCGGGTCGGCCAGGCGCTTGCCGAAAGCCCCGACGTGGACTTCGTCTCCCTGACCGGGGGGATCGATGCCGGCCGGAAGATCATGCGGGCGGCAGCCGGGAACATGAAGAAGGTCGCCTTCGAGCTCGGCGGCAAGAGCCCCAACATCGTCTTCGACGATGCCGACTTCGAGACGGTCGTCGACTACGCCCTGACCGCGGCGTTCGTCCACTCCGGGCAGGTCTGCTCCGCCGGCACCCGGGCCCTCGTCCAGGATTCGATCTACGACGACTTCGTGGCCGAGGTCGCCCGGCGGACCGACCGGATCCGGCTGGGCGACGGCTTCGACGAGACGACCGAGGCCGGGCCGATGATCAGCGAGGAGCATCGGGCCAAGGTCGAGCGCTACATCGGGATCGGCCGGGCCGAGGGTGCCCGCCTCGTGGCCGGCGGCGGGCGGCCGACCGAGGCGCACCTCCAGAAAGGCTTCTTCGTCCGGCCCACGGTCTTCGCCGATTGCAATCGGTCGATGCGGATCGTCCGCGAGGAGATCTTCGGGCCGGTCCTGACGATCGAGAGGTTCCACACCGAGGACGAGGCGGTCGAGGCCGGCAACGACACGACCTACGGCCTGGCCGGAGCCGTCTGGACGGCCGACGCCAGTCGCGCCCAGCGGGTCGCCGGGCGGCTCCGTCACGGCACGATCTGGATCAACGACTACCACCCCTACCTGCCCCAGGCCGAGTGGGGCGGCTTCAAGCAGTCGGGCATCGGGCGCGAGCTGGGGCCGACCGGCCTGGACGAGTACCGCGAGGCCAAGCACATCTACCAGAACACGGCGCCCGGTCCCTCGCGCTGGTTCGGCGGCTGAGGCGGCTGCGCGCAAGGCCTCGGTCGGCCGATCCTGGGCGACCGGGATTGTCGGCCCCGTCCTGGCCGGCCGGAGTTGTCAGCCCCGTCCTCCGGCCGAGTTGCCCGTCCTGGCCGGCCCGATATAACCCACATGACTAGCCGACGGCCTGGCGAGTGCCTCAGGGGCGGCAAGCTGCGCGCATCGGCCCCGTACCTGCCCGATTCAGGCCCCTGGCCGCCCAAATATCAGCCCCGGCAATATTCCCGGCCCTAGCTGGGCGGATCATCGCCCGGCGAGCGCTCCGAAGACGCTGTGTGGCGTCCGAACCGTGCTTTCTAAAAATGTGGGTGATATCGAGCCGGTCAGAGGCCGGGCTCGCGCTGGTTCGGCGGCTGAGGCCCGGGCCGTCTCGCCGGGCTCGCGGGCCAAAAAAAATCCGGTGGACAGGCTCGTCGCCCACCCACCGGATCGCTTGAGCGGGATTACTCGGACGGGATCTCCGCGTGGATCGCGTCGAGGTCGACGCCCTGGCTCCGCCGGTAGACCCGGGCCAGGACCCAGACCAGGGCGGCCAGGCCGTAGACGATGCCCAGGAACTGGATCGACTTGGTGTTGCCGGTGCCGATCCCGTAGAGGGAGTTGCCCAGCCACTGGTAGACGACCCAGCCGAGGAAGATCGTGGTGATCGCCCCGGCGACGCTGATCATCGGCACTCCGGCGACCTGGTAGCGGGCGATCGGTGACTTGAGGTACAGGTCGCGCTTCCACCAGGGCAGGATCGTCGCCGCGAACGACGTCCCGAAGAACGTCACGGCGATGACCAGCGAGGCATCCAGGGTCAGGGCCGAGAAGCCGGCCTGGTAGGCATACAGCCAGGACAGGACGACGCCCGGGATCATGATCAGGAGGAGGGCGATCCAGGGCACGCCCCGGTCATCGACCCGGGCCGCGGCCTCGGGCAGGACCCGGTCGAAGGCCGCCGCGAAGATCATCCGGGTCGAGGACAGCCAGAGGGTCCCGGCCCAGCCGATGAACCATGCCCCGAAGAGGATCACGATCGCCATCTGGACGATGTGGTTGTCGATCAGGAACGCGGCCAGCATCGGCGGGTAGCCCCAGATCGGGATCGTCGGGGCCATGGTCACGTAGCCGTAGGCGTAGTTGATGAAGTTCGACGTTGGTCGGCATTGAAGAAGTCCCAGCCGAACGTCTTGGACGCCAGGAGGACGAAGGCGATTGCCAGCCCGATCGTCACCCACAGGCCGCCGAGCATGCCCCGGAGGACCTTCCGGAAGTCGCCCGCCCCGCGGACCTCGCCGTACAGGGTCGCGCCCCAGTTCGGGTAGAGGATCCAGAACATCATGAACGGCAGAAGCAGGAAGGTGCCCGCTGCTCAGCCCGAAGTTGAGCGGCGAGCCGCCGGCCACGAAGCCGTCGTTGGCGGTCGCGTTGACGATCGTCTGGTTGTAGGCGTCCTTGACGCCGAACAGGCTCGAGGCCTCGCGGTCGAACGCGGTCTGGAAGAGTCCTGCGACGACACCAGCATCAGGACGAACATCACGGCCAGAAGGATCAGGCCGATCCAGATGCACCACCGCTGGACGCGGGCGTAGCCGGCCATGCCCAGGGCGACCGCGCCCGAGGCGAGCACGATCGTGAACAGCGAGACCGTGAACGCTCCGTTGGCGGAGGCGAAGAACGTCAGCGCCGTCGGTCCAGCCAGCGATCGCCACGAGCGGCTGGACGACCTCGATGTTCAGGATGTAGCCGTAGATCGGCGCCCAGAGGGCGAGGATGAACCACCAGCCGGTGGCCGACAGGACGAAGCCGATCCCGCCCCGCTTCCAGCCGAGCGCAGCCACCGCCGACGATGCCGACGACGCCGCCGAGGACGGCGCCCGCGCGCCGCCCCGAAGGCCTGGGCCGACGAGATAGACGGTGATCCCGCCGACGACCGCGCCGAGGACGAGGCCCGGGGCCCCGTCCAGGATCCGGGTCTGCCAGACGTAGTCACCGCCCGCCCGGGGCATGACCGCGATCAACCCGGCGTAGGTCACGCACAGGAAGGTCATCACGATGCCCGACAGGAGCAGGGCCGACAGCACCGACCCGTCGGGCACGAAGGCGAACACCGCCAGGCTGTAGAACATGCCCAGGGTGACGAGGTTGACCGACAGGAACGAGTAGCCGAAGGCGTCGAAGCCGGACCAGCCCTTGACCAGGCCGGTCGCATTTCTCAGAAAGAGCGAAGGTGCCTCTGTGACGGACGACATCTGATTGAAGCCCTCCTTGGCGTGATCCGACAAGCTACCGGCTGGGGCCGGCGGTCAACCGTTGATCAGCAAATAGCGCTTCACCGATCCCTTCTTCGTGTCCAGGTCGACGATCGCCGCCTGGAGCACGCCATCCTCGTAGGTGCTGCCTGGGTTCACCGCGAGCGTCCGGCCCAGCTTCACCGCACCGCGCCCTTCGTGGATGTGGCCGTGGAGTGAGAGCACCGGCCCGTACTGCAGGATCGCCTCGCGGACCGCGTGCGACCCGACGGGAATCAGGGCCTGGCCGCCGGACACGTAGTTCATGGCGGCGTCGAGCTTCGGGGCGTTGTCCAGGTTCGAGCCGTAGGGCGGAACGTGGAAGTTGAAGATCGCCCGATGGGGATCGGGCGCCGCCTTGACGAGCTCGTCGATCTTGGCCCTGAGCTGATCCTCGGGCAGCTCCCGAAACGTGTTCCAGGGGGTCGGGTTGGTCCAGCCGGTCGAGATCATCGTCAAGCCTTCGAGGTCGATCGGCACCGCCTCGCCCAGGATCGGCGAGTTCGCCCGCTCGATGATCTCGTCGATCTCGAACATGTCGTCATTGGCCGGGGAGACGATGCAGCGGACCTGGGAGCCGCGCAGCTTCTCGTCGGCGATGGCCATCCAGCGCTCGACTCCCTGGACGATCTCGGTCCTGAACCGGACGTCGACCAGGGCCGGATCGGCCGCCCAGGCCCGGACCTCGTCGCGGCTCAGGCGGACCGGGTAGTAGCCGCGATCGCTGATCCGCTTCTCCATCGCGACGCAGCTCGGCCTCGGTCGCCAGGTCGTGGTGCTGGTCCTGGATCGTGACCTCCCAGCCCGAGCCGTTGGCCACGATCGGAACCATCGCCTTGCCGGTCATGTCGCCGCCCATGACCAGGACATCGGCCTTGTGGAACGCGCCGGCATTCAGGAACTTGCGCCAGCAGACGTCGGAGCCGTGGACGTCCGTGGCGTAGAAGATCCTCACCGTGTCGCCGCTCCCGCCGACATCGATCGCACCTCCGACTCGACCCGCCCTCCACGACGAGGCTGGACGGCAGTATAGAAGCGCCCGGGTTCGATTCCACAGCGAGTTTGCATCGATTGCGCGCAACCGGCGGAGCAGGCTTTGCCTGCTATCGTGGGCTGGTGGATACCGCCCTGCGCTCCGAGCTGGCTCCGGACGTCCTGGCGGATCGCCAATCTCCGCCCACCGAGCCCGGTCGGCCGATCGAGGTCCGCTGGCTGGGCCGGATCGACTATCGGCGCGCCTGGGCGCTCCAGCGCGAGCTGGTCGAAGCTCGCTCCGCCGGAACGATCCCGGACCAGCTCCTCGTCCTCGAGCACCCGGCCGTCCTGACCCTCGGCCGGCAGGCCGACGAAGGCCATGTCCGGGCGATCCGCGTCCGAGCTCGAGGCGCGCCGGATCGAGGTCATCCGGGTCGAGCGCGGGGGCGAGGTCACCTACCACGGGCCGGGCCAGCTGGTGGCCTATCCGATCGTCCACCTGGCCGGCCGCGAGCTGCTCGTCCGGCCGTTCGTGCGGGCCCTCGAGGCGGCCCTGGCCGAGACCTGCCGCGCGTTCGGGGTGGCGGCCGATCGGCGCGAGGGCCATCCCGGCTGCTGGGTCCTGCCCGACGGCAGCTCCGCCGCGCAAGATCGGGGCGCTGGGCCTGCGGATCGAGCGGGGTATCTCGTTCCACGGCGTGGCCCTCAACGTCGATCCGGACCTGGCCGACTTCGAGCTGCTCGATGCCTGCGGGATGCCCGATGTGATCTCGACCTCGATCGCGGCCGAGCTCGGTCACCCCGACGAGGCGCCTTCGACCCGGGCGGTCGCCCGGGCCGGGATCGACCTTCGTCGAGGCGCTGGCCCGGCAGCTTCGGACCGAGCTCGTCGGCGACCGGCCGGCCTGAGCCGGGCGATGGCTGCCGGCCTGTTCGAGCTGCGCCGCGACGCGATCACCGGCTGGTGGGTCGCCACGATCGTCGACCGCGCCTTCCACCGGGATCGGTTCGCCACGACGGCCGCCCGGGTCGAGCCTGAGGACGGCTGCCAGAACTGCCGGGAACCTGCCGGCGACGGCGTCCGGCTGCGGGTCCTCAAGGACTTTGCCTTCCATGTCGTCGGGACCGAGGAAGAGGCCAGCGAGCTTGACCGGAACCTCGTCCAGGTGGCGCTCGAGCAGGCCCGCGCCTCGGGCAGCTGGCGGACCGTGGTGGCCCCGCCGGGCGAGCATCGGCCGCTCCAGGCCGTCGGCGACGAGCTGATCGCGACGATGCTCCGGAAGTGCCGCGACGCGATCCAGGACTCGGCCGCGGCCGGCCAGACGGCCTATCTCCAGGTCGTCCAGAACTGGGGTGCCCAGGCCGGTGCCCGGACCGACCACCTCTGCCTCGACCTGTACGACCTGCCCCAGGTCCCGCATCGTGTGGCCGAGGAGATCGGCGGCGCGGCCCGCTTCGTCATCCGGGCCGGGGAGTGCCCGTTCTGCCGCCTCGTCCGGGATGAGGTCCGCGGGGCGCGCCTGCTCTGGCAGGACGAGGCGAGCGTCGCCTTCGCGCCATACGCCTCGCGCTCGCCGTTCGAGGCCTGGATCGTGCCGCGGGTCCATGCTGCCGACTTCGGCTCGGCCACCGACGCCCAGGTGATGGCCACGGCCGAGGCGCTCCGGCGCGTCCTGGGCCTGCTCGCCGCGCTCGGCGGCCCGCCCCACAACCTCGTCCTGCACACCGCGCCACTGCGCGAACGGATCGACGCGACCTACCACTGGCACTGGGAGATCCACCCCCGCCTGCGGGAGATCGCCGGGCTCGAGCTGGGCACCGGCCTGCCGGTCAATCCGGTCTCGCCCGAGGAGGCCGTCGAGGAGCTGCTTCGTTCGGCCCGCCGACGCGATCGCGAGTGACCGGGCCGCGTCACATGGACCCGGGCAGGGGCGTCATCAGCCCGTGGACCCGATCGCCCAGCTTGTCCCGCGCAGCCTGCCCGCGGAGCACCTCTTGACCGGCTCGCCGGCTCGAACGTCGGCCGACGCCTTCGTCGAGGAGCTGTTCCAGAGCTACCACGCCGAGATCTATGCCTACCTGGCCCGGATGCTGCGCGATCCGGAGCTCGCCGCCGATCTGACCCAGGACGCGTTCATCAAGGCCTACCGGGCCCACGACACGCTCCAGGATCCGGCCCACGCCCGGGCCTGGCTGTACCAGATCGCCCACCGCGTCGCCCTCGACGAGATTCGCCGGCGCAAGATCGTGCGCTTCCTGCCCTGGACGGGCGAGTCACGCGGCTCGGCGCCCTCGGCCGAGCACCTGGCCCTGGCCGGGCGCCTGTCGAGCGACCTCCAGCAGGCCCTCGCCCGGATCCCCGAGCGCCAGCGCGCCGCCCTGCTCCTGGCCGAGCTCCACGACCTGACCGGCCAGGAGCTGGCCGGCGTCCTGGGAGTCAGCCATGTCGCCGCCCGGGCGCTCCTGACCCGGGCCCGTGACAGCCTCCGCCGCGAGCTGGCGGCGGAACGGGCCCGGGAGGCCGAGGCCGAGGCCCGGGCCGATGCCCGAGACCGGAGGGCGCCCCGATGAGCCGGCCGATCGGCCACGAGCAGGCTCGGGCCCTCGCCGCGCGCCGCCTCGACGAGGTCCTGCCCGGCACCGACGAGGCGGCCCTCGATGGCCACCTCGCCGGCTGTCCCGCCTGCACCGCCGTGGCCGCCGGCTACGAAGCCGATCGGCTCGCCCTGCGGGGGCTGCCGCCGATCGAGCCGCCGCGGGACCTCTGGGCGCGCACCCGGGTCGGCCTCGAGCACGAGCACGCCCATGGACCCAGGGTCGCCCGGCGCCTGCCCCGCCGCTGGGGCCCGGTGGCCGGCCTCGGAACCGGGGTGGCCCTGGTCCTCGTCCTCGTGATCGTCGGGCCGACCCTGATCGGACCAAGATCGGCGCCGGGCGTGGCCCTGGCCTCGAGCGGTCCGGCCGGTCCGGCCGCCAGCCAGCCGGCGGTGACGCCGATCGCCGTCGACTCGCAGGTCCAGTGGGTCGTGACCGAGGGACCCCAGGGACCGTCGATCGTGACCGCCGACATGACCGGGGTCTGCCCGACCGGCGACGAGCCGGCCTGCGCGCCGGTCGTGGGCGTGGCCAAGAGCCTGGGCAACCTGCCGACCGTGCCGAGCGCGGTGACCCTGTCGCCGACCGATGGCAGCCAGGCAATCGCGGCGGGTCCGAGCCAGGACCAGGCCGGCACGAGCCTGTACGTCCTGTCGGTTCCCGCAGGCCCGGCCGCCTCGTCGGGTCCTGCGCCGAGCGTCGCTCCGGCCTCGACTGCTCCGAGCACCGCTGCGACGGTCAGGCCGGCATCGCCGCTGCCCTCGACCGGTTCGGGGGCCAGTGCCGCCCCAACGCCCCAGACCAGTACCGTCGCGGCGGCAACTCCAAGCGCACCGGCGACCCCGAGCGCGGTCGCGGCCACGCCCCGGCCCTCGACCTCGCCCCGTCCGACGAGCTCACCGACGGCGACCCCGTCCGCCCCGGCAAGCCCCGCGTCGAGCGCGACGGCAGCGCCGTCCCAGGCAGCCACGATCGCGATCGTGAGCAACGTGGTCCTGGTCGGCGATGACGCCGCCTACAGCAAGGACGGCCAGTGGTTCGCTTTCTCGGCCCGCCCGGCTGGCAGCGCGGTCGGGCCCGACGTGTATGTCTGGCGGGCCGGCTGGCCGACGGCCCACGCGATCACCAGCGACCATGCCACGGTCTTCGCCGGCTGGGTCAACGGCCAGATCCTCGCCAGCCGGGCGATCCCGTCAGGCCGCTTGAGTGCGTTGCCCGGACTTGCTGCAACCAGCCCCGTCCCGTCGAGCCCCGCTTCATCCAGCCCACCGGTTGCGACCCCGTCCGGCGCCGCACCGCCGAGCGCCGGCCAGGCCGGCTCGCCGGCTCCTGCTTCGTCCAGCTTGCCCAGCGCAGCTCCGGCGTCCCCAACCTCGTCAAACGCGGCCGGTTCGACAGGACTTGCCCAGCTCGCCACCCCGGCGGCGTTCCTGATCGACCCGGCCAGCGGTCATTCGACCCGGATCGCCGGCCTCGACGCCTGGCGGCCGGTCGTCGATCCGTCGGGTCGCTGGGTCGCCTACTGGTCCGGGACGCTCGCCTTCGATCCGGCCAGCGGGGGCTGGCTGCCGTTCCAGGGCCAGCTCGAGATCGCCAGCTGGCCGCTCGTGAGCAACGCCGCCGACGCGGCGAGCCGGCGCCGCCGCGCCCACGCCCTCGCCTTCAGCGGGGCCACCGACTGGGACCTCCGCTGGGACTCGGCCGGGCTCCATCTGGGCACCTGGATCGGCGACCCGGACAACCCGGCCTGGGCAGCCTGAGCCTGCTGACGATCGACCCGGCCACCGGCCTGCCCAGTACGACGTCTCCCCGCTCCTCGGCGCCGACGCCCGCCCAGCGCGGTTTCACGCTCAAGGACGGCCAGCTCGTGTGGGCCAGCCCGGCCGGCCAGGACGGTCTCGGCAGCCGCCTGAACATCCTCGCCTGGACCGGCCAGAACGCCGGCAAGAGCACGGTCCAGCCCCTGAACGGGGGAGCGCTGATCGTCGTCCACTGACCCGGGCATAGGCCGAATGGTTGTTGCGACCAGCGATTCGGGCTATCCTGTCGGCAGTGCGACTGAAGTTTGTCGCGTGCGCCGTGCTCAGCGCCGCGCTCGCACTGGTCGCCGCACCGGGCATCGTGGGCTCGCGAACCCCCAGCCCCGTCCGTGCCGTGGAGGCAGCGGCGTTCCAGCCATTGCAGATCGACGCGTCCGGCTCGGCCACCCCAGTGGCCGTGGCGGACGACCCTGGCCTGAGTTCGGCAAACGTGCTGGACGAGTCGGCCAGGTTCGACGAGCCCGGCGTTCCGGCCGCGACGACGGCCCCCGCACGGGTCGCCGCCCGGAGCCAGCCGGTGCCCGTCGCCACCTCGTCGATCAAGGCCCCGAAGTACGTCCTGAAGGGCGTGGCCAGCTTCTACAACAACGGCACGACCGCGATGCGCCTGCCGGCCGGCACGATCATCCGGGTCTGCGGTGCCGGCGGCTGCCTCGAGCGGGTCGTCAACGACTACGGACCCTCGGCGTCGTTCAAGCCGGCCAGGCTGATCGACCTGTACGAGCCGGACTTCTTCAAGATCTGCGGCTGCCCGTCATGGTCGGGCTTGACCGCGGTCACCGTCTCGGTCTACTGACCCTGCGCTAGACTGGCGCTCGACCTTTAACGACCGGCTCTGTGAGGCCGGGAAGGAGAGCATGACCGGTCGCCAGATCATGACCGCGGATGAGATCCGCCGGGCGACGATCCGGATCAGCCACGAGATCGTCGAGAAGCAGGCCGGCACCGCCGGGCTTGTCCTGATCGGGATCCAGCGCCGCGGCGTGCCCCTCGCCCACCGGATCGCCGATTCGATCTTCGAGCACGAAGGCGTTCGCCTGCCGGTCGGGGCCCTCGACATCACGTTCTACCGGGACGACCTGTCGCTCGTCGCCCAGCAGCCGATCGTCAAGGGCACCGACCTGCCGTTCGACCTGAACGGCGCCACGATCGTCCTCGTCGACGACGTCCTGTACACCGGGCGGACGATCCGGGCGGCCATGGATGCCCTGGTCGATTTCGGACGGCCCCAGGCGATCCGCCTGGCGGTCCTCGTCGATCGGGGCCACCGCGAGCTGCCGATCCGGGCCGACCACGTCGGCAAGAACGTGCCCACCTCGCGCGAGGAGCTGGTCCGGGTCCACCTCGAGGAGACCGACGGCGAGGACGGCGTGTCATGATCGAATCGAGCGAGTCGCCGCGATCGCCGGCAGCCTGGAATGACCGCCGCCGCGTCGGGCGAGGCACGCTCGGGCGACCGAGCGGACGCGTCGGCGAGACCAGCCGCCGGACGTCGCCGGGCTGCTCAGGTGCCCTCGGTCGACGATGCTCCGGCCGCCCAGCCGAGCCGCTGGCCCCACCGCCACCTGCTCGACCTGGACACGATCAGCCGGCCCGAGATCGAGCTGGTGATGCGCACGGCCGAGGCGATGAACGAGGTCCTCGCCCGGCCGATCGCCCGGGTCCCGGCCCTCCGCGGGACCGGGGTGACGATCCTGTTCTACGAAGCCTCGACCCGGACCCGGGTGAGCTTCGAGGTCGCGGCCAAGAACCTGTCGCGCCGACGTGGTCAACATCGCGGCCGCCTCGAGCAGCGTCTCGAAGGGCGAGTCGCTGTCGACACGATCCGGACGATCGAGGCCCTCGGCGCCCGGATGATCGTGATCCGCCACTCGTCGTCGGGCGCCGCCCACCTGGCCGCCGAGCACTTCTCCGGGCGCGATCCTCAACGGCGGCGACGGCTGGCATGCCCACCCCAGCCAGGCCCTCCTCGACCTGTACACGCTCCGCCAGCGACTGCCCGGCGGCGACCTGCGCGGGCGCAAGGTCGTGATCCTCGGCGACGTCCTCCATTCGCGGGTCGCCCGCTCGAACATCTGGAGCCTGACCGCGGCCGGGGCCGACCTGTGGCTGTGCGGGCCGGCCACCCTCCTGCGGGGCTTCGAAGCCTGGGCCGCCGCCTCGGGCAGCGTGCCTGGTCACGGCCGCTTCCAGGTCACCAGCGACCTGGGCCGGCCCTGCGCGACGCCGAGGTGATCATGGCCCTCCGCCTCCAGCGCGAGCGGATGGCGGCCGGCCTGCTGCCCTCGCTGCGCGAGTACGCCGCGCGGTATGGCCTGACCCTCGAGCGGCTGGCCCTGGCCCGGCCGGATGCCCTCGTGATGCATCCCGGACCGATGAACGAGGGCGTCGAGATCGCCCCGGAGGTCGCGGTCCATCCGCGCTCGGTGATCACCGACCAGGTCACGAACGGCGTCGCCGTTCGGATGGCCCTGCTGTACCTCCTGGCCGGGGCCGGTCGAGGTGGGAGCGTGAGCGTGCGGGCGTCCTGGTGGCCCGCCCTCGATGAGATCGGCCGGGCGCCTGGCCGAGCCTCGAGATCAGCCGGGCCTGGCTCGTCGACCCGGCGGCTGATCGCGAGGGACCGGGCGAGATCGTGGTCGCGGACGGCCGGCTCGAGGCCGTCACCTGGCTCAAGGGCCGAGCGGCGGACGGGATCGAGCCGGACGGGGTGATCGTCGGCCCGGGCTTCATCGACCTCCACGCCCACCTGCGCGAACCGGGCTTCGAGGATGCCGAGACCGTCGCCAGCGGCCTGGCCGCGGCCGCCCATGGCGGCTTCACGACGGTCTGCGCGATGCCCAACACCGATCCGGCGATCGATGAGCCGGGCGTCCTCGGCCGGGTCCTGCCGCCGGCCGGGCATCGGGCTCGCCCGTCGAGCTGCTCGCCTACGGTGCTGACAGCTCGGCCGCCGGGGCGAGACGCTGGCGGCCCTGGGCGAGCTGAGCGACGCCGGCGCGATCGGCTTCTCCGACGACGGCGCCCCGATCGCTCCGCGACGATCCTGCGCAATGCGTTGCTCTACGCCGGGATGCTCGGCCGGCCGGTCGTCGACCACGCCGAGGACCGCGGCCTGACCGAGGGCGCCGAGGCGCATGAGGGCCTGGTGGCGACGGTCCTCGGGCTCCGCGGCTGGCCGGCCGCGGCCGAGTCCGGCCCGGTCGGCCGGGACCTGGCGATCCTGGCCGACGTCCTCGCGCGACGAGCCGCGGGCCCGGCTCCACCTGACCCACCTCTCGACGGCCGCCGCGCTCGAGCTGTCCGCCGGGCCAGGGCCGACGGCCTGCCGGTCACCTGCGACGTGACCCCTCACCACCTCGGCCTGACCGATGCCTGGCTGCGGCCGGCGTCGCGGACTGGGCCTGGCAGGAGCCGGCTCGCGATCCTGGCTGGCCGTGCGTCCGGCGCCGCGCCGTACGATCCCGTCGCTCCGGGTCAATCCGCCGCTCCGCGACCGGAGCCGATGCGCTGGCCTGCCTGGCCGCCCTCGTCGACGGAACGGCCGATGCCGTCGCGACCGACCACGCCCCGCACACGCAGGTCGACAAGGCGGTCGAGTTCGGCCTCGCCGCCAACGGGATCAGCGGCATCGAGACCGCGATCGGGCTCCTCCTCGCGGCGGTCGACGCCGGCCGGCTGCCCCTCCGCCGGGCGATCGAGGCCCTCACCTCGCGGCCCGGCCGGTGTCCTCGCGGGCGGCGGCTGGACCGGACGACGGGGCCTCGTCGAGGGCGAGCCGGCCAACCTTGTCGTGATCGACCGATCCGACCGCTGGACGGTCGAGCCGGGCTCCCTGCGGTCGAAGGGCAAGAACAGCCCGCTGCTCGGGCGAGAGCTGCCCGGCCAGGTCCTCCTGACCGTGGCCGGCGGCCGGCTCGCCTACCAGGCCGCGTCGTGACGGCGAGCTCGAGCCGCAGCGGTCGCGGCGATCCCGTCCGGGCCGGGCTGGATCGGCTGCTCGCCGGGCTCGGCGGCCCTACGAGCTGATCGCCTGCGACCCGGCCCTGGCCGACACCGCGGCGTTCTGTGCCGCCTACGGCTACGCGCCGGAGGACTCGGCCAACACGATCGTCGTCGTCGGCAAGTCGGATCCGCCGCGCTACGCGGCCTGCGTCGTCGCTGGCCACGCACCCGGCTCGACGTGAACCACGCCGTCGCGGGCCCGGCTGGGCGTCAAGCGGACGTCGTTCGCCTCGTCCGAGGAGGCCCAGGCCCTGACCGGCATGGAGATCGGCGGGGTGACCGTCTTCGGCCTGCCGGCCGGACCTGCCGATCTGGGTCGACCGGCGGGTGATGGAGCGGCCCGAGATCATCCTCGGCGGCGGCAGCCGGTCGTGGAAGGTCAAGGCTCCGCCGGCGACCCTGCTCGCCCTGCCGGGCGCCGAGGTCGTCGACGACCTGGCCCTCGAAGCCGCCAGCCGGACCTAGCGGCGCTCACCTCGAGCAGCTACAGGCTGCGGTCGTCGAAGACGAGGAAGCTGCTGGCCGGTTCGTCGGCCGGCGAGCTGACGACATGGACGACCCAGCACGAGCTCGTCGCCGAGCTCGTCGAGATCGACCCCGGCCAGGCTCGCCGCAGTCGGCTGGCACGGGTGCTGCTGATCGAGACGAACTGCGGGCTGGGTCTCGGGCAGGAACCAGCCCAGGGCGCTCTCGTAGGCATCGAGCCAGCCCTGCGCCGGCTTCGAGGCCGGGCCCGACGAAGACGCTCGGGTCCGTGGGCAGGCCGTCCAGCCAGGCCAGCTGCTGGACCACGAACGAGCGGTCGCAGCCGGCGTTGCCGCCGCCCGGCCGCGCGCGCACATTCCGGCGAACGAGGATCGCCCAGCTGGTCCGACCAGCACGACCGGCCGTGCGGCGAGGCGGCCGTCGAGCGTCGTGGCGTCGGCCCACGGGTCGGGCGACGCTCGTGCCCGGCAGGACGACCGGCTGGATCGAGGCGAGGTCGGCCGGGACCGACGATGTCGTACAGGAAGGTCGCGTCGTTCGGCTGGAGGACGACGGCGGGCCGGTCGACCAGGACGAGCTGGGTCCCGCTGCACGGCGTCGGGCTTGTCGGTCGTCGGCTGGGGCGGGCAGCCCTCGACGGCGCGATTGTTGCTCAGGTAGCCGCCCACGGCGACGGTCCGGCCCCGCCCGCCGGTCCGGCTGCCAGGACCGCCGCGACCGGCTGACCTTCAGGCTGTCGACGTCGCCGGGATGCTCGGGCGCCAGCTCGACGGCGTGACCGGCGTCGCTGACGGGGCAGCGGCGATCGGTTCGGGCTGGACCGTCGGCCAGTCCGGCGAGGGCGGGATCGTTTGTTCGGTTGGACCGAACCGGCCCAGGCCGACGACGGAACGAGCCCGGCCGCCACGGCCACGCCGGCGACCGTGATGACGGCCCGGCTCGAGCGGCGGCCAAGCCGGCCGAATTCGAGGGACTCCGCGTCGGGGGGTTCGGCCCGTGACCTCGACGATCTCGGCCCGCGGCTCGATGCCGGCCGTCCACGCCGATCATCGCCGGGTCACCTCAGGTCGCGGCGGCCAGCCGGCGCAGGTCGTCGAGCAGCCGGTCGATATCGGATTCGACGGTCAGGAAATTGACGATCCCGGCGCGCAGGTAGGTCGCGGCCGCGCAGCCGGGTCGTCGACAGCCAGCCGTCGCCGGATGCCTCGAGGGCCACCTGCAGGCGATCCTGGTGGGCGTCGAGGCGCGGCCGGATCGAGCGCGCGGCCGCTCGGCGTCCCGCCGGGCAGGTGCCGGAAGCAGACCACGCTCAGCTCGGGCGCCTCGGGCAGGGCCTCGAAGTCGTCGCTCTGCGGCGATCGCCCGGGCGAGGTAGGCGGCCAGGTCGTTGTTCGCCTCGACCAGCCGGCCCAGGCCGCTCCGTCCCGAGGTGCTTCCAGCTGAGCCACAGCTTGAGCGCCCGGAAGCGACGGGTGCCCTCCATCGAGCGCTGGTAGAAGTTGAGCGGCTCGCTCGAGCCGAGTCGCCGTCGCTCGCCGCGGACGGGCGTCCGCCTCGGCCTCGCCGCCGCGGTAGTACTCGGGCGCTGCGATGGAAGGTCTCGAGCAGGTCGCCGCCCCGGCGGACGACGAGCGCGCCGATGTCGTAGGCCTGGAAGAACCACTTGTGGGGATCGACCGTGACCGAGTCGGCCCGCTCGAGGCGCCGGCACCCGGCCGGCGTCCCGGGCCGACAGCCGGGCGGCCCCGCCGTAGGCCGCGTCGACGTGGAGCCAGAGCCCCTCGCGCTCGGCCAGGTCGGCCAGCTCGTCGAGCCGGTCGATCGAGCCGGTGTTCGTCGAGCCCGCGACCGCCGCGATGGCGAACGGCGGCAGGCCGCGCGCCCGGTCCTGCGGCGATCGCCTGCGGCCACGGCCGGCCCGCGCAGGCGGAACCCGTCGTCGGCCGGGACGATGTGAAGCGTGTCGGCCGGGAAGCCGAGCTCGTCGAGCGCCCGGGCGATCGAGAAATGGGCCTGGTCCGAGGCATAGACCCGGACCCCCTCGAGCTGCCGGCCGCGGGGCGGCCGGGTCCAGCCGAGGATGCCGGGCAGGTGGATGTCGCGGGCCATCGTCAGGCCCATGAAGTTGGCCATGACCCCGCCCGAGGTGAGGACTGCGAAGCCCTCGGGTCCGTAGCCGACCAGGTCGGCCAGCCAGCGGACGACCTCCTCCTCGACGAACGCGCCGACTGGTCCGGCATGCCACACGTCGACGCCCTGGTTGAGGACCTGGGCGAGCAGCTCGCCGACGATCGACATGATCAGCGGCGGCGGGGTGAAGTAGCTGAGGGTCCGCGGATGGTAGGCGTTCAGGTTGTGGGGGGCGAGGCGGGTCCGGAATTCCTCGATCAGCTCGGGCGACGGCGTCGGGCTCGCCGGGGCTGGCCGGGGCCCGGCCGGCCGCGCCGGCCGGATCGTCTCCGAAGAACGACCCGCCGGAGCGCCGCGTAGCCGGCCGGTTCGCCCATTGCCCGCCGGAAGGCCTCGCGATAGAGGTAGTCGAGGCCGGCCTGCCCAGGCCGCCGCGCCGAGCGCTCCGAGGGCCGGCCGCGAGATCGAGCCTCGTCGTCGATCCCGATGCAGCTCCGGCTCGGGGTGCCAGGCGAAGCGGATGGCCGGGTCGGGCCGGGGATCTGGCCGGGGATCTGGCCGGGCGTCCGGCCGGGGGTCGTCGGGATCGTGCACGAGCCGATGGTAGCCGCTCGGAACCGCGGGCCAGGAGCGATCGCCCGGACGGATCGCCGGGCGCCTCCCGTATCGTGCGCAGGTGAGCGAACCGTCCGAGGCACCGACCCAGCCACCGACCTCCAGCCCGGGCGTCGATCAACCGGCCGCCGGTCCAGTACAAGGGTGAGGACCTCGACTCGGAGCGCGGTCCCGGGCCTCGGCTGCTTCCGGTTCCAGCTGGTCGTCCTGGCAATCCTGGTCATCCTGACCCCGATCAGCGTCGTCGCCGGCTGGCCGGAGCTGGTCAGCGCGGTCCTCCTCTTCGTGGTCATCGGCCTGCTCCTGCTGACCGGCCAGACGATGATCTTCCTGATGCGCCTGGTGGCCGCCGATCGGCGCTCGCGGCGGCGGCCCTGGCCAGCGCCACCGGACGGTCGGCGAGCTCGAGGACGCCGGGGCCGGCCGAGCCCGCGGCCGATGGCCGGCGCCGAGGCACCGCCTGAAGCCGGCGCGGCTCGGATCCGACGGCGCGGGAGCCCCCCGATCACCCGGCCGGCTCGGACGGCATGCGACAATAGCCGCCGCGCCCGATCGACGGGACCACGCTGGAGGATCTCTGCTCGTGCCCGTGCTCGCGACCTACTTCTCCGTCCGCCGGGGCCGCGATCCGTTCTTCAAGTTCTTCATGCGCACGCTCTTCCCGCGGCAGGTCCGGGAGTACGAGCAGAAGTACGGGATCCGCTTCCTGGGCTGGTACAACGTGGCCCACGGCTGGGACTTCGACAACGTGATCCTGCTCGACCTGCCCGACTACGCGACGCTCGACAAGCTCGAGGCCGACGAGGCGACGCGGGCGCTCGGCCATCGGGCCGGCGAATGGATCTTCGAACGCCACCACTCGATGTTCCTCCGGGAGCGGATGGGCACCGATCTCGAGTACCACCCGTAACGGAGGCGAGACGAATGGACCGGACCCGCATCGACCTGCTCAGCGTCCTCGCCCGGGACGCCTCGCTCGAGCGCTCGGACTACCTCGTCCGGGCCGCCGAGCAGTTCCAGCGCTTCCTCGACGCCAACGCCCGACGATCCGGGAGATCGGCGGCCTGACCCTGATCGACGACGATCCCGACTACCTGGCGATCGCGCCCGACCTCAGCTTCCGCAGCCGCAGCCGGTATCTCGATGACGAGACCGGCGAGTGGCACAGCGAGACCGAGGTGATCGAAACGGGGGCCGAGCTGGTCGAGCTGTACAGCCCGGCCGAGCTGTTCACGGCCTTCACCGATGCCGCCCGGGCGGCCGCCGGCCTCACCGAGGACGGAGCCGCGGCCGAGGGCGGCGAAGAGGACGGCGCGGCCGAACCGGAAGCGGCCGGGCCGGCGCTACGATCCCTATGTCGGGGCGGCCGATTCGTGGGCGGCCAGCCAGGACGACGGCCCGGTTACCGGCGAGCAGGACGCCGCCCGGCGCCTGTACGACCTGCCCTGTCGTACCAGGAGCGCAGCCAGCGCTCGGAGGCGGACCTGGTCGAGCGTTTCCAGGTCGCGGCCGGCCGGTTCACCGGTGAGCTGGGCGAGCTGCTCGTCGTGGAGAGCGACGAGGAGCGCCTCGTCCTCCAGGCGACCGGCACGTTCCGGGCCGAGGTCGAGGCCGAGAACGAGGACGAGGCCGACGACGCTGCGTCGCCCGGTGATTGGCTCGTCCTGGCCACGCCCGAGGAGCTGGTCGGCTTCTACGATCCGACCGATGTCTTCGGCGACCTGGCCGACGCCCTGGCCGAGGCCTTCCCGGGGATCGCGCCCGAAGTGACCGGGGACGGATCGCTCAGCGCCAAGGCCCCCGACGCGGCCGACGACGAGCCCGAGGACGAGCCCGAGGACGATGCCTCCGACGGGGATGCCGATCGCGGGTGAGCGCCAGCTCGTCCCGGCCGAGCTGGTCGAGAGCCGCGAGATCCTCGCCGGCCAGTGGCTCCAGACCTACCTCGCCCCGAGCCTGACGGTCGGAGCTCGGGCCGGCCAATTCATCCACATCCGGCCCGGTGACCTGTCGGGGCTGATCCTGCGCCGGCCGTTCTCGTTCAACACGGTCGACACCTCGAGCGGCCTGCTCACGATCCACTTCCGGGCCGTCGGGCGGGGTACCGACTGGTTCACCCGCCTCCGGGTCGGGGACACCGTGGACATGCTCGGGCCGCTCGGCCGCCCGTTCGAGGTGGCCCCCCACAGCCGCCACCTGCTCCTGATCGCCGGCGGCCTGGGCATGGCCGGCGTCCGGATGCTGGCCGACGATGCCCTCCGGGCCGGTCGCGAGGTGACCCTCCTGTTCGGGGCGGCCAGCGCCGCGGAGGTCTACCCCTCGAGCCTCCTGCCCGACGAGGTCGAATACATCGTGGCGACCGACGACGGCTCGCTCGGCCACGCCGGCTACGTGACCGAGCTCGTCTCGGACTACGAGGGCTGGGCCGACCAGGCGTTCGCCTGTGGCCCGGCGCCGATGCTGGCCGCCCTGGCTCGGCTGGCTGCCGGACGGAGTGCCCGGCTGGGCGTGGCGACCCTTGGCCGGAAGCCCGGTCGGGGCGGGGGAGCGAAGAAGCTCGAGCCGGGCTCGACCGGCGCCCGCCGGCGGGCCTTCCTGCAGGTCTCGATGGAGCAGAACATGGGCTGCGCGATGGGTGCCTGCCTTGGCTGCGTCGTCATGGATGCGGCCGGAGCGCCCCAGCGGGTCTGCCGCGAAGGTCCCGTCTTCGCCTCGGACGAGCTCGACTGGGAATCGGGCTGGTGAGCCCCCGGGTCGATCGAGCATCCGGTCAGGCCCCCGACCGGCGGGCGCCGGCGGCTGGGCCGGCCGGCCGGCCGGAATTTGCCGGCGCGGTTGACATGTCGGTCGAGCTGCCCCGCGGGCTGCGCCTCGATAACCCGATCCTGGTCGCCTCGGGCACCTTCGGCTATGGCACCGAGTACGCCGACGTCGTGGATGTCCAACGCCTCGGCGCGATCTGCTGCAAGGGCACGACCCTCCGCCCGCGGATCGGCAACATCACCCCCCGGGTGACGGAGACGCCGGCCGGCATGCTCAACTCGATCGGGCTCCAGAACCCGGGCGTCGATGCGGTGATCCGCAAGTACGGGCCGACCTGGCGCGACTGGCAGGTTCCGGTGATCGTCAACGTCGCCGGCGAGTCGATCGACGACTACGTCGAGGTCGCCCGTCGCCTCGACGGAGCACCCGGGGTCAGCGGGATCGAGCTGAACATCTCCTGCCCGAACGTGGGTCGCGGCGGACTCCAGTTCGCGATCGACGCCGAGGCCGCCGGGGCCGTGACCGCCGCGGTTCGCCGGGCGACCGGGCTGCCGCTGCTCGTCAAGCTCAGCCCGAACGTGGCTGATGTCCGGCCGATCGCCCGGGCGATCGAGGCGGCCGGGGCCGACGCGATCACGGCGATCAACACGCTCTCGGGGATCGCCGTCGGCCCGGCTCGCCGGCGGCCGCTCCTGGGCAACGTGTACGGCGGCCTGTCGGGCCCGGCGATCAAGCCGGTTGCCCTGCGGATCGTGTACGAGGTCAGCCAGGTCGTGGACATCCCGGTGATCGCGATCGGCGGGATCGCTTCGATCGACGACGTCCTCGACTACCTCGCGGTCGGAGCGGTGGCAGTCCAGGTCGGTACGGTCCTGTTCGCCGACCCGACCCTGCCGGTCCGACTTGTCGACGAGCTGGCCGGCGAATGCCGCCGCCTGGGGCTCGACTCCTATGCCCCCCTGATCGGGACGGCCCTGCCCCGCCAGACGTCACTGCCCTCGGTCAAGGGCGTGGAGTACCGGCCGTGAGCACGGCTGCCCGGGCCGGCCCGGGACCCCTCGAGTGCACCGTAGACTTGGCCCGATGACGACCGTTCGCACGGCTGCCGAGGCCGCCGCTCGCCAGGCGATCGCGGCCCGGACCGAGGCCCTCTTCCGCAGCTCGGGCGCCCTGCGCGAGGGCCACTTCCTGCTCAAGAGCGGCCGCCATGGCGAGCAGTACCTGGAGAAGTTCCAGGTCCTCCAGGACACGACCGCGACGAGCGAGCTATGCGGCTTCTGGGCGTCGGGCTACCGGGGGATCGACGGGCAGCCGACCCTCGACCTGGTGGCCGGGCCGACGACCGGTGGGGTGATCCTGGCCTTCGAGACAGGCCGCCAGCTGGGTCTCCGGGCGATCTTCGCCGAGGAGGTCCGGGACGAGTCGGGCGGATCGCGGCGGGAGTTCCGGCGCGGGTTCACGATCGAGCCGGGCGAGCGGGTCGTCCTGGTCGACGACATCCTCACGACCGGCGGTTCGCTCCTGGCGATGATCCCCGCGGTCGAGGAGCTCGGCGGCCAGATCATCGCCTGCCACGTCCTGGTCGATCGTTCGGGCGGGATGGCCAGCCTGACCTCGCCGGTGTCCGGCCGAAGCTACCCCCTGGCCGCCCTCTGGGTGCTCGACCTGCCGACGTACGAGCCCGGCCCGGCGACCTGTCCGCGCTGTGCTGACGGGACGCCCCTCCACGCCCCCGGCAGCACCGGGGCGAACGCCTGATGCAGCTGGCCACGGTCAACATCGGCCGGCTCCTCGAACCCCTCGATGCCCCCCGCCTGGCGGGCTTCGTGGCTGCCCTCGAGCCGATCAACCGGCTGGCCGACGAGAGTCCGGGCTTCGTCTGGCGGCTCCAGACCGAGGACGGCGATGCGACCGCCCTGCGCCCGTTCGAGGACGACCTGATCCTGGTCAACCTCGCGGTCTGGGAGACGCTCGAATCGCTCCGGGCCTTCGTCTACAGCTCGGCCCATGTCCAGGTCCTGCGCCAGCGGGGGGAATGGTTCGAGCGCCTGGCCGAGGCACACATGGCCCTGTGGTGGGTCGAGCCGGGCCATCGTCCCCACGGTAGCCGAGGCGATCGACCGTCTCGAGCGCCTGCGCCGCGACGGGCCGACTCCGGCCGGCGTTCACCTTCCGGACCCCGTTCGCGGCCGATTCGGCCGGCCCGGGCGAGCCCATGGTCGAGGCGGAGTTCTGCTGGCCGGAGCCGGTCGCCGGCTAGAGCGCGGCCAACCCAGCCTGGCCGGCCGGCCAGGCGGCTCAGCGGCCGCTCAGCCGCCGGCCTTGACCTTGTCGATCGCCGCGGTCAGCTCGGCCGGAATGATCACCGCCTCGTACGAGGCCGTCACCGTCCCGGTTCCGTCCACGACATAGACCCACGGCTCGGACTGGATGCCCCAGGCGGTCGTGGCCGCATTCGCCTGGAGGGTGTTGCCCGGCCCGAGCACCGGCTGGAGCGTGCCATTCGAGTAATTCATGATGTACGGCTCGACCTGGATGAAGGTCATGTCCGGCTCGGTCTTCGCCACGGCCTTGACCGCATCGAGGGTCGGCCCGCAGACCCGGCTCGTGCAGAAGGCCGGGGTGGCGAACACGAGCACGAACGGCTTGTGCTGGGCGATCGCCTGGTCCTCGGAGACCTGGTAGAAGGCCGGGTCCGGGCTCGGGTCGGTCGTGATGCTGGCCAGGACGCCGTTGGCCGAGGCCGCGGTCGGGGTGGCCGTGATCGGGGCCTTGGCCCCGACCCGGATCGCCTTGCCCGTCGCCGTCACCGGCAGATTGAGCTCGGTCGTCTCGGCTGGCTTGCCCGGCGCCGTCACCGTGACGACGGCTGCCCAGTTGCCGGCCACGTCGAACGTGACGTCCTGGACCCAGACGGCCCGCTGGTTCGGGATCGCCCAGACGAACGTGGCCGGAGCGGCCGCGATCGCCAGGGTCTTGGGGTCCTTGTCCGTGTTGATGTAGCCGATCTGGACCTGGTCGTCGGGTGAGCCGACCGGGGTCGTGCCGGTCGAATTGAGCAGGCCGAGCAGGATCCGGCTCGTGCCCACGACGGCCTCGCTCGAGGCGATCACCGGCACGATCGACGGTCCACCCGAGCCGCCCACGACGAGGGTCGACGGGGTCGGGCTGGCCGAGCTGCAGCCGGCCAGCAGGATCAGCCCGGCAAGCAGGGCCAGGGACCTGGGGAATCGAGAGGGACGCATGGCCGGATCGTACCCGGCGTCGGCGATTCCGGCAGCGGATCGCTAGAATGGCGGTCGCAGTCCACGACCCGAACGAGACGACGGCGGAGGCCCGGTGACCCGGTTTCAGAAGCTCGCGGCGACCACGGTCGGGGTCACCCTCCTGCTCGTCACGATCGGGGTGGTCGTGCGGGTCAACGACGCCGGACTGGGCTGCCCTGACTGGCCGCTCTGCAACGGCCAGGTCGTGCCCGCCTTCGGCGACCTGAAGGCCTGGCTCGAATGGATCCACCGGGATGTCGCGGCGATCCTCGGGATCCTGATCCTCGGCCTGCCGATCCTCGCCTGGCGCGATCATCGCGAGCGCCGGTCGCTGTTCTGGTGGGGGATCGTGGCGGTCGTCCTGGTCGGCTTCCAGGCCTGGCTCGGCGAGGAGACGGTCCGCCTCGGGAACAGCGGCGAGTCGGTGACCGCTCACCTGGCCAGCGCGATGGCCCTCCTCGGGGTCCTCGTCTACATCCTCGCCCGGAGCTTCTTCCCGGGCCGCCTGCCCGGCCGCGGCGGGAGCCAGCGGTTCACCCTGCTGGCCGCCTTCGGAGCGGCCACCACCTACGCCCTGCTCCTGTTCGGCTCGCACGTCACGGCGACCCCCAACGCCGCCCTCGTCTTCCCCGATTGGCCGCTCATGGGCGGCACGCTCTTCCCGGCGATCACGTCGGCAACCTCGGCCCAGGTCCTCCACCGCTACGTCGCGGCGATCGTCGGGCTGATCGTGATCGGGATCGGGATCGTCGCCTGGCGCACCCAGCGCGACCACCCGGCGATCGTCCGGCTGGCCGTCCTGGCGGCGATCCTGGTGCCGATCGAGATCGTGGTCGGCGGCCTGCAGGTCCTGACCCAGCTGGCCGGCTGGACCCAGGTCATCCACGTGGCCCTCGGAGCGAGCATCTGGGCCCTGATGACCGGCCTGGCCGTGGTCTCCTACTACAGCGCCCGGACGGCGCTCGTCGCGACCGGCGAGCCGACCGGCCACCGTCGGCCACACCCGGGGCGACTCGGTCCGTGGCCTACATCGCCCTGACCAAGCCGCGGATCATCGAGCTCCTCCTCGTGACGACCGTCCCGGCGATGGTCCTGGCGACTCGCCAGGTGCCCGACATGCAGCTGGGCAGCTGGACCTGGCTCGTCCTCTGGACGATGGTCGGCGGGACGCTCGCGGCAGGCTCGGCCAACTCGATCAACTGCTACCTCGACCGCGACATCGACCTGCTGATGACCCGGACCCGGCGCCGGCCGCTGCCGGCCCACGAGGTGGATCCCGATCGGGCGGTCGTCTTCGGGATCATCCTCGGCGTGCTGTCGTTCGCCCTGATGGCCTGGTTCGTCAACCTCCTGGCGGCCTTTCTGACCCTCCTGGCGATCGCCTTCTACGTGGTCGTCTACACGATGATCCTGAAGCGCACGACGCCCCAGAACATCGTGATCGGCGGGGCGGCCGGGGCGCTCCCGCCGGTGATCGGCTGGGCCGCCGTGACGGGCAGCATCCAGCTCCCGGCGATCCTCCTGTTTGCCCTCGTCTTCTACTGGACGCCGCCCCACTTCTGGGCGCTCTCGCTCCGGATCCGCAAGGACTACGCCTCGGCCGGGGTGCCGATGCTGCCGGTCGTCCGGGGCATCCCCGAGACGACCCGCCAGATCGGCCTGTACACGATCCTCCTGGTGGCGATCTCGCTGATCCTGTGGGCCGTGGCCCGGATGGGCGCGATCTACCTCGTGACCGCGGTCGTCCTCGGGGCGGTCTTCCTGCGCCAGTCCTACGTCCTGTGGCGCCAGGGCACCTCACCGGAACGCTCGACGGCCCAGGCGATCCGGCTCTACAAGTACTCGATCACGTATCTCAGCCTGCTGATGCTGGCCGTGGCGATCGATGCCCTGGTGGTGATCCCCGTCGGCTAGCGGCCCCGAGCTCCGGCGCCGAAATCGGCCGCTACTCGGCACCCGTGATGTCGGCTTCGAGGGTCTCGCTGCGCCGCCGGGCGACCCGGCCGCCGCGGTCGAAGATCCCGAGGAAGAGCTGGACGAGCGGTCCGATGCCGAGGGCAAAGACCAGGGTCCCGATGCCGATCGTGCCGCCGAGGAGGTAGCCGGCGACGAGGACCGTGAGCTCGACCCCGGTCCGCGAACGGCGGATCGACCAGCCGTATCGATGGTGGAGCCCGGTCATCAGCCCGTCGCGCGGGCCCGGCCCGAGATCCGCCCCGAGATAGAGGCCGGAGCCGATCCCGATCGTCAGCACCCCGGCCAGCATCATCAGGAGCTGCTCCGGGAAGCCGACAGCGACCGGCAGGATCGCGATCCCGGCATTCGTGGCCGTCCCGATCAGGAGGACGTTGAGCAGCGTGCCGATCCCGGGCCGCTCGCCGAGCGGCCACCACAGGGCCAGGATGGGCAGGCCCAGGACGATGCTGACCGTGCCGATCTCGAGGCCGGTGAGCCGTCCGATTCCCTGGTGGAATGCCTCCCAGGGACCGAGCCCGAGGCCTGCCTGGACCATCAGGGCGATCCCCAGCCCGAAGAGGACCAGGCCCGACGATCAGCCCCGGCAGCCGGGGCAGCACCGAGCGGGAGATCCAGCGTTCGCGCATCGCCCGATCGTAGCCGGGTGGCGGGGCGGTCCGCGCCGACCACGCCTCGGACCCGTCCTCCCGGGCCGCAACGCGGCCCGCCCGCGGTGGCAGACTCCACGGATGCACCTCCAGTTCCTCGGCGCGGCCACGACCGTGACCGGGTCGCAGTACCTGCTGACCACCGACCGGGCCCGGATCCTGATCGATTGCGGAATGTTCCAGGGCAGCCCGAACGAGTCGATCCGGAACCGGATCCCGCTCGCTTACGACCCGGCGGCGATCGACGCGATCCTGCTGACGCACGCCCACCTCGATCACTGCGGCCTGATCCCGCACGTCGTCAAGGCCGGTTTCAAAGGTCCCGTCTGGGCGACCAAGGGCACGGTCGAGCTGGCGAGCCTCGTCCTGCTCGACTCGGGCAAGCTCCAGGAGGAGTTCGCCAAGCGCCAGGCCCGTCGGGCGCGCCGCGATCCGGACCAGGCGGCGGCCTTCGAGCGGCGCGACAGCGATGCCCTTGCGGCGGCCGAGCGGCTGGCCGATGACGGGGTGGACGGCAGCCTCGATCCGGTCGACGCCGGCCTGGCCCGGTCGGCCACGGCCGGCGAGTCAGACGATGATGGCGGCCGTCCGCCGGTCGTGGTACCGGTGGGCGAGCGGCGCGCGTTCGATGATCCGCGAGTCGACCCGGCCCACTTCGGCAGCCGCCGGTTCGACGCCGCGCTCCTGGTCCCGGCCGCGCCGCAGGAGGCCGGCGGGGCGTCCGACCCGGTCGCTCCGGCGCCTGCGCCACCACGACCGCCGGTGTCGGCCGCGGCCCTGCGACCGCCAAACGTGGCCCCTCCGCCGCCGCGTCCGCCGACCGTCGCGGCAGTGCCTCCCCGTGTTGCCCGTGACCCCGAGCAGGCCCTGATCCGCCAGCCCGCAATCGTCGACTCGGACCTCGATGAGCCGCTGTACGACGCCCAGGACGCCCAGGCGGCCCTGGCCTCGTTCCGGGGGATCGACTACGGAACCGAGCTCGAAGTCGCGCCGGGGATCCACGCGACGTACGTCGATGCCGGGCACATCCTGGGCTCGGCGATCATTCGCCTGAGGGTCGCCGACCGGGACGGCGGCCCGGAGCAGCGCCTGGTCTTCTCGGGTGACCTCGGCCGGACCGGGACCCCGATCCTGCGCGACCCGACCGTCGTGACCGACGCCGAATACGTCCTGGTCGAGTCGACCTACGGCGGCCGCGAGCACGAGCCGGAGGCCGAGTCGACCCAGGCCCTGGCGGACGCCGTGCGGCTCGTGGCCGACCATGACGGCGTCCTGCTCGTGCCGTCGTTCGCGATCGGCCGGACCCAGGAGGTGGTCTGGGAGCTTCATCGGCTGATCGAGGCGGGCAAGATCCCGCTCCTCCAGCTCTTCCTCGATTCGCCGATGGCCTCGAAGGCGAGCGACGTCTATCGCCATCATCCCGACTACTACGACGCCGAGACGACCGCCCTGCTGGCCGCCCACGACGATCCGCTCGACTACCCGAAGCAGACGATCACGAACGACGTGAAGGAGTCCGAGGCGATTGCCCAGGCGCCCCGGCCGTACATGATCGTGGCCTCGAACGGGATGCTGACCGGCGGCCGGGTCGTCGGCCACCTGCGCAACCTGATCGACGATCCGCGGGCGGTGATCCTGTTCGTCGGCTACCAGGGCCAGGGCACCCTGGGGGCCCATCTCCAGGCCGGCGCGACGACGATCAAGCTCGACGGCCAGGTCCGCCGGGTCCGCTGCCAGGTCCGCTCGATCAGCGGCTTCAGCGCCCACGCCGACGAGTCCGAGCTCCTCGCCTGGGTCGGCAACTTCGCCAGGGGCAAGGCGGCCGGATCCGCCGGCTGGCCGAAGACCGTCTTCATCGTCCACGGCGACCCGGACGCCCAGGCGGCCCTGGAACCGAAGATCCAGGCCCTCGGCCTGAACACCCACATTCCGATCTGGCACGAGGTCGTCGAGCTGACCTGAAGCCGATCCGTGGCATTGGGCAACTCGCCCGCCGCGAACCCGGGTTTCTGACAAATTCGTGCTACAGCAGCGCTTATGGTCACCGTCCGCCCGGGATCGAGCGTCGACCGCCTGGACGAGAGCACGGCTTGTGCGTGGATCGCTCCTGTCGCGCTCCGATTTGGTCGTTCGGGAGCCCTCCCTCGACCATAGCGACTGCTGGAACGCGAATTTGTCACCGACAGCCAGATGGTCAGTGGGCCGCCGGGCTTTCGGCCAGGCGAATCCGACGATCAGCCTTCGCGCAGCTCCCGGACGGCGGCGTCCGCGGCCGTCACGAGGAAGCCGTAGTCGGCGCTGATCGTGACCCACCGGAAGCCCTCTTCGCGCCGCCGGCGAGCGACGGCCGTCGACTGGGTCCAGGCGCCGGCCGGGATCCCATGGGCGGTGGCCCGCTCGATCACGTGGCCGATCGCCGCCTCGACCTCGGGATGGCCGATGTCGCCGGTGTGGCCGATCGAAGCCGCCAGGTCGTTCGGGCCGACCAGGAGCGTGTCGACACCCGGGACGGCCAGGAGCGCGTCGAGCGAGTCGAGCGCCTCGCGAGTCTCGATCTGGATGCAGCAGGTGACCGAGTCATTGGCCCGGACCATGTACTCGGCGGCCTGCCGGCCATAGCCCGAGACCCGGCGCGGGCCGATTCCGCGCAGGCCGGTCGGCGGGTAGCGGCACCAGGCCACGGCCCGCTCGACGTCGGCCACCGTCCGCACCTGGGGGATGACGACGCCGCTCGCCCCGGCGTCGAGGGCGTGCATGATCCGGACCGGCTCATTCGCGGCGACGCGATACAGCACGGGCACGCCGGCGGCCCGGGTGGCGATCAGCATCTGGAAGAGGTCGGAGGTGGCGACCGGACCGTGTTCGCCGTCGGCGACCAACAGGTCGAAGCCGCTCCCGGCCAGCAGCTCGGGCACGGTCGGGTCGAGCAGGAGCAGCCAGGTCGCGATCAGGAAGTCGCCCGAATCCAGCCGCTCGCGGAGGTTCGGGACCATCGGCGGGACCTCGCGCGACGTGCTCACGGTCGGAGTGTAGCGGGCGCGCCAGACGGGACGCCGAGCCGTCCGGCGAGCCTCGCCGGACAGAATGCCGCTCATGACAGAGCCAGTTGACGCGATCGTCGTGGGTGGCGGCCACAACGGACTCGCCTGCGCCGCCTACCTCGCCAAGTCGGGCTACCGGCCGCTCGTCCTCGAGAAGCGCGGCGTGATCGGCGGGGCGGCGGTCACCGAGGAGCCCTGGCCGGGCTTCAAGGTCAGCACCCTGTCGTACGTCCAGAGCCTGATGCCCCCGAAGATCGTCAAGGAGCTCGAGCTCCCCAAGCGGGGCTACAAGGTCTACCCGATGGGCCCGTACTTCATGAGCTTCGAGGACGGCACCGGCGTCGTGATGTACGACGACTACGAGCGGCGCCACGCCGAGATGGCCCGCTTCAGCAAGCACGACGCCGACGTCTACGACGACTACGTCGCCTGGAAGGACGGCCTGGCCGAGGTCGTCCGGCACCTCCTCTGGATGACCCCGCCCAAGCTCGGCTCGCGCTCGCTGCCCGACCTGCTCGACCAGCTCCGGTTCGCCTGGAAGCTGCGCGGCCTGGGCGGCCGGGGCGTGGCCGACCTGACCCGGATCATGACGATGAGCGCGGCCGACCTGCTCGATGACTGGTTCGAGTCCGATCGGATCAAGGCCGGCCTGTCGATCGACGGGATCATCGGCACCTGGGCCGGCCCGTTCGAGCCGGGAACGGCCTATGTCCTGCTCCATCACGAGATCGGCAGCGTCGACGAGGACGAAGCCGACGGCCCGATCGGCGCCTGGGGCTTCGTCGAGGGCGGGATGGGCGCGGTCAGCACGAACCTGGCGGCGGCCGTCGAGGAGTACGGCGGACAGGTCCGCCTGAATGCACCGGTCGCCCGGATCCTGGTCGAAGGCAACAAGGCGGTCGGCGTGGCCCTCGAGTCAGGCGAGGAGATCCGGTCCGACCTGGTGATCTCGAACGCCCATCCCCAGCTGACCTTCCTGCGCCTGATCGACGAGGGTCAGCTGCCGGCCGAGTTCGTGACCGACATCCGGAACTACGACAGCCGCTCGGGCACGGTCAAGGTGAACCTCGCGATCAGCGAGCTGCCCAGCTTCACCTCCCACCCCGGAACGAACCTCCAGCCCCATCACACGGGAGCGATCGAGCTGGCCCACTCGATGAGCTACATCCAGCAGGCGTTCGACGACGCCCGCCAGGGGCGGGGCTCGGCGAAGCCCTACTGCGATGGGGTGATCGCCACGACCCTCGACCACACCCTGGCTCCGGAGGGGATGCACATCTTCTCGATGTTCGCCCAGTGGGTGCCCCAGGAATGGCACGCCGAGCCCCATCGGGCCGAGGTCGAGGCCTTCGCCGATCGCCTGATCGACGGCTACAACGAGCTCGCCCCGAACCTCAAGGGCTCGATCGTTCACCGCCAGGTGATCAGCCCGTACGACATGGAGCACGAGTACGGCCTGGTCGGCGGGAACATCTTCCACGGCGAGCTGACCCTGAACCAGCTCTTCCACATGCGGCCGGCGGCCGGCTACGCCAACTACCGGACCCCGCTCAAGGGCCTCTACCAGTGCGGCTCCTCGACCCACCCGGGCGGGGGCGTGACCGGCCTGCCTGGGCGCAACGCGGCCCGCGAGATCCTCCGGGATCGACGACGGCGGAAGGCCGCCTGAGGTCCCGTCTGCCGGGCGACCTTCGTTCGGGCGCCGGGCCCGGACCGGGGCGCTAGACTCGGCCCGGGAGGTTCTCGCAGTCGATGGCCGTGGCTCCGTTCAGCAGCGCAGAGATCGAGGCGGTTCGCCGTCCGTTCCGGGCCGCCTCGCTCCTGCCCCGGCGGGCCTACCACGACGAGGCGGTCTGGGAATTCGAGCGCGACAACTGGTTCCTGCGCGACTGGATCTGCATCGGTCGGGACGAGGATGCCCCGGACCCCGGCTCGTACTTCGTGTCGAATGAGCTGGGCGAGCCGCTCGTCATCGTGCGTGCCCGGGACGGGGTCCTGCGGGCCTTCTACAACGTCTGCCAGCACCGCGGCACGGCCGTCGTCGAAGAGGCCTGCGGCAAGGCCGTCCGCTTCCAGTGCCCCTACCACGCCTGGATCTACGACCTCGACGGCAAGCTGATCCGGGCCAAGCACACCGAGGACCTCGACGACTTCAGCTTCGACACGTTCGGCCTGCGCCCGGTCCGCCTGGCCGTCTGGCAGGGCTTCGTCTTCGTCTCGCTCGATCCCGACGGACCCGAGCTCGAGGCGTACATGGTCGACTGGCACGCCCACCACGCGGGCTTCCGGCGCGATTACAGCCGGCTGCGCCGGGCAACCCGGCTGACCTATGACGTGGCCGCCAACTGGAAGATCGTGGCCGAGAACTACTCCGAGTGCTACCACTGCCCGGGAGTCCATCCGCTCCTGAACAAGCTGACCCCCTACGACCTGGGCGAGGACTTCTTTCCGGACGGTCCCTGGAAGGGCGGCTGGATGGTCTTCTCGGCTGGCTGCGAGACGATGTCGATGGACGGCCTGCGCCACGGCCGGCCGCTCCTGCACGAGACGGACGAGACCGACGAGCGCCGGATCTACTACTACATCCTGTGGCCCAACCTGATCGTCAGCGTCCACCCGGACTACGTCCTGGTCCACCAGGCCTGGCCAACCGGGCCCGACCGGTCGATCGTCAATTGCGACCTGTACGTCGACCGTGATTCAGTCGGCCGGTCCGACCTCGACATCTCCGGGGCGCGCGACTTCTGGGACCTGACCAACCGGCAGGACTACCACGTGGTCGAGCTCCAGCAGCGGGGCACCCACTCGAACAGCTGGACGGCCGGCCGCTACTCGAACCAGGAGGCGAGCGTCCAGGCCTTCGATTTGATGGTCGCCGATCGATATGCCGGCGACGGCGTCCGCTCGGACCGGGGCAGCCGGACCGAGGTCGCCGGCCCCGACCGGCTGACGGCCAGGGCCGCCGCGCGGACCCGGGCCGGAGCCGCCTCGTCGAGCGCATCAACCGAACCAACTTCATCCGATCCGGTCGCGACGGCCGGCTAGCTGGAGACCATCGATGTCGATCCTGACCGCCGAGGAGCTCGCCTCGATCCGCCGTCCCTACCGGGCCGCCTCGCTCCTGCCCCGGCGGGCCTACCACGACCCCGAGATCCACGAGTTTGAACGGCGCGAGTGGTTCCACAAGGACTGGTCGATCGTCGGGCGCGAGTCGGATGCCGCCCGGCCGGGCGAGTACTTCCTGGCCGAGCAGGACGGCGAGCCGCTCGTCATCGTGCGTGCCCGGGACGGCGTCCTGCGGGCCTTCTACAACGTCTGCCAGCACCGCGGCACGGCCGTCGTCGAAGAGGCCTGCGGCAAGGCCGTCCGCTTCCAGTGCCCCTACCACGCCTGGATCTACGACCTCGACGGCAAGCTGATCCGGGCCAAGCACACCGAGGACCTCGACGACTTCAGCTTCGACACGTTCGGCCTGCGCCCGGTCCGCCTGGCCGTCTGGCAGGGCTTCGTCTTCGTCTCGCTCGATCCCGACGGACCCGAGCTGACCGACTACCTGGCCGACCTCGTGCCCCACTGGAACCGGTTCGACTTCGGGGCCCTCCGCTCGGCCAAGCAGGTTCGCTACGAGGTCGGCTCGAACTGGAAGTTCATCGCCGAGAACTACTCCGAGTGCTACCACTGCCCGGGCCTCCACCCTCAGCTCAACAAGCTCACGCCCTACGACCTGGGCGGCGACTACGAGAGCGAAGGACCGTGGGAGGGCGGCTGGATGGAGCTGGCCGCCGGGGCGGAGACGATGGCCCTCGAGGGCGGCCACCGGAATGGCCGGCCGGCGATGAGCGGGATGACCCCGCTCGACGAGCGCCGGGTCTACTACTACGTCCTGTGGCCGAACACGTTCATGTCGATCCACCCGGACTACCTGCTCGTCCACCGGCTCGTGCCCCAGGGTGTCGATCGGACGACGGTCGTGCTGCGACTGGTTCTTCGACCCGGCCACGATGGCGATGCCCGGCTTCGACGCGAGTGACGCCTACGACTTCTGGGACATGACGAACCGCCAGGACTGGCACGTCTGCGAGCTCCAGCAGCAGGGCACGAAGTCGCGCAGCTGGGTCGCCGGACGATTCTCGAACCAGGAGGCGAGCGTCCACGCCTTCGACCTGATGTGCGCCGACCACTACGCCAACGACGGGATCCAGGTCCGGCGGACGGTCCGCGAGCGCTATGACACGCCGCCGCCCAAGACGGAGCTCTCGGGCGGGATTGCCAGCGCCGCCAAGACCGAGGCGCGCCTCAAGGCTCGAGCCGCCGCCAAGTAGCAACCGCGCGCACGGCGGGCCGTTGCGCGCCTCAAGGCCTCGAGCCGCCGCCGAGCAGCGACTCGCCCACGGCGGGCTCGGTGCGCGCTGCGACTCGGCACATTCGGCTCTGGGCCCCACGGGCCGGGTCGGCGGGCTTCCAGGACCGTTGCGACCGCACGACTCGGCGGATTCCGCGGTACAGGGCCGCGCACGAGGGCGGTTGCGACCGCACGACTCGGCAGATTCCGCTCAGAGCCGCGCGCGGGGCGGTCGAGTCGCGTCGCGGGATCCTGCGACCCGTCGGGCGAGCCTCGGCAAGCACGATTTGCGCTCGAACCGGCGGATGTCGATCCCGCAGCCGACCCTGAAGGGCCGCCGTGCGCCGCTGGGCGGAATCTGACGGATCGGCGTCGTGGACGGTCGGCGGCGCTGGACGGTCGGCGCCGGGGCGGAATTTGACGAATCGGGCCGTCCGGGCGTCCTGACGGATCCGGTCGGCGGATCGGACGGTTCGGCGGCGCAGGAGCCGCGTGCGCCGCTGGGCGGAATCTGACGGATCCGGGCGCCACCGTGCGACCTGGCGGAATCGCGGATCCGGGGCGAAACCGTGACGGATGGCGGATCCGTGCGACGGATCGGCGCCTCGGAGTCGAGACGGCGGCACGCCAGACCGGCGGGGGCCGAGGGATCAGCCTCGGGCGACGATCCTGGCCAGGATCCGGGCGATCACGTGCGAGCTCGCCGCGGCCGCCTGGGCCGGGGCCGCGGGCGACGCGCGCGGGAGCGGGCGCGAGCGGAAGCTGGCGGGCACGCCCGCGGCCTGGGCCGGCGACGCCTCCGCCGGGCACCGCGGCGGCCGGACCCGGGTGCTTGGGCTCACCGTCGGAGCTCGTCCCGCAGCGCGGCGATCACCGGGGCCAGGGCGGCCGCCGCACCGACCGCCGCGATCCGCTCGAGGAGCTGGCGGCGGCTCATCCGCTGGGCGGCGAGGTAGGCGGCAAGGGCCTGCTCGAGGTCGGGGCCGGGCTCGCTCGCTGTTCGGTCATCGGCGCGAATCCAGCCGCTCGCCGGCGATCTCAGCCAGCCAGGTCGACGTAGAGCGGGGCGTGATCCGAGGGCAGCTTGCCCTTGCGGGCATCTCGATCACGCTCGGCCGCGCGTGACCCGGGCGGCCACCGAGCGGGATGCATACAGGTGGTCGATCCGCATCCCGAGGTTCTTGTGGAAGTTGCCGGCCCGGTAGTCCCACCAGGTGTAGAAGCCGGCCTCGGGATGGAACGGCCGGACGACGTCGACCAGGCCCCACTCGCGGAGGCGGGCCAGGGCCGCCCGTTCCGGCGGCTGAGACGTGGGTCGCCCCGACGTAGGCCAGCGGGTCGTAGACGTCGAGGTCGTCGGGGGCGACGTTGAAGTCGCCCCCGATCAGGAGGTCGTCGGCCGGATCCTGGGTCTCCTCGAGCCAGCGGCTGAGGCGCTCGAACCAGGCCAGCTTGCCGGCGTAGAACGGCGTGTCGAGGGCCCGCCCGTTCGGGGCGTAGATGCTCACGACCCGGATCCCGGCGCAGCGGGCGGAGATCATCCGGGCCTCCGGGCCGAGCCCGTCCTCGGCGGTCTCGTCGCCGGCCAGGGCCGTCTCGGGGCCCACGACCGGCCCGTCGCCGAAGTTCGAGACGACGTCGGCGATGCCCACCCGGCTGGCGATCGCCACCCCGTTCCAGCGGCCCTGGCCGTGGTGGGCCAGCTCGTAGCCGGCCATGGCAAAGGGCATGACCGGGGCCGTCTCGTCGAACAGCTTCGTCTCCTGCATCAGGAGGACGTCGGGCGAGGCGATCGTCAGCCACTCCTCGACTCGATCGAGGCGGGCCTTGAGCGAGTTGACGTTCCAGGTCGCGATCCGCATCAGGCGGCGGCGATCGGGCTGCCCGGGCTCAACCGGGCGGGGCGGCCGCAGGTCGGCGACCGACATCCGGTCGGGCTCGAGGCCGCCCGTCGGATCGTGCTCCTCGAACGGCTGGCCGAGGGCCTCGAACGCCGCCCGGGTGGCGGCCGGGTCGCTCGTCGTCAGCATCAGCGCGCCGTCGGTGTCCTCGGCCACGCCGACGATCCCGGTGATGTTGACGCCGCGCTCGGCCAGCGCGCCGGCCACCCGGGCGAGCGAGCCAGGCTTGTCGTCGAGCTGGACCGTGAACCAGACCGTCATCGCGCTACCTCCTGGGGGACCGTGTCGAGCGATGGTAGCGCCCGCCGACCGGCTACGATTCTGCGATGGCCAAACCGGTCAGCGCCCGCCGTCCAGATCTTCGGCCTCGTCGACGACCAGCCGACCCGGGCGGCCCAGCGATTCTTCAAGGAGCGCCGGCTCGACGATCCATTTCGTCGACCTGCGCCGCAAGCCGATCGCGGCCGGGCGAGCTGCGCCGGTTCAGCGAGCGGCTCGGAGCGACGGCGCTCCTCGATCCGAACGGCCGGGCCGCCCGGGAGGCGGGCCTGGGCGATCTCCGGCTGACCGACGCCGAGCTCGTCGAACGCCTGCTGGCCGATCAGCGCCTCCTCCGGCTGCCGCTCGTGCGCTATCGGAACGAGCTCAGCGCCGGCCGGGACGAGGCGGCCTGGAAGCGCTGGCTCGCCGCGCCGGCCAGGCGAGGCCTGACTCGACGGCGACGCAGGTTCGCCCGGTCGTGCATTCTTGGCGCATGCCAGATGAACGGATCCCGGGCTGTCCGGCTCGCCCGAGCGCCGGCGCCGGGGCCGGGTGACCGTCGATCCCCGGACGACGCCCGGATGGACGGCGGCAAGCATGACCGAGGACGAGAAGCTCCTCACCCGCCCGACCCGGCCGGCGTTCATCAGCGAGGATCCCTGGCGGGTCCTCCGGATCCAGGCCGAGTTCGTCGACGGCTTCGATGCCCTCGCCACGCTCGGCCCGGCGGTCACCGTCTTCGGCTCCGCCCGGATCAAGGAGGGCAGCCCGACCTACGAGCTGGCGCGGGCGATCGGCCGGCGCCTGGCCGAGGCCGGCTTCGCGGTGATCACCGGCGGGGGACCGGGCGTGATGGAAGCGGCCAACCGGGGCTGCCAGGAGGGCGGCGGGATCTCCGTCGGCTGCAACGTCGAGCTGCCCCACGAGCAGTCGCTCAACGACTATGTCGACCTGGGCGTCGACTTCCGCTACTTCTTCGCCCGCAAGACGATGTTCGTGAAGTACGCCGACGCGTTCGTCATCCTGCCCGGCGGAGTCGGCACGCTCGACGAGCTGTTCGAGGCGCTGACCCTGATCCAGACCGGCAAGATCGAGCACTTCCCGGTGATCCTTGTCGGGCACGAATACTGGAGCGGCCTGATCGACTGGATGCGCCGGGTCCAGCTCCCGGCCGGCACGATCGACGCCGAGGACCTCCGCCTGTTCCACGTGACCGACGACCCCGATCAGGTCCTCCGCCTGATCCGGGCCTATAGCCGCGACGATCACGGCGATCCGCCCGAGGAGCTCGAGCTCCGGACGCCCCGCGGCCCGGCCGACTGAGCGTCAGGCCCCGGCCGGGATCGCCACCTCGATCCGGCCGGCCATGATCCGGACCGGGTAGTAGCGCAGCCGCCGGACCCGGGTCAGGCGGCGAGCCTCGGACTTCTTGCCGGGCGGATCCTCTTTCGGCGGCAGGCCGGCCGCCGACCAGGTCGGGTGGTACCGGCCATCCGCGTCGAGGCCGCCCGGTCGTGGGCATCCGGACCGGTCTCCCCGCTCAGGAGGTCGAACCGGCCGCTGTGGAGGGGGCAGTCGACGATGCATCCGTCGAGCTCGCCGATCGAGAGCGGGGCGGACATGTGCGGGCAGCGATCATCGGTCGCCAGGATGCCCTCGGCTGGTGTGGGCGAGGAGGATGTCGAGCTCGCCCCGGGTCACCCGGCGCATCGTCGCCGGGCGCCAGGTCGGTCGATGTCGAGGACCGCCTGGAAGGCGCGTCGGCCGAGCCGATCGCGCAGGAGGCCCGGGGGGATCGCGGCCGGATTGGGTCCATCGACTCAGCCTAGCGGAACGCAGTCCGGCCCCGCCACGTCGATCACAGGGCCGGGGCTGGTCGGAGGGAGGGCTCAGTCGAGCGCCGGCTGGCGCCGCTCGGGACGACGGCGTCTCGGCTGGCGCTGCGGCGGCCGCCTGCGCCCCGGTGTCGTGCCCGGAGTGGGATCTCGCGGACGATCAGCGGCGACGATGACCGCACCGACCGCCGCCCCACGCCGAGGCAACATCGAGTTCGCGATCGCGAGCGTGAAGGCCTGGTGGAAGCCCTGGATGAAGATCGCCTGGAGCTCGGCCGGCAACTGGCTGACGAACGCGAGCGGGTTGCCGTTGCCCGTGACCGAGGTCAGCTGGCTCAGGTCGAAGCCGGGCGGTGGCGTGCTCGGGACGGCCGAGGACGGGGCGCCTGCCGCGACGATCTGGTCATGGAGCAGGGTCCAGGTCAGGTTCTCCCGGAACAAGGTGAAGGCCAGGGTCAGGCCCATCGTCGTGCCGATCTGGCGGAACAGGGTCAGGTCGAGCCGTCGCCGCCCCGAGGTCGCTGAACGGCACGGCGTTCTGGACGATGATCGTGAACACCGCGAAGGTCGGTCCGACGCCCAAGCCGGCGACGAACATCCAGCCCCACAGGACGCACGTTCGGGGTGTCGGCCCGCAGGAACGACATCAGGAACAGGCCGATCGCCAGGATCGACCAGCCCGCCGACGACGATCACCTTGTAGCTTGCCGGTCCGGCTGACCATGATAGCCCGAGCCGATCGAGGAGATGATCAGGCCGAGCAGGAACGGCAGGAGCTCATAGCCCGACGCCGTGGCGCTCGAGCCCTGGACGATCTGGAAGTAGAGCGGCAGGAAGATGATCGCGGCGCCGAAGCCGAAGGTGGCCAGGAAGATCGCGACCATCGAGGCGCTGAACGTCCGGCTCCGGAAGAGGCGGAGCGGGATGATCGGCTCGGCGGCCCGCGACTCGACCAAGATGAAGACGAGCAGGAAGACGAAGCCGGCGACGATCGTGCCCCAGACCGCCGGGTCGCTCCACTGGGAGGTCTCGGCCAGGGTCAGCCCGATCAGGATCGGCATCAGGCCGAGGGTCAGGATGATGACCCCGAGGTAGTCGATCTTGATGTCGCGCCGGCGGCCCTTGATGTTCGGCAGGAGCCGGGAGATGACGACCAGGGCGAAGATCCCGATCGGCAGGTTGACGAAGAAGACCCAGTGCCAGCTGAAGCGTGTCGGTCAGGAACCCGCCGAGGCCCGGGCCGACCAGGAAGGCGATCCCGAAGACGGCCCCGAAGAGGCCCTGGTACTTGCCCCGCTCGGCCGGGCGTGAACAGGTCACCGATGACGGCCAGGGCGATCGGGAAGAGGGCACCGGCCCGAGGCCCTGGATGCCCGCGGAACAGGATCAGCTGCCACATCGTCTGGCTCAGGCCGGACAGGGCCGAGCCGATCAGGAACAGGACGATGCCGAACATCAGCAGCGGCCGCCGGCCGTACAGGTCGGAGAGCTTGCCGTAGATCGGGACGGTGATCGTGCTCGTCACGAGGAAGATCGTGACGACCCAGGTGTACAGGTCGGCGCCCTTCAGCTCGGTGACGATCCGGGGCAGGACCGGCCCGACGATCGTCTGGTCAAGTGCCGCCAGGAACAGCCCGAGCAGGATCGCGCCGAGGATCTCGAACTTGGCCCGCCGGTCCAGCACGAGCGCCGGATCGTTCTCGGTGGACGGGACGTCCGCCTCGTCGTCAACTGGAAATGCTTCCATGAATCCCTTCCCTTGCCGTGATGGAGTCGTCGGCCGGCTCAGCCGGCGGCCGTCGCGTGGTGATGAATTGGATGCGTCTCCTCGACGCCGAGCCCGAACTCGGCGGCAGATCGCGCCACGCAGGTCACCCATGGCCTGGGTGATCCGCCGCAGCTGGACGTCGTCCAGCCGGTCGCAGATCGCGCGAATCCGATCGAGCTTGATCCCCTCGGTCTCGTCGAGCGCCTGGATCCCGAGGTCCGACGGCTGGACGAGGACGACGCGCCGATCATCCGGCACCCGGACCCGTTCGACCAGCCCGCGCTCGGCCATCCGATCGATGATCCCGGTCGCGTTCGACAGGGAGACATCGAGGAGCTCGGCGATCCGGCTCATCGACATCGTGCCGTGCTGCTCGAGCTGCCGGAGGACGTGGATCTGGGTCATGCTGATTCCGGCCTTGACGAACTTCTCCGTCGAGGCGCAGCGCAGCTCGCGGAGCGACCAGCCGACATCGGACAGAATTGACCCGATCGAGGTCGTCGCGCGTCTCGATCGATAGTTCGCATGACATGAACTATCATACGCACCAGAACAGTTGTGTCAAGACCGATGATCGTGATCAGCGCTGATCATCGGGCGTCGAGCGAACCGCCGGCCGACGGCCGCCGGCCAGGAGGACGGCTGCCCATGCATTTCGCGATGATGCTCGAGCCCCAGCAGGGGATCACCTACGCGGAGCAGCTCGCCGTCGCCCAGCGTTCCGAGGCGGCCGGATTCGGGACGTTCTTCCGCTCCGACCACTACGACAGCTTCCCGGGTCCCGCCGACCTGCCGACGACCGATGCCTGGACCGTCCTGGCCGGGATCGCCCGCGAGACGAGCACGATCCGGCTCGGGGCGCTCGTCTCGCCGGTGACCTATCGCCTGCCTGGGCCGTTCGCGAAGATCGTCCCGACGGTCGACGAGATGAGCGGCGGGCCGGGTCGACGTCGCCCTCGGGACGGGCTGGCACGAGCTGGAGCACCAGCGCCTGGGCATCCCGTTTCCGCCGATCGAGCGAACGGGCGGACATGCTCGAGGAGACGCTGACGATCCTCCACGGCCTGTGGGAGAGCCCGACGGCTGGTCGTACGACGGCCGCCACTGGCAGGTGGCGATGCCATGCTCCGGCCGAAGCCGATCCAGCACCCCCACCCGCCGATCATCGTCGGCGGCGGCGGCACGCCGCGCGGCCTGCGGATCGCGGCGCAGCTACGCCGACGAGTTCAACATCACCGAACCGATCGGACGGTGATCGCCGAGCGCTATGCGGCGCTCGACGCTGCCTGCGAGGCGATCGGCCGGGACCCAGGATCGATCGTCCGCTCGGCGATGATCGCCGTGCTGGTCGGCGCGATGAGGCCGAGCTTGCCGAGCGCCGGGCAGCCGCTGCTGGCCTCCTTCGGCACGGCCGCCGAGGGCGAGGCCTGGCTGGCTCGCCGAGAGCCGAAGTGGATCATCGGCACGCCCGACGCTGCCCGCGCCCAGATCGCCGAGCTGGCCGCCCTGGGCGTCGAGCGGCTCGTCCTCCAGAACTTCCTGCCGCGCGACCTGGCGATGATCGACCTGCTCGGTCGAGAGGTGATCAGCGCGGCTTGAGCCGTGCCGGGCCGGGTCAGCGGCCCGATCGGCCGCGCCGGCCGGTGCCGTAGCGGAGCCAGGCCCGGCCCGACGAGCCGGTCGAGGCGGACCGGGCCGTAGCGCCGCGAGTCGATCGACACGTCGCGGGCATCGCCGAGCAGCCATGCCTCGGCCGGGCCGAGGTGCCGCGGATCTCGACCGCCGCCATCGCACGGTGTCGCCGGGCCGGCCGGCCACCCGTTTCAGGACGAGCAGGTCGCTGCCAGGCTCAATGACGAGGACGATCGAGCCGCGCCGTGGCCAGCGGCGGCGTCGTCGGGTCGACGAGCAGCCAGTCACCGGGCTCGAGGGCGGGCCGCATCGAGCCCTCGACGACGCGGACACGCCACGGCCCCGCGAGGCCGGACCCGCCAATCCCTGTGCGCCGCGGGCCGCGTCGATCGGCGGTGCTACTTCTTCGTCGACCAGAAGATGTCGGCGAACTCCTTGACCGACGCCTGGAGCTGGGCGGCCGCCTCGGCGTCGACGTTCTGCTTGTTCTTGCCGGCCAGCTTGAGCAGGTTCCAGACCTTGGTGTGGAGATCCGGGTTCGCGGCGAGGTGCTCGGGCTTGAAGTAGTCCGACCAGATCACCTGGACCTCGTGCTTGACCAGCTCGGCGTGCTGCTCCTTGACGGCCACGCAGCGGGCGAACTTGTTGCGATCGGCCACGCTGTTGCCTTCGAGGCCGCCGATCAGCTCGACCATCTTGGCCACGGTCTGGGCGGCAAGGACCGCGCCGGCCGGGTCGTAGATGCCGCAGGGAATGTCGCAGTGGGCGTAGGCCGCGGTCGTCGGGGCGATGAGGCTGGTCCAGCGCGCAGTGAGTCGGGACATCGGGCGTCTCCTTCGCGGGGCTGGGGATTGTGTGCAGTCTCAGAGTGGGCAGGAGTGCCTGTCAAACCGACAACGGATCGCCCGCGCCCGATGACGGGGCG
>CAVOMZ010000010.1:0-8395 GCA_963697135.1 uncultured Chloroflexia bacterium | reverse complement strand
TCTACGAGGTCATGCGTGGCCGCGCCACGAAAGTGGAGCCCACAATCGGACTTGAACCGATGACCTCTTCCTTACCAAGGAAGTGCTCTGCCAGCTGAGCTATGTGGGCCAGGGATCCTTCCGATGTGTGATCCGGAACTTGGTGGGCAGGAAGGGAATCGAACCCCCACAGTCGAAGACGGCTGATCTACAGTCAGCGGAGCTCACCACCTGCTCAACCTACCCTTGAGACGCTCCCGATCGGGCTGCGGCCCGCGGTGGATCGGAAACGGTGTTATTCGCGTTGGAGCCGACGACGGGACTCGAACCCGGAACCGGCGGTTTACAAAACCGCTGCTCTACCAATTGAGCTACGTCGGCGCGCAGAACCATACCGCAGGAAGGTCCCGTGGCGCCCCGGAATGATAGGGCGGTCCGGCCGAATGGGTCAAGCGCGCCGCCGCGGTCGCCCGGCGTCGTACCAGGCCGGGCCCCGGCAGTGACAGATCGCAATTGGCCAGCGCCTATGGTCGGGCGTCGCGGAAACTCGGAGCGATCGCCGCCCGCTCGCGCGTCGCCAGGCCCGGATTCGTGCTCAGGAGGATGCCTCGCAGCCCGACGAGGATCGTGAGGTGATCCCGGATCGCCATAAGCGCTGCTCGAGCCGACGTTTGTCAGGGGCGCTGCGCCGGCGGACCGGAATCGAGCCGTGCCGCTACGGCAGGAGTTCACCGTCGGGGTCGGCCGGCTTTGCCTCGGACCTCGGGCCCTTCCTGGCTTTCGTCGCAGACTTCGCGGTTGACTCTGCCCCGGACATCGTTGCCTTCGTGGCCTTCGTGGCGGCCTTGCCAGCTGAGCTTGCCCCAGACTTCGTTGCTTTCGTGGCGTTCGTCGGCGACTTCCCGGCGGACTTCGCCGCAGATTTGCCGGAGGACTTCGTCCCAGACTTGGCGGTGGGCTTCGCCGCAGCCTTCGCCTGGGACTTGACGATCGCCTTGGTCCCTGACTTGTGGCTGGCCTTGGGGCCCAGGGGCTTCGAGAGCTTGGTGGCGGTCGCGGCCGCCGTCGAGGCTGGGGAGTCGGCGTTCGCCTCCGCTGAGGCCGGGGCGTTGCTGGACAGCGGTTCGCCTTGCGGCTCGGCCCCGGGGGCAGCTGGGGCGTTGACGACCACCGGTTCGCCCGGCAGCTCGACCTCGAGGCCGGCCGGCTTGGCCTCGGGCTCGGTAGCTCGGGCTCGGGCGCCGGTTCGGCCGCGAGCGACGTGGGACGGGGGCCCGCGGCTTGCGACCCGGCGCCTGGTCGGCGGCCGCTCGCTGGGTGGTCGCCTCGAACAGCAGGATCGAGCCGGCCACCGACGCGTTCAGCGACCCGATGACCCCCCGCATCGGGATCCGGACGGTCAGGTCGCAGCGCCGCCGGACGGCCGGGCCCAGGCCCTGGCCCTCGCTCCCGACTACGAGGGCAATCGGCCCGCGGAGGTCGGCTTCGCGGACGGTCAGGGCAGCCTCGGCCTCGGCTCCGATGACCCGCAGCCCGGCAACATGGAGATCGGCCAGGGCGGCGGCCAGGTCATCGACCGGAGCGAGCAGGAGGTGCTCGACCGCGCCGGCCGAGGCCTTGATCGCGGCCGGGCTGATTGGGGCCTGGCGGTGGGTCGGGAAGAGGACTCCATGGGCGCCGGCCGCCTCGGCGCTGCGCAGGAGCGTGCCCACGTTCTGGGGATCCTCGAGCGAGTCGAGCACGAGTACGAAGGGTGGTTCGCCGCGCTCAGCTGCCCGGGCCAGGATGTCGGCCACGCTGGCATAGCGCCGGGGAGCGACGACGAGGGCGATCCCCTGGTGGCCGTCGAAGCCGGTCAGCGCGGTCAGCGACCCGCCTTCGATCTCGACGATCGGGATCCGCAGGCTGGTCGCGTGAAGGACGAGCTTCTCGAGCGCGCCCCGACGCTGGGGCACGACGAGCAGCCGGCGCGCGTCCCGGCGGGCGACGAACGCCTCCTCTACCGGCCGCCGGCCCGCCACGACCTCGTCGCCCGGGTCGACCAGGCCGGCCTCGGCCGGCTCCAGGCCCGGCCGGGCGAAGGCGGGAGGGCGAGGCCGATCGAAGCCGGGCCGATCGAAGCCGGGCCGATCGAAGCCGGGTCGATCAAACTCGGGTCGGCCGGGAGGTCCATACGAACGGGCGGCCGGCGGACGGTCCCGGTACGGCCCGGCAGGTCGGTTTCGATCCGGCGGCCGGGGGCCGTAGGACCGTGGCTCGGCTGGCCGGGCGCTCGGTCGGCCGGGGGCCATACGACCGGGGACCGGGTGGCCGGGAGCCGTAGGGCCGGGCATCGGGCGGCCGATCTCGATACGGTCCGCCGGGCCGGTTGCCCTGTCCCGGGCCTTCGGCCGGGTCCGGGCCCTGATTCGGGCGAGCCGGCGGACGATCGACCGGCCGGAAGTCGGGCCGGGGGCCGCTTCCGCGCCCGGGCCCGCCGGGACGTGGGCCGGCCGGTCGCGGTGGTCCCCCGTAGCCGGGTCGCGGCCTGTCGAAGCTGCGCTGGCGGGGTCGGTCAGCGTCGGGGCGATCGGCCGGACCAGGTCCAGCCTGGAAGTCCGAAATCCGGAACGACCGGGCCGGTCGTTGCCGTAGGGCGGCCGACCACCACTGGGTGGACGGTCGCCGGGCCGCTCATCGGGACCACGCGGAATGCGCGGCTGGAACGGCTGCCCGCTGCCCAGGCCGGGGCCATGGAACGTGGCCTTGCCTGGTCCGCGAAACCTCGGTCCGCCTCCGGGGCGGGGTCCGGCGCCCGAATGAGCCCCCGGGCGAGAGCCGCCACCGCTGGGTCGGCCTTGCCCGCCGGCAGAGCGGGTCGGTCCGCCGGCCTGCCCGCCTGCGGGCCGGGGCCGATCGGGCTTGACCCGCTTCGGTCGGGGCTTCGAGCCCTCGTCATCAGCCATTGGCAACCTCCTGACGGCGCCAACGCTGGCCGTCGCGCGAGTCTTCGATCATGATGCCCCGGGCCGCGAGCTCGTCCCGAAGGCGGTCCAATTCTGCCCAGTCGCGGGCCGTCCGGGCAGCCGCCCGGGCCCCGAGGAGTGCCTCGAGCTCTGGCTCGAGACGTTCCTCCGCGGCGTCCGGGCCGATCCCGAGGACCCGGTCCAGGTCGGCCAGGAAGGCAGCCGCCGCCCCGGCGTCGGCCGTCGAGAGGACCCGGCCGTCGATTCGCCGATTGATCTCGCGAATGAAGTCGAACAGGCTGGCCAGGGCTGGGGCGATGTTCAAGTCGTCGTCGAGCGCTCGCTCGAAGGCGGCCCGGGTCGAGTCGATCAGCTCGGGCAGGCCGGCGTCGTCGGCCCCCGGCCGCTGATACAGAGCGAGGGCGGCGAGCAGGGCGTCATACCGCTCGAGGGCTGAGCCGGCCGCACCGAGCGACGCCTCGGTGTAGTTCAGGGCGGCCCGGTAGTGGACCGAGATCAGGACGTAGCGCAGGGCCCGCGGCGACACGCCGCGGGCGAGCAGGTCCTCGACCCGGGCGATGTTGCCGGTCGACTTGGCCATCTTCGAGCCGGCCATCTGGAGGTGGGCGCAGTGGAGCCAGGTCTGGACGAACGGCAGGCCGGTGGCGGCCTCGCTCTGGGCGAGCTCGTCCTCGTGGTGGGGGAAGATCAGGTCGACCGCCCCGGTGTGGATGTCGAACGACGGCCCGAGGTGCTTCATGCTCATCGCCGAGCACTCGATGTGCCAGCCCGGCCGGCCCTCGCCGACGGCCGTCGGATACGACGGCTCGCCGGGCTTCGGCCCCTTCCACAGGGCGAAGTCCCGGACATCGTCCTTGGCGTACTCGTCGGCCTCGACCCGCTCCCCCACCCTGAGCTGGTCGGGATCGAGCCGGGCCAGCCGGCCGTACGTCGGCCACGAAGCGATCCGAAAGAAGATCGAGCCGTCGTCGGTCTGGTAGGCGTGCTCGCGCTCGAGCAAGGTCGAGATGAGCCCGGTGATCTCCGGGATGTGCTCGGTAGCCCGCGGCAGGACATCAGGTGGGGTCATCCGCAGGGCGCTGCCGTCGGCCACGAACCGGGCGGTCCAGCGCTCGGCCAGCTCGCCGATCGAGATGCCCTGGGCGGCCGCCCGCGGATGATCTTGTCGTCGATGTCGGTGATGTTCATCACCCAGGTGACGCGCAGGCCGCGATAGCGCAGGTAGCGCACGAGCAGGTCGGCGAACAGGAACGACCGGAAGTTGCCGATGTGGGCCGGTCCGTAGACGGTCGGTCCGCAGGAGTAGATCCGGACGTGACCGGGCTCGAGCGGGACGAGCTCGCGCTGCTCGCCGGTGAGCGTGTCCAGCAGCTGGATCGAGCTCACCGCTCGAGCCCCACCGACTCGGCCCCGATCGGCTCGATCACGGCCACGGCGGAGGCGCTGATGCCCCGCCCGGCGCCCTCCCAGCCCTCGAGGTTGCCGCTCGAGGCCTTGACGTTGACCTGCTCGGGGGCGAGCCCGGCGGCGGCGGCGATCGCTCGGCCCATCGCCTCGAGCCGGCCAGCCAGCCGCGGCCGCGCGGCCACGATCGTCAGGTCAAGCGATGCCGGCCGGTAGCCTGCGGCCCGGACCCGGTCGACGACGGCTCCGAGCATCGTCGCGCTCGACAGGCCGGCGGGCGTCTCGGGACCGGCCGGAAATTGCCGGCCGAGGTCGCCCAGGCCGGCCGCGCCGAGGAGCGCATCGGCCACGGCGTGCAGGGCGACGTCACCGTCCGAGTGGCCGTGCAGGCGGGCCATGCCCTCGATCGCGAGGCCGCCCAGGATCAGTGGCTGGCCCGGGCCGAACGGGTGGCGATCGGAACCGAAGCCGACCCGGGCGGGGCGGCTGCCGGCGCGCGCTCGGGGGCCAGGATCGCCGCCGCCCGCTCGATGTCGCCGGGCACAGTCACCTTGAAGTTCATCGGGTCTCCGGGAACGGCGTGGACCGTGATCGTACAGGCCTCGAGCAGCCCGGCCTCGTCGGTGAACGTCTCCGGACCGCCTGGCGGATAGGCGGCCCAGGCCTCCTCCAGGAGGCCCCGTCGGACCCCCTGGGGCGTCTGGGCCGTGCCCAGCTCGGACCGGTCGAGGGTTGAGACGACCTGTCCGCGGTGGACCCGCTTGACCGTGTCGGCCAGGGCGAGGACGGGGATCGCGGCGCCGGACCGAGCCGTGGCCTCGGCCACCGCGTGGACGAGCTCGGCGGAGACCAGCGGACGGGCGCCGTCGTGGATCAGCAGGATCCGCTCCGGATCGCTGCCGCCCGGCTCCTGACCGAGGCGCTCGACCCCCGCAGCAACCGACTCCTGGCGGCGGGTGCCACCGGCAACCACGTCGATGACCGTGGCCGGCAGCCAGCCGGCCGCCCGGATCGTCGCCACTCGCTCGGCGGCGACCACGACGACGATCCGGCTGATCTCGGGCCCGGCGGCGAGGTGCTCGAGGGTCCAGGCCAGCACGGGCCGCCCGCCGATCTCCGTCGCCAGCTTGTCCCGGCCGGCCATCCGCCGGCTCGCGCCGGCGGCCACGACCACCGCGTCGACCGGTCCCGGTCCGGGCCGGCCGGCGGCCGCCGTCACTCGGTCCGGGGCTGGGCGAAGACCATCCGCCCGGCCACCGTCTGGAGGACCCGGGTAACCGTCACCTCGAGCTCGCGATCGATGAAGCGGGCGCCGCCTTCGACCACGATCATCGTCCCGTCATCCAGGAAGCCGACGCCCTGGCCCGCTTCCTTGCCGTCCTGGATCACCTTGACATGGAGCCCCTCGCCGGGCAGCACGGCCGGCTTGACCGCGTTGGCCAGCGAGTTGATGTTCAGGACCCGCAGGCCCTGCAGCTCGGCGACCCGGTTGAGGTTGAAATCGTTGGTCAGGATCGCCCCGCTGTAGCGCTTGGCCAGGGTCACGAGCTTGGCATCGACCTCCGGCACGTCGCGGACGTCGTCCTCGATGATCTCGACCGGGGTGGGCGAGTCCTTCTGCATCTGGCCCAGGATCTCGAGGCCTCGCCGGCCGCGATTGCGCCGGAGCGTATCCGAGCTGTCGGCGATGTGCTGGAGCTCCTCGAGGACGAAGCGCGGCACGACGAGGGTGCCGTAGATGAAGCCCGACTCGACGATCTCCTTGATCCGGCCGTCGATGATCGCGCTCGTGTCGACGATGATGTGCGGGTCGCCCTTGCGGGCGATCGCCTCATCGTTCGCCTCCGGGCGGCGGAAGACGCCGATCGCCTCGGCGGCGGTGATCAGGTCCTGGCGCTTGGCCACGGTCAGCCCGACCATCCCGAGCCCAAAACCGATCGAGGTGGCGAGGGGCAGCCAGCGCCCGAGAGGATCCGGGAAGTTCGACAGCGGCGCCCCCAGGAGGAGACCCATCAGCAGGCCGATGATCAGGCCGACCACGGCCGTCACGAACTCGGCCGTCGAGAGATCCTGGACGCTCCGGACGATCCAGGTCGCCGGGACGACGGTGAGATAGGGCAGGATCGCGAAGCCGACGATCAGCCAGGCCACGGTCCACGCGGCGAGGAGCAGGCCGTAGGAGCTGCCCGTGTCCTGGAACAGGCCGCTGGCGGTCGCCAGTCCGAGCCCGATGAACGCCCCGAGCGCGGCGCCCAGAAGGCGAATGATGCGGATCACGGTCCCTCAGAGGTGCGTCTGGCGGTCGAAGACGGCCGCGAACGATTGCAGGCCTCGATGAGCGGTCAGCCTAGCATCGACAGCCCGCCATCGTGCGACTCGAATCGTCAGGCGAGGGACCGCTCGAGCGCCTCGCGCAGGCTGCCCACCGCGATCACCTCGAGCCCGTCGACGACCGGACCTGGTCCGCTCCGGGCGCTGCGCGGGACGATCGCCCGGACGAAGCCGAGGCGGGCCGCTTCGCGCAGGCGGCGCTCGAGGCCGGTCACCTGGCGCAGCTCGCCGAGCAGGCCGACCTCGCCGGTCGCGACCGTCCCCGGCCGAATCGGCCGATCCCGGAAGGAGCTGGCCAGGGCGAGTGCCAGCGGCAGGTCGAGGGCCGGCTCGTCGAGGCTCAGGCCACCGGCCAGGTTGGCGTACACGTCGTGACTGCCCAGGCCGATCCCCGCCCGCCGGCCGAGGACCGCCACGAGCAGGGCCAGCCGGTTCGGATCGATCCCGCTGGCGGTTCGTCGGGGGGTCCCGTAGGCCGTCGCGGCAGTCAGTGCCTGGACCTCGACGAGGAGCGGCCGGGAACCCTCGAGGGTCGGCGCCACGATGCTCCCCGGGGCCGCCCCGTCGTGCTCGCTGATGAACGCCCGGGCCGGGTCGGCGAACGGGACGAGGCCGCGCTCGCCCATCTCGAGCACCCCGACCTCCTCGGTCGAGCCGAAGCGGTTCTTCGTCGCCCGGAGCAGGCGCAGGGACGAGAAGCGCTCGCCCTCGAGCCCGATCACCGCATCGACGAGGTGCTCGAGCGTCTTCGGGCCGGCCAGCGAGCCCTCTTTCGTGACATGGCCGACGAGGACAACGGCGATGGCCGCCGCGTCGGGGCCACCCGACTTGGCCAGCTCCATCAGGCGCAGGGCGGCCTCGCGCACCTGGCCGACGCTGCCGGCCGCGCCGTCAAGGTCGTCGACCGTGGCGGTCTGGACCGAGTCGACGATCAGGAGGGCCGGCCGTTCAGCCAGGGCCAGGTCGACGATCCGGTCGATCGACAATTCGGCGACGACCCGGATCCGCTCGCCAACGGGCCCGTCGACCAGGCCCAGCCGGGTCGCCCGGAGCCGGACCTGGGCGGCCAATTCCTCGCCGGTGGCATAGATCACCCCGCCGCCGCGTGACCCCGGCGGCCGCCTGGAGCAGCAGGGTGGACTTGCCGATCCCGGGCTCCCCACCGAGCAGGACGACAGAGCCCGGCACGAGCCCGCCGCCCAGGACCCGATCCAGCTCGGGCAGCCCGACGCTCAACCGGGGCTGTTCAAGGTCGCTGACCCGGGCCAGGGGCTCGAGCCGGTTCGAGCCGGCCAGCGAGGTTCCCGGTCGCGCCGGGCGAGCCGTCTTCGAGGGTTCGCGGACGAGCGTCTCGACCAGGCTGTTCCAGCCGCCGCAGTTGCGGCACTGGCCCTCCCAGCGGAGGTACGACTCACCACACTGCTGACAGACGTAGCGACTCTGGGCCCTGGCCATCCTCCGGGCGTGGTCGCTAGACGGCTTCGACGGGAGTCTTCTCGGCGACTTCGGCGTGGATGTCCAGGCCGGCCTCGGGATCCTTGTCGACGATGATCGTCGTGCCCGGCTCGTAGCGGCCCAGGAGGAGGTGCTCGGCGAGGACGTCCTCGACCATGTTCTGGATCACCCGCCGGAGCGGGCGGGCACCGTAGGCCGCGTCGTAGCCGATCTTGATGATGTGGGCCTTCGCCGCCGGGGTGACCACGAGCGACATGTCC
>CAVOMZ010000009.1:0-79646 GCA_963697135.1 uncultured Chloroflexia bacterium | reverse complement strand
CATCCGGGCCGCGCTTGCCGGCCTGCCCCAGCCGAAGCGGCCGCTCGTCGACGTGGCCGGCCTGGTCAGCCCTGGACGGTCTTGTGGAGGTTGCGGAGCAGGTTCAGCCCCTCGTCGACCTCCTCGACCGGCGCGTAGGGACCGGGCATCAGGAAGCACGGCCGGCCGGCCAGGGCAACCCCTTCGAGCTGGCCCCACTTCTCGGCCAGGGCCCGGCCGGCGGCGGCCTCGGCAGCCCGCTTGTAGATGAACACGATCGCCCCCGGCCGCCAGATCGCGACCTTCTGCCAGAGCGGGCCGACGCCCGCGTTCAGCGCCCCCTTCGAGGCGACGTCGCGCTCGGTCGGGGTCTTGATCAGGTCGGTGATGCCGTGCCCTCCGGCGACCAGCGTGTCATCGGCGGTCTCGACGGCGGTTGCCGCCGGCAGGACCCCGGCCAGCATCAGGCGGCGCCAGAACGTCCGGCCCAGCCGGCCCTGGTGGTAGTGGCCGGCCGCGACGCTGACCGGCGAGGGATTCAGGCCGACGAAGAGCAGCCCGCCGCGGTCGGGCGGCAGGTCGGCCAGCGTCTCGACGGTCGAGCGGCCAATCGCGAGGGATGTTCGGTGCGGGCCCGGGCCCGGCCGGGCAAGGAGGTCATCGAGCTCGGCCATGACCGCGAGCCGGGGTGGGCTGCCGAGTTCGGTCAGGCGGGACCGGGCGCGCCTGGTCCGGGCGCACCTGGTCCGGCGGTTGGAGGCGGCGGCGTCGGCGGCGGTTGCGGTGTGACTTGCGGCGCAACAGGAGGTGCCGCGGGGGGCGGCACCGGCGGCTGGGCCGTGGCCTGGGCCGCCGTGGCCTGGGCGGTGGCCGCCGCCGCGGCGCCGTCGTCCTTGCGCAGGTCCGTCTTGATCTCCGCGGCTTCCTTGCGGGCCTCCTTGACCCCCCGGCCAAGCATGTTGCCGATCTGGGGCAGGGTCTTCGGGCCGCGCCAGATGAGCACGACGACGAGGACCACGACGAGGATCAGGAGCAGGTCCTTCATCCGGCGATGGTACTCGACCCATCTCCGGCCGACGCAACGGCGGATCGGATCGCCCTACTCTTGTCCGATGGTTCCGCTCGATGGCTGAGGTCGTCTACACCCGCCCCTTGATCGACAAGCTGGGGGTCAAGCCGGGCGCCCGGGTCGCCCTGATCGAGATCGACGATCGAGCGTTCAGGCAGGCCCTGGCCGACCGAACCCAGGACATCACCGAGGGCGAGCCGCTGCCTGGGACCGACCTCATCTTCCTCGGGATCGATGACGGCGCCGGTCTGCGGCAGCTGGGCGTCCTGCGCGAGCGACTCGTGGCCAACGGCGCGATCTGGGTCGTATCCCGCAAGGGCAAGGCGGCCACGGTCCGGGATATCGAGGTGATGGCCGCGGGCAAGGCCGCCGGGCTCGTCGACAACAAGGTCGTGTCGTTCTCGGCCGAGCGAACCTCGATCCGGCTGGTCATCCCCCTCGCCCTGCGGTGAGCGCCGGACCGCTGCTGGTCTTCGGGCCTCGCTCCGCGACGTACGACTTCGGACCCGGCCATCCGCTGACCCCGCGCCGGTTCGGACCTGGGATCGACCTGCTCCGAACGGTCGGCGCCGTCCCCGGCCTCGCGCCCGAGCCGGCCACGGACGCCGACCTGCGGGAGGTCCACGCGGCGGCCTACCTGGCCTCGGTCAAGCGGCTGTCGGCCGATCCAACGATCGATTCGGCCGGCCGGGCTGTCGGCCGGCTTCGCGGCCTTCGGCGACGATCCGCCCTTTGCCGGCATGCACGAGGCGGCGGCGATGGTGGCCGGCGGTTCGCTGCGGGCGATCGAGGCGATCCTGCGGGGCGACGTCGAGCATGCCTTCCACCCGGGCGGCGGCCTGCACCACGCGCTGGCCGAGCGCGCCTCCGGCTTCTGCATCTACAACGACCCGGCCCTGGCGATCGCGGCCGCGCCGCCGGGCCGGCCTGCGGGTCCTGTACGTCGACCTCGATGTCCATCATGGCGACGGCGTTCAGGCGATCCACTACGACGATCCAGGAGTGCTCACGTTCTCGATCCACGAGAGCGGCCGGACGCTGTTCCCGGGCACGGGCTTCGCCGAGGAGCTGGGCGAGGGCGCCGCGGCCGGGACGTCGGTCAACCTGCCGCTCGAGGCCGCGACGGGCGAGGGCCCCTGGCTGGCCGGCGTCCGGGCGCTCGTGCCCGCCCTCGCGGCGGCCTTCGGGCCGGACCTGATCGTCAGCCAGCACGGGGCCGACAGCCACGCCTGGGATCCGCTCGCCCACCTCCGGGTGACGACGACGGCGATGGGCGAGGCGGCCCGGCTCGTCGACGCGGTCGCCCATCGCCATGCCGGCGGCCGCTGGCTCGCGACCGGCGGCGGCGGCTACGACGTCTACCGGGTCGTGCCCCGGACCTGGGCCCTGACCTGGCTCGCCGGCGCCCATCGCGAGGCGCCCGAGGCGATCGATCCGGCGCTGGCGCGATCGCTGGTCGGCCGAGGCCGCTGCCTATCGACCAGGATCCGCCGCCTTCGAGCGTTCGACGACGCTGCCGAACGCCGGGCTGCCCTTCACTCGAGCTCCAGGGCCTGGCCGAGACGCGCTCGCTGGCAGACGATCGCCCAGGTCCGGGAGCCTTGTCCTGCCGCGGCTGCTCGTCGTCGCCGAGGATCGGGGCTGGTGGGATCCCCTGGCGGCCGTACCGGCCCCGGGCCGCCGGCCGAGCGGCGTCGCCGAGGCAGCCCCGACGATCATCCCGGAGCTGGACGCGGGCCTCGTCGATCGGCTCGTCCTCGCGCCGCGGACCCTGCCGCCGGCCGATCCCGATGCCGCCCGGCAGCTCCTGCTCGCGGCCATTCGTGATGGCGCCCGGGTCTCGGGAGCCGTTGCCGGCGACCAGCTCGTGGGCGTCGCCTGGCCGATGCCGGCCGGCGGCGCGACCAGCCGGACGAGCTGCTCGCCCTGGGCGTGGCGCCGGACTATCGCCGGCAAGGGATCGCCACGGCGCTCCTTGCCGCGCTGACCGGCTCCGGCCGACCCGTCGAGGCGCACGTCGGCGTGGCCGAACGCGACGTCGTCGAACCGTTGCCCCTTGCCGACCGCGTGGCGATCGGCCAGCGCCTGCTCGGCCGCTTTCGGGTGCCTCGAGCGAGGTAGCGTCGAGCCATGGTCTCCAGTCCCCTCGGGTCGGTCATCGCCCGGCTAGGCCCTCAGACCGTCATCGGGGATGACCGTTGGCCTCTTGCGCGACTCCACTGGCAGCTGCCAGGCTCTCGCCAGCGATGAAGGCAGTCACCGGGTTGCTTTGCCTCCTGCTTGCCGGTTGCGCGACGCAGCAGCCGCCGTCTCCGGACGCGAGCATCACCTTCGACTGTGCACCGGTCTACTGCTCAGTGTCTGAGGCCGACATCCTGTCGGCGGTGGCCGGCATCGGCTACCCGGTCAAGGGCATCACAATCATTGCGAGCCTTCCCTACGACTGCCCGGTACCGGAGGACGGCGTGACCTTCCCGCCGTGTCCGCCGACAGACGACCCACCGATTGCCTACGTTGCCTTCGTCGGCACGGACAAGATCGCCCAGGTAGCGATCCGCAGCGGGCTCCTCGGAATCTTCGGCGACTCGGTCGTTTCGTTCGACGACCCACCGGGTCCGGACGCCTCGTTCTAGCCCGGTTCCGGCGAGCCTGATCAACCCAGGGCGGCGGTCAGGAGGTGTAGAAGCTGACCACGGCGACCGCCAGCTGGACGCACAGGGCGAGCGAATAGACGGCCACCGAGGCGAGCAGGATGTTCGCCGCGAACAGCAGGAAGGCCGCCGCCGCAATGAGCAGGAGGACCTGCCCGCTCCGGATGCGAATCGCGCCGGTGCGCACGAACTGGCGCAGGCGGAGCGCGACGACCCCGCCCGACGTAGATGGCCACGCCGGCGCTCGAGACGACGAGTGACGACCGCACGTCGGCGAGCCAGGCGAAGACAATCAGGGGAACGAGGGCCTCGAACATCACGTTGAAGCTGGTCGAGACGATCGACCGGTGGCGGATGCGCAGGGCCGGGCTCCACGAGCCGCCCGGTGGCTGCAGGACGGCGGTCACAGCCGTGAAGCCGGCGATCACCGCCCCGAGCTGGGCGATCGCGAGGAGAAGCGCTTCGCTTGGCATGGGCGGCATCCTACTCCTCGCCCCGGGCGAGCGGCCTGGATCGCGCCGTCCGAAATAGACCATCTGTTCGATCCCGACGGAGCGTCCTATACTCGTTCGTCCCGTGGTTGCCCGACGCGCTTCATCGACCCTCGCTCCGCCCACCCTCGACCCGCCCGTGAACGAGTCCCTGGCGGCATTCAGCCCGGCCGTTCGCGACTGGTTCGAGGCGTCGTTCGCCGCCCCGACCCCGGCCCAGGCCCGGGGCTGGGCCGCGATCTCGGCCGGCCGGCACACCCTGATCCACGCCCCGACCGGCAGCGGCAAGACCCTGGCCGCGTTCCTGTGGTGCCTCGACCGGCTCGTCCGCGAACCGAGCCCGCCGCCGACCCGCGAGCAGCCCGGGCTCGTCCGGATCCTGTACGTGTCGCCGCTCAAGGCCCTGTCCTACGACGTCGAGCGCAACCTGCGCGCGCCGCTGGCCGGGATCGCCCGGGCCGCCGGCCTGCGCGGTGATCCGATCCCCGAGATCACGGTCGGCCTGCGCACCGGCGACTCGAGTCCGGAAGAACGTCGGGCCGCCGCCCGGCGGCCGCCCGACATCCTGATCACGACCCCCGAGTCGCTCTACCTGCTCCTGACCAGCGCGGCCCGGGCCGGCCTGGCCGGGGTCGAGCACGTGATCATCGACGAGGTCCACGCGATCGCCGGCTCGAAGCGGGGGGCCCACCTGGCCCTCAGCCTCGAGCGTCTCGAGCGGCTGACGAGCAAGCCGCCCCAGCGGATCGGGCTGTCGGCCACCCAGCGGCCGCTCGAGCTGATCGCCCGATTCCTCGGTGGCGTCGGCCCAGGCCGCGAGGTCGCTATCGTCGACGCCGGCTCGCGCAAGCCCCTCGAGCTGTCGGTCGTCGTCCCGGTCGAGGACATGAGCCGGCTCGGCGAGAGCGTTCCGCTCGAGGAGCGGGCCCCCGGCCCGCTCGGCCGGCCCGGCGCATCGGGCGACCTGCGGGTCAGCATCTGGCCCTCGATCCATCCCCGGATCCTCGAGCTGATCCGGGCCCATCGGAGCACGATCGTCTTCTGCAACAGCCGGCGCCTGGCCGAGCGGCTCGCCCAGCGCCTGAACGAGCTGGCCGGCGAGGAGCTGGTCCGGGCGCACCACGGCTCGATCGCCCGCGAGCAGCGCCTGGCGATCGAGGACGACCTCAAGTCGGGCCGCCTGCCGGCGATCATCGCCACCTCCAGCCTCGAGCTGGGGATCGACATGGGCGCGGTCGACCTCGTGATCCAGGTCGAATCGCCGACCTCGGTCGCCCGCGGCCTCCAGCGGATCGGCCGGGCCGGCCACCAGGTGGACGCGCCGTCGAAAGGGGTGATCTTCCCGAAGTACCGGGGCGACCTGCTCGAGGCGGCGGTCGTGGCCGAGCGGATGCATGCCGGGGCGATCGAGACGACCGAGATCCCGCGCAATCCGCTCGATGTCCTGGCCCAGCAGATCGTGGCGATGACCGTGATGGATCGCTGGACGGTCGACGAGCTGGCTGCGACGGTCGGCCGGGCCCTGCCGTACGAAACGCTGTCGCGGGAGGCCCTCGAGGGCGTCCTGGCGATGCTCGCCGGCGCCTATCCCTCCGACGAGTTCGCCGAGCTGAAGGCGCGGATCACCTGGGACCGGGTGACGGGCTCGGTCGAGGGACGGCGCGATGCGCGGGTCGTGGCCGTGACGTCGGGGGGCACGATTCCCGATCGGGGGCTGTTCGGGGTGTTCGTCGTCGGCGACCCGGGCACGCCCGGCCGGCGGGTCGGCGAGCTGGACGAGGAGATGGTCTACGAGCTTCGGGCCGGGATGCACGGCGACGTGGTCGTGCTCGGAGCCAGCTCCTGGCGGGTGCTCGAGATCGGCCACGACCGGGTGACCGTCGAGCCCGCGCCCGGAGTCCCGGGCAAGCTCCCGTTCTGGCACGGCGATGCGGTCGGGCGGCCGCTCGAGCTCGGCCGGGCGATCGGGGCCACGGTCCGCGAGCTCGAGGCGGATCTCGGCCACGGGGCAGCCGGCCGGGCCGCCGCCCTCGAGCGGCTGGCGACCCGGCATGACCTCGATCCGCTGGCGGCCGAGAACCTCGTCGCCTATCTCGAGGACGAGATCGACGTCGCCGGGGCCTTGCCGACCGACCGGCGGATCGTGGTCGAGCGCTTCCGCGACGAGCTGGGCGACTGGCGGGTGTGCCTGTTGACGCCGTTCGGCGGTCGGGTCCACGCCCCGTGGGCCCAGGCGATCGAGGCCCGCCTTGCCGAGCGCCTGGGGACGACGATCCAGTCGATCTGGTCGGACGACGGGATCGCGATCCGGCTGCCCGACACCGAATCGGGCGGGGCCGACGGCTCGCCTGCCGGCCGGCCTCGAGGAGCTCCTGTTCCCGTCGCCGGACGAGATCGACGACCTGGTCGTGGGCCAGGTCGGCGGATCGGCCCTGTTCGCCTCGCGCTTCCGGGAGAACGCCGCCCGGGCCCTGCTCCTGCCTCGCCGCCGGCCGGGCATCCGCACCCCGCTCTGGCAGCAGCGCCAGAGATCGGCCGACCTGCTGGCGGTGGCGACCCGCTACGGCAGCTTTCCGATCCTGGTCGAGACCTACCGCGAGTGCCTCTCGGACGTGTTCGACCTGGCCGGCCTGAAGAGCGTCCTGGCCGGGGTCGAGCGGCGCGAGGTCGGCGTCCACCGGGTCGAGACCGTCCATGCCTCGCCCTTTGCGAGCTCGCTCCTGTTCGACTTCGTGGCCGCCTTCATGTACGAAGGCGACGTGCCGCTGGCCGAGCGGCGGGCCCAGGCGCTGACCCTCGACCGGGACCTCCTCCGCGAGCTGCTCGGCCAGGAGGAGCTGCGGGAGCTGCTCGACGGCGAAGCGCTGGCCGACCTCGAGCTGCGCCTCCAGGCGCTGACCGAGGACCGGGCTGCCACGACCCCGGACCAGCTCCACGACCTGCTTCGCCGGCTGGGCGACCTGAGCGAGCTGGAGGTGGCCGGCCGGGTCGTCGGAGGAGCCGAGGCGGCTCGCGGCCTGGCTGGCCGGACCTGGCTGCGCGGCCGGCGAGCGGTCGAGGTCCGGATCGCCGGCGAGCGCCAACGCTGGATCGCGATCGAGGATGCCGGCCGCTATCGCGACGCGATCGGGGTCCAGCCGCCGGCGGGCGTGCCCCAGGCCTTCCTCGAGCCGGCCCGGGCCGGCCTCGAAGGCCTCCTGGCCCGCTGGGCCCGAACCCACGGCCCGTTCCTGTCGAGCGATCCGGCCGCCCGCTGGGCGCTGCCCGACGGCCTGGTCGAGGACGCCCTTCACCGACTGATGGCCGCCGGTTCGATCCTGCGGGGCGAGTTTCGGCCCGGGCGGCGCCGAGCGCGAGTGGTGCGACCCGGAGGTCCTCCGGCAGCTCCGGCGGCGATCGCTGGCCCGGTTGCGGCGCGAGGTCGAGCCGGTCGAGCCGGTCGCCCTGGCCCGATTCATGGCCGATTGGCAGGGGGTCTCGCCGCGTGGCCGGGCTGGGCGACGAGCCCGCCGGGGGGCGGCCGATCCTGCGCGGCCAGGCGGCCCTCGAACGGCTGGCCGAGGTGATCGACCAGCTGGCCGGCCTGCCGATCCCGGCCTCCGTCCTCGAGCGCGACGTCCTGCCTGCCCGGCTGCCGGGCTACCAGCCGCGCCTCCTCGACGAGCTCGGGGCGATGGGCGAGGTCGCCTGGGTGGGAACCGGCAGCCTGGGCCGCGATGACGGGCGGGTGGCCCTGGTCCGGCCCGGTCGGGACGTCCTGCGCGATGCCCTGTTCGATCCGCGCGCGGGGTCGCCGGCCGAGGACCGCCCGTCGGGGCCGGTCCACGAGGCGATCCGCGAGCTCCTCGAGCTGCGCGGGGCGTCGTTCTACCGGCCGATCCACCAGGCCGCCGGCGGCGGGCCGGACCGGATCGTCCTTGACGCCCTGTGGGACCTCGTCTGGGCCGGCGAGGTCACGAACGACACGTTCGCCCCGCTCCGGGCGCTGCGCTGGAACCGGCCCGGGCGCGACGCCCGCCAGCGTCCAGGCCGGCTGACCGCGCTCGGTCCGCCCGAGGCGGCCGGTCGCTGGTCGCTCGTCGGAGCCGCCGCAAGCAGCGACGCCGGCGCCCCGGCCGGAACGGCGACGGAACGGCTCCATGCCCTGGCCCTGGCCCTGCTCGACCGCCACGGCGTGCTCACCCGCGAGGCCGTGATGAGCGAAGGGATCGCCGGCGGCTTCGCCGGGGTCTATCCCGTGCTGCGAGCGCTCGAGGAGGCCGGCCGAATCCGGCGGGGCTACTTCGTGGACGGATTGGGCGCGGCCCAGTTCGCCCAGGCCGGAGCCCTCGACCGGCTGCGTGCCGTGCGCGACCGGGAGGACGAGGCCCGACCCGGCCGGGTTCACCTCCTGGCCGCCGCCGACCCGGCCAATCCCTATGGCGCGGCGCTCGCCTGGCCGCGCCGCTCGGAGGCCGATCGGCGGCCGTTCCAGCGAGCGGCCGGGGCCTACGTGAGCCTCGTCGACGGCGCCCCGGTCTTCTACCTCGAACGCGGTGGTCGATCGCTCCAGTCCCTCCCGGCGGCCGACGAGCCGGTCGTGGCCGGGGCCGCCCTGGCCTCCCTCGGGGCCCTCGTGGCCGATCGGCGGGTGCGCGAGCTGCTGATCTCGAAGGTCGACGGTGAGCCCGTCGCGAGCTCGCCCTGGCGTCCGGCGTTGCTCGCGGCCGGCTTCCAGCCCGGCTATCGCGGCCTCGTCCTCGGGGGCTCGTATCATCGCGCCTGATGTGTGAGCAACTCGTCGCCCGGGCCGATCGGCCGTTCACCATCGCCGACCTGTTCCCGCTGGCCGGGAACCTCGAGCGCTACGGGATCGCTGGATTCGGCTGGGGTGCGGCCTGGATCGACGGCTCGGGCCGGCTCGCGACCTACCGCGACGTGCATGCCTTCCGGGACGATCCACGTCGCGAGGAGCTCGGCCGGGTCGAGACTGCCAGCGTCCTGATCCATCTCCGCCGGCCGTCCCGGCTGTCGACCCTGACCCTGGCCGACACCCAGCCGTTCGAGGACCCGGCGGGCCGTTTCGCCTTCAGCCACAACGGCGACCTGCGCGACTACCGCGCCTATCGGGCGGCCTTCCGGGCGAAGGGCCGGATCCACGGCCAGGCCGACACCGAGGTCGGGGCCCGCTGGCTGGAGGATGCCTGGCAGCCGGACGTTGCCGCCCCGGAGCTCCTGGCCGATCTCCACCAGACGTTCAGCGGGCCGGCCAACCTGGCCGTGCTGGCCGGCGACGGATCCGCCTATCACTACGCCGGCAATGCCGAGAACCCCGTCTTCACCTTCCGCCTCGGCCCGATCCGGGTCGCTTCGACCGGGATCTATTCGCTCGATCGATCGCTCTTCCGGTATGTCGCTCCGGCCGCCCGTGACCGCCACCGGGTCGAGCTGGCCGAGACGGCCGTCCTTGCCTGAGCCGACTGCTCGGCCGGGTTCGCGAGGCCCAGGAACGAGCGGATCCCGAGCCTGAACTCGTGCCGGGCGGCGGCGCGGATCGCCCGACCAGCGCCGGCGAGCCGCGCCGAAGGCCGCCCAGCCCGACGCCAGGGCAGCCGGCCACGTCCGCGGATCGAACAGGGCGATGGCCGCCGGCCGCCGCCAGAGCCAGGGGATCAGGGCCCACAGCAGGACGAGATAGTCGAGCCGGATCGGCCGTGGCCCGAAGCCGAACAAGGCCTGCAGCTGGATGATCGTCAAGGGCAGGAAGACGAGGCTCAGCAGGGCTGCGATCGCCAGCCAGAGCAGGCCCCAGGTCCGGGCCCGCGGGGCGAGCAGAAGCCAGAGCGGGGCGGGGAACCACTTCATCCAGGTGGCGAGGGCCCAGATCAGGCCGGCGCTTCGGGGCCCCATGAACTGGGCCGCCCACAGGCCGAGGGCCAGGATCATCGTGACGTTGCCCGTGTCGAGATTGGCCCCGATCGGGAAGGCCAGGACAAGGACGGCGATCGCGATCGCCAGCGGCCGGGTCCGATAGGCCCAGTGAATCGTGGCCAGCCAGGCGATGATCACGCCGCCCCGCCAGACGAACCAGGCCACGTCCCAGGGCAGGAGCGCCCAGGGGGCGAAGAGGGGCAGCATCCAGGGGGCGTAGACGTAGGGCAGGAACGGCCCGCTCGGATGGTACGGGTCGCCGCCGTTCAGCCAGATCCGGACGGCCGCCCAGTAGGCCCGGGCGTCGGCGCCGCCTTCCTCGCCCCGGGCGAGCAGGCCGGCCCCGATCAGTCCGAAGACGAGGGCCAGGATCAGGATCGCGGCGATCCGCCGCCGATCATGCAGCCGGCCGGCCTCTCGGGCGAGGGCCTGGCCGAATGCCGCCAGGCGCCGGTCCGTCCGGCTGAGCACGTGGGCGCGACTGGGCCGGGCGACGCTCATCCGCGAATTCTCGCACGACCTGTCACCGGCCCGGCCCTGGGCGCCCCGAGCCCGGGTCGAGCACGCTCGCGCCGATCCGCTCCTGTATCCTCACGGGATCGTTCAGGGAGGCGGATGAGTCGTGGCCCAGGGCAGCGTCATCGTGATCGGCGGGGCCGAGGACAAGGTCCGGGATCGGGTCATCCTTAACCGCTTCGTCACGCTGGCCGGCGGACCGCAGGCCGTGGTCGCGGTGATCAGCACGGCTTCGTCGCTCGGTCTCGAGGCCGGCGAGCGCTATCGGGCGGTGTTCGGCGAGCTGGGCGTCGCGACGGTTCGGCCGATCCATGCCGTGACCCGCCAGCAGGCCAACGAAGAGGCCGCGGTCCGCGCCCTGCGCGGCGCCAGCGGGATCTTCCTGACCGGGCGGCAACCAGCTCCGGCTCAGCTCGACCCTCGGCGGGACCCGCCTGGCCGACGAGATCATGGAGCGCTTCCAGGCCGGCGCCGTGATCGCCGGGACCTCCGCCGGCGCCTCGGCGATGAGCAGCCACATGATCGCCTTCGGGGCGTCAGGAGCGACGCCCAAGCTCCGGATGGCCCAGATCGCGGCCGGCCTCGGGGTCCTGCCCGGGGTGATCATCGACCAGCACTTCCAGCAGCGCAACCGGCTCGGCCGGCTGCTCAGCCTGATCGCCCAGAACCCCAGCCTGCTCGGCCTGGGGGTCGATGAGGACACCGCCGGGATCGTGGGCCCCGACCACGTGATGGAGGTGATCGGCCGGGGCAGCATCACGATCATCGACGGAGCCTCCTCGGAGACGGACGCCTGGGAGATCGGCGGGCACCGGCCGCTGATGATCAGCGGCGTCGTCCTCCATTCCCTGCCGGCCGGCTACCACTTCGACCTGCGCCAGCGGCGCCGGATCGCCACGCCGCAGCTCCGGGCGCTCGCCGGCGGCGAGGCCGCCTCGAGCTGAGCAACCCGACCAGGACCAGGGCGTCGACCTGACCGGCGCCGCCGACCCGAACCGCCGGAGGAATCGCGTGGCCGAGCCCGTACCGTCGCCCAAAGCCAAGTCGTCAGCGGGTCGCGCCCGGGTCGCGCCGGCCCGCCCGGAGCCGACCCTGACGATCGTCGAGACCCGGATCCTGCGCGGCCCGAACTACTGGGCCCGCGAGCCGGTCGTGCGAATGCTCGTCGACCTGGGCAGCCTCGAGGAGTTCCCGAGCAACACTGATCCCCGGCTTCGTCGACGCCCTCGTCGGGCTCCTGCCGACCCTTGAGGACCACGCCTGCTCGCTCGGCCGGCGGGGCGGCTTCATCACCCGCCTGCGCGAGGGCACCTGGGTCGGCCACGTCGCCGAGCACATCGCGCTCGAGCTCCAGAACCTGGCCGGAACCGACGTCCGCCACGGCAAGACCCGCTCGGCCGGCGCCTACGGCCGCTACAACGTGATCTACGAATACCGCGAGGAGTCTGTCGGGATCGAGGCCGGCCGGATCGCGGTGGCCCTCGTGAACCACCTCGTCGACCCCGCCCGCGAGCCCCGGCATCGACCTGATGGCCGAGCTCGAGGGCCTGATCCGGCTCGCCGAGCGAGCCGCCTTCGGGCCTTCGACCCAGGCCCTGATCGACGAGGCCGTCAGCCGGGACATCCCGTACATCCGGCTCGACCGGCACTCGCTCGTCCAGCTCGGCCAGGGCGTCCACCAGCAGCGGATCCGGGCGACGATGACCTCGCGGACGTCGGCGATCGCGGTCGACATCGCGTCGGACAAGAGCCTGACCAACAAGCTCCTCGATTCGGCCGGCCTGCCGGTGCCCCGCTCCGAGCTGGTCGACGACCGAGGAGGCGACCGTGGCCGCCGCCAAGCGGCTCGGCTTTCCGTGCGTGGTCAAGCCGCTCGACGGCAACCACGGCCGGGGCGTCCACCTCGACCTCCGCTCCGAGGAAGCGGTCCGGGCCGCCTTCCATGGCGCCCGCCGCGAGAGCCGCTCGGGCGACCTCGTCGTCGAGACGTACGTCGCCGGGCAACGACTACCGCTGCCTCGTGATCGGGGGCAAGGTCGCGGCGATCGCCGAGCGGGTCCCGGCCTCGGTCGTGGGCGACGGCGCGCGCACGATCGCCAGCTGGTCGAAGCGGCCAATGCCGATCCGCGGCGGGGGATCGGCCACGAGAAGGTCCTCACCCGGATCACGGTCGACGACGACGCGATCGAGCTGGTCCGGGCCCAGGGCTTCGAGCTCGACGTCGGTCCCGCCGGCCGGGCAGCGGGTCAAGCTCGCCCTGACCGGCAACATGTCGACCGGCGGGACCTCGATCGACCGGACGATCGAGGCCCATCCCGACAACGTCGAGATCGCCGAGACGGCCGCCCGGATCATCGGCCTCGACGTGGCCGGGATCGACTTCATCTGCCCCGACATCGCCACCCCGGTCCGCGAGACCGGCGGGGCGATCGTCGAGGTCAATGCCGCGCCGGGCTTCCGGATGCATACCCACCCGACCGAGGGCGAGCCGCAGTACGTCGCCCGGCCGGTCATCGACGGGCTCTTCCCGGCGGGCACGCCGTCGCGGATCCCGATCCTGGCCGTGACCGGCACGAACGGCAAGACGACGACCGTCCGGATGATCGCCCACATCCTCAAGCTGATGGGCCGGCGGGTCGGGATGACCTCGACCGACGGGATCGTGATCGACGGCCGGATGATCAAGAAGGGCGACATGTCCGGGCCGAAGTCGGCCCAGATGGTCCTCCAGAACCCGACCGTCGACACGGCCGTCTTCGAGGTCGCCCGGGGCGGGATCCTGCGCGAGGGCCTGGGCTACGACCGCAACGACGTGGCCGTCGTGACCAACGTGACCGGCGACCACATGGGCCTCGGCGGGATCACCTCGCTCGGCCAGCTGGCCAACGTCAAGGCCGTCGTCGTCGACGCGGTGCCCCGCTCGGGCACGGTCGTCCTCAACGCCGACGACCCGCTCGTCGCCCGGATGGGCCGCCATTCGGCCGGCCGGGTCGTCTACTTCTCGATGCAGACGACGAAGGGCGAGGAGGGCTACGACCGGGTCGACGGCCATGTCGGCCGGGGCGGCGCGGCGTTCTGCATCGACGAGACGCCCGAGGGCGAGCTCCTCGTCCTGCGCCTGGCCGGCCGGACGATGCCGATCCTGTACACCCACCTGATCCCGGCCACGTTCGGCGGCAAGGCCCGGATGAACGTGGCCAACGCGCTCGCCGCGGCGGCCGCGGCCTGGGCGGCCGGGGCCCACCTGCACGACATCCGGCAGGGCCTGCGGACCTTCTCGACCTCGTTCTTCCAGGCGCCCGGCCGGCTCAACCTGCTCGAGCTGGGCGGCGTCCGGGTCGTGATCGACTACTGCCACAACGTCGACGGGATGCGCCAGCTGACCGACTTCGTCCAGCGGATGATGACCGAGCCGAACCGGAACGCGGGCCGTCCGGCAAGCCGGCCCGGGCGGCGGTCGGCCGAGGCCGCCACGTCCGCCACGGGCGGGCGATCGGGGTGATCGGGATCCCCGGCGACCGGCGCGACGAGGACCAGCGCGACTACGGCGCGATCGCCGCGACGGCCTTCGACGAGATCATCATCCGCGAGGACAAGAACCTGCGCGGCCGGAAGCCGGGCGAGACGGCCGGCCACGTGGCCGAGGGGGCCAAGGCCGCCCGGGCCGACGGCGCCGGGCGGGCGGCCAAGGTCGACGAGGTCCTCGACGAGATGACCGCCGTCCGCCAGGCCCTCCGCCGCGGCCGTCCCGGGCGACCTGGTCGTGATGTGCGTGGACGACGCGGTCGGGGTCTACCGCGAGGCGATGGCCGCGGCCGGTGGTCGGGGCGACGCGATGGCGTTCGCGGATCCGGGCGAGCTCGAGGTGCCCGAGGGCTAGCCTCGTGGTCGTGCCCGATGGTCGGGGCGACGACAAGCCCGAACGACCCGGCGTCGGCTGGGGCGAACAGATCGAGGGAATGGGCACCGTGAGTTCGCCCAGTCGGTCAAGAATTGGGCCGATTGTTCGCCGGCGGAAGACGTGTCGACCAAACGACGGTCGACTCCGCCGTAGTGGAGCACCGTTAGCGGCCATTTGTTCGCCCGGGCCGACCCGGTGAATTGGACACGGGAGTCTCGGTCGGCGGGCCGCTCAGATCCTCAGCGGCGCGGGCGCTCCTGGAGGCGGGGGATCAGCGCGGTGAGCTCGGCTTCGAGGTCGACCGGCCGGGCCCCGAGGTCGGCCAGCAGGGCGAAGACCGCCTCGCGCTCCTCGTGGCACATCAGGACGACGACCCGGGCGGCGTCGGGCCGGGCGCCGGTCCGGGCCGCCTCCGCCGCGGCGGCCCCGTTGAGCTCGGCCCGCAGCGCCGCCGTCTCGGACTCGTAGACGGGCACCGGGGCCTGGCCGGCCGGCGTCCCGGCCGAGCGGACGCCGGCCAGCAGCTCGCCGACGATCGACTCGCGCGTCCGGCCGCGGAGGTAGTCGAGGGTCTCCTTGATCGCCACCCGCTGGGCCCGCTCGGCCGGCGATCCGGCCGATCCCCCGGAGCGTGTCGTCGGGCCGGTCGCCGGCCGTCCCGATGATCACCGTGATCGGCGTCGGCCCGCCCGGCGGCCCCGCCGGCGATCCCCTCGGCCACGTCGAGGATGGCCGCGATCCCGGCCTCGTTGTGGGCGAAGTCGACGATCACGATCCGGCTGCCGAGCCGGTAGATGTTGAGCCGGCCGGGCGAGCGTTCGGTGCTCGGCCGGAAGTCGATCAGCCCGTGCCCGGACCTGCTCGATCGTCGCCCCGAGGGCGCGCGCTCCGCCGGCCGCGGCCAGGGCGTTGGCGACGTTGTGGCGGGCCAGCCCGCCGATCGTGATCGGCAGCTCGGTCGCCTCCGCGATCGGCCGTGACGCCCCGCCCTCGACCTCGACCAGGAGGCCGTCGCCGGAGCAGGTAGGCCCGCCGGCCGCGCGCCGACATGCCGGGCGACGACCGACGGCGGCCGGGCGAGCGATCGAGAAGAAGGCGACCTGGGCCCGGACCCGGCGCGCCACCGCCGCGACGAACGGATCGTCGCCGTTGAGGATCACCCAGCCGTCGGGCCGGGTGATCCGGCAGATCGTGGCCTTGACCTCGGCCAGCTCGGGCAGGGTGTGGATCCCCTGGAGATCGAGGTGGTCCGAGCTGACGTTGGTCAGCACGCTCGCGTCGTTCGACTCGTAGCCGACGCCCTTGAGGACGATCCCGCCGCGGGCCGTCTCGAGGACGGCGACCTAGACGTCCGAGCGGCCGAGGATCGCGGCGGCCCCGCCCGGCCCGGTCCAGTCGCCCGCATCGACCATCCGCTCGTCGACCAGGACCCCGTCCGAGGTGGTCGTGCCGGTGTGGCGGCCGGCCTTGATCAGGATGTGGCTGATCAGCCGGGTCGTCGTGCTCTTGCCGTTCGTGCCGCTGATCGAGACGATCGGGATCGTCCGGCTCGGCGTCGCGGATCCAGGCCGGCGGCGTCGTGTCGGCGCCATCGATCCGGGCCGACCAGCGCGCGAGCAGGCGCGCCTGGGCCGCCGGTCAGGCGGGCGGTCCGGGCCGGCGAGACGTTGCGCTCGACGAGGCCGAGGGCCGCCTCGGCGATCGCCCGGGCCCGGCCGGCGGCGGTCCACGGGAACGTGACGATCCAGTGGCCCGGGTCCGAGGAGCGGTGGACCGCGAGGCCGGCCCGCTCCGCCCCGTGATCCGCGCGCAGCCGCCGGAGCCAGGCGACCAGGGCCGCGACGTCGTCCGGCCAGTCGCCGGCCGGGACCACGCCGCCGAGCCGGACGAGGGCATGCCGGCCGGGTTCCGCTGGCCGTACCAGGTCCGCCGCCGGCCGATCGCGACCTCGACCTTGACCACCGGCTCGAGCCGGTAGACGTTGGGTCCCTCGAGCAGGCGGATCTCGACGAGTCGCACAGTGCCGGGGAGTCTAGCAAGGCCGCGGTAGACTGCCGGTATGGATGACCTGCACTCGCCCGGCGCCGGCGGTCTCCCCGGGCGAGCTCGACGAGATCGAGAAGATCGTCCGCGAGGAGCTGCCGGCCTACCTCGATGACCTGGCCACGCTCGTCAACGTCGACTGCGGCAGCTACACGAAGGCCGGCGTCGACGAGGTCGGCGCCTGGACCGCGGCCTTCCTCGAGCGGCTCGGGGCCCAGGTCGAGATCCACGCCCACGCGACCCTCGGCAACACGGTCGTGGGCACGTTCCAGGGCCCCAAAGGTGGTCCCCGGGCGCTCCTCATCGGCCACCTCGACACGGTCTTCCCGGAGGGCACCGCCGCCGCCCGGCCGCTCCGGATCGAGGACGGGATCGCCCATGGGCCCGGCGTCACCGACATGAAGGGCGGCCTGCTGGCCGGCCTGTACGCGATCCTCGCCCTGCTGGCCGTGGGCGAGTCGGCGAGGGACCGATCCGGGCGTCGCCGGGCGAGACGGGGGGCACCGGGGATGCGGCCCTGCCCTTCGAGCGGCTCGTCTTCGTGGCCAATCCCGACGAGGAGATCGGCTCGATCTCGAGCAGCCCGGTCATCCGCGAGCTGGCCGAATCGTCGGACGTCTGCTTCGTCCTGGAATGCGCCCGGGCGAACGGCGACATCGTGTCGGCCCGCAAGGGCACGGTCGACCTGCGCCTGACCGTCCACGGCCGGGCGGCCCACGCCGGGGTCGAGCCCGAGAAGGGCCGCAACGCGATCCTCGCCGCGGCCCACCTGGTGATCGAGCTGCAGGCCCTCAACGGGCGCTGGCCGGGGGTCACCCTGAACGTCGGGGTGATCCGGGGCGGGACCCGCCCGAACGTCGTCGCCGAGGAGGCGGTCATCGAGGTCGACGTCCGGGCCGCGACCCGGGCAGCGGCTCGAGGCGGCCGAGGCGGCCGTTCGGGCAGCCGCCGCGTCGGACGCCCGTGCCCGGACACGAGCGTGACGGTCGAGGAGACTGCTCGCCACTGGCCGATGGAGAAGCTCGAACGGAGCGGCCGCCTGGTCGAGCATGCCCAGGCCATCGCGGGCCGGCTGGGCTTCGAGCTGGCCGACGCGGCGACCGGCGGCGCCTCGGATGCCAACACGACGGCCGGCCTGGGCGTCCCCTCGATCGACGGCCTCGGACCGATCGGCGGCAACGACCATTCGCCGGCCGAATACCTCGAGGTCGATTCGATCGTGCCCCGGACGACCCTCCTGGCCGGCCTGCTCCTGGCCACCGGCCGCGACCCGCTCGTCGGCTCGTGGCGGGCGGGCAGGGCCTGAATCGGACGGGATCGGACGGCGCCGGGATGGCCAGGATGGAGCGGCGCCGGATCTCGTCGGGCGGGCCGTACGAGGCCCGCTACGGCTACAGCCGGGCGCTCGTCGTGGACCACGCCTGCTGGGTGTCGGGCACGACCGACGCCGGACCCGACGGCCGATCGCTCCACCCGGGCGATCCCGCGGCCCAGGCCCGGGCCGCGCTCGACATCATCGACGCGGCGCTCCACGAGGCGGGCTTCGCCCGCGACGACGTCGTCCGGATCCGGATCTACACGACCGACATGACGCGGAGCACGGCGGTCCTCGAGGTCCTCGGCGAGCGCTTCGGGCCGATCGGACCGGCAGCCACGATCGTCGAGGTCCGGGCCCTGATCGACCGCTCGCTCCTGGTCGAGATCGAGGCCGACGCCGTCCGCGACGGCTGACCGGCCGGGCCCTCAGTCGGGCAGCCAGCGACTGCGGGTCTGCTTCGGGGCCGGCTCAGGCGGCCAGGCCGACGGCCCGGGCGCCGGCCACGATCACGACGGCCACGATCAGGCCGAGCAACAGGTTCCGCCGCCAGGCGACGATCAGCGACGCAGGCCAGCACGGCCAGCAGCTCGATGTCGATCGAGAAGACCGAGCCCGAGCCGCTGGCCGACGGGACGAGGAAGATGTTCGCCGCGGCGATCGCCGCGAGGACCGCCGGGCCGACCAGCCGGAGGTATTCGAGGACCCGCGGCGGGAGCCGGTCGAAGCCCGGGGCAAGCAGCGGGATCGCCCGGCTGGGATACGTCACCAGGGCCATCAGGAGGGCCAGGCCGACGAGGTTCGTGGTCATGACGGCAGCCCGTCCTCGATCTCCGCTCGACCGCTTCGAGGGGATCGAGCCGGGGGTCGGCGGGCACCTCGTCGGCGTGCCCGAGCCCGTCCCGCCGGCCGCTGGTCCGGCTGGAATGGCCAGCCCGACGAGCGGCCCGACGACCCCGCCGACGACGATCCCCAGCCGGCTGTCCCAGAGCAGGCCGATGACCACGGCACAGATCACCCCGGTCGCCGCCGCGACGGCGTCCCGCCGGCCGCTCGACAGGCCGACCGCCAGGCCGGCCATCGCGGCCGGGAAGATCACGTCGAGGCCGAGGACCTTCGGGTCGGGGATGAACTGGCCGCCGTACACCCCGAGGATCGTGGCCAGGTTCCAGGGGATGAAGGTCGAGCCGATCGCGGCGATCCAGTAGCCGGTCGGGTCGGCCCGCCCGAGGCGCCGGAAGTGGACGCTGGTCAGGGCGAACGCCTCGTCGGTCAGGAGGTGGGCCATCGACGATCCGCGCTGGCCAGCGACTGGCCCCGGAGCCAGGGCGCCAGGGCGGCCGAGTAGAGCAGGTGGCGGGCGTTGACCAGGGCGGTCAGGACGACGATCGCGGGCCAGGCGAAGCCGGCCGCGACCATCCCGGCCGCGGCGAACTGGCTGGCCCCGGCGAAGACGATCACCGAGAAGGCGATCGCCTCGATCGGGGAGAACCCGGCCGACCGGGCGGTCAGGCCGAAGACGAGGCCGAAGCCGAAGCTCGAGGCGACGAGACCGGTCGCGTCGACGGCCAGCTGTCGCCGGGCGGCCTTCAGCTCGGCCGGCTCGATCGGGGCGGGCCCGGCGGGCCGCCTCCCGCCGGACGGACCGCTTCGGTCAGCGCAGGAAGGTCTTGGCGCAGGTCCCGTCGCACACGACGTAGACGGCGTGCAGGTCGTGGGCGAAGCCCGCGACGTGGAGGAGCCCTGGGCAGCCCGGGGTCGGGCACTTGTAGACCCACCAGCGACCGCCAGATGGCCCGGATCGGCCGGGTCAACCGGGGTCGTCTCCGCCGCGACCTTGGCGGCGAGCCCCTCGCGTTGCCCGACGAGCCGGGCGATCGTGGCCGCCCGGTCCGCCTCGGTCTCGCTCGAATAGGGATAGTTCTGGCCGACGTTCGAGGTCACGACCCGAGTATACCGAGGCCGGCGGCCCGGTCAGGCACCGCCGCCCGACCCGCGTGGGCCGGGGCGCGACAGACGGGGCCGGCGCCCTACCAGGTCGCCGGGCAGGCCCTGGCTGCGGGGATCGGTGGCAGCGGCCAGGCTGCCGCCCTCGGCGGGTCCGCCGTCGACCAGCTCGATCGCGTGGCAATGGCCGAGCGCGCCGTCGAACGGCTCGACCGGGACGAGCCGGTGGCCCAGCTCGACGAGCCCCTCGAGGAGACCCGCCGCGAAGCGCGGCTCGATCCGGACCGTGTCCGGCGGGGCGTAGTGATCCGTCGGGTTCGACGAACCAGCGCGGACGGGCGACCGCCGTGGCCACGTCGGCTCGGCCGTCGACGAGCGCCGAGACGACCTGGGCGTGGACCTGCGGCTGGGCATCGCCGCCCATCGAGCCGATGCACGATCCACGGCCGGCCGTCCCGGAAGAGCATCCCGGGCATCAGGGTGTGGAGGACCCGGCGGGACGGGCCGAGCACGTTCGGATGATCCTCGTCGAGGCTGAAGTACGAGCCCCGGTTCTGGTAGGCGATCCCGGTCACCGGATCGACGATCCCCGAGCCGAAGCCGGCGTAGTTGCTCTCGATCAGGCTGACCGCGTTGCCCGCCGCATCGACCACGCCGAGCCAGATCGTGCCCCCGCCGCGCGGCAGCCTGGCGGGCGCCGGCGGGCCGCCCGGGCGGGGTCGATCCGGCCGGCCAGCTCGCCGGGCATAGCCCTTGTCGAGCAGTCGGTCGAGCGGCGCCGGCTGCGCCTCGGGATCCGCCAGGTGGGCATCGCGGTCGGCCATGACCAGCTTCGAGGCCTCGATCCCGAGATGGGCCCAGCGGACCTGCGAGGCCAGGGTCTCGGCCGGGCGGCTCGAACTGCTCGAGGATATTGAGCAGCTCGAGGGCGACCAGGCCCGAGCTGTTCGGGGGATGGCCCGTCACCCGGACGCCCCGGTAGTCCGTCGCGATCGGCTCGGTCCAGGTCGAGCGATGCTCGCCCAGGTCGGCCGCCTGATCTCCGAGCCGGCGGCAGCCAGGGCCGTCGCCTGGCGCTCGGCGAGCTCGCCCTCGTAGAGCGCGCCCAGCCCTCGGCGGCGATCCGTCCGAGGGTTCCGGCCAGGGCCGGCAGGCGGACCCGCTCGCCGAGCCGCCAGGGCCGGCCGGCCGGGCCGGTAGATCGAGCTCCAGCCGGCCGCCTCCGGACCGAGCTCGCGTTCGAAGACCGATGCGCTGACCTCGACCGCGCGGACGAACGCCTCGTCGGCCGGGAAGCCGTCCTGGGCCATCTCGATCGCCGGGGCCAGCAGGCTGGCTCGATCAAGCCGCCCGAAGCGGTCGTGAGCATCGCCCCAGGACCGGACGGCCCCGGGAACCGTGATCGACAGGCCGCCGCGGTGGGGCATCGTCCGGACACCCCTGGCCCGGAGAGCCGCGGCGCTGGCGGTCCGGGCGGAGCGTCCGCTGCCGTTCAGGCCGAGCTGGCGCCTGTGCGCTGCATCCCAGATCAGCCAGAAGGCATCGCCGCCGATCCCGCATGCCTCGTTGTCAACGACGGCCAGGACGGCATTCGTGGCGATCGCCGCATCGACCGCGCTGCCGCCGGCGCGCAGGATCGCCAGGCCCGCGGTCGAGGCGAGGTGATGGGGCGCGACCACCGCCCCGTGACTGCCCCGAGCAAGGAAGGCCGGGACGAGCGGTCGATCGAGCATGGCCCCGAGTCTACCCGGCCGGGGCCTCGCGGCTGCCCGGCGCCTTGTAGGCTTGCCGCGCATGGACACGGCCCCAGCCCAGGCTGCCTCGTCGCCGAACCAGGCGGACCCGACCGGACGCTCGATGACGGCCGTCCTGTGGGGCACGTTCACCCTGCGCCTGAGCACCGGCCTGACGGGCGCCCTGCTGACCTATCACCTGGCCCACTTCGAGCGGGTTGGCGGATTCCGGATCGACCCGGCCACGATCGGCATCCTGGCCGCGCTGTTCTACGTGTCCGAGCTCGTCATGTCGCCCGTCTTCGGGATCCTCTCCGACCGCTACGGCCACCACCGGCTGATGCAGCTCGGGCCGTTCTTCGGGTTCGTCGCGGTGGTGATCACGGGGCTCACGATCGCCATCCCGGTCCTGGCCGGAACGCGGGTCCTGGCCGGCCTCTCGACGGCCGCCTCGGTCCCCTCGATCCTGGGCTTCATCGCCATGGCCACGGCCGGCAATGAGCTGGCCCGGGGCCGGGCCTCGGCCCGCTTCGAGGGGGCGACCCTGGCCGGGCTCGGCTTCGGGATCGTCCTGGCCGGCCTGCTGATCGACCGGTTCGGGGTCAACGCGTTCTTCATCAACGCCGCCCTCTACGCGGTCTCGTTTCTGATCTATCGCTACGGGGTCATCTTCCGGGAGGACGTCACGAAGCTGCGCCAGGCCGACCACGGCGGCCTCCAGCGCTACCTCCGGATCCTGCGGCAGCAGCCACGTCTGGCTCCTCGCTCCGACCTGGATCGCGATCAACGCGGCCCTCGGGATCTGGACCAACCAGTCGCTCTTCCAGCTCACCCAGAAGCCGTCGCCGGAGTTCGACGAACCAGTGGCTGATGGGCCACTTTCAGCCGACCGAGATCAGCATTGGCCTGGCCCTTGGCCTGGTCGTGTTCTTCGCCGGCCTGATCTTCTGGGGCAATCGCTTCAAGCGCTATCGAAGGACCTCGATCATCTTCTTCGGGATCCTCGGCGGCATGGCCGTGATCGGGGCCGTGGCCGTGATCAACCACAGCCTCGACTGGCCGTCGATCTCCCGGCTCCTGCCGGCCGTGGTCGTGATCGGCGGCCTGTTCGTCCTGGCCGGGGCGACTCCGGCCGCCCTGGGCATGCTGGCCGACGTATCCGAGGCCTATCCCCGCGATCGGGGCGCGATCATGGGCCTCTATTCGGTCTTCCTCGGCATCGGCCAGATTGCCGGCAGCCTGCTCGGCGGCGAAGCCGCCCGGATCGGCGGGATCGACGGGCTCCTGGTCGGGACGCTCGTCCTCCTGGTCATCGCGCTCATCCCCCTGGCCCGCCTCCGCGAGGTCGAGCACCTGATCGGCCAGCCGGCCGCCGAACCGACATGAGGGACCGTCCATGAGCCGGGTTGCGATCGTCACCGACTCCGCCAGCGACCTGTCGCCCGAGCGCGGAAGCGAGCTCGGAATCGCCGTCGTGCCCCTCCTCGTCTCGTTCGGCGACTAGGAGTTCAAGGCCGGGGTCGACCTGTCGCGCCGAGGCGTTCTGGGAGCGGATGACCGCGCCCGACGCGCCGTTCCCCAAGACGGCGGCGGCCAGCCCGGTTGCCTTCCGGGATGTCTTCGAGGCGGCCTTCAGCGGCGGGAGCCGAGTCCGTCGTCTGCATCAACGTCGCGGCCAGCCTGTCCGGCACGTTCAAGTCGGCGACCCTCGCCCGGGAGATGCTGCCCGAGCGCGAGATCCACGTCGTCGACTCGGACACTGCGGCCTTCGGGATCGGCCTCCTGGCGATGCTTGCCAGCGATCTGGCCAAGACCGGCCGGTCGGGCGCAGAGATCGCGGCCGAGGTCGCCGAACGCTCCCGGGACGTCGAGGCGATCGTCTGCCTCGACACCCTCGAGTATCTCCGGCGGGGCGGCCGGATCAGCGGACCGAGCGCCGTGATCGGGACGCTCCTGAGCGTCAAGCCGATCATCGCGATCCACGGCGGCAAGGTCGACAAGATCGACCAGGTCCGGACCCGGGGCAAGGCTCGCGAGCGGGCGATCGAGTTCATCACGGCTCGCCCGATCGAGCGCCTGGCCGTCTTCCACAGCATCAGCCCCGACCTCGACGAGTTCCGGGCGGCGGTCCTTGCCCGGGCGGGCAGCCTGGACGTGCCCGAGGTGGAGACGGCCGTGATCGGCCCCTCGATCGGGCCGCACCTCGGGCCGGGCGCGCTCGGCGCGGCGATGCTCTTCCGGCGGGCCTGAGGCCGGTCATCCCCCGAGGCCGGTCGTGGCCCGGCCGCACCACCGGTTGCGGTCAGGTTGCGGATTGGTAGCGACCCGGGGCCGGGCCGGGCTATACTCAGGCCGATTTCCAGTGCGATGAACGGCTTCAGGCCGTTCTCGCTGACCGTTGGGACGTCCGGGAGACGACCCGCACAGTTCGGCTCGAGCACGCCCAGGCGCGCTCGGCCGGAACGGAGGACCACGCACTTCATGGCAACCGCACAGGCCGCCGGAGCCACCTCCGCGGCGAGCAATCCGTGGCACGTGGCTCAGCAGCAGTTCGACCTCGCGGCCGAGCGGCTGAACCTCGATCCGGGCCTCCGCCAGGTCCTTCGGGAGCCCCGTCGCGAGCTCATCGTCCACTTCCCGGTGAAGATGGATGACGGCAACGTCCAGGTCTTCACCGGCTACCGGGTCCAGCACAACCTCGGCCGCGGCCCGGCCAAGGGTGGAATCCGGTACCACCAGGGAGTCACCCTCGACGAGGTCAAGGCCCTCGCCATGTGGATGACCTGGAAGTGCGCCGTGGTTGGCATCCCCTACGGCGGCGGCAAGGGCGGCGTGATCGTCGATCCCAAGCAGCTTTCGCAGCGCGAGCTGGAGGGCCTGACCCGGCGCTACGCGACCGAGATCAGCATCATCATCGGGCCCGAGAAGGACATCCCGGCGCCGGACGTGAACACGAACAGCCAGACGATGGCCTGGATCATGGACACGTACTCGATGCACGTCGGCTACACCGTGCCCGGCGTGGTGACCGGCAAGCCGATCCCGCTGGGCGGCTCAGAGGGCCGCAACGAGGCGACCGCCCGGGGCACGGTCTTCTGCATCGTCGAGGCCGCCCGGCACCTCGACCTCGACCTGAAGAAGGCGACGGTCGCGGTCCAGGGCTTCGGCAATGCCGGCTCGATCGCCGCCCGGCTGATCGCCGAGGAGGGCTCGACCGTCGTCGCGGTCAGCGACTCGATCGGCGGGATCCATGACCCGAGCGGCCTCGACGTGGCCAAGGTCATTGCCTGGAAGGCCGAGCACGGCACCGTCCAGGGCTTTCCGGGAGCCAGCGACATCACGAACGCGGCCCTGCTCGAGGTGCCCTGCGACATCCTGATCCCGGCCGCCCTCGAAGGCCAGATCACCGAGCGCAACGCCGGCAAGATCAAGGCCAAGCTGGTGGCCGAGGCGGCCAACGGCCCGACCACCCCGGAAGCTGACGTGATCCTCTACGACAACGGGGTCTTCCAGATCCCCGACATCCTGTGCAACGCCGGCGGCGTGACCGTCAGCTACTTCGAGTGGGTCCAGGACCTGAACCGCGACTTCTGGGACGAGGCCGAGGTCAACCACAAGCTGAAGGGGATCATGGTCAAGGCATTCAAGGATTGCCTGACGATGAGCCTGCGCGAGAACGTCAACATGCGGACCGCGGCCTACCTGCTGGCCGTCCAGCGGGTCGCCGACGCCACGGCGATGCGCGGCCTATACCCGTAGGACTCGCTCCCCAGCCGCTCGACTGAGCCGTCGCCAGGCGGCACCGGAACCTCGCTCGCCCCTCGCCGGGCGGCCCGGAACCGGTGCTGCCCGGTGCTACCATCCGGGCCATGCTGGACCACGAAGAGAAGTTCCTGTTCAAGGAGGAGATCCTCCACCTGGCGAACTCCGTCGCCGAGCCGGGCATCCTCGATAACGTCGAGGACCTGCTGACCGACGTGATCACCAGTCCGCGCTTCGATTCCGAGGTGTTCACCCTCGAGCGGAGCCTCCAGGTCATGCTCGGCCCGCGGGCCGGCACGACCCTGGTCGGGCTGCTGACCGTGGCTCCCGAGGTGTTCGAGGAGGTCGCCGACGTCCACATCCCATCGGAGGTCCACGAGCGCCTCGTCGCCTGGCGGGCCCGCTTCGGGCTGGCCATCGACAACGCCCTGAACTTCCTCAACAACCCGGACGGGATCCAGGGCCACAACTTCGCCACCCAGATCGCCCACGTCGAGGATCGCCGGGTCCTCCAGGGCCGCCTGACGATGGTCCGCTACAACAACGAGCCGCAGTTCTTCGTGGCCGACGCGAGCGTCTTCCTGGGCCTCGTCGCGGACATCATGGAACGCCTCGGCCCGTACCTCGAGACCGACGCCGTCGACGCCGAGACGATCACCCGGCTCAAGGACGCCGTGGCGATGGTGGATCGCCGGACCACGACCCGCAGCTAGGCCCGGCCCGGTGCGCCAGGTCTACCTCGCCGCCACCGGCCAGAACCGGGGCAAGACCACCACCAGCATCGGCCTGCTCGACGGGTTCCTGCGGCGCGGGCTCGAGACCCGGTTCATGAAGCCGGTCGGCCAGCGCACGGTGATCGAGGAGGGCACCCCGGCCGACGAGGACGCGATCCTCGTCCGGAACGTGTTCGGGCTGACCGACCCGATGACCGTGATGAGCCCGGTCCACATCCCCCGCGGGTTCACCAAGTCGTACATCAACGGCGACATCGTGGAGGACCTCGGGGCCCGGATCCGGCAGGCCCACCGGGCGGTCAGCCGGAGCGGCGAGATCCTGCTGATCGAGGGCACCGGCCATGCCGGAGTGGGCGCGGTGATCGGCCTGTCGAACGCGACGGTCGCGGCGATGCTCGGGGCGCCGGCGATCATCGTCTCGGAGGGCGGGGTTGGCCGTCCGATCGACGAGATCGTCCTGAACGCGTCGCACTTCGCCAGCCAGGGCGTCCGGGTGGCCGGGGCGATCGTCAACAAGGTCGACCTCGACGCCCAGCCGGGGATCGTCCGAACCCTCGAGCGGGGCCTGGCCCTCCACGGGATTCCGCTCCTGGGCGTCCTGCCCTACCGGCCGATCCTGTCGAACCCGACCCTGGCGATGATCCTCGAGGGGGTCCCCGGCGAGACGGTCCATCCCGGCCCGGACCTCGACCGGGTGATCGGCGGAGTCGCGATCGGGGCGATGGAGCCGGCCCACATGCTCGAGCGGGTCAAGCCGGACACCCTGGTCATCGTGCCCGGCGACCGCGAGGACGTGATCCTGACCCTGACCACGGCCCACCTCACCGGCACCCGCTCGACCGGTGGAGCGGCCTCTCGAGCAGGCCCTGGCGCGGCCGTGGGGCTCGTCCTGACCGGCGGCTACCGGCCGCGCCCGGCCATCCTCGAGGCGATCCGCCGGGCCGACCTGTTCGCCACGATCGTGCCCGAGGACACGTACGTCGTGGCCTCCGAGGTCCATGACCTGCTGGTCAAGACCCATTCGGCCGACGCGGGCAAGATCGAGATGATCAAGGAGCTCGTCTGGGAGCACCTGAAGATCGACCGGGTGCTCGAGGCGGCGAGTCCCGTGCCGGTTTAGGAGCCGGGCACCGTCCAACGGGATCGGCGCCGGAGACCGGCACCCCAGGCCCGATCTGAGCTGGGCGGCTCGGCTTAGTCCAACAGCTCGTTGTCGATCAGGCGGGTCGAGCCGAAGCGGACGGCGAGCGAGAGCAGGATCGGGCCGTCCAGCCGGTCGAGCTCGGCCAGGCTCAGGGCGTCGGCCACCGAGACGTAGTCCACCTCGGCCAGCGGTTCGCCGGCCAGGACCGCGAGCATGGCCCGGCGCAGCGCGTCGGCCGATCGCTCGCCGGCTCGCCAGCGGTCGGCGGCCGCCTCGAGCGCCCGGTGGAGGACCGGCGCGGCTGCCCGTTCGGCGGGCCCCAGGTGGACGTTGCGCGACGACAGGGCCAGGCCGTCGGGCTCCCGGACGGTCGGGCAGGCGATGACCTCGGTCGGCAGGGCCAGGTCGCGGGCCATCCGCCGGATCACCATCACCTGCTGGGCGTCCTTCTGGCCGAAGTAGGCGTGTTCCGCCCCGACCAGGCCGAAGAGGATCGCCACGACCGTGGCCACTCCCTCGAAGTGGCCCGGCCTGGCCCGGCCCTCGAGCGGCTCGGCGATCGCCCCGACCGAGACCGTCGTATCGAAGCCCGGCACGTAGACCTCGTCGACCGTCGGCGCCCAGACGAGGTCGACCCCCTCGTCGGCGCAGATCGCGACGTCGCGGGCCTCGTTGCGGGGGTACTTCGTGAAGTCGTCGGCCCGGTTGAACTGGCGGGGGTTGACGAAGATCGAGGCCACGACCGTCGGGTTGTCCGCGCGGGCCCGCCGGATGAGCGAGCGATGGCCGTCGTGGAGCCAGCCCATCGTGGGCACCAGGCCGACCGGCCGAGGCCGGCCGGCGAGGGCCGATCGCAGCTCGGCCCTGCTGCGCAGGACCTGGGTCACGCCCCGGGCTACAGGTCGCGGTCGAGCGGGATCCCGCCGGCCGGGACCGAACGGGCCGGCCGGTCGAGCTCCGAGTGGCCGAGGATCCCGTCGATCACGTCGTCATCCATCCGGACCGTCTCGGCCGGACCCGGGAAGGCACCCGACTCGACATCTGCCCGGTAGGCCGCGGCCGCCCCGAGGATCATCTCGCGCAGGTTCGCGTAGAGCCGGGCGTGGCGGGGATGCCACTCCTCGTAGCCGAGCAGGTCGGTCAGGACCTGGACCTGGCCGCTGCAGCCGGCGCCCGCGCCGATCCCGATCGTGGGGATCCGGAGCCGGTCGGTGATCGCCGCCGCGAGCTGCTCCGGGACGAGCTCGAGGACGATCGCGAAGGCGCCCGCCTCCTGGACGGCCAGGGCATCGGCCAGCAGCTCCCGGGCCGCCTCGCGGGTCTTGCCCTGGACCCGGAGCTTGCCGATCTGGTTGATCGACTGGGGGGTCAGGCCGATGTGGCCCATGACCGGGATCCCCGCCTTCGTGATCGCCTCGATCGTCCGGGAGCTCCGCCGGCCACCCTCGACCTTGACCGCCTGGACCCCGGCCTCGGCCAGGAACCGGCCGGCGTTGTGGACCGCCTGCTCGATCGTGGCATAGGACAGGAACGGCATGTCACCGACGATCAGGGCCGTCCGGGCACCGCGGGCCACGGCCTTCGCGTGGTGGAGCATGTCGTCCATCGAGACCGGGATCTCGTTCTCGTAGCCGAGGACCGCCCGGCCGAGCGAGTCGCCCACGAGCAGGAGCGGCATGCCGGCCTCGTCGAGCAGCCGGGCGATCGGGTAGTCATAGACGGTCATCATCGCGATCCGCCGGCCGTCGGCGTGCAGCCGGGCGATGTCGCTGACGGTCAGGCGGCGAACCGGCTGGCAGGCTTGGCCGGACGAGGGGCCGGGTTGGGGTTGGGCTTGGGGCCGCTGCTCACGTTCGGGACTCCTGTGCGATCTCGCTCGGTCCAGTCTGCGCGGCAGCGTCGCGGGCGTCCAGCCGGGCGGCCAGCCGGTCGAGCAGCCGGTCGGCGACCTCGCGCTTCGTGAGCAGCGGCCAGGCCTCGGCCGGCCCGTCGGCGGCCAGGACCGTCACCCGGTTGGTCTCGGTCCCAAAGCCCGAGCCCGGCTCGCTCACGTCGTTGGCCACGAGCAGGTCGACGCCCTTGCGCAGGAGCTTCTCGAGGGCCCGCTCGAGCGAGCCCGTCTCGGCGGCGAAGCCGACGATGACCGGGCGCGGCCGGCAGGTCGCGGCTGGCCGCCACGGCGCCGCCAGCAGGTCGGGCGTCGGCTCGAGCTCGAGGCTCAGTCCGGCTCCTCGGGAGAGCTTCGTCCGGGCCGAGCTGGGTGGCCGGAAGTCGGCGACCGCCGCGGCCATGATCAGGGCGTCGAAGGGCGCCCGTTGCTCGCGCCCCGGCCGAAGCAGTCCGGCCATGGCTCGCTCGAGCTCGGCCGTGCTCTCGACCCGGCTGATCTCGGCGGCCTCGGGCAGGGCGACCTCGATGCTGCCGCGATCAGGCTGACCCGGGCGCCCCGATCGAGGGCGGCCTGGGCGATCGCCACGCCCATCCGGCCGCTCGAGCGATTGCCGATGAAGCGCACCGGATCGATCGCCTCGCGGGTGCCGCCGGCGGTCACGATCATGTGGCGGCCCTCGAGATCGGCCGCCCGGTCGGCCGGCCAGGATCGGCGGCCGGTCGCTCTCGCGTCCGGAGCCCGAACCGGCCGGCCGGCCGAGCGCGGCGACCACCGCGTCGACGATCTCGCCCAGCTCGGCCAGCCGGCCGACGCCCTCCTGGCCCGAGGCCAGCGGCCCGGTCTCCGGCTCGACGATCGCGTAGCCGAAGCGTCGCGCAGCCGGGCCATGTTGGCCCGGGTGGCCGGATGGGCATACATCTCGCCGTCCATCGCCGGGGCGACGACGACCGGCGCGCTGGTCGCCAGGCAGGCGGCCGTCACGACGTCCGCCGCCAGGCCGTTGGCCATCGCGCCCAGCCAGTGGGCGGTGGCCGGCGCCACGACGATCGCGTCGGCGCTGTCGGCGATCACGATGTGGCCGATCCGGCCGTCGGCCAGGAGGGCCATCACGTCGCTCTCGACCGGCCGGCCGCTGAGCGCCTCGAGGGCCAGGGGCGCGACGAAGCGGGCGGCCGGCGGTCAGCAGGACCTGGACCTCGGCTCCCTCGGCCTGGAGCAGGCGCAGCAGCTCGACCGACTTGTAGGCCGCGATCGAGCCGGTGATCCCGAGCGCGATGAAGACCTGCAGGCGCGCCCTCGGCCGCGTCCCTCGTCGCGCCGCGCTCATCCGAGGCCGGCCTCGATCGGCTCGCCGCCGGTCGACCTCGGCATGCAGGATCGAGAGGCCCTTGAGGGTCAGGTCCGGATCGATCGTGCCGATCCCCTCGATCCCCGCGACCCACGGCGGCCGGGCCAGGCCGCCGGTCAGGATCGTGATCACGGCCCGGGTCGATCCCGGCCGTGTCGGCCAGCTCCCGGCGGACCCGGCCGAGCAGGCCGCTGACCAGCGCCTGGTAGCCGAGGATCGCCCCGGCCTGGAGCGCCCCGACGGTGTCCCGGGCGATCGCCCGGTCGGGCTTGCGCAGCTCGATCCGGGGCAGCTTGGCCGTGCGGGCCGCGAGCGCATCGAGCCCGACCTCGAGGCCGGGGGCGATCGCCCCGCCCACGAATGCCCCGTCGGCCGCCACCGCGTCGAAGGTCGACGCGGTCCCCAGGTCGACGACGACGGCCGGGGTGCCGTACAGGCGGCCGGCGGCCAGCGCGTTCACCAGCCGGTCGGCGCCGACCTCGTCGGGCCGCTCGACCCGGATCGGCAGCGGCACGTGGCCCGCCGTGGCGAGGACCAGGCCCAGGTCGCGGCGCACGGCGACCGACTCCAGGGCGGCGGTCAGGCTGGGCACGACCGAGGCGCAGGCGATCGAGGCGACCCCGCGCAGCTCCAGCGTATCCAGCCCGAGGAGGCCCTCGATCAGGAGCTCGAGCTCGTCGGGCGTGCTCGCCGGTTGGTCGCCGCCCGGCGGGTCGCGACGAGCAGGCCGTTCTGGAACAGGCCGGTCGTGATGTTCGAGTTGCCGATGTCGATCGCCAGGAGCATCGCCCGATGATACGCGGCGCAGATGGCCCACCGGCCGACATCCGGCAGGAGTACGATTCCGGCCCGGCACCCATCCGGACCCGGCCCCGCAGGAGCCCGCCGTGTCGTCCGTGCCGCCCGCGAAGTTCTTCGTCAATCGCGGCATCGTGTCGAGCCGGACCGACCTCTCGAACCTGCTCCGTCCGCTCCTCAAGCAGACCGTCACCTACCGCTTCCTGCGCGGCCAGGAGCTGGTCGCCCACGGCACCGGCTGGGTCGAGCGGATCGTGATGGACCAGCCGGAGGTCTCGACCTACTTCACCCCGCTGGCGATCTGCCTGAACATCGACTCGTTCGAGCATCTCGAGTTCGAGACCCGACCCGATCAGCTGATCGTGTACAGCCTGGTCCAGGGCGACGAGCGGGTCGTGATCGAGTTCGCCCCGATCGACCGGCGCGGGCCCGTCGCCGTTTGCGCCGCGCCAGCTCGAGTTCGACACGAGCGGCTTCGTCCAGATGGAGCTGCTCGGCCTGGAGCGCGACGAGTCGTAGGGCGTTCTCCAGGGGACCCGCCTGCGGCCGCCAGGCGCCGATCAAGTACGATCCCCGGGATGTTCGAATGCACCGCGCTGCCCGACGGGCCGCGCGTGATCAGCGCCCGCGTCCCCGGCTCGCGCTCCGTCTCGGTCGCCGCGTACGTCCTGGCCGGCTCCCGCCACGAGGCGGCCGGCCAGGCCGGGGTGGCCCACTTCATGGAGCACATCACGTTCAAGGGCACGGCCGCCTATCCGACGACCCGGGCGATCTCCGAGGCGATCGAGGGCGTGGGCGGGCTCGTTCAACGCGGCGACCGAGCGCGAGTCGACCGTCTACTGGGTCCGCGTGCCGGCCCGCGAGGCGCGCCCGCGGCGTGGACGTCCTGGGCGAGCTGATCGTCCGGCCGAAGCTCGAGGATGCCGAGATCGACCACGAGCGGACGGTGATCATCGAGGAGATCCGCTCCTATCTCGACGACCCGTCCGAATACGCCCAGATCCTGCTCCAGCAGGCGCTCTTCGGAAACGGGCCGATGGGCCGCGAGATCTGCGGCGAGGAGGCCGACATCCGGACCCTGCCCGAGCAGACGATCCGCGACTTCTGGTCGTCGACCTACCGCCCGACGAACATCGTCGTGGCGGTCGCCGGCGACCTCGACCACGAGGCGGCGGTCGACCTCGCCGGCCCGATCTTCGGCGAGGGTGACGGGGCCCGGACGGCGTTCAGCCCGGCTCCCGGCCTGCCGGCCGGCGAGCGCTACCTGCTCGGCCATCGCGACACGAGCCAGGCCCAGCTCGCGATCGCCGTCCCGGCCTACCGGCGCGACCACCCCGACGCGTGGCCGCTGGCGGTCCTCAACGGCGTGCTCGGCGACGGGATGAGCAGCCGTCTCTTCCTGTCGGTCCGCGAGGAGCGCGGGCTGGCCTACGACGTCGGCTCCGGGGTGACCGAATACGCCGACGCCGGCTCGCTGGCGATCTACGCCGGCGTCGACCCGAAGGGCCTCGAGGCGGCCCTCGAGGCGATCCTGGCCGAGCTCGAGCGCCTGCGCGACGAGCTGGTGCCGGCCGACGAGCTGGCCCGCGCCAAGGCCTACCTGTCGGGCGGCCTCGAGCTGCGGATGGACGATTCGCGCCACGTCGCGTCCTGGCTGGGCGGCCAGGAGGCGCTCCACGATCGCGTCCTGACCCTCGAGGAGGCGCTCGCGGCGATCGAGGCGGTCACGCCCCGACGATGTCCAGCGGGTTGCCGGCGACCTGTTCCGCGACGAGCGCCTGCGGATGGCGGTCGTCGCGCCGCCGCGCCACGGCGCAGCACCTCGAGCGGGCCCTGCGCCTGGGCGCCTGAGCCGATGGCCCGCGAGGAGGAGACCAGGCCGGGACCCGACGACGAGGTCTCCGGGCCCGAGACTCGCCGCCGCGGATGACCCGGCGGAGCACCGACCGGCTGGGCCCCGCCTCGACGGCCGGCGACGAGCCGCCCGGGGCCTGGACCCGGTGGATTCCGAGGAGCTGCCGGAGCCCGAAGCGTCTTCCGAGCTCGCCGAGCTCCCCGAAGCGGCTGGAGTCCCGCCGCCGCCACTGCCGGCCGCCGTCCGAGCGGCCGCTCGAGCTGCGGCTCGCCTCGATCCACCTCCGGACCGGGCTCCTGGCCCTCGCCCGGGCCGAGCTCGAGACGAGCGCCGGACGGGGCGAGCTCGACGACGCGGCGCTCCTCGACCTGGCCGAGGTCCGCTGGCGGACCGACGACGTGACCGGCGCCGGCGAGGCGGCCGCGGCCTATTTCGCGACCGGTCGCGAGGACACCCTCGCCCTGGTGATCGCGACCGAGGCGACGGCCTCGCTCGGGCGCTCGACCGAGGCCCGCCGGCTGGCGACCCGAGCCCTCGCCCGGGGCGACGTGCCGCTCGACTCGATCTTCCTGGGGATCCGGCCGAGCTCCTACTGGCCGGCCGCGGGCGCGATGACCGGCGAGCCGGCCGGGACCCTGTTCGGCGGCCCGCCGCCCGGTTCGACCGCCGGCACGGCCGGGGTCACCGGGGCCGCCGTCCTGGGCCGGCTGGCCGCCGCCGAAGAGGTCGGGTCCGCGCCATCCGTCGGCCACCGATCCCGGTCGCCGGCGCCCGGCCGGGCCCACGAGCGGCAGCGGCCGGAGCGGCCACGATCGGTGCGGCGCTGAGCCCGACCCTCTGGTCCGATGCCGAGACCATGCCGCTGGCCTGGGCCAGGCTGGCGGCGGCCTCGGCGGCCGGCCTGCCCGAGCCGGCCGACGAGCTCGATGCCGCCCGCGCCGACCTCGCCGCGACCGGGTCCGCGCCGCCGCCATCCGCCTGGCCGTCGTCCTCCGCCTTGCCCCGGACCAGGCGCCCGCCGTCCTCGAGGTGCTGTCGGGGATCAGCGGGCCATCGATCGAGCTCGTCCGGGGCGATGCCCTGCGCCTGTCCGGCCATGAGGCGAGGCCCGGCAGGCCTACGCCTGGGCAGCCGCCTGCTCGATGGCGGGTCGCCGCCGTGACGCGCAGCCTGCCGTGCCCGTGATCCATCGACCCGGCTGCGGTATTGTTCGGCGGCTCAACCGTCCAATTCGCGCCCGCCCAGCAGCAAGGTGATCTCAGCAGTGACCGAACGAACCCTCGTCCTGATCAAGCCGGATGGCGTCCAGCGCCTCCTCGTCGGGCGGATCCTCGCCCGCTACGAGGAGCGCGGGCTGAAGCTGATCGGCCTGAAGCTGGTCCACGTCGATCGCAACCTGGCCGAGCGCCACTACGCCGTCCATCGGGACAAGCCGTTCTTCGCCGGCCTGGTCGAGTTCATCACCTCGGGGCCGCTCGTGGCGCTCGCCTTCGATGGCCCCAATGCGATCGCCGTCGTGCGGGCGATGAACGGTGCGACCCGGCCCTGGGAGGCCGCTCCGGGCACGGTCCGGGGCGACTTCGCCCTGGAGGTCGCCCAGAACATCGTCCATGCCTCGGACGGGCCCGAGACGGCGCAAACCGAGCTCGCCCTGTGGTTCCGGCCCGAGGAGCTCGTGTCGTACGAGCGCGAGATCGATCGCTGGGTCGCCGCCCCGGCCGACTAGGCGACGGCTCGCCGGGCGGGCCTCCGACGGGCCAGCCAAGGGCCGCCGGACGGGCCGGCTGACGGGCCGACCGTCGGACTGGCCGGGGGCGCCGCGGCGCTCTGGCAGCCCGGGCCGCGTCGGGCCCGCCCAGGCCGCCGGCCGCGACGAGCACGCTGAGGAGGACCAGCACGAGGACGAGGCCGGTCGCGATCTGGCCCCGGTTGGCGGCGGCGCCGCGGTCGAGGGTCTCGGCCAGGCTTCGACCGCGCGGCGATCCGACCGGGCGGTCGCCGATCGAGTCGGCGACCCGCGGGCTGAGCCGCCCCGTCGCCGATCCACAGGATCCGGCCGTAGTAGGCGAGCGAAGCCAGGCCGCCCAACAGCAGGACGACGCTGAGCAGGCCGTCGGACGCCCCATCGACGAGCGTCCAGCGGACCTGCCAGGCAACCAGGCCCGGCAGTCCGATCGTGGCCAGGGCGATTCCGATCAGCCCGGCGGCCATCAGCGGGGATCGCCGGATCCAGCCGCTCAGCTCGGGCAGCCGTCCGCTGCCGAAACGTGATCGGGTGACGGCCGCCCAGGCCGCGAAGGCCGTCTTGACCGCGACCAGGATCAGGAGCCAGGTCCGGGCGGCCGCCCCGGCATCGGCCCGGCAACGGCCAGCCCGAGCAGGACGAAGCCGGCGTCCTGGACGATCGAATAGCCGACCACGTGCTCGAGATCGTCCTGGAGCCAGGCCGCGATCGCTCCGAGCCCCAGCGTCGCTGCGGCGAGGGCGACGATCAGGGCCTGCCCGACACCACCCGGCACGAGCAGGGCGTTGAGCGATCCATCGGTCGTCCCGATCGCGATGACGGCCAGCCCGGCCGGGCCCCACACGAGCAGGAGCGGGATCGCCGGGCCCGGGGCGGCGCTGCTCAGCCGGGCCACGGGCCGGTGGAACGGGACGACACCGAAGCGGAGCGCGACGGCCAGGACGATCGCGAGGTCGGCCAGGCCGAACGCGGCGGGATCCGCGCCGGTCCCGGGTCGCCGGGCTGGCCCAGGCGACGGCGCTGATCGCCAACGCTCCGGCGAGGGCCGACCACGCGGACGTTGCCGGCAACCGTGCCGATGTCACGCAGCGAAACGGGGCCGCCGAGCGCGACCGGCGCGATCGCCACGGTGATCGCCAAGCAGGATCACCAGGGCCAGCAGGGGATCAGGCGCGGACAGGGCCAGGGCGATCCCGCCGAGCCCGGCCAGGGCGGCCGCCGGCAGACGGACGACCCAGCCGGCGGGCCACGATGTGGCCAGGCTGACCAGGCAGGTCAGCAGCCCGCCGAGGCTGGCGATCAGGATGAACAGGCGGGCGTAGGCCGTGCCCACCAGGAGGTCCGAGCCGGCGAGGTGGACCGCCGCCCCGGGCTCGATCAGGGCGGCCGCAACGCTCGCCAGGCCCAGCCCGCCGATCCCGATCGGGATGGCCATTGCGGGCCGGCCGGCCGTCGCCAGGCAGGCGACCGCGGCGGCGAACGCCACGATCACGAACAGCAGCGGGCTCATCCGGGCAGGTCGCCGTCCGGTTCGGCCTCGACGTGTTCGGACTCGACGGTCTCGGCGATCATCGGCTGGACTGAGCCGCTGCCGGCTCGCGCCGAGGCCGGAGGCCCCCGCCTGCCGCGGCTCGGCGTCGTCCGCTGGAGGCGCTCCTCGAGGGTCAGCTGGTGAGCGCCGGCCGGATGCGACCCGCTCGGCCGTCGCCGGCCGCCGGACCCGGCCTGGGAGTCGGCTGAGCCGGCCCTCGTTCGGCCCGGCATCCGCGCCAGCGGCCCGGCCAGCGTTCCAGTCAGGCGATGAGCCTCGAACAGGGTCGTCCGGGGCGCTCCGCTCGTCGATCAGCAGGCTCGGGCCGATCGCGAGGGCGGCGCTGGCGAGGATGGCCGTGACTCCCAGGACGGCCACCGTCAGGGCCGCCCAGGCGAGCTGCTCGAGCGAGCCGGGCGTTCCGGCCAGGCCGGCCCGGACGAGCGCGGTCGCGGTCACCAGCAGGGTCACCCCGACACCGATCCGGAGCAGATCCCGGCCGAGCAGGACCGGGCCCAGGGCGAGCGTCGCCAGGGCGAACCCGGCGGCCGTCGCCGCGCCCGGCCCGACCGCCGTCAGGTCGGCCTGGCTCGCCGCCGAAGCGCCGAGTCCGGCGGCCGCATAGCCGACGATGAAGGCGGCGGCGGCCGCCAGGGCTGGCCCGACCGGGCCGAGCGGCGGCCCGCCGGTCTCCCGGACTCGACCCCGGACGGCGACCAGGACCAGCTCGATCCCGAGCAGGACCGCCACGATCCGGCAGGCCAGGGCCAGTGGGGACGGCAGCGGATCGGCCACCAGGCCGGCCGCCGCAACCGCCACGACGACGCCCGCCCAGGACGAATCGGATGTCGCGGGCGGAGCAGCGCGACGAGCGCTCCGGCCAGCACGACGAGCGCCGCCCCGAGCTGGAACGGGCTCACCCGGGCAGTCTCACGGACCGGCCGAGGGAACCCCGGGATAGGTCGGGGTCTGGAGGATCCCGAAGACGTCGAACGGCCAGTAGCGCAGCCAGGCCCGGCCGATGACCGAGGAGATCTGGATCATCCCGAAGACCCGCGAATCCTGGGACGCGACCCGATGGTCGCCCAGCACGAACAGCTCGCCTGGCGGCACGACCCAGGTGCTCTGGGCGGGCGGCGGATCGGTTGGCTGGTTCTCGTAGACGTACGGCTCGACCAGGGCCACCCCGTTGATCCAGACCTGGCCGTCATGGATCGAGACCGTTTCGCCGGGCAGCCCGATCACCCGCTTGATGAACGGCGTCGTCCCGCCATCCTCGAAGCCGGACGGGGGGGTGAAGACGATCACGTCGCCCCGGTGATAGCCGCCGAAGCGCGGCGTCAGCTTATCGACCAGGACGTAGTCGCCGGGCTGGAGCGGTGTCCTGCATCGACATCTGCTGGACAAGGTAGGGCTGGGCGACGAAGTTCTGGATGACGAGGAAGATGACGAGCGTCAGGACGAGTGTCTCGACGACCTCGAACAGACACCCGAACCGGCGCTTGTTCACAAGTCCGGCAGTATAGCGGCGCGACCCGGGGCCGCCCGGAGGCGGTCAGAGTGGCGTGAAAACCGGGCCCTCGCCGGTGCATATCCTGGCGGAAATGCCGGTTTGACCCGCGCTCCGGCCGCTTGCTACACTCGCCCGCGGTCTGCAAGGTTTCGTCCCCGCCTGCAAGCGGGTCCGCCCGGTGGCCGCTCGCCCTCACCCGAAGCGCTGCGCCCGGTCATCTGCGCTCCGGTCACGTCCCCAGGAGGAGTCGCTCAAGCGCATGGACGCTTCAACTCTCCAGCTGATCATCCTGCCGGCCGGCCTGATCGCCGTGCTGTTCGCCGTCTACCTGGCCCGCGATGTCCTGCGCCGCGACACCGGAACGGCCGAGATGCAGGATGTCGCCGGCACGATCTACGAGGGCGCCGTCGCGTTCATCCGGCGGCAGTACTCGACGATCGCGCATCTTCGCCGTCGTCGGCGCGGTCGCCATCACCCTGATCATCACGGCCCTCGTCACGCCCCTGGTCGCCGACACCCAGTACTCCGGCTTCGACCTCGGCTGGCGGACCGGGGTCGCCTTCCTGGTCGGCGCGGCCTGCTCGATGGCCTCCGGGATCATCGGCATGTTCGTCGCCGTCAAGGCCAACGTCCGGACGGCCTCGGCGGCCCGGCGCAGCCTCGTCGAGGCGGTCCAGGTGGCGATGCGCGGCGGGGCGGTCTCGGGCTTCCTCGTCGTCGCCCTGTCGCTGCTCGGCGTGTACCTGATGTTCGTCGCCTTCGGCGGCCTCGTCCAACCCGGCCGCCGCCCCGTTCCTGATCGTCGGCTACGGCTTCGGCGCCTCGTTCGTGGCCCTGTTCGCCCAGCTCGGCGGCGGGATCTACACCAAGGCCGCGGACGTCGGGTCGGACCTCGTGGGCAAGGTCGAGAAGGGCATCCCGGAGGACGACCCGCGCAACGCCGGGCGTCATCGCCGACCTCGTCGGCGACAACGTCGGCGACTGCGCCGGCCGCGGCGCCGACCTGTTCGAATCGACCGCCGCCGAGAACATCGGGGCGATGATCCTGGGCGTCGCGGTCTACGCGATCGCCAAGGCGGCCGGCTGGGCCAATCCCGAGGCCTGGATCTTCTTCCCGCTCGTCGTCCGGGCGTTCGGCCTGCTGTCGACGATCGTCGCGATCTTCTTCGTCCGCGGGCGCGAGGACGAGGACCCGATGAACATGCTCAACCGCGGCTACTGGGTGACCACCGCCCTGTCGGTCGTCGGGCTGCTGATCGCGACCAACGTGATGATGCAGACCGGGACCCAGGCCGGCGCCAACGGCATCCCGACCTGGGTCTGGTTCTTCGGGGCCGGCGTTGGTCGGCCTGGCCACCAGCGTCGCCTTCGTCTACATCACCCAGTACTACACGGCCGGCTCGTATCGGCCCGTGCGCGAGATCGCCGAGGCATCGAAGACCGGCCCGGCCACGAACATCATCTCGGGCGTCGCGGTCGGCTTCGAGACGACCTTCGCGACCGCGATCACGATCGGCATCGCCCTGTTCGCCAGCCACTGGCTCGGCTCGCAGGCAGGCCTGTACAACGCCAACGGGGTGAACGTCGGGGGGATCTTCGGAACCGCCGTCGCGACGATGGGCATGCTCATGACCACGGCCTACATCCTGGCCATGGACACCTTCGGACCGATCACCGACAACGCCGGCGGGATCGCCGAGTTCAGCCGGGCCGAGGCGGGCGCCCGCGAGATCACTGACCGGCTCGATGCCGTCGGCAACACGACCAAGGCCCTGACCAAGGGCTACGCGATCGCCTCGGCCTCCCTCGCCGCGTTCCTCCTGTTCAGCGCCTACATCGACAAGGTCAACCTGATCCTCGGGCGCCAGATCGCCGCGGGCGTCCCCGAGGTGAACCTGCTGAACTCCGTCGACCTCTCCAACGTGAGCGTCTTCATCGCGGCCCTCCTGTCGGCGATGCTGGTCTACTTCTTCAGCTCGCTGGCGATCCGGGCCGTCGGCACGACGGCCCAGGCGATCATCGTCGAGGTCCGCCGCCAGTTCCGGGAGATGCCCGGGATCATGGACTACACCCAGCGCCCGGACTACGCCCGGGTCGTCGACATCACCACCCGGGCGGCCCTCCGCGAGATGGTCGTGCCGGGCCTCGTCGCGGTCAGCTTCCCGATCATCATCGGGGTCGTCCTCGGCTACGAAGCTGTCGCCGGAATGCTCATGGTCGGCACGATCTCCGGCGTGATGCTGGCCACCGTCCTGAACAACAGCGGCGGGGCCTGGGACAACGCCAAGAAATACATCGAGTCTGGCCACCTGACCGATGAGCTGGGCAACGTCCTGGGCAAGAAGACCGAGGCCCATGCGGCCGCAGTCGTGGGCGACACGGTCGGCGATCCGTTCAAGGACACCGCCGGACCGTCGCTCCACGTCCTGGTCAAGCTGCTGGCCACGGTCACCCTGGTCATGGCCCCGCTGTTCATCCGCTAGCCGGGAGGCGTCCGGCGAGGGCGGCCGTGTTCGGCCGCCGTCGCCGGCGAAGCCGGGCTGGGTGGCGGCCGGCTCGAAATGATCTTCGACTGGCCGCAGGAGGCCCCGGATGAGCACGACACTCCAGGCGCTCGTCATGGGCATCGTCCAGGGCCTGACCGAGTTCCTGCCGGTCTCGAGCTCGGGCCACCTGGTGATCGTGCCGCACCTGCTCGGCTGGACCGATCCGTTCATCACCTCGCTCGCGTTCAGCGTGATGCTCCACCTGGGCACGCTCGTGGCGCTCCTCGTGTACTTCTGGCGGGACTGGCTGGAGATCGTCCCGGCCGGCCTGGCCACGATCCGGGACCGCTCGTTCCGGGGCGATCCGCACCGGCGCCTGGCCTGGCTCCTGGTCGTGGCCACGATCCCGGCCCTGATCGCCGGGCCGATCCTCAACGACCGGCTCGAGGCGGCGGTCCGGACCGCCGAGGACGTGGCGATCGCGCTGGTCATCGGGGCGGCGATCCTCTGGCTGGCCGATCAGGTCGGGCGGCGGACGACCGAGATGGAGCGGGTCTCGTTCCCGCTCGCCCTGGGCATCGGGGTGGCCCAGGCGTTCGCCCTCGTGCCCGGCATCAGCCGGGCCGGGGTGAGCATCTCGGCCGGCCTGTTCGCCGGCCTGACCCGGGAGGCCGCGGCCCGGTTCAGCTTCCTGATGGCCACCCCAGTCATCGCCGGGGCGGGGATCTTCGAGGCCCGCAACCTGTTGACGGGCGAGGCCGGTGTCGCCGTCCAGCCCGGCCCGCTCGTGGTCGGGATGGTCGCGGCGCTCGTGTCCGGCCTGATCGCGATCTCGTTCATGCTCCGTTTCGTCCGGAGCCACTCGTACCTGATCTTCGTCGTCGAGCGCCTGTTCGTGGCCGCCCTCGTCCTCGTCGTCTTCCTCTCGCGCTGAACGGGCCGCGCGCGATGGAGGTGATGAAGCAGGTCCGCCAGCGCTCGATCCGGGACCTGGTCGACCAGCGCCCGATCCGGACCCAGCAGGAGCTCGCCGCGGCGCTCCGGGAGCGCGGCTTCCGGACGACCCAGGCGACGATCAGCCGGGACGTGGCGGAGCTGGGCCTGATCAAGGTGAACCGCGAGGGCACCCAGGCCTACGCCCTGCCGCCGCGCCTCGTCGAGGCCGAGATCAGCGGCGAGGACCGCCTGCGCAAGCTCTTCCGGGACCTCCCGGTCGAGATCCGCGAAGCCGGCCTGCTCCTCGTGATCCGGACCCTGCCGGGCTCGGCCCATGCGATCGCGGCCGCCCTGGATCGGGCTCGCTGGCCGGAGGTTGCGGGCTCGATCGCCGGCGACGACACGCTCTTCGTGGCCTTCACCGACCGGGGCTCCCTCAGCCGGGTCAAGCGTCGCCTGCTCCGCCTGACGGAGTAGCCCGGCCGGGAATTCGCCCGCTGTCGATCGCCCCGCGGCGCCTCCGAGGCTGACCGAACTTTGACACTCGGTGAGGCACGAAGTAGCATTCTGGCCGGCTGAACTTCAGGTCCGCGCCCCAACGCGGAGGCCTGGAGTTCTTCGTTTAGCCAGACCCCAACAGGCCTGCCTGGCCGAGATCCCGACGAGGGGCCATCCAACTGTGAACACGAAGCCCACCTACCTTTCCCAGGGCGGTCTCGAGAAGCTCCGGACCGAGCTCGACGAGATGGTCCAGGTCCGGCGCGCCGAAGTCGCCGGGCGGATCCACGATGCCAAGGAACACGGCGACCTGTCCGAGAACGCCGAGTACGAGGACGCCAAGAACGAGCAGGCCTTCGTCGAAGGCCGGATCCAGACGCTCGAGGCCCTGATCAAGAACGCCACGATCATCGACGAGCACCACTCCACCGAGCTCGTCCAGATCGGTTCGACGGTCGTCGTCGAGAGCAACGATGGGACGGAGTCGTTCACGATCGTGGGTTCCGCCGAGGCGGCCCCTCGCGAAGGCAAGATCTCGAACGAGTCGCCGGTCGGACGGGTCCTGCTGGGCAAGAAGAAGGGCGACCGGGTCGTGGTGAAGGTGCCTGCCGGCGACTTCGCCTACACGATCACCAAGATCAGCTGATCCGGCCCAGCCAGGGAGGTCGGCCATGGATTGGGCTGGCGAGCTGGCCGCCTCGGTCGACGGGCCGCAGGTCGTCAACGACAGCAAGACACCGTCGGGCACGGTCCACGTGGGCAGCCTCCGCGGGCCGGTGATCCTCGATGTCATCAGTCGCGCCCTGCGTGCCCGGGGCCTCGAGACGACCCTCCTGTACGGGGTCGACGACCTTGATCCGATGGACGCCCAGGCGCTCCTGACCCCTGACGCCGTGGAGCACGAGATGGGCCGGCCCCTGGCCGACGTGCCCGACCAGGCCGGTGACTGCCACGCCTCGTATGCCCGACATCACGCCCAGACGTTCATCGACACATTCGCCGGCCTCGGCATCCGGCCGGACCGCTGGTACTGGATGAGCGAGATCTACGCGAGCGGGGCGGTCGATCCGTACATCCGGACGGCCCTCGACCGGGCCGAGGCGGTCCGCGAGATCTATCGCCGGGTCGCCCGGGTCCAGCACCCGTCCGACTGGCATCCCGTGGCCGTGATCTGCCAGAGCTGCGGCCGAGTCGGCACGACGATCGTGACCCGCTGGGACGGCCAGCGGGTCTACTACGAATGCCGGCCGGACCTCGTGACCTGGGCCCGCGGCTGCGGCCACAGCGGCTGGGTCGAGCCCTATGGCGGCCGAGCCAAGCTCGGCTGGAACCTCGAGTGGGCCGCCCAATGGAGCATCTTTGGGGTCACGATCGAGCCCTGCGGCAAGGACCTTGCCACGGCCGGCGGCTCGCGCGATCGGGCCGACGCGATCGCCCGTGAGATCTTCGAGCGGGAGCCGCCGCTCAACGTCCCGTACGAGTTCCTCAACATCGGCGGCCGCAAGATGTCGACCTCGAAGGGCCTCGGGGTTGCGGCCCATGAGATCGTCCAGGTCGTGCCGCCGGAGCAGCTCCGCCTGCTCTTCCTGCGACCCCGGCCCCAGACGGCGATCGAGTTCGATCCCGACGGGACGGACGCCATCCCGCGCCTGTTCGACGAATTCGATCGGCTGGCCGATGCGACGGCGGGACGCGAGGTCCGGGGCGAGCTGCCGGCCGGCCACGAAAGCGTCTTCCGCTACTCGCTCCTCGATCCGCAGGCCGACGTGGCGACGATCGCGGAGTCGTTCCGGCCGGCCTTCGCCCATCTGGCCCTCCTGCGCCAGATCCCGGGCGTCGACGTCCGGGCCCGGATCAGGGCCGAGAAGGGTGCGCCGCTGACCCCCCTGGAGCAGGCCACTCTCGATGAGCGCACCGCCGCCGCCGACGCCTGGCTCGAGGCGTTTGCTCCGGACAAGGCCCGGATCGCCGTGCGCCACGATCGGCTGCCCGACGAGGCGGCGGGCCTTGACCCGGGCCAGCGAGCCTGGCTGGCCGCCCTCGGCCGGGCGGCCGCGGCCGACCCGCCGGCGTCCGGCGCCGCCTGGCAGGCGCTCATCTTCTCGACCGCCGGCGACGCCGGCCTGGCCCCCGGTCGGGCCTTCGGCGCACTCTACCTGGCCTTCCTCGGCCGGCCCAACGGCCCGCGGGCAGGCTGGCTGCTGGCCAGCCTCGAGCCGACCTTCGTCGTCGAGCGCCTGGCCCAGGCCGGTCTCGAGCCGGCCTCGGCCGGAGCGATCGGAGGTCGCCCGATGAGCGTTGGCCTGCAACGCCTCCGGGAGGACGCTGGCGCCGTCCGCAAGGGGGCTGCCGACAAGGGCGAGGACCCGGGCCTGGTGGATGCGGCCCTTGCCGCCGATGCCCGGCGCCGGGAGCTGCTGGCCGAGGGCGATCGGCTGAAGGCCGAGCGGAATGCCGCGTCGAAGGCCGTGGGCGAGGCGATCCGCGGCGGCGCCTCCGCCGACGGGCCTGAGCTGGCGGGCCTGCGGGCCCGCTCGGCCGACGCCGGCAGCCGGATCACGGCCGTCGACGCCGAGCTGGCCACGGTCGAGGCGACCCTGGATGACCTGCTCCTGCGGATCCCGAACCCGGCCGATCTCGACATTCCCGTCGGCGGCGAGGAGGCAAACGTCACGATTCGGACCTGGGGCGATCAGCTCGCCAAGGTCGAGCCGCTGACCGGCGAAGTCGGAGCCGACGCCCCGGCCGGCGGAGCAACCTGGGAGCGCCGGCCGCACTGGGAGGTGGGGGACCGCCTGGGACTCTTCGAGCTGGAGCGGGGGGCCAAGATCGCCGGCTCGGGGTTTCCCGTCTACCGCGGCTACGGATCCGGCCTGCAGCGGGCCCTGATCAGCTGGTTCCTCGACGTCCACACCCGCGAGAACGGGTTCACCGAGATCTGGCCGCCGGCCGTGGTCAACAGCGCCTCGGCCCGGGGCACCGGCCAGATCCCGGACAAGGAAGACCAGATGTACGTCGTGACTCGCGACGAGCTGTACCTCGTGCCGACAGCCGAGGTTCCGGTCACCAACCTCCATCGCGACGAGATTTTCGAGGCCGCCCAGCTGCCCGTCCGCTATGCGGCCTATTCGCCCTGCTTCCGGCGCGAGGCCGGCGCGGCCGGCCGCGACACCCGGGGCATTCTTCGTGTCCACCAGTTCGACAAGGTCGAGATGGTCCTCTTCGAGCGGCCCGAGGCCAGCCCCGCGGCCCTGGAGTGGATGACCGGGCGGGCCGAGGATCTCCTCCAGCGCCTCGGCCTGGCCTACCGGGTCCTGCTCATGGCGACCAGGGAGATGGGCTTCACCCAGGGCCGGAAGTACGACCTGGAGGTCTGGGCGCCCGGCGTGGAGCGCTGGCTCGAGGTCAGCTCATGCTCGAACTTCCGGGACTTCCAGGCCCGCCGGATGGCCGTCCGCTACCGGCCGGAGCCGGGGGCGCGGCCCGAGCTGGTCCATACGTTGAACGGCTCCGGCCTGGCCTTGCCCCGGGTCCTGGCCGCAATCCTCGAGACATTCCAGAACCCGGATGGATCGGTAACCGTGCCCGAGGTCCTCCGGCCCTACCTCGGCCGGGACCGTCTCAGCCCGGCCGGCTGACCTCTGGTCGGGGTACGAGGCCCGGTCCACGGCCCAACCCGATCGGGGTATCCTCGCCGACCGGAGAGGTGGCAGAGCGGTCGAATGCGGCGGTCTTGAAAACCGCAGAGGGTGCAAGCCTTCCCTGGGTTCGAATCCCAGCCTCTCCGCCACGGTCGCGGCGGGCGCTTCGCCTGAGGCCCGCTGCCGGCCGGGGATTGATTTCTGGACCGCACCCGGCCGAGCGGACCCGCAGGTGCTGGCGCCCGGGTGTCTCCGAGCCGGTCCGAGTGGCGCCCCGTGCGTCGGGCCGGTACTTCTGTCGGCCGACGCGAGTACGATCAGCGTGCTCCACGCCAGACCCGGACGTGCCCTCCGAGTTGGCGTGCACGGCGGCAGGAGGCAGAGGTTCCGACGATGCCAGGAACGATCCGACGACTGGTCGCGAGCACGGTCGGTGCGCTGATCCTCGTTGCCCTGATGGTGGCGCCCACGCTGGCCCATACCGCCACTGCGACCTGCGACCACATCACCCTGGGCAAGGTTCCGAACGGCGTATCGGCCACCCTGACCCCGGGCCCGATCGTGATCAGCCCGCCCAACAGCACGACCTCGATCAACGGGACCTACCAGGTGCCCCCGGCGACGTACATGATCACGTTCTCCGACGGCTCGATCATCCATCGAATCACGGTTCCATCCTGTCCGTCGCCGACGCCGAGCGCGCTCCCATCGCCGAGCCCGAGTGCGAAGCCCTCGCCCAGTCCAAGCTCGGCGCCGACGCCCAGTCCAAGCTCGGCGCCGACGCCCAGCCCGAGCTCGGGGCCGTCGCCAACGCCCAGCCCGAGCCCTTCGCCGAGCCCGAGTCCCTCGGGCAGCCCGTCGGCGAGTCCGACGCCGAGCAGCTCGCCCAGTCCCTCGGCCAGCTCGAGCGCCGGTCCGTCACCGAGCTCGGCACCCACGCCCAGCGCGACTCCGACCAGCTCGGGCGGGATCGAGGGCGCGACCGCGACCCCTCGCTCGACGGCTCCCGAGACGGCCACCCTGGCAAGCGATGACCAGGACGGCCTGCCGGCCGGCCTGCCCGTGCTCCTGTTCCTCCTCGTCGGGATCAACGCGGCCCTGGCCCTCACCCTGCGAACGGATCGCACGTCCCGGCGCGGCCGGCGCTGAGCCAGCCGGGTCGCGCCAGCCCAGCCCGCGGATCGGCCACGATCGAGAATCAAAAAACGGGCGCCGAATTCGGCGCCCGTTTGTTTGAGCGAAGCTACCGAGTCAGACGCTGTGTCCGACGTTGCTGAGGATCTTGGAAACCTGCCCACCAAGAAAGATCAGGGCAATGATTGCAACGATCGCGATAAGGGCGAGGATAAGTGCGTATTCAGCCAGTCCCTGACCAGCCGTCAGAAGGCGCCGGCCGCGCATGGCAGTCGTGATCGTGTCGGATGAGAGATTCGAGTACCAGGAATAGAGTCGGTTCACGTCGATCACCTCCTTTCGTTCAGATTTCGAAACAAAGTTCGTCCTGCCGGTAGGCTACCCGAGCGCTGAACGGAGGGTCAACAGTACCGATGGGGTATCCGGGTCGGACCCGACCCGTCAGATTTGAGTCAGGAATCGGCTCCCGATCCAGGGCTGTGCGCAGCCTGCCGGCACAGCCGGCGAACCGGCAATCTGCGCGGCTCGACATTCTGGCGCTGTCAGCGGTCGGACCTGGATCGCCGGTTCCCGCGCTACCCGGCCCTCCCGGTCCGGTCCTGCCCGGGCTACGAGCCCGGTTCGGACCCCCGGTCGGGTGGCTCGCAGCGCTAAGCCCGCCGGCGGGCTAGGATCGGGGTCGGGCCGGCTGGGCGGTGTGCCGGGGCCCAAGTCGCAAATCTCGACCACGGAGCCTGACCCATGACCGAGCAACCATTCGCGGAACGCGACGAGGACATTGTCGACGGAGATGCGGCGACGCATCTCGAAGCGCTCGGATTCGGAGCCGTTGCCCTGGTGCCCCAGGTCGCCCGGAGCGAGGGGCTCCCGCTCGAGCTCGTCGGCCAGCACCTGCGCCTGTCCGGCACGGTCAACATCGGCTTCCACAACCGGCTGTCCGACTTCATGAACAACAACGACGGCCTGATCCAGCTGCGTGACGTGACCGTCCTCCGGCGAAACGGCGATCCGACCAAGGTCACCTCGCCGGCGATCTGGGTGAACCCCGAAGAGGTGACCCTGATCGGCGAGCTGTCCGACGTCGACGAGCCGGCCACCGGCAGTAACGAGTTCCGGGAGAAGAAGGCCTTCTACCTGATCGTCGTCACCCCCGGTCACACCCTGACCGGCGCGATCCACCTGAATCCGCAGGCGGTCCTGTCGGCCTTCATCGAATCGCGCGATCCGATGTGGATTCCGATGACCGACGTACGCACCCGGTCCCTGGCCGACCGCCGGGTGATCTCGCGTTACGCATTCACCGTAGTCAATCGACGCCACATCGTGGCGGCCACGGAGCTCGCGCCCGGGCTTGATCCGGGGCCGGGGCGTCCTCTAGGGACGTGGCGGTGCGCCGCGGCACCGGGCGGTTCGCCCAGGTCTGGACGAATCCCGGCCACTCTGGAGTACTCTGCGGGACCAGGCCGCGCAGTGCCCGCGGTCGCCTGGGTCCGGCCGCCTGCGCCAGGGCCCGGCCGGGCTCGGACTGAGAGAGCGTCATGGCCAAGATGCGCGGCTTCCTGAACTCGAAACCGAAGGTCGACGATGCGGAGTGGGAGCTCGCCCAGTCCCGGACGATCGAGCGGTTGGCCGGCCTGTTCAACGACGAGGCGGAGGAACCGCCCCAGGCGGCCCCGGAGGCTCCCGCCGAGGGCGCGGACGACCGTCCGCCATCCGGCGGCGAGGTCGCAGCCCGGGACCTGGTTGACCGCCCGCGACCGCCGATCGTGGTCGACGGAGATCTGCAGGCGTCGACCGGCGAAGGCACCCCGGTCGCCGAGGCTCGGACCGACCAAACCTCGGACCTCGATTGATCCCGCGGTCCAGCCTGTCGCCGCGGCGGAGGTCGAGCCGGTCGGCGTGATGGCTCAGCCGGGCGACGTCTTCGGCGACGACGGCTGGCAGGCTGCCGGCCCCGCCCCCGATGCCACATGAGACGACCGGACTGCCGGCCCGGCCCGCGCCAGTGCATCCGGCAGCGGACGAGCCGGGCCGCCTGGCCGAGGGCGAGCCGGTCGATCTCCAGGAGACCGCGGCCGACGTGAGCCCAGACTCGCCGGTGTCCGCCGCGAGTGAAGCCGAGGTCGCCAAGCCCGCCAGGGCCGCCAAGCCCGCCCGGCCAACCCCGACTGCCAAGCCCGCCAAGCCCGCCAGCCCACCGCGACCGCCAAACCCACTCGGGCGGTAGCGGCCACCGACGCCGGGCGACCCAGGGCGACTGAACCGTCGGTCGCCGTCATCGCCGCAGCCGAGCGGAGCACGGGGGCGCCGACCGCACCCGCGGCCGGCAGGACGACCGTTGCCAAGCCCGCAACCGAACCGGCAGCCAGCCGACCCTCGGCCGCCGAACCGGTCGGCAAGCCCACGGCCGCCAAACCAGCTGGTAAATCCACGACGGCCAAACCAGCTCGCAAATCCAGACCAGCTGCCCGGCGCAGGCGCCCCGCTCCGAAGCGTCCGGGACTGGTCCTGGCCGTGGCCCACTGCCCGTACTGCGCCATCGCTCTCGAGCCAGCCCCGACCGCCAGCCGGCGCTGCGAGCAGTGCCGCCAGCGGATCGTCGTCAAGCGGGTCGATGGTCGGCCGGTCTACCTGACCGAGGCCGCCGTCGCCGTCTTCGAGGCCGAGCGTCGGCGGACGGCGAGCGCGGCCCGCCTGACCCGCGAGCGTGCCCGCTGGCTGGCCCTGGCCGCCGCGGCCGAGGCACCGGCCGGTCGCCTCCACCAGCTGACGGCTGCCCGCCTGACCGAGGAGGTCGTCGCGGCCTCGAAGGCGCTCTACATGTCCGCGACCGATCGCGCCTTCCGCGCCGCCCGGCGCGACAAGGCCTGGGATCGAGCGGCCAGGATCCGGCGCGACCAGGCCGGGGTGCTCTACCGCGCCGACGGTTCCCACCGGCCGGTTGCGGCCGACATCCTGGCCCGCTATCGCGAAGGGGTCGGCGCCGAGCTGCAGCGGGATCGCCGAGATCAGCCGGGATGCCGAGCTGCTTGCGGCAGGCTGCTGTGAGACGTGCCGGGCGGACGACCACCGGATCTTCCGGATCACGCTCCCAGCGGCGCCAGCCGCTCCTGCCCCACGAGGGCTGTCCGCGGGGCCTCTGCCGTTGCCACTGGGACCTGGCAGCTCGCGATCGGAACGCCATGCGGCGCTACCTTCGGCGACGCCCGCCGACGGAAGGCGTGGCTGCCCCGGCGGCGGAGCCCGTCGCGGCCCGAGGCTGAGCCGGGGTACCCTGACCTGACCGGCCAGGCGGGCTGGTCAGTCGGAGGTGCCCGATCTCGTTCCTGCGCAAGCTCTTCGGCATCGATCGCGACGAGCGCGATCGCCAGCCTCAGCCCTTCCCGGAGCCTGAACAGCCGCTACCCGGGGCGCTCGAGCCGCGCTCCACCCCCGGCTCCCGGCGTCGCCTGCCCGAACTGCGGGGTGCTGCTCGACCCGCCTCCGACCAGCACCCGGCTCTGTCCCCGGTGCCGGCGCCGGATTGTCGTCCGGCGGTCCGAAGGGCCGGACGATCTACCTGACCGAAGCGTCGGTCGAGGTCTTCGAGGCCGAGCGCCGCAAGGATGCCGATGTCGAGGCCTGGACCCGGCAGCGGCGGTCGTGGCTCCAGCTGGCCCGGCTCGTGGGCGCTCCGGCCGATCGACGCAGCCGCCTGGCCGCGGCGCCCCTGAACGAGGCGGCCGTCCAGTCGGCCCGGACGCTCTACCTGTCCACCGCGGATCGGGCGGTCAGGGCGGCTCGTCACGACAAGAGCTGGGAGGATGTCACCCGGATCCGGCACCGCCAGGCCGCGGCGCTGTACGAGGAGGCCGGCAGCGTCCCGCCGCCCGCCGAGGAGATCGTCGCGCTCTATCGCGAGGCGCTCGACGGCGACCCTCCGGGGACTGTCGGCGATTGCTCGCGAGGCGGAGCTGGTGGGAGCCTCCTGCTGTGCCGCCTGCCGGGCCGACAACGAGCGGATCTTCAAGATCGCCGACGAGCTCCGGACCCCGCGCCTGCCCCACGCCGGCTGCCCGAAGGGCCTGTGTGCCTGCGACTGGTGGCCGGCCGTGCGCAAGCCGCCTCCGCCCCGGCGCCGCTCGCGCTCCGTCGCCGCAGCGCCGGCCGGCTCGATCGATCCGCCTCCGTCGCCCGAACAGGGCCCGGCCACGGTCGCCCAGGATGAACCCGGTTGACGAGGTCTCGATCGCGCCTCTAGACTCGCCCGGCACATCACGAATAGCGGGCAATGAACGGGACGAGTACCCGGCGCGCGTCGATCCAGAGACCCGGTGGCTGGTGGAAACCGGGACGGCAGCGGTGGTGAATGGACCCGGGAGCCTCCGGACCGAACGGCGGGGCAGCGGCCCTGTCCAGTAGGCTCCGGCGCAGGGCGCCAGCGATAGCGGGCAGCGCCGATCGAGTGAGCCTGGCCGGGTGCCCGGTCCTCCGTCGGTCAAAGTGCGGCAGATTGCCGAAGGCGGGTGGTACCGCGGAAGGATCGACCTTTCGTCCCTGGAGACGAGAGGTCGTACTTGATTCCATGGAGGCTTCGCCGCACCGATGAGCATCGCGGATCCGCTGGGCCTGGCCGAGGCCAAGCGCCTGGCCACGAGCGCCGACACCGTGCTCCTGCGGGCGACCCGGGACGCCGACCTGGAGACCCCGATCGGGGCGTTCCTGCGGCTCGACGATGGGGGACCGGCCTACCTCCTCGAATCGGTCGAGGGCGGCGAGCGCCTCGGGCGATACAGCTTCCTGGGGATCGGGCCGCGCCGGGTCCTGGAGGTTCGTGGCGAGCGAGCCACGATCCAGGCCCGGCCCCTGAGCGTCGACCGCTTCGACACGGACCTGCCGATCGAGACGCGTCGATGCGGCGGACCCGCTGAGCGCCCTCCGGGCATTCCTGCCCCGGCGGCGCGTTCGCCCGCTCGAGGGCATGCCCCGGTTCACCGGCGGGGCGGTCGGCGCCCTGGCCTATGACACGGTCAGCGCCTTCGAGCCGAGCGTGCCCCAGCCGCTGGCCGATCCGATCGGCGTGCCCGGTGCCGTCGTACATCGAGACGGACCTGGTCATCGTCTTCGATCACCTGACCCACACGATCAGCGCGATCGCCTCGCTCCACACCGAGCTGCCCGACCTCGACGCCCGCTACCGGATCGCCGAGCGGGCGATCTTCGAGGCGCTCGACCGGACCTCCCGGCCGTCTCCCGCCGAGCTTGCCCGTTCGACCGCCGGGGCCGGCCAGGGCCGTCCGCGGCGAGGCGGTCGAGGCAGCTCGCGCCGGCCGCCCAGGAATCGGCCACGAGCCTCGGCCGCGACCAGTACATCCACGCGGTCGAGGTCGCCAAGGACGCGATCGCCGCGGGCGAGGCGATCCAGGTCGTCCTGGCCCGGCGCCAGTCGTTCGACCTGCCGGCGCGCAGCGGACGGCCGGCCGGTCGACGGGATCGGCCTGTACCGGGCCCTGCGCCGGGTCAACCCCAGCCCCTACCTGTTCTTCGTCCGGACGCCGTCGTTCGAGGTCGTCGGGGCCAGTCCCGAGCTCCTGCTCCAGGTCGAGGGGGACCGCCTCACGACGCACCCGATCGCGGGCACCCGTCCCCGCGGGGCAACCGCGGCCGAGGACGAGCTGCGCAGCGAGGAGCTCCAGCGCGACCCCAAGGAGAAGGCCGAGCACGTGATGCTGGTCGATCTCGGCCGGAACGATCTCGGCCGGGTCGCCCGGCCGGGCACCGTCCGGGTCACGAAGTACATGGAGGTCGAGCGCTACAGCCACGTCCTCCACCTCGTCAGCCACGTCGAGGCCCGCCTTCGACCCGAGCTCGATGCGCTCGATGCCTTGCGCTCGGTCTTCCCCGCCGGAACCCTCTCGGGAGCGCCCAAGGTCCGGGCGATGCAGCTGATCGCCGCGGCCGAGAACGAGCGCCGCGGGCTGTATGGCGGAGCCGTCGGCTACCTTGGCTACGACGGCAACCTCGACACGGCGATCACGATCCGGAGCGCCGTCCTGCGCGACGGCACGGCCCACGTCCACACCGGGGCGGGGATCGTGGCCGGCTCGGTCCCCGAGCGCGAGTTCGAGGAGACCGAGCACAAGGCCGCCGCCCTCCGCCGGGCGATCGACCTGCGCCAGCTGGTGGACCGGAGCCGGTTCGATGATCCTCGTCATCGACAACTACGACTCGTTCACGTTCAACCTGGTCCAGGCCCTCCAGGCGGCCGGGGCCGAGATCCGGGTCGTCCGCAACGATGCCCTCGACCGGGCCGGCCTCGAGGAGCTCGCCCGCGATCCGCAGGGCGACCTGCGCGGAATCGTCATCTCGCCCGGCCCGGGCGATCCCTCGGACGCCGGCGTGTCGGTCGACGCGGTCCACGTCGCGGCCGAGCACGCGATTCCCCTCCTGGGGGTGTGCCTCGGGATGCAGTCGATGGCCGTCGCCTACGGCGGCGCCGTCGTCCGGGCCCCGACCCTCGTCCATGGCGAGGCCTCCGAGGTGAGCCACGACGGCGTCGGCCTGCTGCGCGGCCTGTCGCCCTCGTTCATGGCCGCCCGCTATCACTCGCTGGCGGTCGACCCGGCCACGATCCCGGCCGAGCTGGTCGTGACGGCGGTCTGCGAGGAGGACCGGGTCGTGATGGGCCTGCGCCACGTCAGCCTGCCCCTCGAGGGCGTCCAGTTCCATCCGGAGTCGGTCCTGACCCCGGAAGGGCCTCGCCTGCTGGCGAACTTCCTGCGCCTGGCCGGCGAGGGCGAGGCGAGCCGGCTCGACGCGGTGAGCGGCGTCTTCGCCACCGCCGGGATGGACCAGCCCGCCGGAACCGAGCCGGTCGACCAGACCCGGCCGGCCGCGGGACCAGGGCCATCGGGCGCCGCCCGATGAGCGACCTTGTCCGGGCCGCCCTGGCCAGCGTCGTCGACGGCGGGAGCCTGTCGCTCGACGAGGCGCGCGGGGCGATGGGCTGCGGTCATGGACGGCGAGGCCACGCCGTCGCAGCTGGCAGCCCTGCTCGTCGCCCTCCGGATGCGCGGCGAGACGACGGCCGAGCTGGCCGGCTTCACCGTCGCGATGCGCGAGCGGGTGACCCAGGTCGACGCCCCGGCCGGCGCGATCGACGTGGTCGGGACCGGCGGCGATCGGAGCGGCACCTTCAACATCTCGACGACGGCGGCCCTCGTCGTGGCCGCGGCCGGGGTGCCCGTCGCCAAGCACGGCAACCGGGCGATGACCTCCCGCTCCGGGTCGGCCGACGTCCTCGACGCCCTGGGGATCCGGACCGACCATGACGCCGAGTCGGCGGCCGCGGCCCTCCGGAGCGATGGCTTTGCCTTCCTGTTTGCGCCGGGCTTCCATCCCGCGATGAGGTTCGCCGGGCCGACCCGGCGGGAGATCGGCGTTCGGACGGCGTTCAACCTCATCGGCCCCCTGACGAACCCGGCCGGAGTCGCCCGGCTGATCGTCGGCGTGGCCGATCCGGTCGCCGCGGACCGGATTGCCGAGGTGCTCGAGATGCTTGGCCAGGAGCGGGCCCTGGTCGTCCATGGGGCCGGGGTCGACGAGCTGCCCCTCGACGGCACGGGCGTGATCCACGACGTGAGCCCGACGGCGATCGAGGTGTCCGAGGTCGGACTGGACCGGATCCGAAGCCTCGGCCTGGCCGACGCGCCGACGCAGTGCCCTGGCCGGGGGCACCCCGGCCGAGAACGCCGGCCTGCTCGAGGCCGTCCTGGCCGGAGCGCCGGGACCGCGGCGCGATGTCGTGCTGCTCAATGCCGCCGCGGCATTCGTCGCGGCCGGCCGGGTGACGAGCCTGGCCGACGGGGTCAGGCTGGCCGCGGCCACGATCGACGGCGGCGGCCCGGTCGCGCTGCTGGCCCGGCTGAGGGCCGCCGGGCCCTCCGCGGGCTCATTCGCCGAGCCCTCCGCGGGCCATCCGCCGGGCCTGCGGCGAGTGCCGGTCCGTCGGGCGGGGTCCCGGCGTGAGCCGCACGAGCGTCGTCCACGAGATTGCCGCACGGCGGCGGACGGATGTGGCCGCCGAGCTGGCCGGCCTGACCCGGGCCGACCTCGAGCGAGGTCTCCAGGCGGCGCCCCCACCCCGGGACGTGGCCGGCCGCCTGGCGGGACCGGGCCTCGCCGTCATCGCCGAGGTCAAGCGCGCGTCGCCGTCCGCCGGCCGGCTGGCGGCCGCCTCGGACGACCCGGCCGGCGGGCGACGGCCTACGCCGCCGGTGGTGCGGCAGTCATCTCGGTCCTGTGCGAGCCGCACTGGTTCGGCGGCTCGGTCGACGACCTGCGCCGGGTCCGGGCGGCGGTCAGCATCCCGGTCCTGGCCAAGGAGTTCGTGGTCGATCGGCGGCAGCTGCCGATCCTCCGCTCGGCCGGCGCGGACGCGGTGCTCCTCCTGGCCAGCCTCCATCCGGCGGCCCGCCTGGCGCGCCTCGTCGACGAGGCGCGCGACCTCGGCCTCGAGCCCCTGGTCGAGGCGCACGACGAGCGCGAGCTCGAGCGGGCCCTCGCCACCCGGACGCGCCTGATCGGGCTGAACAATCGCGAACCTGCGGACCCTGGTGGTCGATCCCGAGCAGGCCGTCCGCCTGCGCCGGCTCGTCCCCGACGACCGCCTCGTCGTGGCCGAGTCGGGCGTCCGGGAGCCTTCGACGGTCGCCGGCTGGCGGGCCCTCGGCTTCGACGCGGCGCTGATCGGCGAGGCCCTGATGCGCTCGTCCGATCCGGCCGCGGCCGTCGCCCGGTTCGCTGCCGCCGGTCGCCTGCCCGACGACCCGGCCGCCCTCGACCGGACGCCCTTCGTCAAGATCTGCGGGATCACCGACCGGGCCGGCCTCCGGGCGGCCGTGCGCTCCGGGGCAGACGCGCTCGGCTTGAACCTCGTCCCGGGCACGCCCCGCTGTCTCGAGCTCGGGGAAGCCGTCGAGCTGGCCGAGCTGGCCCGCTCGATGACCAACCCCGGAAGCGGCTCGGGACGTGGTCCTGGATCGGACGGGGGGCGGCCCCGGATCGTGGCGATCACGGCCGATGCCGGGCTGAACCGGATCGAGGCGATCATCGCTGCCCTCGACCCCGACGTCGTCCAGCTGGCCGGCGACGAGACACCCGAGCTCGCCCGGCGGGTCCGCCGGCCGACCTGGAAGTCGCTCCACCTCCCGGCGGCGATCGAGCCGGCCGATGTGGAGCCGCTGGTCGCCGCCGGCCTGGCCCGGGCCCGCACCTACCTCGCGGCCGGGGTCGAGCGGATCCTGCTCGACACGGCGGGTGGGCCGCATCCTGGCGGGACCGGGACGCGCTCGAATCCGGAGGTGGCCGCCGGGATCGCCCGGGCGATCCCGGTGATCCTCGGCGGCGGGCTCGACCCGGCCAATGTCGGCCCGGCTGTCCGGGCGATCCCGGCGATCGGCCTCGACGTGGCATCGGGGGTCGAGGCACCGCGACAACCTGGCCAGCGCCCGACCAAGGACCCGCTCCGGGTCGCCCTGTTCGTCAAGCGGGCCCAGGCGGTCCGCCGGGATCGGCCCAATCTTCTTGTCCGGCCCGTCCAGGCGGCCGCCGGCCTGGTCGAGGCGGACGCGGCCGGCCGCTGGGGCTGCAATCGCGAATTCGGCGGCCGGTACGTTCCAGAGACCCTGATGGCCGCCCTCGAGAGCCTCGAACGGGCGTATTTCGAGCTGCGCCACGATCCCCGCTTCTGGGCCGAGTTCCGAGACCTCCTGGCCACGTACTCGGGGCGGCCGACGCCGCTCTACCGGGCCGACCGGCTGGCCCGGCGCCACGCTCGATGAGGCGGGCCGGCTTGAGCCGCGATCGAACGGGACCGGCCAGCCAGCCTGCCCGGGACCCTCCGGCTCTACCTGAAGCGGGAGGACCTTGGCCATACCGGCGCCCACAAGATCAACAACGCCCTCGGCCAGGCCCTCCTGACCCGCCGGCTGGGCAAGTCGAGGGTGATCGCCGAGACCGGCGCCGGGCAGCACGGCGTCGCGACGGCCACGGCCTGCGCCCTGCTCGACCTGCCCTGCGTCGTGTTCATGGGCGCCGAGGACATCCGGCGCCAGGAGCCGAACGTCCTCCGGATGCGCGCCCTCGGGCGCCGAGGTCCGGCCGGTCACCTCCGGCTCGGCGACCCTCAAGGACGCGGTCAACGAGGCGATGCGCGAGTGGGTCACGACGGTCGAGACGACGCACTACGTCCTTGGCTCGGCGATGGGCCCCCATCCCTACCCGACGATCGTGCGTGACTTCCAGCGGATCCTGGGCGACGAGGCGGCGGCCCAGCTGTCGGCCGTCGAGGGCCGCCTGCCGGACCTCGTGCTGGCCTGCGTCGGTGGCGGCTCGAACGCGATCGGCCTGCTCGACCGGTTCATCGGCGAGCCGTCGGTCCGGCTGGCGGTGGCCGAGGCGGCCGGCGATGGGATCGCGACCGGACGCCACGCGGCGGCCCTGGCCGGTGGCACGCCGGGCATCCTCCACGGGTCGCGCTCGCTCATGCTCCAGGACGCCGACGGCCAGGTGATCGAGGCCCACTCGATCTCGGCCGGCCTGGACTATCCGGGAGTCGGGCCCCAGATCGCCGCCCTGCTGACCGGCGGCCGGCTCGAGCTCGCCGCCGCGACCGACGCCGAGGCGCTGGCCGCGTTGCGCGAGGTCGCCCGGCTCGAGGGGATCCTGCCGGCGCTCGAGACGGCCCACGCCTTCGCCGTGCTGCCCCGCCTGCTGGCCGGCCTCGAGGGATCGGGCGAGCCGTACCCCGACGAGGCCGTCGTCCTCCTCGGGCTGTCCGGCCGGGGTGACAAGGACCTCGCGGCGCTGGCGCCCGGTTCCGCCTCGAACCCTGCCCCGGGCGGAGGGCCGGAATGACCGCTCCGGCCCGGCTCGAGCCTGACGACCCGACCCGGGCGGGCGTGACGGGCACGAACGGGACGGGCACGAACGGGACGGCCGGGGCCGGCCGGATCGCGGCGGCGTTCGAGCGGGCCGCCGGGGAGGGACGAATCGCCCTGATCCCGTACATCGTGGCCGGCTATCCCGACCAGGAGACGAGCTACCGGATCGCCCTGGCGGCCGCCGACGCCGGGGCCGACCTGCTCGAGGTCGGGCTGCCCTACTCCGATCCGCTGGCCGACGGGGCGACCCTCCAGCGCGCCTCGCAGGCCGCCCTGGCCGCCGGCGCGACGTTCAGCACCTCGATCGCGCTGATCGAGCGGATCTCTGCTGCCCGCCCTCACCTGCCGCTCGTCCCGATGGGCTACGCGAACCAGGTGATCGGAGGCGGCACCGGCGCCGAGGCCGCCGGGCGGCTCGCTCGGGCGGGAGCCGCCGGCCTGATCGTGGCCGACCTGACGCCGGACGAAGGCGGCCCGTTCGAAGCGGTCGCCCGGGCGGCCGGACTGGCCGTCGTCTACCTGGTCGCCCCGACGACATCGCCCGACCGGCGGGCCCGGGTGGCTGCCCGCTCGGGCGGCTTCCTGTACTGCGTCTCGCTCGTCGGGGTCACCGGGGCGCGAGCCTCCCTGCCGCGCTCGGTCGGCCGGCTCGTCCACTCGGTCAAGGCCGTCGCGCCGGTGCCGGTCGCCGTCGGCTTCGGGGTCAGCCGGCCGGCCCATGTCCGGGCGATCGCGGCCGCAGGGTGCAGATGGGGTGATCGTGGCCTCGGCCCTGGTTGACGCTCTCGGGCCGGACGGACGCGACGTGGCCGCCCTGGCCCGGCTCGTGGGCGAGCTGCAGACCGCCACGGCGCAGGGCTGAGGGGTGGTGGCAACGAGCGACGACCGCTCGCCCCTGATCGCGGTCGGCGAGGAGGCCGGCAAGGCCCGCACGTTCGCCTGGGCCGTCGACTGGCCCGGCTGGTGCCGGAGCGGCCGCAGCCGCGACCTGGCCCTGGCCGCCCTGGCCTCGGCCGCCGGGCGCTATGCGCTGGTCGCGGCCGAGGCCGGCCTGCGCCTCGAGTCCGGTCGGTCGACCCGGCCGAGCTCGGACCGGGCCAGCTTCATGGTGGTCGAGATCGATCGCCGGCTCGGCCTCGACCGACTTCGGCGTGCCGGGCAGCGTGACCGAGCTCGATCGACGGGCGGTCGACGCCGCCGAGGCAGGCCGCCAGGCCGGGCTCGTTCAAGGCGGCCTGGACCACCCTCGATCGAGTCGCGTCGGAGCGCCCGCCGAGCTGCGCAAGGGCCCCCGCGGCGGCGGCCGCGACCGGGACAAGATCGTCGCCCACTGCGACGCCTCCGACGCCGTCTACGCCGGCCAGCTCGGCCTGCGTTTCAAGGAGCCGGCCCCGGGTGACCGCCAGGCGGTCGAGGCCGTGCGCCGGGCGATCCTCGAGGTCCTGGCCCGCCCGTCCGATGGCAGCCCGATCGCCGGTCGACGCTGGCCCGCCCGGTATGCCGCCCGGCGGATCGCCTGGCATGCCCTCGACCACGCCTGGGAGATCGAGGACCGGTCCTAGTCCTTCTGCCGGTCGCGCGCCTCGAGCGCCCGAGTCGCGCCGATCAGGCGGCGATAGATCGCGAGCAGGTCGGCCTGGGCAATCGGCCCGAGGTTGGCCATCGCGACCCGGAGCAGGACCTCGCGCTCCCGCTCGAGGTCCCGGATCGCCGTCCGGCCGCTGGCCCGCTTCGCCCGGCCGACCTCGCGGCCGAGCTCGGCCCGATCGTTCAGCAGGCCCACGATCCGCCGGTCGAGCGTGTCGATCCGCCGGCGCAGGCGGCGCAGCTCGGGCGTCTCGGCGGGCGGGCCGCCGGAGCCCTTGCCCGGCTGCTCCCGGCCGGCCGGGTCATCCGGGCAGCTCGCCGGCGGCCACCCGGCGGGCGATCGACTCGAGGGCCAGGCTGTACCCGGCCGGCCCCCGGCCGACGATCGACTCGAGGGCGATGTCGGAAAGGAAGTTGACCGGGCGGAACGGTTCGCGGGTCGCCGGGTCCGACAGGTGGACCTCGATGAACGGGCGCTCCACCCCGAGCAGCGCGTCGCGCAGGCTGACGCTGGTGTGGGTCAGGCCGCCGGCGTTGACGATCGCCACGTCGTAGTCCCGGCGATGGACGCGATCGATCAGGGCGCCCTCGTGGTTCGACTGGAAGAATTCGACGGCCAGGCCCAGCTCGGCCGCCCGGGCCCGCGATTGCCGCGTGAATCTCGTCCAGCGTCGCCCGCCCGTAGATCTCCGGCTCGCGCGTGCCGAGCAGGTTCAGGTTCGGCCCCTGGAGGACGAGCACGCGAGTCATCGGGAGATGCTCGCGGCCGGGAGGGATTGGGCTGAGCAGCCCGTCGGCCACGCGCTCGACCAGCTCGGCCGGGACGTCGCTCCGGATCGCCACGAAGTCGGCGGTCGGCAGGACCCAGCGCAGCTTGCCGCCGGCGTGCTTCTTGTCGCCACTGAGCGCCGCGAGCACGGCTGCCTCGATCGAGGCCGAGCCGGCCCAGGCCGCCCGCCGGCGCCAGGTCGAGCCGGCTCAGGAGGTCCTCGATCCGGGCCGCCCGATCGGCCGGCGTCACGCCGAGCTCGACCCCGATCCGGCAGGCCGCGCGCAGGCCGTAGGCGACGGCCTCGCCGTGGAGCAGGGCGTCGCCGTAGCCGGCCGCCGCCTCGAAGCCGTGGCCGAGCGAATGGCCGAGGTTGAGGGCCAGCCGGCCCGCCTCGATCCGGGCGGCCGCCCGGCGGGGTCCTTCGCGCCCGGTGGCTGGCGCCGGGCCGCCCCTGCCGGCCGCTCGCGCTCGTCGGCCAGGACCACCTCGACCTTCGCCCAGGCGCAGCGCTCGACCAGCTCGGCCAGCGCACCGTGGCGCGACCACCGCTGGGTCGGCCCGGGCGATCCCCGGCCCGTCGCGCTCGAGCAGCGCGAACAGCGGCTCGTCGTCCAGCGCGGCCATCTTGACCGCCTCGCCGAGGGCCGAGCGGCGCTGGCGTTCGGGCAGGCCCGGCCACAGCGCGACGTCGATCAGGATCGCCGCCGGCTGGTGGAACGCGCCGACGAGGTTCTTGCCCTCGTCCAGGTCGACCGCCGTCTTGCCCCCGATCGAGCTGTCGATCTGGGCGACGAGGGTCGTCGGGACATGGACCAGGGGCACGCCCCGCAGCCAGGTCGCCGCGAGGAAGCCGGCCGCATCACCGAGCGCGCCGCCGCCGAGCGCGATGAGCGGCTCGGTCCGCTCGACCCGCAGGCGGGCCAGCTCGCCGGCTGCCGACTCGATCACGGCCAGCCGCTTGGCCGCCTCGCCCGCGGGCAGCAGGACGTGCTCGACCGGCATCCCCGCCACGGCCAGGCCCGTGGCCAGGGCGTCGCCGACCGCCCCCCAGGCGCCGGGCTCCGAGACGAAGATCGCCCGGCCCGCCCCGAGCTCGTCGAGCGTTGCCAGGAGGGCCTCGGCGGCGATGGCTGCGCCGATCCGGATCCGGCCCAGGCGGGTATCGGCGGACAGGAGCGTCGTCCCGGCCGGAGCCGGCTCGGCCAGGAACCCATCGAGTCGCTCGAGGACTCGTGCCCGACCTGGGACAGGCCGTTGATCCGGAGGGCCGGCGCGTAGAACCGCTCCCGGCGGGCCGCCAGCTCGCGGATCGCCCCGACCGGATCGCGGCCCTGGAGGAGCGGCCGGGGATTGGGCGAGTTGCGCAGGCGCTGGGCAAGGACCTCGGGCGGTTCGCTCAGCCAGACGACCCGCCGGCCGCGGTAGAGGGCCCAGCGATTGGCCGGGTCGACGACGGCCCCGCCGCCGGTGGCGATCACCCGCCGGAGCTCGGGCGCCGGGTCGGGCCGGCCGAGGTCGGCGACCGCGGCCCGCTCGCGGCGCCCGGAAGCCCGCCTCGCCCTCGGCTTCGAACAGCTGGGCGATCGTCATGGCCGGCCGTCGCGCTCGATCGTCGCAGTCGAGGTCGATGAAACGGGCGCCGTGGCGCGCCGCGATCCGCCGGCCGACCGAGGTCTTGCCGCTGCCCGGCAGCCCGACGAGGACGAGGTCCACCGGCCGGCCTAGTCGTCGCCGCCGGAGCCGGCCTCGCCGCCGTCCGCCGGCGCCGGGTCGGCCGCGTCCGTCGCCGCGGGCGCCCGGCCGGCCGGCGCCGCGGGCGGCAGCGAGATCCGGGCCCGGTAGGCCTCGAGGTTGGCCCGCGTCTCGTCGAGCGAATCGCCCGCCGAACTTGTCGAGGATGAAGTCGGCCAGGGTGATCATCACCATCGCCTCGCCGACGACGCCGGCCGCCGGCACGACGCTGATGTCGCTGCGCTCGTAGTGGGCCTTGTCGACCGCTTCGCCGCTGATCAGGTCGGCCGAGGGCAGGGGCCGGGCGAGCGTCGAGATCGGCTTGACGGCACCGCGCACGACGAGCGGCTCGCCGTTCGTCACGCCGCCGGTCAGGCCGCCCGGCGTTGTTCGAGCGATGGATCCAGCGACCGCCCTCGCCGCGGCCCTCGATCACGTCGTGGACGGCCGAGCCGAAGCGGCGGGTCTGCTCGAAGCCCAGCCCGAACTCGACGCCCTTGACGATGTTGATGCTCATGACCGCCGCGGCCAGGGCGGCGTCGAGCCGGCGATCCCAGTGGACATAGCTGCCGAGGCCGATCGGCAGGCCGTGGGCGACGACCTCGAAGACCCCGCCGACCGTGTCGCCGTTGACCGCGGGCCTCGTCGATCCGGGCGATCATCGCCGCCTCGGCCTCGGGATCCGGGCAGCGCAGGGGCGACTCGTCGGCCTCGGCCCGCGAGCGGCTGGCGTTGGCCGGATCGAGGGCGATCCCGCCGACCTCGGCGGTGAACGACCAGACCTCGATCCCGAGCTCGGCGAGGAACGCCCGGGCGACGCCGCCCGCCGCGACCCGGGCGGCGGTCTCGCGAGCCGAGGCCCGCTCGAGGACGTCGCGCACGTCGTTGAAGCCGTACTTCAGGGCGCCGGCCAGGTCGGCGTGGCCGGGCCGCAGGCGGGTCACCGGGGTCGCCCGCTTGTTGCCCTCCTCGGCCAGGCCGGCCAGCTCGGCCGCCTCGCTCGTCGCTGAGCGGCTCGACCTGCATCACCTGCGTCCAGTTCTCCCAGTCCCGGTTGCGGACGAGGAGCAGGATCGGCGAGCCGAGGGTCAGGCCGTGGCGGACGCCGCCGAGGATCTCGGCCCGGTCGTGCTCGATCGCCTGGCGCGCACCGCGGCCGTAGCCGCGCTGGCGGCGGGCCAGGTCGACGGCCAGCTGCGTCGGCGGTCAGGGCCAGCCCGGCCGGCACCCCTTCGATCGTGACGCCCAGGGCCGGCCCGTGCGACTCGCCGGCGGTCAGGAACCGGAACCGGCCCATCTCCTAGGCCTCCGCGACGACGCCGGTCGGCTCGCCTTCCGCCGACTCGATCCCACCGGCCCGGGCCGCCGTCAGGGCCGCTCCATCACCTCGAGCGGTGCCGGCTGGCCCGTCCACAGGCTGAACGCGGCCGCGCCCTGGTGGAGGAGCATCGTCGCCCCGTCGGCGACCGTCGCCCCGTTCGAGGCCGCGTCCCGCAGCAGCTTCGTGCGCCGGTAGATCAGGTCGAGGACCAGCAGGTCGGGCGGGATGATCTCGGCCGGGATCGGCGACTCGTCGCCGTGCAGGCCGATCGAGGTCGCGTTGACCAGGATCCTCGTCTTCGGCCAGCTCGGCCTCGATGATCGACTCGTGCCAGGGCATCGCCTTGAGCTCCATGTGGGCCGCGCTCTTGCCGAAGAACTTGACCAGGGTCTCGGCCCGATGGAGGTGGCGGTTGAAGACGACGATCCGCAGGAAGCCGGCCGTGATCAGGCCGTGGATCACCGCCCGGCTGCCGCCGCCGGCGCCGAAGACGACCGCCTGGCGGGGCATCTTCTGGCGTCCGACGAGCTTGTCGAGCGCCTGCTTGAAGCCGGGCACATCGGTGTTGTGGCCGACCAGCCGCTTGCCCTCCCGGGTGATCGTGTTGACCGCCCCGGTGGCGTGGGCGTCCTCGGTCAGCCGGTCGACGAGCGGGACGACCCGCTCCTTGTGGGGGATCGTGACGTTCGCCCCCAGGAAGTCATCCGAGCGCAGCTCGGCGACGGCGTCCGCGAGCTCGATCGGGGCTTGTCCCACATCTCGTAGCGGGCATCGATCCCGAGCGAATTGAAAGCCGCCTGCTGCATCGCGCCGGACAGCGAATGGCTGACCGGATGACCGATCAGGACGACGCGCTTCGTCATGCTCGCACCCCTTCGAGTTCCGCGAAGAAGCCGGGATAGGAGATTGCCGCGCAGGCCGGATCGCTGATCGTCGTGGCGCCCGAGGCGATCAGCCCGGCGACGGCGAAGGTCATCGCCAGGCGATGGTCCGAATGGCTGTCGGTCGGCCCGCCGAGGAGGCTCGTCGGGCCGCTGATCGAGAGCGTGTCACCCTCGGCCGAGATCGTCGCTCCGAGGGCGGCCAGGCCCTCGACGATCCCGGCGATCCGGTCCGATTCCTTGGCTCGCAGCTCGCCCGCGCCGTGGATCGTCGTCGTGCCCCGGGCCTGGGTCGCGGCCAGGCACAGGACCGGGATCTCGTCGATCGCCTGGGCGACATCGTCCGGGCCAAGGCTCGATCGCCCGGAGCTCGCTCGAGCGGACGGTCAGGTCGGCCAGCGGCTCGCCGACGGCGGCCCCGCTCGAGCCCGCCCGATTCGCCGATCGCCTGCTCGTCGATCCGGGCGCCCATCGCCGCAACAGGTCGATGATCGCCCGCCGGGTCGGGTTCAGCCCGACGCGTTCGAGGCGCAGCTCGGCATCGGGATGGATCGCCCCGGCCACCAGCCAGAAGGCCGCCGCCGACGGGTCGGCGGGCACATCCTGGTCGATCGCGCGGACCCGCACCTCCGCCCTCCAGACTGACCATTGCTTCGTCGTCCCCGGTTCGTGCGCTGACCACGGCAACCCCCCGTGCCCGAAGCATCCGCTCGGTGTGATCGCGGGTCGCAACCGCCTCGCGGACCGTCGTCCGGCCGTCGGCCCGCAGCCCGGCCAGCAGGATCGCCGACTTCACCTGGGCGCTCGGCACAGCCGTCCGGACGTCGATCGCCCGGAGCGGGGTGTGACCGATCACGGTCATCGGCAGGAGGGAGTTTCCCCGGCGGGCGTGGACCTCGGCGCCCATCTCGCGCAGTGGCTCGATGATACGAGCGAGGGGTCGGCGGCGCAATGAATCGTCGCCGTCGAGGACGTGGTAGCCGGGCAGCCCGGCCAGGATCCCGGCGGCCAGCCGGGTCGTCGTGCCGGAGTTGCCGCAGTCGAGGATTCCTTCGGCCTCGTGCAGCCCGTCGATCCCCGGCGAGACGACCCGGTAGTCGACTCGCCGGCCGTCGGACGCGGCCGCGCAGGACCTCCGCGCCGAGGCTCGCGACCAGCCCGGCCGTGGTCCTGACGTCGGCTCCGTCGCCTGCCCCGTGGATCGTCGACTCACCCTCGGCCAGGGCGGCCAGGAGGAGGGCCCGATGGCTGATCGACTTGTCGCCGGGCAGCCCCGGCGCGCCCCGCAGTCGGGCCGCCGGGCGGACGCCGGCGACGTCGGGCGGACCCCCGCCGGCCAGGTTCGGCCGCGCTCCGGCGATCATCGCGCCGCCGCCGACCTTGAGGACCGCGTTGGGCAGGACCGGATCGCCGTGCAGGTCGCCGACCTGGTCGTGGACGGCTCGCAGGCCGGCCATCATGTCCGTGAACTGGGCGATCGTGATCGACTGCTCGCCATCGGACAGGGCCTCGTCGGGCCGCGGATGGACCTCGACCATGATCCCGTCGGCTCCGGCCGCGACGCCGGCCAGCGACATCGGCTTGATCAGCCAGCGCTTGCCCGTGGCATGCGATGGATCGACGATCACCGGCAGGTGGGTCAGGTGGTGGAGGAGGGGAACGGCGGCCAGGTCGAGCGTGTTCCGGGTGTACGTCTCGAACGTCCGGATGCCCCGCTCGCACAGGATCACGTCCGGATTGCCCGAGCTGACGATGTACTCCGCGGCCATCAGCCACTCCTCGATCGTGGCGCCGTAGCCGCGCTTGAGCATGACCGGGCGGCTGACCCGGCCGACGGCCGTGAGGAGCGAGTAGTTCTGCATGTTCCGGGTGCCGACCTGGAGGATGTCGGCGTACTCGGCCACGATGTCGACCTGGTTCGGCTCCATCACCTCGGTGATCACCGGCAGGCCCGTCCGATCGCGTTCCTCGGCCAGGTAGCGGAGCGCCTCGACGCCCAGGCCCTGGAACGAGTAGGGACTCGTTCGCGGCTTGAACGCCCCGCCCCGGATGATCGTCGCGCCGGCCGCGGCGACCCCGTCGACGGTCTCGCGGAGCTGCTCGCGGCTCTCGATCGAGCAGGGGCCGGCCATGACCGTCAGGCCGCCGTCGCCGATCACCGCGTCGGCGACCCGGATGACCGTGTCCTCGGGATGAAACTCGCGCGAGGTCAGCTTGAACGGCCGGCTGATCGGGGTGACCGCCTCGACCCCGCCGAGGGCCTCGAGGCGGCTCATCAGGACTGGCTTGCGCGCCCCGATCTCGCCGACCACCGCGATCACGGTTCGCTCCGCGCCGACATGGTCGTACGGCGTGAGCCCTTCGGCCAGGATCAGGCTCTTGACCGCATTCGCCTCGGCCGGAGTGGCCGTGGCGCTCATCACCACGAACATCGGAGTGCGCGTCCTTTCGCGTCGGAGCTGGAGTCTCGATCAGTCAGCGGGCCGCCTTCGGCCAACAAAAAAAGCAGAGGTCTGACCTCTGCTCATCCCGGCACGACCCGTGCTCCCGGGTCTCTAGTCTCCGGGTTCGGTCATGCCGGGCCTTGGTAGGCGAAAAAGAAGTCTTGCATGTGCGTGCCCGAACGGTAGTCGAGCGCCCGCGCCGCTGTCAACGAGCCGTGCGGGCCGGCGGCGCGGTCGAGGCGTGCACCGGCCGGCGGAGCCGCGGCCGCCGTCGGACCCGGCCGGCGGACGCCGCCGATGTCGGTCCCGGCGGACCAGGCCGGCGGATGTGCGCCGACTGGCGGCCGACCGTCACCGTGCCGACTCGGCGACGGCGTCCCGGCCGTGGCCGCCCCGTCAAGACAGGGGCTCGACGGCGAGCCGCCAGAGTCGCCCTTGGGCCGAGCTTCTGTCGAATATCAACCCCCGTAGTCTCGGCGCGATCCGCGACCCCGATGCCCGCTATGAGCCTGGCTCGACTGCCACTGGCCCGGTATCACGCACGAATCGAGCGGCTACCCGGATCCCGGATGCGTGCGTCGGCTCCGAGTCTCGGTCTAACACTACGGGGGCTGATATTCGGCAGATTCCGACCCGGCGGCGTCCGGCCGGCCGCCGCGGCCGGGGCCGGTCCTCGGAGGTTCCGGCCCAGGTCGGCTTCCGGCCGGCCGCCGGGTCTGGGGCTGACATCCGCCAGGTTCCGACCGACGGCACCACCTTGGCCGGCGGGGAAAAGGCCCGGCACAGCGGTCAACCAGCGCCTGCCGGAGCGGCCCGGAGCCCGTGCTATTCTGGCGCCCGCGGTTCCGGGGAGAGGTCGCATAGAGGCCTAGTGCAGCGGTTTGCTAAACCGCCAAGTGGGGTAACCTGCTTCGAGGGTTCGAATCCCTCCCTCTCCGCCATCTCCCGTGTTGCGCCCGTAGCTCAGCGGATAGAGCGTTAGGTTGCGGACCTAAAGGTCGTGGGTTCGAGTCCCGCCGGGCGCGCCAACGTTCGCCAGCTGCCTGGCCAGCCGGCTGATCCGGTCGGTCGTTGCGCGATCAACCAACGGCCACTACGATTGACCGCGTGAGCAGTCCGGCAATCCGTGCCATCCAGGCTGGCCCCTGATCGGCTTCAGGTCGAGATCTGGAGCGACCTCGTCTGCCCCTGGTGCTATGTCGGCCGGGCCCGCTTCGGACTGGCCCTGGCCGCCTTCCCCAGGCGCATCGGTCACCGTCACGTATCGCTCGTTCGAGCTCGACCCGGACGCCCAACCCGGGGGCATGCTGACCGTGGCCGAGATGCTCGCGGCGAAGTACGGCGGTCAGGCCGAGGCCATCAAGGCGGGTGAGCAGCGACTCGTCGCCATGGCCGCGGAGCTGGCCTCGGCTACCGGGTCGACCGACTCCACGGCAACACCTTCGACGCCCATCGCCTGGTCCAGCTCGGGATCGAGCGCGGCGTCGGCGACGATCTCGTCGGCCGCCTGTTCCAGGCCAACTTTGCCGATGGCCGGTCGATCTTCGACCAGGCCTCACTGACCGAGATCGGGACCGAGGCCGGCCTTGCCCGGCCGAAGCCTCTGTGGTCGTCGCTCGGCGACGTTCACGGACGAGGTTCGAGCCGACGAGCGGACGGCCGCCGAGATCGGGATCAGCGGCGTGCCGTTCTATGTCCTCGATCGTGCTTACGGCGTCAGTGGCGCCCGATCCACGGACACGTTCTCGGCCGTCCTCGACCAGGTCTGGCGGGAGCGCCATGCGGCGCCCACCGCGGCAGCGTCAGTCGTGTCGGAGGTCGACGCCTGAGCCGTAGCGCGCCGCTCGGGCCCGGCCTCAGGTCGCGGCGAGCATGATCCGGGCGGCCGAGCCGACCCGCAGCCGATCCCGTCGGCCACTGAAATAGCGAGCGTTGATCGCGCCGCCGTCAAGGTCCAGGACCCGGGCGGCACCGAGCTCGTGCAGGCCGCGCGCCAGGACGTCCGGGTCGAAGGACGCGGTCCACGGCTCGCCCACCCGGCTCACCCGATCGGCGAAGCGGGCGACGACGAGCCGTTCGACTGGATTGAGGCGGTCGGGCGAGACGGCATAGTCGAAGACGACTGCGCTGCCCGGCGGTCGGGCCAGGACGTAGCGCAGGACGTTCCAGACCGAGGCCTCGGCGAGGTACATCGTCACCCCGAGCCAGGCGAACACGGCCGGCCGGTCCGGGTTGAAGCCGGCCCGGACGAGCTCCTCGTCGAATCGTTCGCGGTCGAAGTCGACCGGCACGAAGGCGACGCCGGCCGGTCCGCTCGGGATCGCGATCCGGGCTTCGGCCAGGCACTCCAGCTTCCAGGCCTGGGTCGCCGGGTGGTCGACCTCGAAGACCCGGACGTCGGGCCACGGATTGCGGTAGGCGAAGGTGTCCAGGCCGGCCCCCAGGACGACGTACTGGGCCACTCCCTGCCGGGCGGCGGCCGCCAGGGTCTCCTCGGCATACCGGCTCCGGGCGACGAGGAAGGCGCGCAGGGCGCGAGCGACCGGGGCCTGCTCGGGGCTCGGCGGAAACCGTCGGCGGACTCGTTCCTCGAGGGCGGCTCGCTCCGGGGCACCGATGATCCGCAGGGCGAGCGGGTCGTCCAGGACGAGCGGGCGATCGAGCAGCTGGTGGGCCGCCCGGCGCCGGGCCACCCCGAGCGCCGTTCGACTGGGCCGGGCCGGGATCACGCCCCGAGCCTACAGCCGGGGCGCCGGGGGAGCAGGCCCTCGGAGCGTCTGACCGGCTAGTTGACCAGGGGCGGCTTGGCGGTCGTCCGGCGGCGACTCTTCGGCAGGTCCGCCGGCCGGGCCGGGCTGTTCGATTCCGGCTCGGCCTTCGGGGAGGCCGCTGCCTTGCTCGCCTTGGCCTCAGCTTCGCCTGGATCCGCTGTGTCCACCGCGGCCGGAGCCGCTTCGCTCACCGCGGCGGCTGCCGCTGTCGGGGCCGGGGGCTCTGGCCGGGACCTTGGCCGGTGCGGCGGCGCTCGCCTTCTGGAGCTCCTCCTGGAGCTCGCGCTCACGAGCTGCTCGCGCGGCCGCGGCAGCGAAGGCACCGACGGCGGCATCCGCCTCGATCGACTCCTGCTCGGCCAGGGGAGCGGGTTTCGGCGGTGGCTGGATGATCGTCGGCGAGGAAGGCGGGGCCACCGGAGCTGGTGTCGGCCGCGCAGCGCCAGGCTGGGGCGTCTCGTCGACCGCCTGGAGGGTCGTCCGATGGATCCAGCCCTCGGCTCCGAGTGGCGTTCGCACTTTGACCCAGGCACCCCGCCGCTCGACAAGCTCGACCTCGTCATTGGCCTGGAGCTGGCCGACCGAAGAGCCCCGGACCTCGTCGGGGATGTCGTTCAGGGGGACCAGGTCGTAGCGGACGATCCGGCGCTCGAGGCCCGAGCTCGATGTCCGGGCAAACGTCATGGCGGGCGCCGGCATCGGGGCGACCTTCGGGGTGGAGTACCGGGCGGTCTTGAGCGAGGGCCGTCGCCAGCGGGGCATGAGGGCCTCACCGAATGGCTCGTCGAGCGCGGCGCTCGGTGCGGCCGGCATCGCCGCGGCCGAGGTCGCGACAGCGGCGGTCACGACCGGCACGACCGGGATCACCGGGTTGGCCGGCTTGCCCTTGGGCGGCTTGGGCATCTTCGCCTTCTGCTTCCTTGGCCGGTTTCGCAGACGCCGCGGTGGCGAGCGCCGCTGCGGGCACGACCGGCGGTCGGAGACCCCCGAACGGGGCGGGCGCGGCGACGGCCAGGGCCGGTTCGGGCTGGCGACGTCGACGGCGGGCGGCGATCCACAGCCACATCGCGGCCAGGATTGAAGCCGCGAGGACGATCAGGAGGGGCAATCCGCCGCCGCTCGGCGGGGCGCTCGGCAGCAACGGCCCGGCCGACGTCGGAGCGACGTCCGGCGGTCCGCTCGGGCCTCCGCCACCGATTGCGCCGATCAGGCCGGTGACCGGGGCTCGGCGTGGCCCCGTCATTGCCTGCGACCTGGCTCGGCGTGGCGGTCGCCGCCGGGGTCGGCCTGACGGTCGGCCGGGTCGTCGGCCTCGGTGTCGAGGCCGGCGTCGGGGTGGGAGCCGGGGTGGATTTCGACGTTCGGCGTTGGCTTCGGCGTCGGCTTCGGCGTTGGCTTCGGCGTTGGCTTGGGCGTCGGCGTCGGGGTCGGGGTTGGCGTCGGCGTTGGGGCGCGTCACCGTCGACCGTACGGCGCGCCGGTCAGGGTCCGCCTTATGGATCTGGCTGCCCGAGATCACCTGGCCGGCGTTGAAGACGTACTTGTAGGAGCCGACCGGGAGTTGGTCGCGTAGGTGAACGTCACCCCGGTCTTGAGGATCGTCCCGGTCTGCGGCACGCCGTCGGCCACGGTCATGTTCTCAGCCTCGACGCCGCGCCGAGATCGTGACCGTCGGCGCAGGCGCCGGTCGTGCCATCCGGTCGTCGTAGTGACCGAGAAGGTAAAGGTCGTTGACGTCGTACCCGCGTGAGGATCGACACGCTTCCGTTGCACAGGTGGGTCTGGGGCGGAGTCCGTCGTCGAGCGCGCAGCTCGCAGCCACTGCGGGGCGTGCCGGCGCGCTGACCGTCAATCCGACGGCCAGGACGAATGCGGCCAGCGTGGCGAGGGTGGCGCGATGCACGATCCGGTGAGTCCCCAAGGCGTGGTCCCGACGAGCCTAGGTCCGGCGTGAGCCACTGTCCGTGGCCTATCCGTCCCGTCCCGGCCTGACCCTTTCGGTGACCGGGTGGGTCCTCCGCGCACCACCCGCCGGCCTGGGCGTCCCGACGAGGGCCGGTTCCGGAGCCTAGAATCCGCCGATGGAACGGATCGGATTCCTCGGCCTCGGCACGATGGGCGCGGCCATGGCCGGTCACCTGGCTCGCTCTGGACGGACGCGTCACGATCTGGAACCGGAGCCCGGGCCGGGCGGCCGAGCTGGTCGCGCCTCGGGGCGGTCGAAGCCGGTTCGCCAGCCGCCGTGGCGGCGGCCAGCGACGTGATCGTCGTCTGCGTCTCCGACACGCCCGACGTCGAGGCCGTCCTGTTCGGGCCGGAGGGTGTCGCCGAGGGCGTCCGAGCCGGCAGCCTCGTGATCGACTGCTCGACGATCGCCCCGTCGGCGCGACCCGGGACATGGCCGCTCGCCTGGCGGCGATCGGGCGTCGACTTCGTCGACGCCCCGGTCTCGGGTGGCTCCGAAGGGGCCCAGAAGGCGACCCTGACGATCTTCGTCGGGGCCGACCCGGCGGTCTTCGAGCGGGCCCGCCCGATCCTCGAGGCGATGGGCCGGACGATCACCCACGTCGGTCCGATCGGCAGCGGCCAGGCGGTCAAGGCGGTCAACCAGGTGATCCTCGCCGGGACCTACCTCGGGGTGGCCGAGGGGATCGTCCTGGCGATCAAGGCCGGCCTCGACGTCGAGCAGGTCGTCGGCGCCCTCGGCGGCGGCGCGGCCCAGAGCTGGGTCCTCGCCAACCGGAGCGGCCGGATCCTGGCCAACGACTACCCGCTCGGGTTCAAGGTCGCGCTCCATCTGAAGGACCTCGGGATCGCCCTGACCCTGGCCCGCGAGACGGGCGCCGAGCTGCCGGTCGCGGAGCTGTGCGCCGAGATCGAGCGCGGACTCGTCGCCGGCGGCCATGCCGACGACGACATGTCGGCCGTCGGCCGCCGGATCCGGGCGCTGGCCGACCTGCCCAGCTGACCTGCCCAGCTCGCACAGACGCGGCCCGCGGGCCGGCTGGCCGAGCACCTACGACCGCCGGCGGCGCCCAGGAGCAGGAGCGGCTCGCCCAGCTTGCCCGAGTAGCTGCGGCCGGAACCGCTCCACGTTGTACATGCTGGCCACGTCGACCGAGCGTGGCGGGTTCCCGGCTCGGGCAGCGGGTCGTGGGCATAGCGGCCGTCCCGGATCGCCACCATCCGGCCGCTCACCCCGTCGCGGATCAGGTCCATCGCCACGTTGGCGAACGTGATCGCGACCATCTGGTCGAGCTGGTCGGGCTCGCCGCTGCGCAGGTCGTAGGTCAGCTCGCTGGCCACGGTCTCGATCCCGTCCGCTTGCGCAGCTCGTCGGCCAGCACCTCGCCGATGTTCGCCTTGTGGCGGTGGCCGAACGCGTCCGCCTCGCCCGACTCGGCCAGCGTGGCGCCCTGCCAGACCGCGCCCTCGGCCGTGATCACGAAGGCGTAGCGGCTCGGGTTGTTGTGCCAGTCGGCCTTGAGCAGCTCGGCCAGCGCGTCCAGGTCGAACGGCGCCTCCGGGATCACGCACCGGCCCGAGGCGACGTAGGCGGTGCAGCAGGGCGGTGAAGCCGGCAGTCCCGGCCGAAGATCCGGAAGACCCCGATCCGCTCGTGGGAGCCGAGCGTCGTCCGCTGCCGGTTGATCAGCTCCTTGGCCCGGGTGATCGCGGTCGAGAAGCCGATGCAGTACTCGGTCCCCTGGACGTCGTTGTCCATCGTCTTGGGGATGGCCGATCAGCGGCACCCCCGCGTCGACCAGGACCCGCGCGAAGCTGAGCGTGTCGTCGCCGCCGATGGCCACGAGGTGATCGATCCCGAGCGCCGGCGATGTGGTCGAGGACGAGCGGGGTCAGATCGTACGTGCCGTCGCCCCGGGCGTAGCGCTCGGCGTCGCTCCGGTTCGAGCCAGGCCGGCAGGTTGCGGGTCGGCGCATCTTGCGCGGATTCGTCCGGGAGGTGTGGAGCCACGTCCCGCCGGTCCGATCGATCGTCCGGGTGTTGATCCGGTCGAGCGGCCGGACATAGGCCGGGTCCAGCTCGGGCCGCGGCTGCATGTGGGTCAGGCCCTCCCAGCCGCGCCGGATGCCGACCACGTCGTAGCCCAGCTCGGTCGAGCGGTAGACCACGCCCTTGATGACCGAGTTGAGGCCGGGTACGTCGCCTCCGCCCGTGAGGATCCCGATCCGGCGTTTCCGGGCCATGTGCGCGCTCCTCCGCTCCGTTCGTCGCACGGAATCGTACTCGGCTACCATCTGTCCATGAACTACGAGCTGTTCATGGGCGAGGCGTTGGCTGAGGCGGGCCTTGCCCTCGAGGCCGGCGAACGACCGGTGGCGGCCGTTGCCGTCGTCAACGATGCCATGGTTGCCCGGGCCAGGGATCGGGTCGGGGCCACGACCGACCCGACGGCCCACGCCGTGGTCGTCGCCCTGCGCGAGGCGGCTCGCCGGCTGGGCTCTCCGGCCCTGGCCGACGCGACCGTCTTCTGTACCCGCGAGCCGTGCCCGATGTGCGTCGGCGCCCTTCTCGCGAGCGACGTGGGCGCCCTGGTCTACGCCCTCCCGAACACCGTCCGACGGCGCGGCCGGGTCGGTCATCCAGCTGGCCCAGCACCCAGCCCTGGGCCGTCGCCTGCAGGTCGTGAGCGGGATCCGCCAGGCCGAGGCGGACGAGCTCTTTGTCCGCTACCGGGCGCTGGTCGAGGGCGCCGACGAGCGGCCGTCCGGCCGGACCACCGAGGGGCTGGCGGCCCCTGCCTGAGTCGCTTTGGTATCCTCCCCGGCGGAGAGGTGTCCGAGTGGTTGAAGGTGCCGCTCTCGAAAAGCGGTGTGCGCAAGCACCGTGGGTTCGAATCCCACCCTCTCCGCCAAATTTCCTCAGGCCGGTCGGTCCCGGAGAGGTCGCCTAGTGGCCTATGGCGCCGCATTGGAAATGCGGTTCGGGGCAACCCGTCGGGGGTTCGAATCCCCCCCTCTCCGCCATCATCCGCGAACCGCTTGCGCCGCTACGAGGGTCGCCCGGGACCGCTGGGAGGCGGCGCCCTGCTATGCTTCGCCAGCCGTGCTAGGCGGGGAACTAGCGGTGCCCTGTACCTGCAATCCGCTCTAGCAGGGCCGAATTCCCTCCCGAGGTCACCGTTTTCGAAAGCCGCTGTCACGAGCGACGTTGAGGGCCGGGTCCCGCGCAGCGGCGACTCGTGAACCGTGTCAGGTCCGGAAGGAAGCAGCACTAAGCGATCTTCGCCGGGTGCCGCGGAACGGCCTGGTCCGAGCCGCTCGTGATCGGAGGGCGCGGGGGCGTTCTGATCGACGGAGGGTGCACGGCAAACCTGCCCCAGGATTCGTGGCCCAGCAACCGGTGGCGGCGCTTGAACCCGATCGATTCGAAGCCCAGGACCCGCGCGGCAGCCCCGGCCGGGGATGGCCCGGTCGTGGCCCCGGCTGACGACGCCGGTCCCGTGGCGGGGCCGCACCGGGCGCTCTACCGCCGCTGGCGGGCCCAAACCTTCGGCGAGATCGTCGGCCAGGAGGCCGTCGTCACGACCCTCCGCAACGCGGTCCGGACGAATCGCCTCGCCCACGGCCTCCTGTTCGTCGGCCCACGCGGCACGGGCAAGACCTCGCTCGCCCGGATCGTGGCCAAGGCGATCAACTGTCCGAACGTCCGGGATGGCGAGCCCGACGACACCTGTCCGGCCTGCGTCGCGATCCGGGAGGGCCGGGCGCTCGACGTGATCGAGATGGACGCCGCCTCGAACAACAAGGTCGATGACATGCGCGACCTGCTCGAGCGGACCTGGACGGCTCCCTCTGACCTCGCCCGGAAGGTCTACATCGTGGATGAGGTCCAGCGGATCAAGGAAGGCTGGGACGTCCTGCTCAAGACGCTCGAGGAGCCGCCCGACCACGTCGTGTTCATCTTCTGCACGACCGACGCGAGCCAGATCCGTCCGGCCGTCCTGTCTCGCGTCCAGCGCTTCGATTTCACCCGGCTGAGCGTCGAACAGATCTCGGGCAAGCTCGATCGGATCCTGGCCGCCGATGGCCGTTCGGCCGAGCCGGCCGCGGTCGGGCTGGTCGCCCGGCTGGCTGCCGGCGGGATGCGCGACGCCGAATCGATCCTCGACCAGGTCCTGGCCTCGGGCGACGACGTCCTGACCGAGGCGAAGGTGGGCGACCTGCTTGGCCTGGTCGAGGCCGAGACGGTCTCGGGCTTCCTCGATGCCCTGGTCCGGGGCGATGCCCTGGCCGGCCTGGCCGTGATCGATCGCCTCGAGGAGCGCGGCCGCGACCTGCGGGTCTTCCTGGACCAGGTGGTCGATGCGGTCCGGGCAGCGCTGACCGGGCAGCTGGCCGGAGGCCCGGACGGGCCTGCCGTGCCCGGACCGGCCGGGGGAGGGGCCTGGCCGATCGGACGTCTCGTGGACGTCGCCCGGCGCCTGGCCGCGATCGACCCCAGCCGGGCCTCGATCGGCGGCCTGCGCTTCCAGCTCGAGCTCCTCCTCCTGGAGCCGGGGCCGGTCGCCATCAGCTCGTCCGTGGCCAAGGCGTCCCCGGTCGCTCCCCGGCCCAAGGCCGAGCCGATCGAGGATCCAGCGGAGGCCGGCCGAGCCGCGCCGCCGGAGCCCGCGCCGCCGGAAGTTGAGCCCGCGCCCGAGCGCGAGCCGGGGCCCGCTGGGGCCGCGCCGGCCGACGAGGAAGTCGGACCTGGTCCGGCTGCCGCCCAGCGCCGGCCGACGGCGGCCGTCGCCGTCCCGGTCGAACGCGCCACGCCGGACCCGGCTCAGGCCCCGACTTCGGGCTCGCCGGCTCCCTCGAGCGAAGGGCTGGCCGAGCTGATCGCCGCCTGGCCGAGGGTGGTCGCCGAATTGAGTGCCAACCCGCCGATGAAGCCGCTCGTCGAGGCCTGCCGCCCGATCGAGATGACCGGCAACCAGGTCGTCCTGGGCTTCCCCGAGGGCAAGGCCTTCCTGCGCGATGTCGCGGAGCGCCGACGGCCGCAGCTCGAGGAAGGCATCGGCCGCGTCCTCGGCCATCCGGTGGCGGTCCGGCTGGTCGCCACGAACCTCGATCTCCAGCCCGAACCGGCCGGCGGCGAGGGCGACCTCCTGGCGATGGCTCGCCGGATCTTCGCTGACGACCTGGTCGATGCCGACGAGGTCCACTGAGGTTCGGCCTGCACCCGGCCGCGCCATCCGCCAGACTGTCGCTCGCATACCGACCACGGAGGAATCAGCCCACATGAGCATGGCCAACCTGCAGCGGATGGCTCAGCAGATGCAGCAGGAGATGCTGCGAGTCCAGGACGAGCTCGCCACGCTGACCGTCGACGGCTCGGCCGGCGGGGGCGTGGTCAAGGCGACCGTGACCGGCAAGCAGGAGCTGGTCAGCGTCACGATCGACCCGGCCGCGGTCGACCCGGCCGACGTCGAGATGCTCCAGGACCTGGTCACGGCTGCCGTCAACGACGCCCTGAACGCCTCGCGCGAGCTGGCCGAGACGAAGCTGGCCGCGGTCACAGGCGGCATGCGCCTGCCGGGGATGTAGGCCGAGCCAGCGTGTCCAGCCCCGTCATCGAGCCTGTCGCCCGCCTGATCGAGGCGTTCTCGCGCCTGCCCGGAATCGGCCCGAAGACGGCCCAGCGCCTGACCTTCCACCTGCTCCGGGCGCCCGACGCCGAGGCCCGCCAGCTGGCGATCGCCCTCGTCGCCGTGCGCGACGAGGTCGTCTTCTGCGAGCGCTGCTTCAACATCAGCGACGCCCCGCTCTGCCCGCTCTGCCGCGACCCCGCCCGGGATGGCCGGCGATTGTGCGTCGTCGAGGAGCCGCTCGACGTCCTGGCCCTCGAGCGGACCGGCGAGTTCAAGGGCCTCTACCACGTCCTCCACGGGGCGATCTCGCCGATCGACGGGATCGGGCCCGAGCGGCTCAAGATCCACGAGCTCCTGACCCGGGTGGAAGAGGCCCTGGCCGATGGCGAGCCGTACGAGGAGGTCATCCTGGCCACGAACCCGACCCTCGAGGGCGAGGCCACGGCGATGTTCCTCGATGAGCGGCTCGAGGGCCGGGTTGGCACGGTCAGCCGGATCGCCCGGGGTATCCCGGTCGGCGGGGACCTGGAGTACGCCGACGAGGTCACCCTGATCCGGGCCCTCCAGGGCCGCCACGCGATCCGGGCCTGACCGCTGGTGCCTGCTCGATGAGCAACCTGGTCAACGAGATCCTGCTCCGCCTGGCCAAGGCCCTCGGGGCGGCCCTGGTCGGCCTGCTCGTCTATCTCGTCGCGATCGGTCCGGCCGGCGTACCGGGCTCATTCGAGCTGGCGATCCTGTGCTGGCTGGCCGGGGCGGCCTTCGTCCTGCTCGTCGAGACGTCGCCCCTGTGAGCCTCGCCCGGCTCCGGGGGCCCGCCCTGGCGCCGTCCGGATCGGGCCGATTCCGGGCTGTTTGACGCTCGGCCCGGGCTCGCCTACCATTCGCCCTCGTGCCCCGGATCGACCGGGGAGATCGCTCGGGCCGGACCGCCGGCCCACCCACCGGGTCGTTTGACAGGGTGGGTCCCGATGCGTCACTATTGACGACTGCGCCCGGTGCCTTCTGTGCCCGGGAGGTTGCACCTTAACAATTGAAGAGTGACAGGAAATCCGGGTAAGGAAATGTGCGAGCGGTCAAACCCTCGAAATTGAAGTCCCGGCCGAAAGGTCGGGTCTTTTTGTCGGAGAGTTTGATCCTGGCTCAGGATAAACGCTGGCGGCGTGCATGAGACATGCAAGTCAAACGGACGATCAGGGCTTGCTCTGATCGTTAGTGGCGGACGGCTGAGTAACGCGTGGGTGACCTGCCCCGAAGTGGGGAATAACTGCCCGAAAGGGTGGCTAATACCGCATGTGGTGGTGCGTTCGTTCGCACCAGTAAAGCCGCAAGGCGCTTCGGGAGGGGCCTGCGTCCGATTAGCTCGTTGGTGGGGTAACGGCTCACCAAGGCGACGATCGGTAGGTGGTCTGAGAGGACGATCACCCAGACTGGGACTGAGACACGGCCCAGACTCCTACGGGAGGCAGCAGTCGGGAATTTTGCTCAATGGACGAAAGTCTGAAGCAGCAACGCCGCGTGAGGGATGAAGGCCTTCGGGTTGTAAACCTCTTTTGTCAGGGAAGATAATGACGGTACCTGACGAATAAGTCACGGCTAACTACGTGCCAGCAGCCGCGGTAATACGTAGGTGACAAGCGTTGTCCGGATTTACTGGGCGTAAAGAGCGCGCAGGCGGTCGATTTAGTCGAGTGTGAAAGCCCCCGGCTCAACTGGGGAGGGTCACTCGATACTGATCGACTCGAAGGCGGGAGAGGGAAGCGGAATTCCCGGTGTAGTGGTGAAATGCGTAGATATCGGGAGGAACACCAGTGGCGAAGGCGGCTTCCTGGCCCGTTCTTGACGCTGAGGCGCGAAAGCTAGGGGAGCAAACGGGATTAGATACCCCGGTAGTCCTAGCCGTAAACGATGGACACTAGGTGTTGGTGGTATCAACCCCGCCAGTGCCGAAGCTAACGCATTAAGTGTCCCGCCTGGGGAGTACGGCCGCAAGGCTAAAACTCAAAGGAATTGACGGGGGCCCGCACAAGCAGCGGAGCGTGGGGTTTAATTCGATGCGACGCGAAGAACCTTACCAGGACTTGACATGACCAGGACCACGGCGGAAACGTCGTCTCCCCGCAAGGGGCCTGGCCACAGGTGTTGCATGGCTGTCGTCAGCTCGTGTCGTGAGATGTTGGGTTAAGTCCCGCAACGAGCGCAACCCCTACTGTGTGTTGTATCACTCACACGGGACTGCCGAGAGAAACTCGGAGGAAGGTGGGGATGACGTCAAGTCAGCATGGCCCTTACGTCCTGGGCTACACCCACGCTACAATGGCCGGTACAACGGGCGGCGAAACCGCGAGGTGGAGCAAATCCCTTAAAGCCGGTCTCAGTTCGGATTGTAGGCTGCAACTCGCCTACATGAAGCCGGAGTTGCTAGTAACCGCCGGTCAGCATACGGCGGTGAATATGTTCCCGGGCCTTGTACACACCGCCCGTCACGTCATGAAAGCTGGCAACACCCGAAGCCGGTGGGCCAACCGCAAGGAGGCAGCCGTCGAAGGTGGGGTTGGTGATTGGGACGAAGTCGTAACAAGGTAGCCGTACCGGAAGGTGCGGCTGGATCACCTCCTTTCTAGGGAGATCCGAGTCGAAGACGTTTGGTGGGTCTTCGGCGTTGATGGCTCCCAGGGTTGATCGCAGGGTCGTTTGCGTCTCGCGCCACGTGGGGCGCGCCGGCTGGGTCCTTCGGGATCCGGTCGGAGACCGATCTGCGACCGTGGTAAAAACACCGAAACCCGTTCAATCATTCTCGAGCTCGTGATTTCCTGTCACTCTTCAATCGTTAAGGGTGCAGCCGCCGGCCGACGACGTGTCGACCCAGGTCGGCACGGCCCCGGCGGGCGTTTAGCTCAGCTGGTTAGAGCACTGCCCTGATAAGGCAGAGGTCTCTGGTTCGAGTCCAGAAACGCCCACCACCTCCTGCCGGGGGGACGTAGCTCAGTTGGCAGAGCATCTCCTTTGCAAGGAGAGGGTCAGGAGTTCGAGTCTCCTCGTCTCCACC
>CAVOMZ010000008.1:0-113894 GCA_963697135.1 uncultured Chloroflexia bacterium | reverse complement strand
GCCGCCGCGTTCGTTACGTCCTGCTCCAGGTGATCGATGCCCTGATCGAGGCCCATCCGGCGCTCGGCTCCCAGCTCCGGACGCCCGAGGGCAGCCTCAACCGGTTCATCAATGTCTACCTGAACGGACAGGACGTGCGCTACCTCGAGGGCGAATCGACCGCGGTGGCCGCAGCCGACGAGGTCCGGTTGCTACCGGCAATGGCCGGCGGAGCGTTTGACTGGCCGGCCGAAAGCCGCAGCCAGGGCAGAAGCCCGGTCGAGAGCCCAGGCGGCTCGCCAAGGCTGCCTCGATGGCCGCGTCAATGGTCACGCTGAGGGACGCCGCTCCGGGTCACGAGCACGCCCACGCCCACGAGGAGCTGACGCCTCACGGCGGCCGCTACGAGAGCATCCTCGACGCGATCGGCCACACCCCGCTCGTCGAATCCCCGGATGTCGCCAATCCCGATGTCCGGATCTTCGCCAAGCTCGAGATGATGAACCCGACCGGCTCGGTCAAGGACCGGATCGCCCGGGCCCTGATCGCCGATCTCGAGGACTCCGATCGCCTCAAGCCCAATTCGATCATCCTCGAACCGACCTCGGGCAACACCGGGATCGCCCTGGCGATGATCGGTCGTCGGAAGGGCTATCGGGTCGCCCTGGTCATGCCCGACAACGTCACCCAGGAGCGTCGCCAGCTGGCCGCCCTGTTCGGGGCCGAGGTGATCGACTCGCCCGGCCGGCTGGGCAGCAACGGGGCGATTGCCCTGGCCAAGCACCTCGTCGCCAAGGATCCCCGTTTCGTCATGCCCTACCAGTACGGCAACCCGGCCAATCCCCGGGCCCACGAGGAGACGACCGGGCCCGAGATCCTGGCCGACTGCCCCGAGATCGACGTCTTCGTGGCCGGCCTCGGGACCGGCGGGACGCTGATGGGCGTCGCCCGCTTCCTGGGCCGGGCCAAGCCCGGGGTCCGGATCGTCGCGGCCGAGCCGCTCCCGGGCGAGAACGTCCAGGGGCTGCGCTCGCTCGACGACGGCTTCGTGCCCGAGATCCTCGATCCGGGCCTGCTCGACGCGAAGTACCTGATCAGCAACCGCGACGCGATCGCGGCCCTGCGCGACCTCGTCGATCGCGAGGGGATCTTCGCCGGGCCGTCATGCGGGGCGGTCCTCGTGGCCGCGGCCCGCGAGGCGCGCCGGATGGCCTCGGGCACGATCGTGGCCCTGCTGCCCGACGGTGGCTGGAAATATCTCTCGGCGGGCACGTTCAGCCGCGACCTCGACGAGATGGAAGCCGACCTCGAAGGTGGCGTGAACTGGTGGTGACCCACCCGGGGCCGCTGACCGTGGTCCTGCCCGCTCGACATGCGCCAGGCGATGATCGAGCAGGCCCGCCGGGAGTACCCGAACGAGGCCTGTGCCGTGATCATCGGCTCGGCCCCGGCGTCCGGCGGAGGCGTCGGCCTGCGCTACGTCCCGACCCGCAACGAGGCTGCCTCGCCCCTCCGCTTCCGGGTCCATGCCGACGACCTGCTACCGCCTGAGCATCGAGGCCGACGATCGCGACGAGGTCTTCTGGGCGATCGTCCACTCCCACACCCACAGCCCGGCCCGGCCCTCGCCGACCGACATCGGGCAGGCCCGGTCCTACCCAGACGCCCTGTGGATCCTCGTCTCGCTGGCGGAGGCCGAGGCGGATCCGGCGACCGGCGAACCGGGGATCAGGGCCTGGCAGATCATCGACGGCGAGCTGTTCGAGGTGGGCCTGACGCGTGAACCGGTCCCGCCTCTATCTCCCGCCTCGGGCTTGGCCTGGCGGCCCTCGTCGTGGGCACGGCCTTCGGCTGGAACAGCGGGCTGCTCGATGCGATCGTGAGCCCGCCCCCGATCGTCCGGGCCGCCCTCGTCGGGGCGTCGGCCTGGCTCGGCTTCGAGATGCTCCGGCGGGCCCTGCTCGGGATCTCCAACCGGGATGACCTGCGGGTCGTCGTCCGCGGCGTCCGGTTCATCTTCCTGGCCGTCGCCGCCTTCGCCGCCGGCGCCGGCTGGTTGCTGGCGAGCGCCCTGCCCCTGATCGTTGCCCTCGTGATCGCGGGCGTCGACGTGGTCGAGACCTCGTTCCTGCTGATCGTCGTCGGGGCCAGCCGGATCGGCGGCGCGTCAGATCAGGCGGACTGACGAGCGACGAGTGCCTCGATCAGGGCGGCATCGGTCGGCGTCCCGCCCAGGCCGAGGCGTGAACCGATCCGGGCGGCCAGCGGCGGGTCGACATGGGTCCGAGCCAGGGCGGGCCAGCTCGGCTCGCTGAACACCTCCGCCGGCCGAGCCGTCGAGGGTCACCCGGCCCGACTCCATGACCACGACCCGGCCGAACGTCTCGGCCACGAAGCGCATGTCGTGGCTGACCGCGACGATCGTCCGGCCGGCGGCCGCGAGCGAGGCGACGATGGCCTGGATCCGCTCCACGCCCGGCCGGTCCTGGCCGGTCGTCGGCTCGTCGAGGACCACGGTCGGGGTGCTCATCGCCAGGATCGAGGCGAGGGCCAGCAGCTTGCGATCGGAGAAGCCCAGGTCGTACGGATTCGTGTTCGCCTGATCGGCCAGGCCGACCGTGGTCAGGGCCTGTCCGACGGCAGCCTCCAGGGCCGGGCCCCGCAGCCCGAGGTTGCGAGGTCCGAAGGCGACCTCGGCCCGGACCCGCCCGGCGAAGATCTGGCGGTCGGGATCCTGGAAGGCGAGCCCGACCCGGGCGGCGAGCGCGGCGACTCGCAGGTCGGCCGGTGGGGTGGCCATCGAGGAGCACCCGGCCTTCGGTCGGCCGGAGAAGCCCGTTCAGGTGGCGGACGAGGGTCGACTTGCCGCTCCCGTTCTGGCCGATGATCGCGACCGCCTCGCCGTCGCCGATCACGAGGTTCACCCGGTCGAGCGCGCGCACGCCGCCGGGGTAGACATGGCTGACCGACTCGAGCTCGATCACGGCGAGGCCGGGCCCGCGACGCGTCCGTCGGCCGGGCCGCTTGTTGCTGCCAGGCCCACGGCAAGAGCGGCGCCGACGCCGGCGTCCTTCGCCAGCCGCCCCAGCCGGACGGCAGCGGGCGGGTCGACCCCCAGGCTCGGCAGGCGCGGATCCGCCAGGACCTTGTCCGCCGCCCCGAGGATCGCAATTCGGCCGGCCGCCACGACGGCCACCCGATCGGCGATCCGGGCCAGGAGGTCCGTCTTGTGCTCGACGATCAGGAGGGCCGTGCCCGTCTCCCGGCCGAGCCGGGCGAGGGCGTCGCCGACGAGGATCGTGCCCGCCGGGTCGAGCTGGCTCGTCGGCTCGTCGAGGATCAGGCTGGCCGGCCGCAGGGCGAGCACGCCGGCCAGCGCGACGAGCTGGGCCTGGCCGCCCGACAGTCGATCGGGCCGCCGCTCGGCGAGATCGCTCACCCCGGCGAGCTCCATGGCCCAGTCGACCCGCTCGATGATCGCCCCGACATCGAGGCCCAGGTTGCGGGGCCCGAAGGCGACCTCTTCCCAGACCGTCACGGCCGTGCCCGACAGCTGGGTGGCCGCGTTCTGGAAGAGGATTCCGCAGCGCTCGGCGACCTGGAACGGCGCGAGCTCGCGTGGATCGTTGCCGCCGACCAGGACCGATGCCCTCGAGCTGGCCGCCGATCGAGCCGGGCGCGAGGCCGGCGCCGACGAGGCACAGGGTCGTCTTGCCGGCATCGTTCGCGCCGGTCACGCCGAGGACCTCGCCGGCCTCGAGCTCGAGGTCCAGGCCGTCGAGCGCCCAGGCGGTCGCCCCGGCATAGCGATAGCGGACGCCGCGCAGGCTGAGCTCGCTCACGGCAGGACCAGGTGGCCGCTGAGCGTCGCCAGGATCAGGACCACGGTCGCGACTCCGAGCGAGCCAGCGGCCGAGCCGCTGGGCCTGGTCGTCGGGCATCGGGCGGATCGTGGCCCGCCGGAACGGCGCGCTGAAGGCCCGCGCCTCGAGGGCCATCGTCCGCTCCTCGACCTCGGACAGGGAGCCCGAGATGATCGGCCCGGCCAGCGGCACGAGTCCGCGGATTCGCCGCCAGGGCGAGCCCTCGGTGTCGAGCCCGCGGGCCCGCTGCGAATCGGCGACCTCGCTGCCCCGGGCAATCAGGCGCGGGATCGTCTGGATTGCCGCGCCGACGATGAACGTCGCCCGGCGGCCGGCGCCCCGCCGCTCGAGGTCGACCAGCAGGTCGTCGGTCGGGGTGGTCAGGGCGAAGACGGCCACGCTCAGGGCGAAGGCGACGACCCGCAGCGAAGCCTGGCCGGCGGCGGTCAGGCCGGTCGCCGTGGCCTTGAACGGGCCGATCGTGAAGACCGTGTCGGTCGCGCCGGGGAACAGGAACGTGTTGATCAGGAGGATCGAGAGGATCAGCGGGATCGTGGCCAGGACGAACGGGACGAACGCCCGGCCGACACGGGCCCGCAGGACGGTGAACCCGACGATTGCCAGGGCCAGCAGAGGGGACCAGCCAGCCGCGCAGGATGAAGACGAGCCCGGCCGTGCACAGGGCGATCACGAGCTTGGTCAACGGGTTCAGGCTGCGATAGAAGCCGGCCGGTGGCCGCCGGACGAAGTCCGGAACGACGGTGGTCAGGGTGTTGGATCGCTCGTCGGCTGGGGATCTGCGATCGGCGCCGTGTCCGCGATCGGCGCGGTGTCGGCGATCGGAGCCGTTGACGGCGGGCTTGCTGTCTCGGGGCTCACCGCCGGCGAGCCGTCGGCTTGCGCCTCCGCGGCCTGCGGGACGATCAGCTTCGGACCGTTCGGGAACCGGGCGATGATCCGGACCGACATCCCGGACAGGATGATGAAGACGACGAAGCTCGTGATCGTCTTGTCGATCGGGTCGCTGAACAGGCCCTGGCCGAGCGAGGCCTGGATCACGCTCGCACCGCCGGACCGGAGGGCCGCCACGATCACGTCGACGCCGGAGCCGGTCACCCCACCGAAGGCGATCGCCGAGATCGGAGCCGACACGAAGGCCGCCACGATCCCGGTGACGACGCCGGCCAGGGCCACCCACAGGCCGGCCATGTCGCGCTTGATCAGGATGAACCCGCCGACCATCGTCGCGGCAATCAGGGCGATGACGGTGATCGCCTGGTACACCCAGCTCGGGTAGCCGCCGATGTCCGGGTCGGTATAGGCCGGATTGTTGACGATCGGGACGGCCAGGAGGATCACCACCGCGGCGCCGACGATCGCCCCGGCAATCAGCTTGTTGCGCGACGCCGGCCGCGAGCGATAGACGCCCAGGTAGCCCCACAGCCCGGCCAGCAGGCCGATCACCCCGGCCGTGATCGCGAACGGGCCGATCGTCCCGCCGCCGATCCCCGGGGTGTACTGCCAGATCAGGTTCGAGAGGACCCCGGTCAGGGCGCCGGCCAGCGGCCCGGCCAGGACGCCGACCAGGATCGTCCCGATCGAATCGAGATAGATCGGCAGCTTGAGGACGGTCTGGACGATGAAGCCCAGGACGATGTTGATCGCGATCGCGATCGGCATGAGCACGATCACCCGGGTGGTGAACTGGCGTGAAACCCAGCCCATCGCGTGATCCTCCGCGTCTTCCGGTTCAGGAACGCCCGGCCTGAGCCGGCGGGCGACGCCCCTCGCCCCTAGGGTGCCACGTTCGAGGGGTCCGATGCCAGCCGATCGACTCGCTCCGCGAGCGCGCCGACCCGCTCGACGAGGCGGGCCAGGAACTCGGCCGGATCGGCTCGGACGGCGACGTCCGCATTCGGGATCCGCCGCCACATGCCGCGGAAGTCGGCGATCGTCTGGCCGGCCGTGAGCTCGCCCGCCGTCTCGACATCGACCGCGACGGCCAGCGTCTCGACCAGGGTCTCATCGAGCGCGGCCGCAGCCGCCAGTGGATCGTGGATGAAGGCGCCGTAGAAGCCGTCGTACGTGGCGTGGAATTCCATGTAGAAGCGGAGTGCATCGGCGATGAACCGGACGACCGGGTTGCTCGCGACCGACCGCTCGGTTTGCATCGGGTCCTCGCCCCGTTCCAGGGCGATCGCGTCGTCCGGCCGGCTGCCCGCCCGGCGGGCCAGGGCCACGACTGAATTGGGCCGGATGATCGCCTGCTCGGTGACGTCCAGGCCCAGGATCAGGAATCGCGGGACGGCCGGATCGGCCTCGATCGCCTTCGTCCAGCTTCGCACACGATGCGGGCCGCGTCGGGATCACAGTGGATGTTCCACTCGGAGACCGGGGTCGTGTTGCCGGGCACCCGGAAGGCGCCGCCCATGACGACCAGCCGGCGGAGGAGCCCGGGCAGGCCGGGCTCCCGTTCGAGGGCGACCGCCAGGTTCGTCAACGGCCCGATGCACAGGAGGGTCAGCTCGCCCGGCCGGCGACGGGCCTCTTCGATGATCAGCTCGGCGGCGTGGCGCTCGGAGACCGGCCGCCGACCGGGCGGCAGCTCGGCATAGCCAAGCCCGCGCGGCCCGTGGGTCTCGGGCGTCACCTCGAGCCGGCGCACGAGCGGCACGGTCCGGCCGAGGGCGACTTCGATCTCGTCGCGCCCGACGAGGGCGAGCAGGCCCAGGTTGTTCTCGGCGACCTGGTGCGCCTCGACGTTGCCGCTGCAGCAGGTGATCGCGATGACCTCGGCCTCGGGCGAGGCCAGGAGATAGAGCAGGGCGAGGCTGTCGTCGATCCCCGTGTCGCAGTCGACCACGATCGGCCGTGGAGCCGCCGCGCGCAGACGAGGCTTCCGCCGAGTCGGTCAACCGAGCTCCAGGCGGACGATCGAGCGAACCACGGTGGCCTGGGGCGACTGGACCTCGCGGACGACCTGGAAGCCAGCCCGCAGGAACGTCGAGAGCGTGCCCGTGTAGAGCGTGGGCGTCGTCGGCTTGCCGAGCGAGGTATCCACCGGATAGGCCTCGAGGGCCGGCGCTCCGTGCTCCCGGGCATAGGCGATGCCGCCCTCGAGCAGCTTGCCGCCCATGCCCTGCCGGCGCGCCCGGCGCGAGACGGCGAAGCAGACGATGGCCCAGACCGGCCGATCGTCGAGGCGCGGCCGCGAGCGTGATCGCTCGAGGTGGGCGAAGTCGGCGCGTGGCCCGAGGCTGATCCAGCCGACGGCTCGCCCGTCCTCGGCCAGCGCCACCAGACCGGGTGCGATCGGGCGATCCGCCTCTTCCCGGAGTGCCCGGCGGGCCTCGCTTCGCTGGGTTTCGCGGTCGCCGGTGAAGCTTGCCCCGTCACGCCAGAACTGGCACCAGCACCACTTCGGATCGCCGCCCTCCTCGAACAGGCCGGCCAGGGCGGACCAGGTCTCGGCGGTCAGCGGTCGGATCTCGACGTCCATCCCCGAACGATAGCCCCAGCGAGTAGCCGGACGTGGCAGTGGGGACAGTCCGTACACTCGCTTGGTGCGAGCGAGCGAAGCCCTCGAACCAGCGATCCTGCCGCCGGCCATGATCGGGATCATCGGCGGCGGCCAACTGGGGAGGATGCTCGCCTCGGCCGCCCATGCGATGGGCTACCGGATCGCGATCCTCGACCCGGATCCGGCCTGTCCCGCCGCGTCGACCGCCGATCAGCTGATCATCGGCGGCTACGACGACGTGGATCGCGGCGATCCGCCTGGCCGACGCGTCGTACGTCGTGACCTATGAGCTGGAGCACGTTGCTGCGGCGGTCGGCCGGGCCGTCGCCGAGCGGCGTCCGCTGCGACCGAGCGTGCGAGCCCTCGAGGTCACCCAGGACCGGCTCGCTGAGCGCGGTTCCTTGAGTCATCCGGGGCCGTTGTCGCGCCGTGGCGCGCCGTCCGGACCCAGGCCGAGCTCGAGTCCTCGGCCCAGGCGCATGGGTTTCCCGCTCCGGCTTGAAGGCAGCGATCGGCGGCTACGACGGGCGAAGCCAGGTCCGCCTGGCCGGGCCGGCCGATGTCGCCTCGGCCTGGCAGGCGCTCGAACGCTCGGCCCAGGCCGCCGGCCTGCTGCTCGAGCGGGAGCTCGACTTCGCCTGCGAGCTTTCGGTCGTGGTCGCCCGCGGGATCGATGGGCGAGCCGATCCCGTTCGAGCCGGGCCGCAACCGGCACGACGCCGGGATCCTGTTCGAGACCGTCGTCCCGGCTCCGCCCCCGGTCAGGGCCGAGGTTGCCGTCCGGGCCCGCGAGCTGGCCGTCCACCTCGCTCAAGCCCTTGGGGTGACCGGGACCCTGACCGTCGAGATGTTCCTCCTCGCCGACGGCTCGCTCGTCGTGAACGAGCTCGCCCCGCGGGTCCACAACAGCGGCCACTGGACGATCGAAGGCGCCCCGACCAGCCAGTTCGAGCAGCACATCCGGGCGATCTGCGGGCTGCCCCTGGGTGACCCGGCGCCCCACGGTCCGGCGGCGATGGTCAACCTGCTTGGTACGGGCGAACGTCGCGAGGCGCAGCCTGCTGGGCCTGGCGGAGGCGCTCGCCGATCCTGCCGTCCACCTCCACCTGTATGACAAGCGGGAGGTCTTCGAGCGCCGCAAGATGGGCCACCTGACCGCCCTCGGCGGGTCGACCGAGGACGCTCTCGCCCGGGTGATCCGGGCCCGCGACGCGCTGTCCTGGGGCTGACCTGGACCGTCGACCGGGGCAGACGACGGTCGATCGGGCTGCCCGGATGGGGCAGAATGAGGGCATCCCGCGACCCGCCAGGAGTATTCCCCCGATGCCGCCAGCAGCTCACCGCGTGACCGTCATCCCGGGCGACGGCGTCGGCCCCGAAGTGGTCCGGGCCGGTGTCCGGGTGATCGAAGCCGCCGGCGTTCGAATCGACTGGGAGGAGGCGGCCGCCGGGGCGAGCGTCTTCGAGAAGGGCGACACGTCGGGCGTTCCGGCCGAGACGCGCCACTCGATCGAGCGCACGAAGGTCGTCCTCAAGGGTCCCCTCGAGACGCCGGTCGGGTTCGGCGAGAAGAGCGCCAACGTGACCCTGCGCAAGCTGTTCGAGACGTATGCCAACGTTCGACCGGCCCGCGAGCTGCCCGGCGTGCCGACCCGCTACGCCGGCGAAGGCGTGGACATGATCATCGTCCGCGAGAACGTCGAAGACCTGTACGCCGGGATCGAGCACATGCTCACGCCCGACGTCGGGCAGTGCCTCAAGGTGATCAGCCGGAAGGGCTCCGAGAAGGTGATCCGGTACGCCTTCGAGCTGGCCCGCCGGGAGGGCCGCGGAAAGGTCACCGCGGCGACCAAGGCGAACATCATGAAGATGACCGAGGGCCTGTTCAAGAAGGTCTTCGAGGAGCTGGCGCTCGAATATCCGGAGATCAAGTCCGAGCACCTGATCATCGACAACGTGGCCCACCAGCTGGCCAAGGATCCGGCCCAGTTCGACATCGTGGTCACGACGAACCTGAATGGCGACATTATCAGCGACCTCGCCTCCGGCCTGGTCGGTGGCCTGGGCTTCGCCTCATCGGGCAACTACGGCGACTCGGTAGCGATCTTCGAGGCGGTCCACGGCTCGGCCCCGAAGTACGCCGGGAAGGACGTGATCAATCCGACGGCCCTGATCCTGAGCTCGGTGATGATGCTCCGCCACCTGGGCGAGGACGCCGCCGCCGAGCGGGTCGAGGAGGCGGTCCTGGTCACCCTCGAGGAAGGCACGGCCACGACCCAGGACCTCGTTCGCCAGGCCGGCGGTGACGTCGATACCGCCGCCTCGACGAGCGGCTTCACCGATGCCGTGATCGGCAACCTCGGGCGGGCGCCGAGGACGCTCAAGCCCCGGCGGACCGCCCCGGCCGGAACCCCGCCCGTCCCGCTGCGAGCCGTGGTCCTATGGTCCCGAGCGAGCTGCGGGAATCAGCCGGCGGGCGGTGGGCCTCGACATCTTCATCGAGACCTCCGACGAACCCGACCGTCTCGGCCCGGAGCTCGAGGGGATCGCCGCCGGTGGGCAGTTCGAGCTCCACTTCATCGAGAGCCGGGGAACCAAGGTCTATCCCTCGGTCGGATTGTCGGCCGATGGGGTCGGGCTCCTCCGGGCGCGCTTCCTGACCCGGGACGGCGCAGCCGCGGCGGATGCCGACCTGCTCGCACTCCAGGCCGAGGTCGCCCGGCGCCAGCCGGGCTGGACCCACGTCGAGAAGCTCCACGTCTTCGACGGGGCGGACGGCTTCACCAAGGCCCAGGGGGAGTAGGCCAGGTGGCTGCGGCAAAGTCCAAGGGCCAGGCCGTGAAGCCCGGGCGCACGACGGCCAGTCGCGAGCCCGCCAGGCCCGAGCCCGCCAGTCGCGAGCCCGACGAGCCTCGGACCCGGCCGGTCCGGGTCGGAATCGTCGGCGGCAGCCGCTCTGACTTCCCGGTGCTCGAGAAAGCAGCCGCTGTGCTGGCCGAGCTCGAGATCGCCCATGAGCTGCGAGTCGTGTCGGCCCATCGAACGCCCGACCTGCTGTTTCGCTATGCCGAGGAGGCGCCCGGACGGGGGATCGAGGTGATCATCGCCGGGGCCGGCGGTGCGGCCCATCTGCCCGGGATGCTGGCCGCCAAGACGATCCTGCCGGTGATCGGGGTGCCGATTCCGACCCAGCACCTGGGTGGCCTCGACTCGCTCCTGTCGATCGTCCAGATGCCGCGCGGGATCCCGGTCGCGACGGTCGCGATCGGCAATGCCGAGAACGCGGCGATCCTGGCCGCGGAGATCGTGGCCGTGGCGGACCCCGAGGTCCGGGCTCGGGTCACGGCCTACCGCGCCAGGCAGACCCAGGCGGTTCTCGACGACGAGTCGAACCGGACTGGGTGATATCGCCCGCGGCCGACTCACGAGCCGGCTGAGCTCGGCGAGCCGGCTGCCTGGGGCCGGGTTCGATCGGCTGCCCCGGGGCCCGTTCGAGCCGGCGGGCCCTACACTCGGTCGATGACGGAGCCGCGCTCGATGGACGACGAACGGTGGGAGCCGGGGATGCCCGTCCTCGACCGCCAGGCCGTCCGCGAGGCCGCACCTGCATCCAGCGCCGGGTCGTCGGCGGGGTCGCCAATCGTCGGCGGGTCGCCGGCCGCGTCGATGGCCGGTTCAACAGCCGGTTCCACAGCCAGTTCGACAGCGAGTTCGACAGCCTTGGCCGGATCACCCGGTCGGGGCGGCGCCCGGCCCGTGCCCGGCCCCCTGCCCCCCAGCCTGGCCGGACTGCCGCCCCGGAGCGTCCCCGAGACGAAGCCGACGCGCCTCCAGCAGCAGTACGTCCTGATGTCGGTGCCCGGCCTGATCGCCGGGTTCATCGCGATCACCGCGTTGGAGCTGGGCATGCCCCTGAGCAGCCCGCTGATCAAGCTGTGCGTCCTGATCGGCGCGCCGTTGCTGGTCGTCGCGAACGCCGACGCGATCGTCCGAATCTGGCGGGCGGCCTGGGCCTGGATGCCGGTCGATCGGACGAAGGGCCTGTTCCGCCTGGCCTGGGTGGCCGTGGCCTGCGTCTCGTGGCTGCTCCTGATCGCGCTCGCCCTGCTGGTCCTCTTCGCGTGACGTTCACCGGCGGGAGAGCGAGCCGATGACCGCCGATTCCGGGCGCGGACCGGACGGCCGCTCGACCGACATCGCCTCCGGCCGGGGCGTGCCTGCGTGGCTCGCCTCGACCCTGAACAACTGCACCCGCTGCGGGACCGCCCTCGTCTTCGGGGCCGTCGACGGCGAGCACCGCGACCGGCTCGTCTGCCCGGCCTGTGGCTGGATCGCCTACGTCAATCCCCGGCTCGTGGTCACCGCCCTGCCGCTGACCGAGACCGGTCAGGTTGTCCTGATCCGGCGGGGGATCGAGCCGGCCGTCGGAGCCTGGGCCCAGCCCGGCGGCTTTCTCGAGATCGACGAGACGGTCAACGAAGGCGCGATCCGGGAGACGCTCGAAGAGACCGGCCTGCTGATCGAGCCGGGCCAGGTGATCGGGCTCTACTCGCGGCTCGAGGCGGCCGTCGTCGTGCTCGTCTTCGAAGCCCGGATCGTTGGCGGCGCATTCCGGCCGAGCCCCGAGGCGACCGAGATCGTGGCCTTCGAGCCGGACGCGATTCCGTGGCCCGAGATCGCCTTCAAGACGAGCTACTGGGCACTCAGCGACTGGCTCCGCCTGCGCCACCCCGAGCTGCGCCCGGGCGACGTGATCGACGAGCGCCGCCACTGGGAGGGCTAGGCGGATGACCCATCCCGCGCCCTCGAACGAAGCCACGGATCGAGCGCTCCGCCTCCTCGACGAGGCGAACCTCGTGGTCTATCGCGACTCGACCATCCGCGCTGGCGGGCGGGTCGTTGAGCTCGGAGGCCTGACCCTGATCATCGGAACGCATCCTTCGCCGTCGATCGTCAACACGATCCTCCGGACCGGGCCGATCGCCGACCCTCGGGCGGCCCTGGCCGAAGCAGCCGAAGTGTTTCGTGCGGTCGGCCACGGGACGTCATTGATGACCAGCAGCCATGCCGACGCGGAGCTGGCCGCGGCCGCTGCGGCGGCCGGTTGGACCTGCGTCTTCGAGCTCGTCGGGATGATCCTCGAGCGGCCCGTGCCGCCGGGCGGGATGCCATCGGTGGCTGAAGGCACGACCGTCTTCCTGGCCGATCCCGAGGCCGACCTTGGCGCGATCCGGGACGTCGAGATCGCCGGCTTCGCCGAATCCGACCATGAGCGGTCGATGGTCGAATTGGTCTTCGGCGACACGCGGATGCTCACCTCGCCCGACACCGCGACCTACCTGGCCTCGGTCGAGGGTCCGGCCGGCCGCGAGGTAGCCGCGGCTGCGATCGTCGATCGAGCGCCGGCAGCCCTGATCACCTGGGTCGCGACGCTGCCGGCCTTCCGTCGGCGGGGCCTGGGCGGGTCGGTGACCGCGGCCGCCGCCAACCGCGGCTTCGAGATGGGCTGCCCCGCCGTCGTCCTGCAGGCCTCGCCGATGGGCCTCTCCGTCTATCGCCGGCTCGGCTTTCGGGAGCTGAACCAGTACCAGCTCTGGGAGCCACCCAGCCGCTGAGAGGGTGGCCTGGCCGCCGGCCGGCTGGGCGCCGGGTCCGGGCCGGGTCCGGGCCGGGGCTCTAGCGTCCTGCACCGGATGAATACAGGCGACCGGTCAGGTCGCGTTTCGGTCGAATGTCTGCATCGCCTGCCGACGATTGACCCACTCAGGGTCAATTTGGTCGGGATCCTGCATGCGCTGAAGGAGCCCGGCGAACTCGGCCGCCGTCCGGTCGCTTGTATTCATCGGATGCAGGCGCGGGCGAGGCACTCACCGCCGGCGCGGGCAAGGCACTCACCGCCGGCGCGGGCGAGGCACTCACCGCCGGCGCGGGCGAGGCACTCACCGCCGGCGCGGGCGAGGCACTCACCGCCGGCGCGGGCAAGGCACTCACCGCCGGCCCGGGCTGCGGCCCCTTGCCCAGCCCGAACCCTCAGGACAGGTCGATGAAGATGTTCTTCGTCTCGGTGTAGAGGTCCAGCGCGCTCATCCCCAGCTCGCGCCCGATGCCCGACATCTTGTAGCCGCCGAAGGGCGCCTCGGTGTGGACCGAGGAATTCGAGTTGACGCTCAGGACACCGGCCTGGATCGCCCGGGCCGTGCGCAGAGCCTTGCCGATATCGCGGCTCCAGACCGACCCGGACAGGCCGTAGGGCGTGGCGTTGGCCAGCCGGATCGCCTCCTCCTCGGTGTCGAAGGGGATGATCGACACGACCGGCCCGAAGATCTCCTCGCTGGCGATCCGCATCTCGTTGTCGACGCCGTCGAAGACGGTCGGCAGCAGGAACGCGCCGCCGGCCAGGGCCGGATCTGCCGGGGCCGTTCCCGCCGCAGACGAGGGCGGCACCCTCGGACTGGCCGAGCGTGACGTACTCGCTCACCCGCTCGAGCTGTCGGGCGCTGATCAGCGAGCCCATCTCGGTCGCCTCGTCCTCGGGATCACCGACCTTGACGTTCCGGGTCGCCGTGACGAACGCCTCGACGACCTGGTCGTGGGCCGAGCGCTCGACGAAGATCCGGCTCCGGGCGCAGCAGTCCTGGCCGGCATTGTCGAACACGGCGTAGGGCGACTCGCGGGCGAATCGGTCGAGATCCGCATCGGCAAAGACGATGTTCGGGCTCTTGCCACCCAGCTCGAGGCTGATCTTCTTCACGTTGCCGGCGGCCAGCCGCATGATCTCCTGGCCGGTCGTCGTCTCGCCGGTGAAGGCGACCTTGCCGACTCCCGGGATGGGCCGCGATGCTCGCCCCGGCGGTGCCGCCCGGACCGGTCACGACGTTCAGGACGCCCTTCGGGAAGCCCGCCTCGAGGGCCAGCTCGGCCAGCCGCAGGGCCGTCAGCGGGGTGTAGCTGGCGGGCTTGAGGATGCAGGTGTTGCCCGCGGCGAGGGCCGGACCGAGCTTCCAGGCGGCCATCAGCAGGGGGAAGTTCCAGGGCACGATCAGGCCGACGACGCCGATCGGCTCGCGCAGGGTGATGTCCAGGCCGGGCTTGCTGACCGGGATCGTCTGGCCGAAGACCTTGTTGGCGGCCCCGGCGTAGTACTCGAACACGAGGCTGACCCCAAGGATCTCGCCGCGCGCCCCGCTGATCGGCTTGCCGCCGTTGCGCGACTCGAGCCGGGCCAGCTCCTCGAGGTTCGCCTTGACCAGGCCGGACAGCTTCTGGAGGGTTCGGCCGCGCTTGCTGGCCGACCAGCTCGACCAGCCCTTCGGATCGTCGAATGCCGTGCGGGCCGCAGCCACGGCCCGGTTGACGTCCTCGCGCCCGCCCAGCGGGGCCCGCGCGATCACCTGGCCGGTGGCCGGATTCGTGACCTCGAAGGTCTGGCCGTCGGCGGCGTCGACCGGCACTCCGCCGATGATCATCCGGGCAGCCGACGGAGTCGCGATCGTGGGAGATGAGTCGGTCATTTCGGGGCGGTCCTCGTTTCGTAGTGGCGCCCGCGCGGGGCCTGCCAGGGGCCCGAATCATACGCTCCGACCCCGCCGGTCAGCCTCGGTTCGCCTCGCGCTCGACGGCTCGGACCAGGCTGGCGACCTGCTCCCGGAGGATCTCCTCGAGCTGGCGCCGGAACGAGGTGACCGACCCCTCGAGCTCGAGCACCCCGCGATAGCTGACCCGGGTGCCCGAGGCGATCGGTTCGAGGTCCACCGGGACCGAGAGGTGGAGCGCCCCGCCGAGCCCGCGGGGCCGTCCGTCGAGCTGCAGCCGGAGGTGGTGAAGCGGCTCGACATCGTGCCAGGTGGCGTGGAGGTCGACCCGGACCGTCATCAGGAACTGCTTGACCGCGACGACGATGTTCAGCCCGCCGGCCCCGTCGGACGCGACGCTCTCCGCGTTGGGCAGGATCCGGCCGATGGCGGCGGGATCATTGATGACCGCCCAGGTCGCCTCGAGGGCCGAGCCGAGGTCGGCGGTCCCGGAGAAGTCGTCGGTCAACCGGCAGCCGCGGCGGGTGACGTTCCGCCGGTCGAGGTTCCGGCGGCGGCTCCGGCCGGGTGGTCCTCGGCCGTCCGGGCGGCCACCTCGGCCTCTTCGCGGGCCATCTCGGTCTCGCGCTCGAGGCCGACCATCGCCGCGCCGACGATCCCGGCCTCGTTATGGAGCTCGGCGGCCACGATCGGACTCGGCGCATGGAGATAGGGCAGGAAGCGATCGGCCTTCTTGCTGATCCCACCACCCAGGATGATCAGGCTCGGGCTGAACAGGACGTCGATCGAGCGGAGGTGGTCGTCGAGGTCCTCGGCCCAGGCCTTCCAGCTCAGGCCGCGCCGGGTCCGGGCGTTCGCCGACGATCGTTTCTCGGCGTCGCGCCCGTTCACCTCCATGTGGCCGAGCTCGGTGTTGGGCACGAGCCGCCCGTCGACGAAGATCGCCGAGCCCACGCCCGTGCCCAGGGTGAGCACGATGACGACGCCCCGCTTGCCGTGACCGGCCCCGAAACGCATCTCGGCGACACCCGCCGCGTCGGCGTCGTTGACCAGCCAGGCCCGCCGCTTGAAGGCCTTGCTGAAGGCGGCCTCGGCCTCGAACCCGATCCAGTCCGCGTCCACGTTGGCCGCCGTCCGGGTGACGCCGTTCAGGATGACCGAGGGAAAGCCCACCCCGATCGCCTGGATCACCGGGGCCGGTTGGCCGGCCGCGCTCGCCGCGGCATTGGCGGCCCGGATCAACCGGGCGACGACCCGCCCGGCCGAGGCCACGACCGGGCCGGGTTTCGACGGCAGTGGGGTCAGGACCCGGATCCGCTCGCCGGCCAGCTCGCCCGTCCGGACGTTGACCAGGGCGCCCTTGATCCCGGTTCCGCCGACATCGACGCCGATGGCGAGCTCGGGCGCGATCGGCATCAGAAGTAGTTCACGCTGATTCCGCCGTCGACGACGAGCTGGGCGCCGTTCGTCCAGCGCGATTCATCGGAGGCCAGGTACATCGCCATGTAGACGATCTCCTCGGGCTTGCCGAACCGGCCGGTCGGGTTGCGGGCCAGGCGGAGCTTCTTGGCCGCCTCGTCCTTGACCAGCCAGTCCATCAGCAGCGGCGTCTCGACCGGGCCCGGGCAGATCGCGTTCGTCCGGACACCGCTCGGGCCGAACTGGACGGCGAGGCTGCGGGTCAGGGCCAGGAGCGCCCCCTTCGAGGCGGTGTAGGCGTCCTGCGGGACCGAGCAGCCGAGCAGGGCCACGAAGCTGGCGATGTTGATGATCGAGCCCGAGCCGCCCTTGACCATCGCCGGGATGGCGTACTTGCAGCCCAGGAAGACGCCTCGGACATTCACGGCCATGACCTTGTCCCACGTCTCGACGTCGGTGTCGATGACCGAATGGTCCGCCTCGGGCATGATCCCGGCGTTGTTGTAGAGGACGTCCAGGCGGCCGTAGGTCGCGACGGCCTGGTCGACCATCGCCTGGGCGTCGGCCTCGCGGCTGACGTCGGCCTTGACGAACGTGGCCTGGCCGCCGGCCTGGCGGACCAGCTCGACCGTCTCGTTGCCGGCCGCCTCGCTGAACTCCGCGACGACGACCTTGGCGCCCTCGCCGGCGAAGAGCTGGGCGGCCACCCGGCCCATCCCGCCGCCGCCGCCGGTGATGATCGCGACCTTGTCCGTGAGACGCATCCGTGCCCTCCGCTGATCGTGAGATGGAGGCCCTGGCCGCGCGAGGGCTCAGCTCCGCTCGAGGTAGCGCTCCCGCTCCCAGTTGTGGACGATCGAATCGTAGACCTGCTGCTCGTAGCGGGCAGCGTTGAGGTAATGGTCGATGACAGCCTGGCCGAAGATCTGCGGAGCGGCCTCGCTCTTCTCCAGCTCCCAGATCGCCTCGTACAGGGCCCGCGGCATCCGGTCGCAGCCGGTCGCGATGTAGCCGTTGCCCTTGAACTCGGGCTCGAGCGGCAGCTCGTGCTCGATTCCGTAGAGGCCCGCTCCGATCGCCGCGGCGTACGTCAGGTAGGCGTTCATGTCGCCGCCCGGAAAGCGATCCTCGACGTGAAGGTTCGAACCGTGGCCGACGACCCGGAAGCCGGTCGTCCGGTTGTCCCGACCCCAGACGACATTGACCGGCGCCCAGGACAGCGAGGCGTAGCGCTTGTACGAGTTGATGTTCGGGGCGATGAAGACGGCCAGCTCGCGCGACAGCTTCATCATTCCGGCCACGAAGTGGCTGAATGTCTTGGACATGCCGTAGGGCAGGCCGGCGTCCGGATCGTGGGTCAGGGACCGCTCGCCGGCCTTGTCCCAGAGGCTCATGTGGAGGTGCCCGGACGAGCCCGTCCAGCTGGCGTCGGGCTTGGCCATGAAGGTGATCCCCCAGCCGTTGAGGTAGGCGATCTCCTTTGCCCCGTGCTTGAAGATCACGCTCCGGTCGGCCGACTCGAGGACGTGGTCGTAGCGGATGTTGACCTCGTGCTGGCCGGCGGCCGCCTCGCCCTTGCTGAACTCGATCGGGATCCGGGCCTCGGTCATCTGGTTGCGCAGGAGGCGATGGAGCGGCTCGGCCTTCGTCGCCTGGAGCAGGTGGTAGTCCTCGTTGTAGTAGCCGAACCGCTCGGGGATCGCCCAGCCCCGCCGATTCGACTCCTCCCAGGATTCCTTCAGGACGTAGTACTCGAACTCCGACCCGGCCTTGAGCGTGAAACCCAGGGCCGCAGCACGGTCCACCTGGCGCTTGAGGATCGTCCGGGGCGCAACCGGGATCTCGTTCCCTGATTCCTCGTCGGTCGCGTCGCTCAGGACCAGGGCCGTCTTCTCGAGCCACGGCAGGACGCGCAGGGTGTCCCAGACCGGCCGGGCGATCCAGTCGCCATAGCCAGTCTCCCAGTTCATCAGCTCGAAGCCAGTCGGGCGTGTTCATCTCCATGTCCGTACCGAGGAGGTACGTGCAGAAGTGGGCGCCGTGGTCGATCACCCCGGCCAGGAACGCCTCGGCCTGGACCCGCTTGCCCATCAACCGGCCCTGCATGTCGGTGATCGCCACGATCAGGGTGTCGATCCGGCCATCGCGGACCATGTCCTCGAGCTCGAGCAGCCGAGCGTGCTTGGCGTGGCCGTGGTCGTCTTTGCTCATCGGGTTTCCTTCAGTGGGCCGGAATCGACGATCTCCAATCGTACGCTGGAGCAGGAGCGGTCGAGTGCCGACTGATCCTGCGATGGCGGGCAGCCTCGGCCCACTCTCGGCTCTAGCCTGGCGTCGGTCCTCTTGGCACGGGCAGCTACCCGGCGTCGGCTGGGGCGAACAGATCGAGGGAATCCACGGCCTGCCCCCGCCGAGTCAGTCCGGACTGGGTCAATCGTTCGCTGGTGGCGAACGAAACGACCAAACGACGGTTCGGGCGCCCTCGCGGTGGGCCGCTGAGGGCCGTTTGTTCGTCTGGGGCGACTCCGTGAAGATGGCCGCCACCGACCCTTCAATGGCCGCCACGGCCCCGACAAGTGGCCGCCACGGACCCCGTCAAATGGCCGCCACGGACCCCGTCACGATGCCGCCGCCGACCGAACGGCAAGTCGGCTCGCTCTCCGCGCGGGCTATTCCTGCGTACCGGGAGGAGAGGCGATGAGGATCATGGGCTGGCTGGCATCGGCCACGGGGGTGGTCGGTGTCTTCGTCTGCAACGCCCTCGCCCCGCTCCTGTGGGTCGTGGGCTCTCAACCTGCGCTCGCGGGCGAGGACCTGATGGCGATCCCTGAGGCCGGCCTCGAAGCGGCGCTCGGCCTGACGGGCGAGGCGGCCGGCTGGCTGGCCGACGCGTCCGAGGGGATCGCCCGGATCAAGACCCGGGCCGACGACCTGGCCGGGGCAACCTCGGACGCCCCGGCCCGAGCCGACGACCTGGCGGCAGCGATCGAGGCGTTCCTGGCCGGACCGTACGCCACCCTCAGGACGGTCCATGCCAGCCTGCGCGATCGGGCCCTCGCGGTGAGCGACCTGTTCGAAGGGATCGGCCAGGCCGTACCGCTGCTGGCGATCGCCGACACGCTGGCGGAGCGCCTCCGGACGATCGACGCCCGGATGCAGGAGATCGACCAGACGATGACCCACCTGGGGCAGCTTGGGCCGGCCGGCCTGGCCGAGCCCGGGGTCGCGGCCACGGTTGCGGATCGCGCGGTCGCCGCCGGGGAACGGGTCGAAGCGATCGGCGCCCTGATCGACGAGGTCGAGGCCTGGCTGCTCGGAGAGTCGCCAGGAAGTGGCGGCCGCCGACCGACGAATTGGCCGGGCCTTGACCCTAGGGGCAGCTCGGCGGGACGTTCCTGTGCCTGTTCGGGGCCGGCCTGAACGTGCTCCTGTACCAGCAGGGCCGTCGCTGGAGCCGACGCTAGCCGCCGGGTCGAGCGGCTAGTAGATCAGGGTCGCCCCGCTGGGGAAGGCGAACTGGAAGGTTGCCGGCGTCAGCTCCGCATTCGGGACGAGGCTGGTGACCTTCGCGTCGCGGGTGACCGCCCCGGCGATCGTCTCGATCAGGCGCACCACGAGCGCCGGTCTCACGATCGAATGACACCTGGATCTCGTGGTCCGGCCGGTCGGCCGCGATGCCGATCGTGCGCGGATGGTCGCAGGTCACGACGAGCGCCTCCCGGTCGGCCACCAGAGCCGTGCCCGAGATCCACGTTCGGCCGGTTGCCAGGACGTTCTGGCACAGCCCCGCCGGGTGAATGAACGCATCCGGGAGTGAATCGGCCGGCAGCTGGGTGAGCTGCTGGTAGACGGTTGCGCTGCCCGGGAAGTCCGGATCCTCGAGGCCCACGACCCGGCGCCGGACCGGCCGCTCGGTGCCCTTGCGGTGCTGGGCCGACCAGGTCCGGACCGTCTCGCCGTCGGAGATCCAGAGGTCGAAGTTGGCGGCGACCCCGGCGCTCGGATCGGTCGTCGTGACTCGCGCCTCGCCCGGATGGCGGAGGGCCGTCTCGATCACCTGGAGGCGGTCACCGCCGGTGCCGGCGACCCGATCCTCGATCCGCAGCCGGAGGGTCTCGAAGCGAAGCTCGGCATCGCGGGCGAACGTGAACAGGTCATCCAGGCTGGGCGTGCCCTCGGGCAGGCTGACCAGTTCGGCGCGGCGCCGGCCGGACGCGGTCAGGCTGCGCGAGTCGGACGCGGAAGTCCAGGGAACGGTCGCCATTGCCCGGTATCGTAGCGCGTCAGGGCCGCCCGATCGGCTCTCGAGCGAACCGGCCTCAGCCCGGGCCCGCCCCGCCGGCCCGGGTCATCCGGTCCGGATCGAGGAGGACCTCCAGGTCGGCCGCCGGAATGCCCCGCTCGAGGGCCAGCTCGCGGATCGTCCGGCCCGAGGCGAGGGCCTCCTTGGCCAGCTTCGCGGCGGCGTCGTAGCCGATCACCGGGGCCAGCGCGGTCGCCAGCATCAGGCCCTGCTCGACGAGCCTCGGTCCCCGGTCGGTCGCCTGGAGGCCGGCGATCGCCCGATCCGCCAGGTTCGTCGCGGACGCGCCGAGCAGGCCGATCGACTCGAGGATCGCGGCGGCCGCGACCGGCATCATCACGTTCAGCTCGAGCAGGCTACCGGTCTGGCTGAAGCCGATCGTGGCGTCGTTGCCGACGACCCGGGCGACGACCATCGTCAGGCTCTCGATGATCACCGGGTTGACCTTGCCGGGCATGATGCTCGACCCGGGCTGCGTCTCCGGGATCGCCAGCTCGGCCAGGCCGGCGCGCGGGCCCATGCCCATCAACCGGATGTCCGAGGCGATCTTCCACAGGCTCAGGGCGATCGCCCGGAGCGCCCCGTGGGCGGCGATCACCGTGTCGAGGGTCGCCTGGGCGTGGAAGTGGCTGTCGGTCTCGCGCAGGTCGAGCCCGCTCAGCTTCGCCAGCCGGTCGATCGTCTTCGCAGCTGGCCCCGGCCGGGGCGTTGATCCCGGTTCCGACCGCGGTTCCGCCGAGGGGCAGGCTGAGCAGCTCGTCGAGGGCCCCGTTCGCCCGCCGGATCGATGCCTTGACCTGGCCGGCGTAGCCGGCGAACTCCTGGCCGAGCCGGATCGGGGTCGCGTCCTGGAGATGGGTCCGGCCGGTTTTCACGATCGGGTCGAACTCGCGGGCCTTGACCGCGAGGGCCTGGTGCAGCCGGACCAGCCCGGGCAGGAGGCTCGTCCGGATCGCCAGGGCGGCGGCCAGCTGCATCGCGCTGGGGATCGTGTCGTTCGAGGATTGGCCGGCGTTCACCTCGTCGTTGGGATGGACCGGCCGCCCGAGCCGGGCGGCGGCAAGATGGGCGATCACCTCGTTCGCGTTCATGTTGGTCGAGGTGCCCGAGCCCGTCTGGTAGATGTCGATCGGGAAGGCGTCGTCGTGGCGGCCCCCGGCGACCTCGGCGGCGGCAGCCGCGATTGCGCCGGCAACATCCGGGGCGAGCAGGCCCAGCTCGCCGTTGGCCTCGGCGGCGGCCTGCTTGATCAGGGCCAGGGCCTGGATGAAGGCAGGCGGCATCGGCTGGCCGGAGATCGGGAAGTTCAGGACGGCCCGCTGGGTCGAGGCGCCGTAGAGGGCCGCCGCAGGGACGGCCATCTCGCCCATCGAGTCGCGCTCGATCCGGGTGCCCTGGCCGCCGTCCGCGTCGCGCTCCGTCATGGGCCGATGGTAGCGCCCCGGCCGCGGGCCTCGAGGCCCCCGCCGGCCCGCCGAGCGCAGCCGGAGCGGCAAGCCGGACGGACTCCCGTATCCTCGGGGGCATGACAGGCCAGGCGATGGACTCGATCCGGGCCGGTGACCTCGAGATCGGCTTCGACGTCCACGGCGCGGGGCCACCGCTCATCCTGCTCCACGGTGCGACGTCGACCGGCCGGGAGGATTTCGCCGCCCAGGTCCCCCACCTCTCGAAAGCCTTCCACGTGTACCTGCCCGATGCCCGGGGCCACGGCTCGACCCGCTACGACGCGGCCGGCGGCTTCACCTACGACCTGCTGGTGGACGATGTCCTCCACTTCGTGGATGCGCTGGGCTTCGACACGTTCCACCTCCTCGGCTTCTCGATGGGAGCGATGACCGCCCTCCAGTTCGCGACTCGCCATCCGGAGCGGCTCCGGACGCTCGTCGTCGTCGGCATCACGACCCAGCGCGAGCCGCGGGCGAGCGTCGTCCGGCGGCTGATGGATCCGTGACGGATCGGGCGCGACGACCCGAAATGGGCGGCCCTCCTCGGCCGCCGGCACGATCCTGTCCAGGGCGAGGGTGCCTGGCGCCGTCTGCTGCCCGCGATCGCAGCCGACGTGATGACCCAGGAGCTGCTCAGTCCGCGCGACCTGCGCCGGATCGCCCTGCCCGCCCTGGTTGCGGTCGGCGACCACGATCCGTTCGTGCCGGTCGACCATGCCTGGGGCCTGATGCGGCAGCTGCCCGACGCCCGCCTGTTCGTCGCTCCGGGCTGCGGGCACGAGGTGATGGTCCGCCGGCCGGGCCTGTTCAACGAGGCGCTGGCGGGCTTCTATCGTTCGACCGAGCAGGTTGCCCGGGGACGATCGGCCCGTCCGGCGGGCGGCTCGGGGGCAACGTTCGAGGGAGGTCACCAATGACGACCCTGCTGGTCCTGTTCCGGCGACCCGACGGTGGCGATGAGGCCGTCCGAACGTTTGAGCGGGCCTACGCCGAAACCCACCTGCCGCTGGCGGCCGAGACGCCCGGCCTGCGGGCGATGCGGGTCCGCCGGGTGGCCGAGGCCCTCGGCGGCGAGACCGACCTGATCCTCGTGACCGAGCTCGACTTCGACGACCGGGCGGCCCTCGATGCCGGCCTCGCCTCGGACGCGATGCGGGCGGCCGGCCGGAACCTGCGCTCGATCGCGCCGGGCCTGGCCAGCCTGATCGTGCTCGAGGACGCCCCGGACCTCCTGCCCCCGACCCTGCCCGCCTAGGCCGATCTTCAGGCGCGGCTCAATCGTGCCCGGGCAGGGGTAGATACTGGCGGCGTGTCGTCAGAGCCGCTGGTCCGGGTCGCCTTCCCGGCTCCCGCTCCGTTCGGGACGGGTGAGCCGGCCCCGGGTGTTGCGCTCGTCACGATCGACCGTCCGGGCGCCCTGAATGCCCTCTCGTTTGGGCTGCTCGACGAGCTGGTCGCGGCCCTCGAAGCAGCTCGACCGTGACCCGCTCTGCCGGGCGGTGGTCCTGACCGGCGCCGGGACGCGCGCCTTCGCCGCGGGCGCCGATATCAAGGAGCTGGCCGGGCAGACGCCGGAGTCGCTCAGCGCGAGCGACAGCTTCGGGCCTTGGGACGGATTGCGCGAGATCGGCCTGCCGATCATCGCGGCCGTCCGGGGCTATGCCCTCGGCGGCGGCTGCGAGCTGGCCCTGGCCTGCGACCTGATCGTGGCCGGCGAGGACGCCCAGTTCGGCCAGCCGGAGATCCGCCTGGGCGTGATTCCCGGAGCCGGCGGCACCCAGCGCCTGACCCGGGCGATCGGCAAGGCCCGGGCGATGGAGCTGATCCTGACCGCACGTTCGATCACGGCCCACGAGGCCGAGGCCGCCGGCATGGTCAGCCTCGTCGTGCCTTCCGAGGAGACGCTCGACCGGGCCCTCGAGCTGGCGGGCCGGATTGCGACGATGCCCCCGCTCGCCGTCCGGGCGGCCAAGGCGATGGTCAACGAGGCATTCGAGTCGAGCCTGACCGACGGCCTGGCCGACGAGCGGCGGACGTTCTTCGGCCTGTTCTCGACCGAGGACCAGAGCGAAGGCATGGCGGCCTTTGCCGAAAAGCGTGCGCCGAGCTGGCGCGGACGGTGAGGAGGGCACGGTGATCGACGAGACGGTTGGTCAACCCGACGAGGGTGGCTCCGACTATGGCAGCGATCTGAGCCGCGACCTGGGCGATGGGCCGGCATCGTCGTATCGCGACACCGCGCCGGATGTGCTTGCCCCGATCGACGCCGATTCTCCGGTCAGCGGCCACGTTCCGACGGCTGCCGATGCTCCGCCGGTGTCGCTGGCGCCCGAGCACGACTGGGATGCGGCCCGGCCGCTCCTGATGCCCCTTCTCCGGCCGGTCGGCACGGCCGGCGTGCGCCTGGCCGATGTCGACCGGACCGCCCTGGCGATGAACCCGGCGAGCCACACCCTGCCCGTCCTGGGCGACGGCCCCTGCGGGCTGCCGGTGGTCTACGCCATCCCGGCGGCCGGCTTCGACATCGTGGTCAACGGTGAGCACCTCGTGTCCTGGGGCGTGGCGCCGGGCGAGATCGAGGCGGCGGCGCTGGCCAACCTGGCAGCCTGGTCGGCGGGCGCGGACTGGACCGACGAGGAATCGGGCGATCGCCGGCTCACCTCGTCGGACACCGGGACCGGGCCGGACGCCGCCCGAATCCTGCTGCCCGAGGTCCGGGCCCAGCTCGCCCAGCGGCTCCAGGCCGCTGGCCGGCCGATCCTCGTCGGCCTGCCCGAGCGGAACCTGCTCGTGGCCGGCATCTCGACCTCCGGGGATGCCGAGTTCGCCGAGCAGCTGGCCGGCTTCGTGGCCGACCATGCCGAGGGAGCCGACGAACCGATCGACCGCCGCCTGTTCGAGCTGGTCGGCGACGAGCTGCGACCGCTGGCCGGCTGACGACGATGGCGGCGGCCTTCAGCGCGCTCCGCTGGGACGTCGATTCCGGCGTCGCCACGATCACCCTCGATCGGCCGGCCGCCCTGAACAGCCTCGAGGCGACGCTCAAGGCCGACCTGCTGGCGGCCCTCCGTGAGGCTGGTCGTGACACGAAGGTCCGGGCCGTCGTCCTGACTGGTGCCGGCCGGGCGTTCTGTGCCGGCCAGGACCTGAAGGAACGGCTTGAGCCGAACCCGGCCCCCCTCGATGTCGAGGTCCGGGAACGCTTCAACCCCCTCGTCCGGGCGATCGTCGGCCTCGACAAGCCGGTGATCGCCGCGGTCAACGGGGTGGCTGCCGGGGCCGGGGCCTCGCTCGCCTTTGCCTGCGACCTGCGGATCGCGGCCGAGGGCGCTTCGTTCGTGCTGGCCTTCGGCCGGATCGGCCTGATTCCCGACAGCGGGGCGACGTGGCTGCTGCCCCGCCTCGTCGGGCTCGGCCGGGCGACCGAGCTGATGTTCCTGCCTGAACCGATCACGGCCGCCCGGGCGCTCGACGTCGGACTCGTGAACCGGGTCGTGTCGGGCGATGCGCTGGCCGACGAGGCGGCCGGGATGGCCCGGACGCTCGCCTCGGGCGCGCCCCGCGCGGTCGCCCTGACGAAGCGGGCGATCCAGCGGGCCCTCGCCTCGAGCCTCGAGGCGACTCTCGACTACGAGGCGTCGCTCCAGGGCATCGCCGGCCGGACGAGCGACCACGCCGAGGGCCTGGCCGCCTTTGTCGAGAAGCGCGAGCCACAATTCAGCGGATCCTGAGCAGAGCCGTTCGGCCGGGATGAGGCGCCCGACCATCCTCCCCTGGCTCGTCGTGGCAGGTGGTGCCGGCGTGATCCTGCTGGGCGGGGAATCCTGGCAGCTGCCCGGCTCATACGGCTGGTCGCCCGTCCTGATCTGGGCGGTCCTGGCGGGGGCGGGGTTGCTGTTCATCGCTGCTCGGCGCCGGCGACTCCAGCCAACCCTCGTCCTGGCCGTCCTCGTGGTCAGCGGCTGGCTCCTGGTCGACCTGACCTTCCTGGGCGGCCAGGCCCTGCGCGACTTCGACCTGTATCTCAAGGCCGGGCTTCACTTCCGCCTCGGACAGCCGGTCTACCTGACCGACCTCATGACCGGTCGCCCGCCCGACCCGACTGACTATCCGTACCTCTATCCGCCCCCGACCCTGCCGATCGCCGCGCTCCTGTCGAGCCTGCCGAGGACGATCGTGGCCAGCTGCTGGGTCGTGGCGCTGGTGGCCGCCGCCCTGGTCGGGCTCGGCCGGATTGGCGTCACCGGCTGGTGGCGGATTGCCTTCCTGGCCTGGCCGCCGTTCGCCGAGGGGATCTACGTCGGCAACGTGGCGGTCTTCCTGTTCCTGTTCGTCGCCCTCGCCCCGTGGTCCGGCGTCGGCCTCGTCCTCGGCCCGCTCCTCAAGCCGCCCAGCGCGGTGATCAGCCTGTGGCTTGTTGCCGAGCGGCGCTGGCGCGACCTGGTCGTGGGCCTGGCGATCCTGGGCGGGATCGTCCTCCTGACCCTGCCCCTCACGGGCACGGAGCTGTGGGCCGACTGGCTGGCCGGGCTGGGCTGGTTCGTTCGCTCGCAACCGCTCGTGCCGGCCACGTTCTATGGGATCGCCCTCGATCGCTACCTGCCGGCGATTGCGGTCACGGTGATCGGGTTCGGACTGCTCGGCCTGGCGGTGCTCGCCCGCGGCCGGCCGCTCCTCGGCCGGCTCGGGCTGGTCAGCGTGGCCGTCTCACCCTCGCTCTATGCGCACGGCTTCATGGTCGCCCTGCCGGCCCTGCTCGAGCTGCGGGCCCTGGCCCTCTGGGTGGCCCTGGCCTTCACCGCCGGGCCGCACGGCCCGGCCTGGTTCGGGACCCTGGTGATCGTCGTGATCGGCTGGTTCGCGCCGATGCTCCGCCGGCCAGCTGCGCCGCGCGCTGACGGCCGCTTCCTCGACGAGGTGCTCGAAGACCGGCTGCATCCGCTCGGGCCGGCGCAGGAGCCCTGGCCCGGGGCCGCCGGCACGCCGGCCGGGACGGCGGCATTGAACGGCGGAGCGGGTCAGGGGTAGGTGTAGCTGACCTGGCCCGAATGGGCGACTTCGAGGCTCTGGCTGCCGAACACCCGGACGGCCACCACGGTGAACTCGATCTGCTCTCCGCTCGACCCCGACGGGATCGAGGTGTAGGTCTGGTAGACCGACTTGACCACGATCACGTTCACGCTGTGGTCGGATTTGACGTAGACGACCCGGTATTGGCTGAAGCAGGCGCCCGGCCCGCTGAAGCCGGTCCAGTTGAAAGACTTCCCGTCGATCGACACGATCGGGTTGGTGTCTTCTTCGGGCTTGCCGAAGAACGATTCGACCGGGCTCGCGGCGAGGACCTTGCCCCCCAGTCCGACGACCTTCGTCTGGTAGTCGTGGGTCGTCGAGTCGATCTGATCGAAGCCACTGGTCGTTGCCTGATTCGTGCTCGTACCGCTCGAGATCGGCGTTCCGTCGCGGGTCGTCACGTATTTCACGAAGCCGGAGCCTGAGTACTTCGTCCAGGACAGGACGACCCCGCCCGGGCACGAGGTCGCGCTCAGGCTGAAGCTCGGCCGGGGAGTCGCGGTCGGCGTCGGCGTCGGCGTGGCGCTCGGAACCGGCGTCGGACGCGGCGTGGCCTTCGCATCCGGCGACGGGCTGGCCGAAGGCTGGTCGCTCGGGCTCGGGCTGGCGGTCGGCGTGTCGGTCGGGAGTGCGCTCGGAGCGATCGATTCGCTCGGCTCGGCCGTCGGCGTGTCGTTCGGCGCCAGGGCGACCCCGGCCAGGGCGCCGATGGGATCGCCCAGCTGCTCGTCGGCCTGGGCGTTCGCGATGAGCCACGGATCGCTGAAGGCGCTTGTCGGAATCGGATTGACGGTGAGCCCGGCGGGGGCGCTTCCGCCGACCTGGACGGTCGCGGCGCTGCCTTGGTGGACCTCGGTCTCGGCGTCCGGGCCGCTGACCGAAACGCTGTGCTCGAGCGCGAGCAGGGTGATTCCATCGGTTCCGCCGGACAGGGCCGCCCGGTCGAGATCGAAGGCCGTGCCGGTCGCGCTCCAAGAGTACGGGCCGGTCACGACGACGTAGCTCCCGCCGGCCGGCAGGGACACCCGCGAATAGGCGCGTCCGGCGCGCAGGTCGAGGGCGACCTGGGCTGGGTCGAGCGAGTCGAGCAGGACATCGGCCCCGCCGGCCAGCCGGGCCTGGCTCGAGCCGATCTGGAGGGTCGCCTGACCACCGGCCGAGACCCGGATCTCATCGCCGTTGGCCAGGGCGTCGCCGGCAGCAAGGTTCGAGCTGGCCCCGGCGTGAACGAGCGTCGCGCCCGAGGCGTCGACCGCCCGATTGCCCGGTGTCCCGGCCAGTCGGCCGGAGACGATCCCCGCGGTCGCCACGGCCAGGACGAGGACGGCCGCCCCGAGGACGACCCACAGCGCGGCCTGGCGACCGCGATGGGTTGCCGCGTCGGCGCCAGATCGAGCCGTGGAGCTCGTCGCGGAGCCGGCCGTGACGCGGGGCCGGCTCAGCGGTCCGAGACCGTCGCTTGCTGGCGCGTTCGTCGTTGACACGGCTGAGGAGGCCGCTGCTCCACCGGCGGCTGCCGCGCCCGAGGCCACGGCGGACGTCGGCGTGGCCTGGGTCAGCTGATCACGCAGCCCCTGGCTGTAGGCCGGTTCGGGCCGGGCGCTCTCGGCCTGGGCCTTCCGGCTGCGGGCCCGTCGCCCGGCGCCGGCCAGGCTCGTGGAGAGGGCCCCGAGCTCGTCCGCAGCGGGGTCCGCTGCGGCGGTGAACGGGATCGGCTCGGCCATCGGGAGGGTCGAAGCCTTCGGGCCGCCTGCCGCGATCTCCGGCTGGAGAACCGGGATCGGCCGAACCCGATGGCGCCTTACGCGGCATGCGTGGCTCGACCCGCGCTCGCGGTGTGGAGGGCGCGGAGGGCCCGATTGAGGCGGACATCGAGGGTCGTGGCCGAGATGCCCAGGGCGGTGCACAGCTCGGCCGGGGTCAGGCCGTCGAGGAACTTGAGGACGAGGATCCGGCGCTGGGGCTCGGTGATCCGGGCGAGGCCCCGGCGCAGGTCGTCCCGGTCGAGGGCGGCCGCGAAGACGGCCGTCGCGGCATCGTCGCCCACGAGCGCCGCGCTCCGCTCGGCGTCAGGCGCGGCACGATCGCCGGACCGCATCCCGTCGGCTGGGCCCTGGTCCGCTCGCCCGGCCTGATCCGCGATCGCCGTCGCGGCGACCCGGACGAGCCAGCCACCAAGGCTCGCCTCACGCAACGTGCCGGCCTCGACCGCCTCGCGGCCACGCTCGAACGTGGCCGAGCAGATCCGCTCGGCGCTCGCCCGGTCGGCCACCCGGCGCGCGATGAAGCCGTAGACGCGGGGCAGGTGGAAATCGAACAGCTCGCCGTAGGCCGCCGGATCGGTGCGCGCTCGGACGACCAGCCCGCGCTCCCGTTCGGCGTCCATCCGCGTGCCGGGTCGTTCAGTGGCCATGTCAGACGACAGTAGAAGCCGTGGATTCCGGGCACCATCGGCCAGCGGTACTGTCGCCGGCCGGATGAGGTACCGCTCGAGGCCTGCCAGGCCTCCGCGGCCAGGGAGCGGGTCGCGATCCGGAACAGTGCAACTCGGGATATCCACGAGACATACCGGCCGGCAGATGCCTGGACGCGCGGCCGATGGTCCCGGCGCTTGCCGGAGCCTGAAGGCTCGCCGGCCGACGGCGCCAGGCCTTGGCGGCCGAGGGCATTGGGCTTTGGCCGCAGTTGACAGGCTCGGCGGCTCGGCCTAGCGTTGCCTAACAAACGTTTGGTTGGTCCGTTTCAGGGCACGAGAGGTCAGCAAACCGTTGGTCGAGACGCGACGCCGCCAGATCGAGGACGTGGCCTCGAGCCTGTTCCGCCAGCAGGGCTACGCCGCCACGAGCGTGCGGGACATTGCCCGGGGAGTCTCGATCCAGGGAGCAAGCCTGTATGCCCACGTCGCCTCGAAGGAGGACCTGCTCTGGGCGATCGTCCGGCGGGCCGCCGAGCGCTTCGAGGCGGCCGCCGACCGGGCCGAGCTGGAGACCGCCGGCCAGATCGCTCCGAACCGGCTCGAGGCCCTCGTCAGCGCCCATGTCGGGGTCGTGACCGAAGACGTCGGCCAGGCCGGGGTCTTCGTCCGCGAGTGGCGCTCGCTGAGCGCCGACCGACGGAACCGGATCGGGCAGCGCCGGGACGCCTACGAGAACCGCTGGCGCCGGCTGGTCGCCGAGGGCAGCCAGTCGGGTGACTTCGCGCCGGTCGACCCGGCCCTGGCCGCCTCGTACATCCTCACCGCCCTGAACGGGATCGCGACCTGGTACAAGCCCGACGGGACCCTCTCGGCCCGGGCGATCGCCGCTGAATACGCCAACCTCAGCCGGCGGGCCTTGAGCGCCAGGGAGGCCGTCCAATGACCGACCCACGGGCCCTCGATCCGGTCCTCCCCGAACGCGACCGGACCCGGCTGCCGTTCAACGAGAATCGCCCGCCGGATGAGCGCCAGAAGGCGTTCGAGGAGCACGTCCTGGCCGGGGGCAAGGTCGAGGCCGGAGACTGGATGCCCGACGAGTACCGGCTCAGCGTCCTGCGCTTCGTCGAGATGCACGCCAACAGCGAGCTGATGGGCGTCCTCCCGGAGCGCGACTGGATCATGCGGGCGCCGACCTTGCGCCGGAAGCTCGCCCTGACGGCCAAGATCCAGGACGAGGTCGGGCACGCCCAGCTCCTGTACCGGGTGGCCGAGGACCTGGGCAAGTCTCGTGAGGCGATGATCGACGACCTGCTCGCCGGCCGGACGAAGTTCCACAACGTCTTCCACTACCCGACCCGGACGTGGGCCGACATCGGGGTGATCGCCTGGCTCGTCGATGCCGCCGCAATCGTGGCCCAGCAGGCGCTGCGCGACTCGAGCTACGGCCCGTACGCCCGAACGATGAAGAAGATCTGCTGGGAGGAGTCGGTCCACATCATGCATGGCCGGGACGTCGTGGTGACCCTGGCCGGCGGCACGCGCGGGCAACGGGCGATGGTCCAGGAAGCGCTCGATCGCTGGTGGCCGCCCCTGATGCAGATGCACGGGCCGCGCTCGCCCCGCGAGAAGGATCGCGACCTGTACTGGCGGATCAAGGCCAAGAGCTCCGAGGAGCTGCGCCAGGAGTTCCTCTCGATCTACGTCCCGCGCGTCCGCGAGCTCGGCCTGAGCCTGCCCGATCCGGAGCTCCGCCAGGATCCCGAGACCGGCACCTGGCTGTACACGGAGCCCGACTGGAACGAGCTTCGTTCGGTCGTGACCGGTCATGGCCCGGCCTCGGAGGCGCGGGTTGGCTTCCGCCGCGAGGCGTACGCCGAGACCCGCTGGGTCCGCGAGACGATCCTCGGGGCTGCCGGGCCTACCGGGCCTGCCGGGGCGGCCGCCTGATGCTGCCCCCGGAGCCGGGCCGCGCCAGCTCGGCCGGGCGCGCCGAGACCGGCCCCGGCGGCCTGGCCGCCCCCGTCCTCGAGCCGTTCGAGGTCTTTCGCCAGGAGCGCGAGGGCGATCCGATGCGTCACGGCGGGAGCGTCGTCGCGCCGGACCCGACCCTGGCTGCCCATTACGCCCGGGAGCTCTACTCGCGGCGCGGCGAGAGCCTCCGCCTGTGGGTCGTCCGCCGGGCCGACATCGTCGAGCTCGATGACCCGGACCTGCTCAATCCGCCGCTCGATCGCTCGTACAAGAAGCCGGGCGGCTTCGTCATGCGCGACAAGCTGGCCGAGGCCCGCCAGCGGACGGGCCAGGCGAAGCGGACCGCGTCGAGCGGCCGGCCCGGCGCCGAAGTGACGGCCGCGATGAGCGCCGAGGCCGCGCTCGCGGCGGCTCACGCGGACCTGCTGTTCGCCCTGGCCGACGACGACTTCGTGCTCGGCTTTGCCGACAGCGAGTGGACCGGCATCGCGCCGCACCTCGAGGAAGACGTGGCGATGAGCTCGATGGCCCAGGACGAGCTCGGCCACGCCAGCGCCTACTACGGCCTCCTGGCCGATCTCCTCGAGAGCGACCCGGACCGGCTGGCCTACGATCGGCCGGCCGAGGCGTTCCGGCACTGCCGCCTGGTCGACCACGGTCGAGGGGACTGGGCCCGGACGATGACCCGGCGCTGGCTCTACGACACGGCCAATTCGGTCCGGCTCGAGGCCCTGGCCGGGTCGAGCGACGCAGCCCTGGCCGAGCTCGTCGGCAAGGTCCGCCGGGAGGAGACGTATCACCTGGCCCACGGCGAGGCCTGGCTCGAGCGACTGGCCCGCCGGGCGGGCGAGCCCCGGCAGCGTCTCGCGGAGGCCCTCGAGCTCGTCGGGCCGGACGCGGCCAGTGTCCTGGCGCCGCTGGCCGGCGAACCGATCCTGCTCGAAGCGGGCCTCCTGCCCGTGGGCGGGGCAGAGCTGACCAATCGCTGGCTGGCCCGGATCGAGCCGGTCCTCGAACGCCTCGGGTTGCGCCTGCCACCGGCCGCGGCTGCTTCCCTCGACCCGTCCACGGCCCGCTCGGAGCACGGTCCCGCCTTCACCTGGCTGTGGAGCGAGCTCACCTCGGTCCGCTCGCTCGACCCGGTGGCGACGTGGTGACGATCGCTGCCGATCGTCCGGCGGGGGTGCTCGACCGGGCGCGGGCGATCCTGGCCGGGATCCATGATCCGGAGATCCCGGCGATCTCGATCATCGACCTGGGAATCGTGGGCGAGGTCACGCTGGCCGGCGGACGTCTCGAGGTCGAGCTCCTGCCGACGTTCATCGGCTGCCCGGCCCTCGACCTGGTTCGGGCCGAGGTGCTCGACCGCCTCGCCATCCTCGAGGCGGACCCCGCCAGCGGGGTCGGAACGGTCGCGGTCGCGACGAGCTACGACCCGCCCTGGACGGCCGAGCGAATCACCGAGGCCGGGCGCCGGGCGCTCATCGCGAGCGGCTTTGCCCCGCCGTCGCTCTCGCTCGAGAGCGTGCCCCGGGCGACCTGCCCCTACTGCGGCTCGCGCCGGACGGTCCTCGAGAACGCCTTCGGGCCGACACGCTGCCGCTCGATCCACTACTGCACCGACTGCCGCCAGCCGTTCGAGCAGTTCAAGGACGCCTGAGCGGGTGCCGCCCGAGATCGCGATCTTCGGCGCGGGCACGATGGGCGCCGGGATCGCCCAGCTCGCCCTCGAGCACGACCATCGAGTCCGCCTGATCGACGTTGATCCGGCGGCCGGCGAGCGGGCCCGGTCGCGGATCTCGAACGGCCTCGGCCGCCGGCTCGTCAAACGGGGCCTCGCCGGCCCGGCCCTGGACGACGCCCGGGCCGCGATCCTCGAGCGCCTGTCGCTGGGCCTCGATCCCGCCGAAGCGGCCGGCGCCGCGGTCGCGATCGAGGCCGTCGTTGAGGACCTCGAGGTCAAGCAGGCGCTCATCGGCCGCCTCGATCAGCTGCTCGAACCGGCCGCGATCCTGGCCACGAACACGAGCGCGCTGTCGATCGACTCGATCGCGACGGCGGCCGGCGAGCATCCGGAACGCGTCCTCGGGCTCCACTTCTTCAATCCGGCCCCGGTCATGGCCCTGGTCGAGGTCGTCGCCGGCCGGAAGACGACCGGGCCGGTGGTCGAGGCGGCCGCCGCGCTCGTCTCGGACTGGGGCCGGACCCCAATCCGCTGCTCGGACCACCCCGGGTTCATTGTCAACCGGGTCAACCGGCCGTTCACGATCCAGGCCCTCCGCGAGCTCGAGGAAGGCGAGTCGACGATCCTCGAGATCGACGCCGCGCTGCGAGCCGAGGGCTTTCCCCTCGGACCGTTCCAGCTCATGGACCTGATCGGGATCGACGTGAACCTCGCCGCGGCAACCGGCGTGTGGGAGGGCTTCAACCGGGCCCCCAGGTTCCGGCCGTCGCCGATCCAGGCGGCGCTCGTGGCTGCCGGGCGGCTCGGCCAGAAGACCGGCGAGGGCTTCTATCGCTACGACGCCAGCGGCGCTCTCCTGGGTCCGGCCACGGAGTTCGACTGGGCAGTCCGAGGCCGGCCACGACCGGCCCGACCAGGTCGGCCAGGCGGATCCGCCAGGCAATCGCCGACGAGGCGGTCCTGGCCCTCGACGAGGGCGTCGCCGCCGACGAGGCCACGGTCGACCTGGCGATGCAGCTCGGGGCCGGCCATCCGGAGGGTCCGTTCGCCTGGGCCCGGGCGCACGCCCGGCGCCGGGAGCCATGAGCAGGCGGTCCTGCGATCGAGTTGCGATCGACGGGCCGTTGACTGATCCCTGCAGGTGAACCGTCCGGTCGCCTGACGTCGATCGAGGTTCAGGCCATGGTCACCGCGCCGTTTCGATATCCCCGGATCCTGCTGCCGACGCTGATCGGCCTCGCCTTCGTCGCCGCCGGCTGCTCGGCCGCCTCGGGATCCAGTGTTCCGGCGCCCTCGATTCCCGTTGGAGCCGGCCAGGCCAGCTCGGGCCCCGTCCCGGGCGGGACCGACGGGGGGACCACCGGCGCGATCGATCCGTGCCAGAAGCTGACGAAGGCCGATGTCCAGCCGTTCTTCAGCGTGCCGGTGGTGACCGAGCTTCCGGGTCCGAAGGAAGTGGGCGACACCTGCGAATTCCAGGCGAACGATGCCCCGGGCGGGGTTTCGACCGCGCTCGATATCAACGTTCGGACGGGTCAGGATGCGACCGATTGGTGGTCGACGGCAGGCGGAGCAACCAGTGGCGCCACGATGTTCAGCGGCGTGGGCGACCAGGCTGAGCATTTTCCGGGCAGCACCGACTTCGTGTCGATCAGCGGCCAGGTCGCCTGCGGGCTGACCACCACCGGCTACGAGCATCTCGCCGGCAAGGCAAGCTACCAGCCCGGCTCGATGCCCAATGATGCCGCGACCCAGATCGCCCAGGCCTACGGCACCCTCTGCAACAAGATCTATGGCAGCGGCAGCACGACGCCCACGATCACGGCGTCCCCCGCGGTAGACCTCTCGCGTGCATCCGCGACCCCCGGGCCTTCGATCGTCATCGTGGCCCAGGGCGGCACCCTCGGCCAGGGCTTTCCGCTGCCGGTTGGCCTCGATTGCCGTGGCGTGACGGCCACCGACAGCGAAGGCACGATCACCTGCTCGGCCACGAACGTGGCCGATCCGAAGTCGATCTACCCGTTCTACCTGAGCACGCTGCCAGCCACCGGCTACACGATCAACCACGAGTCCGAGGGGACCGGCCAGGACGGCTCGGAGATCGCCTCGATCATCTTCGAAGGCCCCGGCGCGGGCGGCTTCTCCACGATCAGCGTCCTCGGTGGTCGGGTAACGGTCACCCTCCAGGCGCCCTGAGCGCCTGGTGCGGCCGGGCCTCGGGCCAGCCCTACAATCAGGGGCATGACCCGCGATCCCCACCGACCCCTGCGCGACCCCTGGATCATCGACGCCGTCCGCACCCCGATCGGACGCTACGGCGGTGCGCTGGCTTCGGTCAGGCCGGATGACCTGGCCGCGGTCGTCCTGCGGGCGATCGTCAACCGGGTCGGGATCGATCCGGGGCTGATCGAGGACGTGATCCTGGGCTGCGCCAACCAGGCCGGCGAGGACAACCGGGACGTGGCCCGGATGGCCCTCCTGCTGGCCGACCTGCCGATCGAGATCGGCGGCCTGACCGTGAACCGGCTCTGCGGCAGCGGCCTCCAGGCGATCAATTCGGCCGCCCACGCGATCCAGGTCGGCGACGGTGAGGTGTTCATCGGGGGCGGGGTCGAATCGATGACCCGGGCCCCGTTCGTGATGGCCAAGCCCGCCGCCGCCTGGGAGCGTGGCAGCCACGAGCTCCAGGACACGACCCTCGGCTGGCGCTTCCCGAACCCGCGCCTGGCCGAGCGTCACAAGCTCGAGTCGATGGGCGAGACCGGCGAGAACGTGGCCGAGCGCTGGCACGTCGCCCGGGACCGCCAGGACGCGTTCGCCCTGGCCAGCCACCGGCGGGCGATCGCGGCGATCGAAGCGGGTCGGTTCGACACCCAGATCGTGCCGGTCGAGGTGCCCGGCCGGCCCGGCGCCGAGCCCGTCCTCGTCGGCCGGGACGAGCATCCCCGGGCGGACACGAGCCTCGAAGCCCTGGCCCGGCTCAAGCCGGCCTTTCGAGCCGGCGGGACGGTCACTGCCGGGAACAGCTCGGGGATCAACGACGGGGCCAGCGCGGTCCTCCTGGCCGAGGCCGATCGGGCCCGGGCCCTGGGCCTCCGCCCGCTCGCCCGGATCGTCTCGACCGCGGTCGCCGGGGTCGATCCCGCGGTCATGGGCATCGGGCCGGTGCCGGCCAGCCGGAAGGCGCTCGAGCGGGCCGGGATCAGCGTGGCCGACCTCGACCTGGTCGAGCTGAACGAGGCCTTTGCCAGCCAGTCCCTGGCCTGCATCGACGAGCTCGGGCTCGATCCCGAGCGGGTCAACGTGAATGGCGGCGCGATCGCCCTCGGCCATCCGCTCGGGATGAGCGGCGGACGGCTGATCACGATGCTCGTCCACGAGCTGGCCCGGACCGGCGGCCGATTCGGCCTGGCCACGATGTGCATCGGCGTCGGCCAGGGGATTGCCACCGTGGTCGAGCGGATCGACGGCTGACCGACCCGGTACGAACGAGTTTCGACAGTACGCTTGTCGAAACCGGTTGCGTTGCGTACGATGATCTCGAGCACCAGCCCTGCACCACCTGATCAGCGCCTCCGAAGGAGGAAGCACCGAATGCTCGAGATCCAGCCCACGACCCTGAGCCTGACCGACGCGGCCGCCAGCAAGCTGCGCGAGCTCACGGCCGCCGAGACGAGCCCCGAGATTGGCCTGCGGGTCTACGTCTACAGCGGGGGTTGCTCGGGCTTCAAGTACGGCATGATGATCGAGGATGCGCCGACCCCCGAGGACCAGACCCTCGAGGCGAACGGGGTCAAGGTCTACGTCGACGGCAAGAGCATCGACCTCCTCCGCGGCGCCCAGATCGACTACGTCGACACCCTGATGGGCGCCGGCTTCACGGTCAACAACCCGAATGCGGTCGCCGCCTGCGGCTGCGGATCGAGCTTCCGGACCGCCGACGACGGCGGAGCGCCGCGAGGCTGCGCCCACTGAGCCGGCCGGCCTGAGACGGCCCTGGTTCCGACGCCGCCGGTGAGCAACCCCGGCGGCGTTTTCCGTTTCATCGGCGGCTGAGCGTGGAGCTCCCGCTGTTCCCCCTCCACACCGTCCTCTGTCCGGGCGTGGCCCTGCCGCTGCGGATCTTCGAGGAACGCTACCGGGCGATGACCCGGCGCTGCCTGGAGCGTGACGAGCCGTTCGGGGTCGTCCTGATCCGGGACGGCCGGGAGGTCGGCCCGGGGGCGGCCTCGATCGCCTCGGTCGGCACGATCGCCGAGATCCGCGAGGCGTCCAAGTACAGCGATGGCCGCTTCGACCTGCTCGTCGTCGGCGGCCGCCGGTTCCGGATCGAGAACGTCGCGATCGGCCGCGAGGCCTACCTCGTCGGCGAGGTGACCGAGCTGGCCGAGTCGCTGGGCGACGCCGGCCGGGCGATCGACCTGACGGTCGACCTCCAGCAACGCTTCGTGCGCTACCTGACCCTGCTCCAGCCGGCCGAGGGCGAGGATGGGCCCGAGCTCGACGTCCAGCTCGAGGTTGATGTCGATGACAGCGAGCCCGAGGAGGGCGACGTCGTTCTCAGCCGGGGCAGGTCGGCCGAGGAGACCCAATTCACGATCCCCAGCGACCCGACCGTCCTGTCCTACCTGCTGAGCGGGATCATCCAGGTCGACCAGCCTCGTCGCCAGGCCCTCCTCGAGGCGGACACGACGGTCGAGCGGATGGAGGAGCTGCACCGGCTGGTCGAGCGCGAGATCAGCCTGCTCGAACGCCGCCTGCGGATCTACAACGTCGATCCCCGGATGGCGGCGCTCCGTCGGAACTGAGCGCGAGGCGCCGCCGCGGCCGGAAGGCCGACGGCCGAGCGGGCTACTCGGAGAAGCGCTCTTCCTTCCACGGATCGGCATCGTTGTTGTAGCCGTAGCGCTCCCAGAATCCGAGGATGTCGTGGTCGCTGAATTCGAGGCCACGGATCCACTTGGCGCTCTTCCAGAAGTAGCGCTTGGGCACGAGCAGGCGGAGCGGCCAGCCATGCTCCAGCTCGAGTGGCTGGCCGCCGAACGTGTCGGCCAGCAGGACGTCGTCATCGTCAAGGATCGACAGGGGCAGGTTCGCCGTGTAGCCCTGCTCTGAGTGGGCGACCACGAACCCGGCCGCCGGCCGGAGCTGGGCCCGGGACAGGATCTCCTGGATCGGCACGCCCTCCCAGGTCGTGTCCAGCTTCGTCCAGCGGGTGACGCAGTGGATGTCCGTCTGGACAGTCTTGCGGGGCAGCGCCTTGAACTCGGTCCAGGTCAGCCGGAACGGGCTGTCGACCTCGCCGAAGACCTTGAAGTCCCAGGTGGCGAGGTCGGTCGAGGGCGTCGATCCGTAGTGGAGGACCGGGAACTTCTCGGTCCGGTATTGGCCGGGCGGGACCCGCTGGGCGATCGCCGGGTCCTGGGTCTTCCCGCCGAAGAGTCGTTCGTACATCGTCCCTCCTGCGGTGAAGGCTAGGGCGCCGGATCGATCCAGTCCAATGCGGTAGGCTACCGCCCCGTGAGCCGCCCATCACCCGACCCGGCTGCGCCGAACGGGAATCCCGTCGAGCAACCCCGGGTGATCGTGGTCATGCCGGCCTACAACGCGGCCCAGACCCTCGAGCGGACGTATGCCGACATCCCGTTCGACATCGTCGACCACGTGATCCTGGTCGACGATGTGTCCCGGGACGACACGGTCGAGATCGCCAAGCACCTCGGCCTCCAGGTCGTCGTCCATCGCCAGAATCGGGGCTACGGCGGCAACCAGAAGACCTGCTATGACACCGCCCTGGCCGAAGGCGCCGACGTGGTCGTCATGCTCCATCCCGACTACCAGTACGACGCCACCCGGATTCCCGAGCTGATCGCCCCGATCGTGGCCGGCCGACGGGACCTCATGCTCGGCAGCCGCTTCCTGGGCAATCCGCTGGCCGGCGGGATGCCCCGCTGGAAGTACGTCAGCAACCGCTTCCTGACGGGGGTCGAGAACCTCGTCTTCGGGCTCCACCTGTCCGAGTACCACACCGGCCTGCGGGCGTACAGCCGGGCGCTCCTCGAGGCGATCCCGTACGACCTGAACAGCAATGACTTCGTCTTCGACCAGGAGCTGATCGCCCAGGTCGTGGCCGCCCGGCGGTTCCGGATCGGCGAGATCGGCGTGCCGACCCGCTACTTCGAGGAGGCCAGCTCGGTCGGCTTCAAGCGGAGCGTGGTGTACGGCCTGGCCACGCTCGGGGTCGTCGTGCGCTACATGCTCCACACCACCCGGATCCGTCGCTCGGCCAAGCTCACGGCCCGCAACGCCGACGACCGGCTGACGCCGGTGCGCGGCCCGCGGGGATCGGTCGTCCGGGTCGGGCTCGGCCTGGCGATCTCGGTCGTTTCGCTCTGGCTGGTCATTGGCCAGGTGGACCTGGCCGAGGCATGGTCGGTCATCAAGTCGGCCAGTCCGGCCTGGCTGGCGGTCGGCATGGTCTTCCTCTCGGCGGACGTCCTCGTCCGGGCCTGGCGCTGGCAGCGCCTCGTCCTGCCGATCAAGTGGGTCCGCTACGTCCCGATCCTCCAGTACACCCTGGTTGGCTACCTGGCCAACAACGTCCTGCCGGCCCGCCTGGGCGAGCTCGTCCGCTGCCACTACCTGGGCGATCGCGAGAAGATCAGCCGGGCCTCCGCCCTGGGCACGGTCGTCGTCGAGCGGGTCGTCGACGCGGCGGTCGTCGTGGCGATCGCGGCCGTCGCGATCCTCGTCCTCAACGTCCGGGGGGTCGTGGCCAGCGCGATCCTTGTCGGCCTGGCCGTCGTCGGGCTCCTCGTCGTCGGCCTGGCGATCGGGATCGCCGCCCATCGCCTGCCCGGGGCCCAGCGCCTGGCCGCGTTCGTCGAGCGCTGGCCGAGCGTCGTCGAGGCCGGCCGGCGCCTGCGCGACGGCCTGGCCGTGGCCGGCCGGCCACGAACCCTGGCCGAGGCCCTCGTCCTGAGCGTCCTGGCCTGGAGCGCGACGGTCGTCGCCTTCGCCGCGATCGGCCAGGCGATCGGGCTCCACCTGTTGATCGGCGAGGCCGCCCTGTTGGCCGCCGGCGTCGCCCTGGCCACGGCGATCCCGTCCGGCCCGGGCTATCTCGGGCACGTACGAGCTCGCGGCCGTGAAGATCGCCGAGGCGCTCGGCCAGTCGACCGAGCAGGCCTTCGCCCTGGCCCTCCTGGCCCACGCCTCGGTCCTGATCCTGACCTCCGTCGGCGGGGCGATCGCCTTCCTCCGGCTCGGCTGGACGAGCAGCGTCCACGAGGTCGGCGAAGTCGTCGAGGAGGTCATCGGCGGGCCGTCCGACCGCCGACGGCGACGCCTGAGCCGTCGGGCGGGTCGTAGGGCCTCGACCCCGCTGGTTTCGTGTCACCTAGGCCAGCGCAAGCGGCAAGTTGTGACCCATGTGACGGCCTTCGTGGCGTGATCTGGCTGGCATCGGACGAACCGCGAATCGTGCGCGACTTCGGCCCGGTCGTGCACAGGCTGCACAGATTGACGTGCTGAGTCGGTCAAGGTAACGACCGACTTGCCGCTCGCCTGGCATGCACATTGGCCACTGAGTACGGGCCCAGCGCGGGCGCCGGTACTACCGGCCTGGCGGAGTACCGGCCGCGCCGAGGCTCGCCGTGGTCGACGGGATCGACGATCGCCGGGCCGCCGTGGCTGCCCGGAATCGACGAGCCCCCGGCGCGGCCGAGGGCTCGAGGATTTTTCGAGGAGGGGTTAGCTCAGGAAGCCGCCGGCAGGAAGCCGTTGGCCTGGAGCCACTGCTTGGCCACCGCCGCGATGTCCTGCTTGTCGACCGAGATCTGCTTGTTCAGAGGTCGGTCAGGGTCGCCGTGTCCATCTTGGCCGAGACGTTGTTGAGGATCGTCTCGAAGGCGGTCTTGTCGACCTTGGCCAGGTAGTCGTTCCGGACGAGCGGAGCGATGTTGTCGGCCGGCTGGGTCTCCTTGTCGTCCTGGAGGACGACCCAGCCATTGACCGCGATGTCGGGCTGGGTCGAGCACAGCTCGCCGACGTCGATCGTCTTGCCCAGCAGGGCCTGGGCCATCGGCGTGTCGCAGGCCGACAGGAGCGTCGCCTTGGACAGGTCGAGTCCGTAGGCCGACTTGAGGGCGGCGCCGCAGACCGGGTTGGTCGGGCAGTCCGTCGCCACCCCGAACTTGAGCTGGCTCTGAACCGCGGTCAGGTCGCTCATCTTCGTCAGGTGGAACTGGTCGGCGTGTCGCTTGCGGACGACGAAGGCGTTCTGGTCCTGCGGCCGGCGAGTAGTTCAGGACGGTGATCCCGCCACCCTTGCCGTTCAGCACGTCTTGGAGCTCGGTCGCGTTCGCCTTCGGGTCGCCGGTCTGCTTGCCTGGCTCGTAGTAGGCGAGGCCGCTCCCGATGTACTCGGGCTTGAGATCGATCTGGCCGCTCTCGAGGGCCGCCGCGGTCACCTTGCGGGCGCCGATCGCCGATGCCGGTCCGATCCACGGTGTAGCCATTCGCCTCGAGGGCCTGGGCGTAGATCTCGGCCATGAGCTTGGCTTCGTAGAAGCCGTCAGAGCCGATCTTGATGGTGGCCTTGCTGCCCCCACCCGTCGAGCAGGCGCTCAAAAGCACCAGCAGCGACGCCCCGAGGGCTAGCGCGCGGTTCAGCCGCATTGGGTCTGCCTCCTCCTTGCTTCGTGCCGCCACTGGGCGGCGGCTATGCGAGGCCGCTCGACTATACCAGCGAACCTGTCAGGTACCGTCATGTTCGACCAGCCGCGAACGACCACGCGCAGGCTGGGCCCTCGGAAACGACTACGCGGACTCGAGACCCGCGGATGATCGGGCCTGGCGCAGACCGGGCGAGGTCAGCCAGCGCTGGAGCAGGGCGAAGCCGCCCTCGACGGCGAGGGCCAGGACGGCCACCAGGAAGACCCCGCCGAAGAGCTGGCCGTCGTCGCCCTGGGCCATGCCATCGACGAGGTAGCGGCCGAGCCCGCCGAACCCGAACAGGGCGCCGAGGGTGGCCGTGGCGACCACCTGGACGGAGGCCGAGCGGATCCCGCCGGCGATGACCGGCAGGGCGATCGGGACCTCGACCCGGCCGATGATCTGGCGCTCGTGCAGGCCCATCCCGCGGGCCGCCTCGACGAGTTCGCGGTCCACCCCATCGATGCCCGCATAGGCATTCACCAGGATCGGCGGGACGGCCAGGATGATCATCGCGACCAGGGTCGGGTAGACCCTGAAGCCGAGCTTGGGATCGAGCGCCTGGGTGATCGGGACGACGATCCCGATCGCCGCCAGCGAGGGGATCGCCCGGCCGAGGTTGGCCAGGTTGACGGCCAGCGTCGCGCCCCGCCCGGTGTGGCCGATCCAGACCCCGACCGGCAGGGCGATGGCCCCGGCGATCAGGAGCGAGATCGCCGAGATCCCGACCTGTTCGGCCATCCGGATCGGGATCCCGTTCGGACCGGACCAGTTGGCCGGGTCGAGCAGCCAGGCGATCAAGCCGGCGCCCCTTCCGGCTCGATCACGAGCTGCTCGGCGGTCGGTCCCCGGCGCGAGCCGCCCGAGGTCCATGGCGTCAGCCGGCGCTGGAGCCGGACGAACAGCAGGTCGGCCACGATCGCCAGGGCGACCGAGGGGATCGCGCCGACCAGGATCTCGGTCGGGAAGTTGAGCGTGTAGCCCTGGAGGATGAAGAAGCCCAGGCCGCCGAACGAGCTGCCGAGGGTCGCGGTGATCGTGACCAGGCCGATCGTCGATACGGTGGCCAGGCGCAGCCCGGCCACGACCAGGGGCATCGACAGGGGCAGGACGATCTGGCGGAAGCGCTCGCGGCGGCTGTAGCCCATCCCGTCGGCCGCCTCGAGGACGTCGGCCGGAGCCGCATCGAAGCCGGCCACGATGTTCCGGACGAGGATCACCAGGGTGTACATGATCAGCGGGAGGAGGGCCGTGTAGATCGTCAGGCCGGTGATCGAGACGAGGGCGGCGAACACGGCCAGGCTCGGGATCGTGTACAGGATCCCGGCCGCGCCGCTGATCCAGGGATAGGTCCAGCGACGGGACTGGATGACGAGGGCCAGGCCGAACGACACGGCGAAGCCGACGACGACCGAGATCGTGGTGAACTCGATGTGCTGGAGGGTCCGGTAGAGGATCGCCCCGAGGTGGTCGCCGACCCAGGCCCAGTCGATCACGTCGCCACCTGGCCGGCCTGTTCGCGCAGGAAGATCCCGATCATGTCGGTCGTCAGGAGGCCGACGGCCTTGCCCGCCCGGTCGACCACGATCCCGGCCTGGACGTCGGCGTCGAGCATCAGCGAGAGGGCGTCCTTGAGGGTCGTCTCGGGCGACAGCAGGGGCGACATCGGGACGGCCATCGCCTCGGTCAGGAGGCCCTCGCCGGGGATCGCCTGATCGGGCACCCAGCCGATGCGGCCGGTCCTCCCCGTCGACCAGGAGGAGGTACGGGAACGGGTCGAGGGCCGCCCGCCGGCGAGCCTCGGCGGCCGGCTCGCCGAGCCGCGCGCTGACGGCCGGCCGGAGCTCGAGATCGCGGACCTTGCTGAGCGAGAGCCGCTTCAGGCCGCGGTCGGCGCCGACGAAGCGGGCCACGAAGTCCGATGCGGGCGTGGCCAGCAGCTCCTGGGGCGTGCCGAACTGGGCGACCCGGCCGCCGTCCTGGAAGACGGCGACGAGGTCGCCCATCTTGATCGCCTCGTCGATGTCGTGGGTCACGAACAGGATCGTCTTGGCCAGCTCCTGCTGGAGCCGCAGGAACTCGTCCTGGAGCCGCTCGCGGACGATCGGATCGACCGCCCCGAACGGCTCGTCCATGAGCATGATCGGCGGATCGGCGGCCAGGGCCCGGGCCACGCCGACCCGCTGGCGCTCGCCGCCCGACAGCTCGTTCGGATAGCGCCGGGCGTACTTCGCCGGATCGAGCCCGACGAGCGCCAGGAGCTCCTCCGAGTGGGCCTTGCACCCGGGCTGCCGGCCAGCCCAGCAGGCGGGGCACGGTGCCCACGTTGTCGCCGATCGTCTGGTGCGGGAACAGGCCGACCTGCTGGATCACGTAGCCGATCCCGCGGCGCAGCTCGGTCACGTCGCGGGTCGCCGCATCGACCCCGTCGAGGAGGATCCGCCCGGAGGTCGGCTCGATCAGCCGGTTGACCATCTTGAGCGAGGTCGTCTTGCCGCAGCCGGACGGCCCGACCAGGACGCAGATCCTGCCGGCCGGGATCGCCAGGGACAGGTCGTTGACCGCGCCCGGGGTGGCCGGCTGGCCGTCCGCCTTGGCGGCCTTTGCCGGAGCCGGGCCGTAGACCTTGCTGACGTGGTCGAACTCGACCGTGGCCGCTCGGCCGGCGTCGGCTGGCCCTGGCGGTCCGCAGTGCCGTGCTGGCCATCGTGACGGTCGTGACGCCGGCTCGATCAGCGGCTCGGTCAGCCGAGGAGTGGCTTGACCTCGCCGATGAACCGCTCGAGCGTCTCGACGTCGTGGGGTGCCGGCTGCTCCGAGATCACGGTCCGGAAGCCGAGCTCGACGTACGGCCGGAGCCGGTCGGCGATCTGCGCGGGCGATCCGTTCCAGAAGGTGTCGTCATCCTCGACGTTCGCCCAGGGCGTCCGGTTGTGCTCGAGGTGCGGCGTGCATCACGCGCTCGGCTTCGGCCTGGGTAGTCCCGGATCGTGAGCTTGACCCCGAGGGTGAACTCGATCTCCGAGATGTCCCGGCCGACGGCGTCGCAGTGGCCTTGGAGGACCTCGACCTTGTGGGCGATGAACTCGGGCGTGCCCATGGCGTTCCACATGTCGGCGTACTTCGCGACGGTCCGCAGGGTCTTCTTCTCGCCGCTGCCGCCGATCATGATCGGCAGGTGGGCCTGGATCGGCAGGGGGTGATGGCGCAGGTCGTCGAAGTGGTAGCGGCCGCCCGGCGCGGAGGTCACGCTCTGCCCGGCCAGGAGGGGCACGATCGCCGCGACCGACTCGTCCAGCCAGTCGAGCCGCTGACCGAAGCCCGACCCGAAGTCGATCCCATGGGCCGTGTGCTCGGGCTCCATCCAGGCGCCGCCGATGCCCAGGATCGCCCGGCCGGCGCTGATGTGGTCGAGGGTCGCGGCGGTCTTGGCGACGAGGCCCGGGTTGCGGAACGTGTTGGCGCCCGACGAGCAGCCCGAGCCGCGTCCGGCGCGTCGCCGTGGCCCAGCCGGCCAGGGTCGTCCAGCCCTCGAAGATCGGCTGGTACGGGTCGCCGAAGATCGCGTAGAGGTGGTCCCAGGCCCAGAGGTGGTCGTAGCCGAGCTCGGTCGACGCGCTGGGCCGTGGCGAGCATCTCGGGCCAGCTCGTCGACTGGCCCCAGGGCAGGATTCCGAAGCTTGAGGTCGGGCATCTGGGCGGACTCTCCGGTGCGTGGCTGGGAGTGCCAAGTATCGCCGATCAGCTGCCCTGGGACCTCAGGCTTGTCCAGCTCGCGGGAGATCGCCCGGAGGATGAACCGGGCGGCCTCGGCGCTCTTGCCGCCGAGCTTCTGGCCCTCGTCCTGCTCCAGGGCCCGGCCGAGGTCGCCCAGCATCTGATCGAGCAGTGGCGGTGCGCTGGAGCGCCCCGCTGGCGAACGCCGCCTCGAGCCCGTCGGCGGCCGCCCGGGCGTTGTCCACGGCGTGGCCCTTGGCCTCCATCGGCCGCCCGGAAGTCCGCCCGCGCCGCATCGGCCGCCGGACCGCTGCTGCGCCGATGCTGGCCTCAGCGGATCCGCTCGATCGTCGGCGTGTCGAGCAGGCGGCCGGTGGCCGGATCGGTCAGGGGCCGGCTCTCGCCGGCCGCGCGCCGGATCGTCGGCCGCGTCGCCGGCCTGGCCGTCCCGGGCCGCCGCGCTGGGCCTGCCAGTCGCCCTGGAGGATGCTCATCTCGACCTCGTCCCACCAGCGACCGTCGCGCCGGATCGCCTCGCGGGCCCGGCCCTCGATCACGAAGCCGCGCCGCTGGTAGGCCCGGATCGCCCGCTCGTTGAAGGCGAACACGCTCAGCCCGATCCGATGCAGCCGGAGCCGCTCGAAGGCATGCTCGAGCATCAGCCGGGTGGCCTCCGTGCCGAAGCCCTGGCCCCAGGCATCCTTCTCGCCGATCGTGATGTGGAACAGGGCCGAGCCGTTCTCGCCGTCCAGCTGGCTGAAGGCGCAGGTCCCGAGGAGCCGGTCGGTGGCCCGCTCGTGGATCGCCATCGCCAGCGAATCCGCGCCCAGGACGCGGGCCTGGAAGAAGCGCTCGATCTCCGGCCGGGCCATCGGCCCTTCCTGGTAGCGGGTCAGTCGGGCGACCTCGGGATCGGCGTACCAGCGCATGAAGGCGGCCAGGTTCGCCGGGCACGTGCCGCTTCAGGACGACCCGGTCGCCGGTCAGATCGGTCCGGGAACCAGCTGCGGTAGAGCATCGAGGCGGACGGTATACCATCCCCGCCATGCGCCGCTGGAGCGAGGTCGCCGAGCGGGTCTCGGCCACGACGCGGACCTCCGTCAAGACCCGATTGCTGGCCGAGTACCTCCGGACGCTCGACGTCGCCCAGCTGCCCGTCGGGACGGTCTTCTTCGCCGGCCGGCCGTTCCCCGAGGCCGACGGCCGGACGACCGGGCCTCGGCTGGGCCGCGATCTCGGGGGCGATCGCCAGGCCTGCCGGCACTCCCGGCCGATGCCCTGGGCGACGCCTACGACCGCACCTCCGACCTCGGCCTGTCCGTCGCCGACGTCCTGGAGCGGGCGGCCGAGGCGCGCCGCGAGGCCGGCCTGCCGGAGCCCGTCGTCGAGCCGCCCAGCCTGGCCGACGTGGCCGTCGCCTACGCCGAGGTCGAGGCGGCCTCGGGCTCGCAGGCCAAGGCCGACGGTCTTGCCCGGCTGCTCGAGCGGTGCGACCCGCTGACCGCCTGCTACGTCGTCAAGGTCCTGACCGGCGACCTCCGGATCGGCCTCCGCGAGGGGTTGCTCGAGGCGGCCCTGGCCGAGGCCTTCGATCGCCCGATCGGCGCCGTCAAGCGAGCCGGGATGCTGACCGGGGACGTCGGCCAGACCGCCCTGCTGGCCCGGAGCCGACCGGCTGGGCGAGCGCGGCGATCGCCCTCTATCCACCCGCTCAAGTTCATGCTCGCCTCGCCGGCCGAGGACGCCGCCGAGATCATCGGCCGGCTCGGCCCGACGGCCTGGGTCGAGGACAAGTACGACGGGATCCGGGCCCAGCTCCACCGGGCCGGTCGCGAGGTCCGCCTGTACAGCCGCGACCTGCACGACATCACCGGCCAGTTCCCGGAGGTCGTGGCCGGCGCCCGGGAGCTGGCCTGGAGCGGAATCCTCGACGGCGAGATCCTGGCCGTGCCGGGACGGCCAGGTCCTGCCGTTCGTGGCCCTCCAGAAGCGGCTCGGCCGCAAGGCCCCCTCGGCCGCGATCCAGGCCGAGGTGCCGGTCGTCTACGTGGCCTTCGACCTGCTCGCCCTGGCCGATTCGGGCGCGGCCCGTGACGGCACCGAGCCGGTGGCCGAGGCGCCTCCTCGACCGGCCCCTGGCCGAACGCCGGCGGGCGCTCGAGGCGCTTGCCCTGCCGCTGGCCGAGGCCGGCGGCACGTTCGCCCTGTCGCATCTCGTCTCGGTCGACTCGGCCGAGGAGCTCGAGCAGGCCTTCGACCAGGCCCGCCGGCGCCGCAACGAGGGCCTGATGGTCAAGGACCCGGCCAGCCCCTACTCACCGGGCCGGCGCGGCCTGGGCTGGCTGAAGATGAAGAAGGCCCTGGCCACCATCGACTGCGTCGTCGTCGGGGTCGAGCTCGGCCACGGCAAGCGCCACGGCGTCCTGTCCGACTACACCTTCGCCGTCCGGGACGAGGCGACCGAGCGACTCGTCACGATCGGCAAGGCCTACACCGGGCTGACCGACGCCGAGATCGCCGAGATGACCGCCTGGTTCGAGGCCCACACCCTGGCCCGCTACGGCCGCTACCGGACGGTCGAGCCGACGGTCGTGGTCGAGATCGCCTTCGACGTGATCGTCCGCTCGAACCGGCACAGCTCGGGCTTCTCGCTCCGCTTCCCCCGGATCGCCCGCCTGCGGCTCGACAAGGATCCGGCCGAGATCGACACGATCGGCTCGGTCGAGGCGGTCTGGAGCGGGCTCCAGCACGATTCCGAGCAGCTCGTCACGGCCGGCCACCGAGCCAGCTCGAAGAGCTGAGCCGGTCAAACGCTGTTCGCCGCTGTTCGGCGCGGCCAGGTCAGGCCGGCTCGGGGCGCTGAGCGGGCGCCTCAGCGCTCGACCGGCAGGTCGAGTCGATCGCCCCACTCGGCCCAGCCGCCGTCGTACACGGCTACCTCGTCGTAGCCGGACAGGCTCAGGATCCAGGCCAGCTTGGCGGCGGCGATACCCGAACCGTCGTAGCAGACGATCCGCCGACCGCGCACCACATTCGCTCGCAGGAGCAGCTCGCGCAGCCGGTCGGCCGGCTCGAGCCGGCCCGTCCCGGGTTGGGTCAGGCCGGCCACCGGCAGGTTGATCGCACCCGGGATGTGGCCGAGCCGCTGGGTGTTGCCCTCGAAGCCGTGGTACTCGGCCCTGGCCCGGGCATCGATCAGGAGCAGGCCGGGCGAGCCGATCAGGGCCCGCACGTCCTCGGTCGTGAGGCGAAGCTCGGGTCGGGCCGGGGGATCGAGCCGCTCCCAGGCGGTCGAGGCGCCTGGCCGGGCGAGGTGTTCTCGAGCTCGTGGCCGGCATCGGTCCAGGCCCGCAGCCCGCCGTCGAGGATCCGGACCGAGTCGAAACCGAAGGCCGCCAGGCTCCACCAGGCCCGGCCCGCGTACAGGCTGGCGACGTCGTCGTACAGGACGACCGTGCTGGTCGCCTCGACCTTCGCCCGGCCGAGGGCCGCTCCGATCCGCTCCGGGTCGGCCAGGGTCAGGATGCCGCTGGCATCGTCCCGCTCGGACAGCTCGACCAGCCAATCGAGCCAGGTCGCGCCGGGAATGTGCCCGGCCGAGTAGACGGCCCGGCCCGAGCCGTCCGGCCGCCAGCGCACGTCGACCGGGCGGACGTCGGGACGGCGCAGGTTCACCGCCAGCCAGTCGGCGGTTGCCACGAGCTCGGGGCGGGGGTAGTCGACCATCGGCCCATATCATACGGACCGTGGTCAGCCTCCCAGCCGCCGATGCCGAGCGAGTCGCCGCGCTGCGCCAGGCGCTGCCGGCGGTGGCCGCGGGGATCTACCTCAACGCCGGGACGTGTGGCCCCCTGCCAGCCGAGACCGCGGCCGCGATGGCCGAAATCGCCGACTGGGAGCTCCGGATCGGGCGGGCCTCGCCCGACACGTACTACGACGTCCTCCAGCGGATGGACGAGGCCCGGGCCGCCCTGGCCGCGATCATCGGGGCCGACATCCGGGACATCGCCCTGGTCCATTCGGTGACCGAGGCGATGAACATCGCCACCTGGGGGATCGATTGGCGGCCGGGCGACCGGGCCGTGACCGCCCGCCATTCCGAGCACGCCGGCGGGCTGAGCGCCCTGTACACGATCCGCGACCGGCTGGGTGTCGAGCTCGAGCTGGTGGAGCTGTCCGATTCCGGCGACCACGACCGCGTCCTGGCGGCCTTCGACGCCGCGATCCGGCCGGGGACCCGGCTGGTCAGCCTGTCCCACGTCTCGCACGCAACCGGAACGCTCCTGCCGATCGCCGAGATCACGGAGCTGGCCCACGCCCGGGGCGCCCTCGTCGTGGTCGACGGGGCCCAGGCCGTGGGCGCGATCCCGGTCGATGTGGCGGCCCTCGGGGTCGACCTGTACGGCGTGGCCGGCCAGAAGTGGCTGCTCGGTCCTGAGGGAACGGCGGCCCTGTACGTCGCCCCGAGCGCGCTCGAACGAGTTCAGCAGACCTTCGCCTCGTTCTGGTCCTACGAGAAGCACGACCTCGCCGGCCTGGCCCGGCCGTGGCCGGACACCCGGCGTTTCGAGGGCACGAGCGGGGTCAATCACGCGCTCGTGATCGGCCTGGCCCGAAGCACGGGCTGGCTGTCGATGTACGTGGGGCTCGACTGGGCCCATCGGCGGACGGCCGAGCTGGCCAGCTCAACGGCGGTCCGGCTGGCCACGATCCCCGGCGTGGAGCTGGTCACGCCGGTCGAGGCGATGGCCGGCCTGATCGTGTTCCGGGTGGCCGGATGGCCCGCCAAGTCCGTCGTCGACGAGCTCGGGGCCCGGATCTTCGTGATCAGCCGGGCGATCGACGAGCTCGACGCGATCCGGTTCTCGGTCGGCTGGTTCAACAGCGAGGAAGAGATCGAGCGAACCCTGGCCCTGGTCGCCGAGCTGGCGGCGCACACGCCCGAGTCGATGCCGCCCCGCCGGACCTTGAACGTCCTCGAGGGCCCGTGATCGGCGGCCCGGCCGAGCCGCCCGGACCGGTCCGGCGCCGCTCGGAGCTGGAGATCCGCTGGCACCAGTTCCGCAACCCGCCCCGGCCGATCCTCCGGGCCGTGCTCAGCTCGCTGATCGTGGCGACGGTGCTCGGGCTCATCTACCTGGCCTACGACGTCCTGCTCAGCCGGGGGGCGAATTTGCCCGGCGGCGACCTCCGGGCGCTGGCCGTGACCGTGTTCGTGATCGTCGTCCTGGTCTCAGGCAGCCTGATCACCTATCTCGTCGTGCCCCAGCCCACGGGATCGGGCACGACCCGCCGACGGAGCCGCTGGAGCGCCGCCCTCGGGCTGTTCGCGGCGGTCCCGATCGCCTACCTCGTCCTCGTCGTCGAGGGCCAGATCCTGCGTCCGCTCCTCGGCTGAAGCGGGTCTTCTCGAATCACAACCGGTGCCAGGACGCACCACGGTCGGACGGTTCGTGCTCGGTTCGGGTAGTCCTTTCGTACTCTTCCGCGCTACCCTGTGCTCGATATCATCCGGGGCGGATCGCCTCGCAGGGATCCGAGCGTTGAGGTTCTTTGTGTCCGAAGAGCAGCACGTCGCCCTGCCCCACCTGTATGGGGCGCCCGCGTACTCTCGTCCGCCGCGTCCGGTCGAGGAATTGGCGCGCCCGTTTGACATGGACGAGCTGCCGCTCGAGGCCGATCGGACCGAGGACGACGTCGTCCTCCTGGCCGAGCTGATGGGCTCGACCCTGGCCCCCGCCGCGATCGTGACGGCCAAGCCCTCGCGCCGCCTTCGTCTCGGCCGATCGGCGGCAGCCCCGGTCCCTGAGGAGGCAGCCCCGGTGGCCGTGGCCGCCACCGCCCGGCCCAGCGGGGCAGGCGAGCCGCCGATGCCGGCCCTCGAGGGCCGTCCCTTCCGCCTGCGCAGCATCGGACGGATCTTCGGCAGCGACCAGAAGTAGGTTCCGACTCGACAATTCGGCCCGGACATGGCCGAATGTGCAGGTGGCCCGCCCGAAGTCCCCAGGATCATCCGCCCAGCCGGCGACCGAGCACGAGTCGTTCGAGCCCGAACATGCCCTTCGGATCGGCCAGGCCGCCGAGCTGCTGGGCGTCGGGATTGACACCCTCCGGCGCTGGGAGGCGACGAAGAAGCTGCGGGTGATCCGGACCCCCGGCGGCCAGCGGATCGTGCCGATCCAGGAGGTCAGCCGGCTCCTGGCCGAGCGGCGCCGGGTGACCATCGACCGTCCGATCGTGGCCCAGTCGGCCCGCAACCGGTTCGCCGGGATCGTGACCCGGGTCGAGCGTGACGGGGTGGCCGCCGTCGTCGAGGTCCTGGCCGGTCCGCATCGGCTGGTCAGCCTGATGACCGCCGAGGCCGTAGACGAGCTCCTCCTGGCGGTCGGCCAGGAGGTCGTCTGCGTGGTCAAGTCGACCAACGTGATCGTCGAGATCCCCCGCTGACGAGCGCTTCGGAGCCGGCCCGGGCCGGTGCTACGATGCCGCCGGGGGAGTAGCTCAACGGTTAGAGCGGCGGGCTTATATCCCGCTGGTTCCAGGTTCGAATCCTGGCTCCCCTACCACCCTTGATCGATCAGGCCAGCGAGTCCTGGATTCGGTCGAGCACCTGGCGACGACGGGCCGGGCTGAACGTCCGGTGGGGCGGCAGCGAGGCGAGGTAGGCCGGGACCTGGCCGGGCCGGACGATCGCCGACGTTCGGGTTGCGAGCCGCCGGGTCGACCTCGGCCACCATCACCGCATAGACCTTGACCACGAACCCGTGCTCATCGGCCACGAGCCAGCGCCGGACCGCCTCGGCGTCGCGGGCCGTCCGGTCGTACGGATCCTCGATGGCGACCCAGTGGTCGTCGTCGATCCGGCCCTCCCAGTGGCCCTCGATCTGGCGAGTCGTCTCCGGATCGGGCAGCCGGGCCAGGACCACGATCCCGTGCGGGCCGACGACCATCCGGGAGACCTGCCGGCCGCCCGGCAGGGCCAGGTCGTGGATCGCCGTGTACTCCGCGCCGAGGCTCGCCTCCAGGCCGCTGGTCGGGTCGCTCCGTCGAGCGGCGAACGGATTCGGGACCTCCGCGAAGCCGAGGATCCGATGGGCGCCGACGATCAGGCACAGCCCGGGCAGGGCCAGCGCCGTCAGCCAGGCCAGGGCATGGACCGTGCCGTCTCCGGCGAAGGCGCGACCGTGGGCCGCGAAGACGTCGACGTAGGGCGTGGTCAGGGTCAGCCAGGCGATTCCCGAGGCCGGCGACGACGTACCCCAGGCCGATCAGGCGGGCGAGGGCCAGGGCTCGGGCGCTCGGGCGGTGACGGCCCTGGGCGCGGATGACCTCCATGTCCCGGATGGTGCCGTCGATGGCCGGCCGGCGCCATCCCCAGTTCGGGTCAATCGGTCACCGCCAGCCTGACCAGCGGCCCACCCCAACCGCCCAAGACCCGACCTTGGCTGGTGCCGGACCGCACCGGGACCGCGACGAGAAGCACCCCCGGCGAGGGAACCGGGGGTGCAGGGGAATAGCGCGGGTCGGTCCGGCAGGGTCAGGCGGTCGTTGTCGTGTACCACCCGCTGGCCGGCATCGTCTGGCCGGGAATACGCAGTGCTCTGGGGGCCGGATGAGCAGGTTCGGTCCGCTGGGCTCTGGGGCGGTATCCGTGAGGCCAGCGCACCTCTAGAATTCGGGCATGGCCGCCGGGTACACGAGCGCGCGGTTCGTCGGGCGAGAGCGCGAGCTTGCCCGCCTTGCGGTCGCCCTCGAAGGGGCCGCCGGCGGCCGCTCATCGACTCTGCTGATCGGCGCCTCGGCCGGGATCGGCGTGTCGCGCCTCTTGACCGAGACCCGCCAGCGCCTGGCCGGGCTGCCCGAGCCGTTCGAGATGATTCGCTGCCGGGCCCGCTCGGGCCGCTCGGGCGACCCGTACGCCCCGGTCTCCGAGGCGTTCGCCCGGCTCCTCGCCGGGATCCCGGACCCCGACCTGCCGGCCCTGGTCGGAACCGGGGCCGAGGAGCTGGTCCGGCTGATCCCCTCGATCGAGGGCCGCCTGGCCGGCCTCGGGGCGCTGCCCAGCCGCTCGACCACGATCGATCCCGAGCGCCGCCAGACCCGGATGCTCGAGGCGATCCTCGGCCTGCTCACCCGGCTCGGCGAGCGTCGTCCGGTCGTCCTGACCCTCGAGGACCTCCACGCTGCCGATGCCGGCACCCGGGCCCTGGCCGCCTTCCTGGCCCGCGTCTCCCGGCCCGGCCGGTTGTGCGTCCTCGCGACGTATCAGCCCGACGAGCTCACCCGCCAGCATCCGCTCCACGCCACCCTGGCGGCGATGGCCGACGCGGCCCGACCGCCCGACCGTCTTGCCCTTGAGCCGTTCCGGCGGGACGAGCTGGCCCGGCTGATCGAATCGATCGAAGGCGAGCGACCGTCCGCCTCGGTCCTGCTCCTCGTGGCCGAGCGCTCCCGGGGCAATGCCCTGGTCGCCGAGGAGATCCTGGCCGCCCGGCGCGAGCTGGCCGGCGCGTCGCTCACCGGCTCCCTCGACGAGCTCGTCGTCGCCCGCCTGGCCGGCCGGTCGCCCGAGTGCCGGCGCGTCCTCCGCCTGCTGGCCCCGGCCGGCGAGCCGCTCACCCTCGAACAGCTGTCGAGCGCCTCGCTCGCCTTCGAGCGCGAGGCCGATCGACCGGCTCCCGCGGTCGAGCTCGTCGCCGCGCCGCGGCGGGGGGATCCTCGAGGCCGATCTCGGGCACGGCCTGGCCGAGGCGCTCGAGCATGGCTTCGGCCAGCTCGAGGGGCCCGACGGCGAGGCGCTGAGTCCGACCGGCTCGGTCGCCGACGGCTCGATCGCCGAGCTGCCGGCTGAAGCGGTCGTCGGGATTCGCCACCCGCTCATCGCCCGCTCGATCGAGGCCGACCTCCTGCCGGGGCAGCGCCGGCGCCACCACGCCGCCCTGGCCGAGGGGCTGACCGACCGACCGGGCGCGCAGGCCCGTCACTGGCTGGCGGCCCACGAGCTCGGACCGGCCCGGGTCGGCCGCGATCGAGGCCGCCACCCTGGCCGAGACGGTCGACTCGCTCGCCGACGCCCTGGCCCACCTCGAGCTGGCCCTCGAGCTCGACGATCGGACGAACCCAGGCGGCGGCGAGGCCGACCAGGCAACCCCGGCCAACCTCCTCGGGCGGGCCGCGGAAGCCGCCTTTGCCGATGGCCGGCCCGGTCGCGCCGCGGCCTATGCCGAGTCGGCGATCGCCCGGCTCGACGAGCGCTCGGACCGACTCCGGATGGGTCTCCTGTTCGAACGGCTCGGCCGCTACCGCCGGGCGGCCGGCGACCAGGACGGCTCGATCAGTGCCCACTGCCGGGCGGTCGAGCTCGTCCCGCCCGAGCCGTCCCGCGAGCGGGCCGTGGTCCTCGGGGCCCTGGCCCAGGTCCGGATGCTCGAGGGCACGTTCACCGAGGCCGAGCGGCTGGCGGTCGAAGCGATCGAGGTCGCCCGGGCGGTCGGGCCGGAGGCCCTGGGCGAAGAGGGTCATGCGACCTGCACGCTTGGCATCAGCCGGGTCTGGGGCGAGGACCCCGAGGGCGGCCTCGAGCTGCTCCTTCGAGCCCGCGAGATCGCAGCCGAGCTGGCCCGCTTCGACGACATCTTCCGGGCCACGGCCAACCTGACCACCGCCCTCGACGTCCTCGGCCGGAAGCGCGAGGCGGTCGAGGTCGCCCGGGCCGGCATCGAGGCCGCCCAGCAGGCCGGCCAGGAGGCCGTCTTCGGCAACTACCTGCGCGGCAACGGCGCCGACTCGCTGTTCCTGCTGGGCGACTGGGCGGCTTCGCGGGCGCTCGTCGAGACCGCCCTCGAGTGGAGCCCGGTCGGCGTGAACCTGGTCAACGCCCTGTCGAACCTGGCCATCGTCGAGATCGAGACCCGCGCCGGCGAGGTCGCCGGGCGCCTGCTCGGACGCCTGTTGCTCGAGCTCGAGACCGTGCCCGACGCCCAGGATTCGGTCCCGACCTACCAGGCCGCGGCGTCCTTCGCCCTGTGGCGGGGCGATCTCGAGGATGCTCGCCGGGCCGTCGCCCGGGGCTGGGGCCGGGTTCGCGAGACCGAGGACTGGGTCCTCGTGGCCCGGATGGCGGCCGTCGTCCTCGAGGTCGACGCCGTGTCGATCGCCGATGCCCGGGGCGGGCGCGACCTCGCCACGGTCGCGGAGGCCCGCGGCCGGAGCGCCACCGTGCTTTCCGAGGCGGAGGCCGCGGTGCGCGAAGCCGGCGTGGCCGCGGCGATTCGGCTCGCGCCGCGAAGCCGACGCCCACCTCGGCCTGGCCCGGGCCTACCGGGCCCGGATCGAAGGTCGAGACGAACCGGTTGCCTGGGATGCCCTGGCCCGGACGTGGGAGCAGCTCGAGCGTCCCTACCAGGTGGCCCGGGCCCGCTGGCGCCAGGCCGAGGCGGCCCTTGCTGCGGGTGACGGGCGGGCGGGCCGGCTGGCCGCCAAGGCGCCCCTGGTCGAGGCCGTTCGGCTGTCGCGCGAGCTCGGTGCAGGACCGCTCCTGCGCGAGCTCACGGAGCTTGCCGGACGGGCCATGATCAACCTCCCCGAGGCGGTCACCCGCGGTCGTCGGCGCGGCCTCCGACGGCGAGCTCGAGGCGGGCCTCGGTGGCGCCCAGTGGTTGGCTCGGCGGGCATCGGGCTGGGCTTTGCCGGGGAAGGGGAGCGTGGCGCGCTGGTTGCTGTCCCGATCGGAGGCGGCCCGTCCGACTCCGGCCTGGAGCCTGCCGCCTGGCCTTCGGCCGCGATCCTGCCTGGCCGGGGCGAGCTCGAGCGACCCGGCCTTGCCTCAGCCTTCGTCGGCCCAGCCGAGCCGCCGCCGGGCGATACGTTCGGCCTGAGCCGGCGCGAGCGCGAAGTGCTCGTTCAGCTTGCCCAGGGCCGCACGAACCGCGAGATCGGCGAGCGCCTGTTCATCAGCCAGAAGACCGTCGGCGTCCACGTCGGCAACATCCTGGCCAAGCTCGGCGTGTCAGGCCGGGTGGAAGCCGCGGCGGTCGCGATCCGGCTGGGCCTGACGGAGTCGGCCTGAGACAACCTCGGCCTGAGAGCTTCTCGGCCTGAGTGAACCGCAGGCTGAGGAACCGCGGCTGAGCGGAGCCGCCCCGCTTGGCGAGAGATCCGCCTGAGCGAGCCGCGCGACCGCCCGCCTGAGGTCAGCTCGGGGACGTAGGCCAGGAGCGGAATGCCGTGGGCGTCGTGGGCCAGGCCGACGCACTCGACCCGGCAGCCGCGCGCATCACGACCGGTCGTCCCGGGAAGTGGCGCCAGGTCTCCTCGAAGGCATCAACCTTCAGCCGGCAGCCGCAGGTCGCACAGGTGACCGGGCCCGTCGCGAGATCGGCCTGGCGGATCGGCCAGGCGGACCGGGTAGTGGGCTGGATCATCGGACACCTCCGCGGGGCTGGGATCGAGATCGCGACTCTGCGCGACCCTGACCGGCAGGATCCACCTCCGCCCGGTCGAGCCGCGATATCGACCCGGATGCAGCTCGGTTGCGATTGGGGACCGCCCCGCGAGGCCGCTCGCGGCGGTCAGGCGCCGGGTCGGCCGAGTCTGCCGGTTCGAGGCGGTAGCCGACCGAGCGGACCGCGACGACCGACGGGCCACCCGCGGCGACGACCTTCGAGCGGAGCCGAGCGAGGTGGGGCTTCAGCCAGAGCAGGTCGGGGTTCGGCTCCGAGGGCCAGCCCGCCCGGACGAGGCGGGAGTGGGGGACGACGTCCCCGCCGGCCCGGACCAACGCCTCGAGCAGCCGGTATTCCGTGGCGGTCAGCGTCAGCAAGGTCGCTCCGACCCGGGCTTCATGGCGTCCCGGATCGATCGCCAGGCCTCCCCACTCGAGGGTGCTCCCTCCGGCCGGACCGCCGGCCGCATCGACCCGGCGCATCACCGCGGCGATTCGGGCCAGCAGCTCCTGGCGGCCGAACGGCTTGACCAGGTAGTCGTCCGCCCCGAGCTCGAGGGCCCGGACCTTCGCGCCTTCGTCGTTCTCACCCGAGACGATCAGGATCGGCACGTTGCCGGCGGCCCGGATCTGGCCCGACACGTTGAAGCCGTCCGGGCCGGGCATCGCCAGGTCGAGCAGGACGAGGTCGGGCGACTCCTCCCGGAACCGGCGCACCGCCGTCAGCCCGTCATAGGCGGTGATCACCTGGTGGCCGTCCTGGCCGACGAGCGCGGTGATCGCCCCGACCATGGCCGGGTCGTCGTCGACGACAAGGATTCGGAGTGGTCGCACGTTGGGCATCGGGGGAATCCTAGACGACCGTGGCCCGGGCCGGACGGCAGGCCGCCATGGCCCTGGCCAGACACGGTCCCGACGGGGTGGGCCTGTCGACCGACGCATCCGGGTCGGCCGTCTTGGGCCGCTCGCCTGCCCGGCTCACCCTGACCTGCCGGCGGCCTGGCTGGGCGTCTTAGCGGAGTCCGTGCTCGGTGCATGGTCAGCCTGAGCGTAGGCCGACCGCTTGGTGCGTCGCCTTGGTCAATTCCCACGCCTGGGCGTCGTAAGCCACGCTCAAATCCCGATCAGGGCCCGGCCGCCGAGGCGGCGTCACGGGCAGCGCAGCGCCTTATCGACCTGCGTTGTGCTCACAGCGACCATGCACCGAGCACGAGGGAGGCTAAGGCTGGCACCGAGGGCTTCGGAGGCTCGGGAGGAGGTCTCCAGCCTCAAGGCACCAGCCCCCGGCCTGGCGGCCCCCACGGCCTTTCAGGGCTGAGCGACCTCCCGAGGCTCGGGAGGAGGGGCGACCTAGACCGCCACCGCCGCGGGCAAGGCGAGCACGAACCGGGCCCCACTGCCCGGGGCCGGCTCGCACCACAGCCGGGCGCCCATCGCCTCGGCCAGCCGCCGGGCGGCGTACAGGCCGATCCCCGAACCCCGCGCCGTATGGGTGTCCCGCCGGGCATACGGCTCGAAGATCCGCTCGCGCCACTCGGGCGGGATGCCCGGCCCCTCGTCGCCCACGCCCAGCCGGACGACGCCCTCGACCAGGGTCACGTCGACCGTGATCGTCGTGTCGGGCGGGGCGTACTTGACCGCATTCTCGATCAGGTGCTCGATGATCTGGCGCAACCGGGGCGGATCGGCCAGGGCATGCCGTCGGACTTCGACATGGCGCTCCAGCCGGTGCTGGCGGAGGAGTGGCTGAAGCTCCACGACAAGCTCCTCGAGGAGGGCCCCGACGTCGATCGGGACGACCTCGACCGGGCTCTCGGCCTGGGGCCGGATCGAGGCCAGGATCGAGTCGACCAGCCGGTCGAGGCGGTCGACCTGGCTGATCGTGCCCTGGTACCACTCCTCGCGCTGGGCCCGGCGCTCCGGATCCCGGCTGGGACGTCCGTCGAGGGGCGGATCGTCGGCCAGCAGGTCGGCATAGGCTCGGACGACGGCGAGCGGCGTCCGCAGCTCGTGGGTGACCATCGCGATCAGCTCGGTCCGGGCGTCGTCCAGCTGCTGGAGGGCGATCACCTGGGCCTCGGCATCGCGCTGGAGGATGCCCTGGTGGACGATTCCCGCCAGGAGGTCGGCGATCGCACTGAGCTGGGCGGCATCGTCCGGGTCGAACTCGCGGTGGGCCTCGGTCTGGACGTTCAGCACGCCCACGATCTGGGCGTGCCACGAGAGGGGGACCGAGAGCATCGAGGCGATGAACCGGCGCTGGTCGATCCCCCGGACCCAGAGGAACCGGGGATCGTGCCGGACATCGCTGACGATCATCGCCTGCTGGCTGGCCGCGACCCGGCCCGTGACGCCCTCGCCGTAGGGCACCTGGGCCCGGCCGATCTGGTGACGATCGAGGCCGTTCGTGGCGGCCAGGGTCAGGCGGCCGCCGTCGCGATCGAGCAGGTAGAGCGAGCTGACGTCGGCGTGGAGCGCATCGCGGGTCTCGTCGACGATCGTCTCGAGCAGCTCATCCCAGGTCCGGGCCGTGGTCGCCAGGCGGGCGACGCGGTGGAGGAAGCGCAGCTGCCGGAGCTGCTCCTCGGGCGGGCGAGGGGTTCGGGCGGGCTCGACCATGCCTCGAATGGTACGAGAGGTCCCGCCCGGCCTCGTCGGAGGGGCAGGCACTCTTTCCGGCGCGAGGGGTGATCGGCCAGATTGTTCTCGCAGTCGGCCGAGCTGTGCCGGCGGCTCGCGATGGGCGGCTCGCGATGGGCGGCTCGCGGGCGCGGATTGGCCATCGGCCGCGCTAGGCCGGAACCCGGTCATAAGCCCCACTGTTAGCTGACCGGCTCAGCGACATCATCGGCTTCGAACAGCCTTCGAACGGCCACCGCGAGGGTGAATCCGAGCAGCACTGAGCACGAATAGGGATACCGACCCCTGTGCCGACGCCTCCAGGTGGCGAGAAACCGACCGACTAGCCTGTTTGCTAATACTGGGGCTTATACGGGAGGCGGCTGGAAACGACCGGGGCGGGGAGCCGAAAAGGACCAGGGGCCGGCGGCCGGCAAAGACCCGGAGGGCTGGACAGCAAGAGACCCGGACGGAGGGCGTCCGGGTCTCTTGCCATTGGCCGTGTTCGTCAGCGAGGTGGAGGGAGTCGCTGACGTACAGCCGGGAGACGTCGGCGGGCCGGGGCACCGGACCGCAACGACGAGCGAGGTCAGGCCCAGCGGCGCCCGAGAGGAAGGACGACGAGAACGAGCACAACCGGAACCACGGTCACCCCGAGGAGCCAGGCCTGTGCTTTGATCCGTTCGAACATCCAGATGAGCTCCGCTTGCCGGCGTGCCAGAGAAATAAGTCCAGGAACAACGAACCGAGAACACCGTTCGCGCGCCGGTCGCGATTGGGAGCCGGAGGTTACGCGCCGAAAGGGCCACTCGCCAAGCCGGACGAAGGTACTGGTACTTTCGGGTCAGTGCGTCCTGGCACCATCGGAACAGCCTGCCCGGCGCGCAGGCGGCCTCGCGGCACGAACGGTAGAGTTGGGGTCCAACACAACAGAAAGGACGACTTTCCGAGATGCGTCTCGCTCGAACTCCTCTCGTCGCCCTGCTCGCCGGGCTGATCGCGATCGCCCTGGCCGGCTGCGCCTCCTCGACGGAGGCCGGCTGGACCTTCGCCCCAGTTCCGTCGGTCACGCCCGCTCCGTCGGTCGCGTCGAGCGGCGGTCCCAGCGCCAGTGGTGGCCCGGTGGCGTCTGCCGCGCCCAGCAGCGCCCCCGTCGCGAGTGCCTCACCGGCGGCCAGCAGCGGCCCCGTCGCCAGCGCCTCGCCGGCGGCCTCGAGCGGCCCGTCGGCCGCCCCGAGCGGCAGCGCCGACGTGACGATCAGCGCCCTGAACGTCGCCTTCGAGCAGACCTCGGTCGACGCTCCGGCGGGCCGGGCATTCACCCTCCTGTTCGACAACAAGGACGCCAGCATCCCCCACGACGTGTGGATCAAGGACTCGACCGGCACGGCAGTCTTCCAGGGCGCGATCGTGACCGGGCCGGCCCAGGTGACCTACAACGTGCCCTCGCTGCCGGCCGGCAGCTACACCTTCAATTGCACGGTCCATCCGAATATGACCGGCACGATGGTCGTCAAGTAGGCTCGAACCGGCAGGCTTGAGCCCCTTCGTTCGAGGCGGGCGATGACCGACGCGATCTGCTACCGCGACAGCTATGCCCGGCAGGTCGGCGCGACGGTCGCCTCGGTCACGCCCGGGAGCGACGGCCAGGGCAGCCTCGTCGTCCTCGACCGAACCGTGTTCTACCCCGGTGGGGGCGGCCAGCCGGCCGATCGCGGCCTCCTGCTCCGATCTGCCGACGGCAGGACCTGGATGGTCCGGGCGGCCCGCAAGGATGGCCCCGACATCGTCCACGAGCTCGAGCCGGACGAGGCCGAGCCGCCGGCCGTCGGGGAGCACCTGGAGGTCGAGCTCGAGTGGGCCCGCCGCCTCCTGCTGATGCGGACCCACACCGCGCTCCATGCCCTGTGCGGCGTCGTCTGGCGCGACTACGGGGCCCAGGTCACCGGCGGCAACATGGAGCCGGGCATCGGCCGGATGGACTTCGAGTTCGAGCGGATGAATGGGGACCTGGTTGGCGAGATCGAGGCAACGGTCAACGACGAGCTGCGCCGCGGTCGCGAGATCCGGGTCAACGTCCTGCCCCGGGACGAGGCCTTCGCGATCCCCGACCTGATCCGGACCAAGGTCAACCTGCTGCCCCCGGGCATCGCCGAGATCCGCACGATCGAGATCGTCGGCCTCGACCTGCAGGCCGACGGCGGGACCCACGTCGCGAACACGTCCGAGGTCGGCCAGATGCGGGTCACCGGCTACGAGTCGAAGGGCCGGATCAACAAGCGGATCCGGATCGCCCTTTCCTGACCCGGGCGCCGCGAGGGCCGTCGATCGGGCCGGGAGCCCGGCTCGGGCTATACTCCACGTCCGCCTCGCAGCCCACGCGATCCGCTCCGCCGCGCCAACCGAGCTTGCGCGGCCGAGTACGACGACCTCGCCCGCAGCCATCTGGCGCCTGACCACCTCGAAGGAATCGCCCGGCCAATGTTCGACCGCCTCCTCGGCCTCTTCTCCCGCGACATCGGGATCGACCTGGGGACCGCCAACACCCTGGTCCACGTTCGAAATCGCGGAATCGTGATCAGCGAGCCGAGCGTCGTGGCGATCGAGGCGAAGACGAAGAAGGTCCTGGCGATCGGAGCCGAGGCGAAGCGGATGGTCGGCCGGACGCCGGCCACGATCATCGCCGTCCGACCGCTCCGCGACGGCGTGATCAGCGACTTCGACGTGACCGAGCAGATGATCAAGTACTTCGTCAACCGGGTCCACGACCGGGTTGGGCTGATCCCCCGGCCGCGGATGCTCCTGGGCGTCCCGTCGGGCGTGACCGAGGTCGAGAAGCGAGCCGTCCGCGACGCTGCCCTGAACGCCGGGGCTCGCTGGGCCCGCCTGATCGAGGAGCCGATGGCCGCCGCGATCGGGGCCGGCCTGCCGGTCAGCGAGCCTTCGGGCAGCCTGATCGTCGACATCGGCGGGGGCACGACCGAGGTTGCCGTGATCAGCCTGGGCGGGATCGTGATCGCCCGGAGCATCCGGATCGGGGGCGACGAGATGGACGCCGACATCGTCACCTTCGCCCGGCGCGAGTACAACCTGTTCCTCGGCGAACGAACCGCCGAGGACATCAAGATCGCGATCGCGTCGGCCTACCCCGGTGAGTGGGATGCCCAGCGGGTCACCCTCCGCGGGCGCGACCTGCTGACCGGCCTGCCCCGCAGCGTCGAGGTCGGGGCCGACCAGATCCGCGAGGCGATCGAGCCGTCGGTCCAGCAGATCGTCGACACGATCAAGGACACGATCGAGGAGACGCCACCCGAGCTGGTCGCCGACATCATGGACCAGGGAATCGTGCTGGCCGGGGGCGGGGCGCTGCTGGCCGGCCTCGACCAGCGGATCGCCGAGGCGACCCAGATGCCGGTCCACATCGCCGACGACCCCCTGACCTGCGTGGCCCGCGGCACCGGGGTGGTCCTCGAAGAGCTGGCCACGAACCCGGCGATGCAGCGCGTCCTGGTGGCCGACACCTATGCCCGCGCCCCGCGCTGACGGGCGGCCCGCGCTGGAGCGGGCATGACCGCCGTTCTGAACGATCGTCGCGTTCGCCGCAGGACGGTCACCTTCTTCGTGCTCCTGGCGACCTGCCTGGTCCTGATGGTCTTTTCCTCGAGTCCGCCGGTCCAGGGCATCCAGAAGGGGATGGCCTTCGCCTTCGAGCCGGTCCAGAGCGCGCGTCGATTCGGTCGCCCGGGGAATCGGCGGCCTGGTCAGCACGGTCCGCGAGATCGATACCCTCCGCCGGACGAACAATGAGCTGACCGCCCAGAACCAGACCCTGGCGGCCGAGAACGCCCGGGACAAGGAGATCGAGCGGGAGAACCAGATCCTGACCGGCCTCCTCCAGGTCCAGTCCGGGCTGTCGTACAAGACGGTCGCCTCGTCCGTCATCGGGCGGGAGACCTCCGAGTTTCGGCGCGAGCTCACGATCGACGTCGGGACCGAGCGGGGATCGCCGTGGGCGATGTCGTCGTGGCCGGCGGTGGCGCGCTCGTCGGCCGGATCACCGACGTCTCCGGCTCGACGGCCAGCGTCCTCCTGATCAACGACACGAGCTCGACCGTGATCGGCCAGCTCGGCACGAACCAGGCCACCGGCTCCGTCATCGGCCAGCTCGGGGGCGTGCTGGTGATGGAGAACATCGATTCGACCGAACGGGTCCAGATCAACGACCAGGTCGTGACTGCCGGGATCGACCTCGGCAACGGCGTCCGCTCGCCCTTCCCGAAGGGCCTCCTGATCGGGACCGTCGTCGACGACGAGCGCGATGCCAACGCGGTCGTCCAGACGGCCTTCATCGAGCCCGCGGTCGACCTCGACAAGCTCGAGTACGTCCTGGTGATCACGAACTACCAGGGCGGCCTGCCCCCGGTCGACCAGCAGGCCGTGCCCTGCCCGACCGGTGCGGCCACCCTGCCGGCCGGCGAGCAGCCCTGCATCACGCCCGGTCCGTCGTCCGCGCCGAAGCCGCCTGACCGCTAGGCTCGCTCCTGAGATGAAAGGCATCGTCCTGGCCGGTGGCACGGCGACCCGCCTGTTCCCGCTCACGATCGTGACCAACAAGCACCTCCTGCCGATCTACGACCGGCCGATGATCTACTACCCGATCGAGACCCTGGCCGGGATGGGCATCCGCGAGGTGATGGTCATCGTCGGCGGCAAGAGCGTCGGCGACGTGGTCGAGCTGCTGGCCGACGGCTCGCACTTCGGCCTCGACCTGACCTACCGCTACCAGCACGGCGCGCTGGGGATCGCCCACGCGATCGGCCTGGCCCGCGACTTCGTGGGCGACGAGGCGTTCTGCTGCGTCCTCGGCGACAACATCCTCCGCGGCGACGCCGCTGGCGCCGACGTCGCCCGCGAGTTCGAGGCGGGCCCGTAGGGCGCCGGCACGCTCCTCTACCGGGTGCCCGATCCCGAGCGGTTCGGGGTGGCCGAGCTCGGGCCGGACGGCTAGGTCATCGGCTTCGAGGAGAAGCCGGCCAAGCCGAAGAGCGACCTGATCCCGATCGGGGTGTACTTCCTGCGGGCCGACGCCTTCGACGTGATCGACCGCCTGGCGCCATCGGGCCGGGGCGAGTTCGAGATCACCGACGTCCTGAACCACTACATCCCCGCGGGCGGCCTCTACACCCAGGTCTACGAGGGCCAGTGGGCCGATGCGGGCACCGTCGGCTCGCTCATGCGGGCGGCCGGCCTGGCGGCCGCGGACGATGCCGCGGGCAGCCTCAGCCCGGCCCCCCAGCGGCCGGGGCCGGTGACCCCGGGATGAGCGCCGAGCCCTTCGGCCCGGGCTCCCACCTCCTCGTGACGGGCGGGGCCGGGTTCATCGGCTCGTGCTTCGTCCGGGACGTCCTGGCCCGGGACGACGGCACGCGGCTGACCGTCCTGGACAAGCTGACCTACGCCGGCAACGAGGCGAACCTGCGGCCGGCCCTCGACCAGCCCGGCGCAGGCGGCCCGGCTCCGGTTCGTCCGGGGCGACATCGCCGATCCGGAGGTCGTCGGGCCCCTCGTGGCCGACGCCGATGCGGTCCTGAACTTCGCCGCCGAGTCCCATGTCGATCGCTCGATCCTCGACCCGGAGGCCTTCCTGCGGACCGGGGTGATCGGTGTCCACGTGCTGCTCGACGCCTGCCGGCGCGAGGCGGCCGGCTGGCCTCCGGCGAGCGGCGCACGCCGGCCGGTGATCCGCGGCCTGCGCCGCGCTACCTCCAGGTCAGCACCGACGAGGTCTACGGCTCGGTCGAGACCGGCGAGTCGGTCGAGAGCGATCGCGCTCGCCCCGCGCTCGCCGTACGCCGCCAGCAAGGCGGCCGGGGAGCTGCTCGTCCGGAGCTACGTCGTGACCCACGGAATCGACGCGCTCGTGACCCGCGGCTCGAACACGTATGGGCCGTACCACCACCCGGAGAAGCTGATCCCGCTGTTCATCACGAACGCCCTCGAAGACCAGCCGCTGCCGCTCTACGGCGACGGCCTCCAGCAGCGCGACTGGCTGTACGTCTCCGATCACGCCGGGGCGATCGACTGGGTCCTGCGCCACGGCCGGAGCGGCGAGACGTACAACATCCCCGGCTCGGCCGAGATGACCAACCGGGCCGTGGTCGCCCTCCTGCTCGAGATCCTGGACAAGCCCTGGTCGCTCGTCCGGACGGTCGAGGACCGGCCCGGCCACGATCGCCGCTACGCCCTCGACGGCCGACACGCCTGGCCGCCCTCGGCTGGCGCAACAAGGTCGAGTTCGCCGACGGCCTGCGCCGGACCGTCGACTGGTTCCGGGCCAACGAAGCCTGGTGGCGGGCGATCAAGGCCGGCGACTGGGACGCCTACTACGAGCGGCAGTACGGCCGGCGCCTGGCTGGCTCCGAGCCGGCCAGCCTTGATCCGGCCGGGTCGTCGGCGGCCACCGCCTACCCGGCCGGCGCGACCGCGGCAGACTGAGATGCGGGTCGCGGTCAGCGGCACCGGCGGCCGGCTGGGCCGGGCCGTCCTGGCGGCCTTCGCCGAGGCGCCGTTCACCGGGATCGCCGGGCCGATCGCCTGGCATCGACCCGACTACGACCTCGACGATCCAGGCGCAGCGGCCCGGCTGATCGCCCGGGATCGCCCCGAGGTGATCGTCCATGCCGCCGCCTGGACCGATGTCGACGGCTGCGCCCGGGACCCCGAGACCGCCCTGCGCCGGAACGGCGAAGCGGTCGGCCACCTCGCCCGGGCCGCGGCCGGGGCCGGCCTCGACCTCGTCCTCGTCTCGACCAACGAGGTCTTCGATGGCCGGCGCACCGACGGCCGCGGCTACCGGCCGGATGACCCGCCCAACCCGATCAATGCCTACGGGGCGAGCAAGCTGGCCGGCGAGCAGGCGGCCCGGGCCGCCTTCGCATCAGCCGGTCTCGGCGGCCCTGGCGATCGTCCGGACGGCCTGGCTCTACGGACCACCCGGCAACGACTTTCCCGAGAAGATCGCCCGGGCGTCCGAGCGAGCCCGGACCGGCCGGCGAAGCGCTCCGGGTGGTCGGCGACGAGATCGGGCTCGCCGACTTTCACCCGGGACCTCGCCGAGGGGATCGTGGACCTGATCGGGTCCGGAGAGCCGATCGGCGGAATCCATCACATCGTCAACGGCGGGGCCGCGACCCGGGCCGCCTGGGCCCGGGCGGTCGTCGCCGGCCTGGACATCGAGGTGCCGTTCGAGGAGGTCCCGGGCTCGACCTGGGTGCGAGCCTCGACCCCGCCGGCCTGGGCGGTCCTCGAGCCGACCGCTCTGCCCTCGGGCGAACCCCTTCGGACCTGGCAGCTGGCCCTGGCCGATTACCTGCCGGTCCTCCGCGGGCAGCTCGCGGGCAGCCTGGCATGAGCAGCCGGCCGGCGGCCTCGGCCTCGCCGCTGCCCGGCGTCCACTGGTCGTCGATCGTCCGCCATGGCGACTCGCGCGGCTCGTTCCGGGAGCTCTGGCAGGCCTCGGCCGGCTTCGACCTCGACCCGCGCTGGACCGGCGCGAGTCGATGCCCGCTTCGTCCAGGCCAACCTGTCCACCTCGGCAGCCGGGGTCCTGCGCGGCCTGCACTACCACCGCCGCCAGCTCGACCACTGGATCGTGGCCTCGGGCCGGGCGCTCGTCGCCCTGGTCGATGTCCGGCCGGCGGCGGCCGGGACCGGTCCGGCCGTGGTCGAGACCCGCGAGCTGGCCGCCGACGGGACGGTCACGATCCCGGTCGGCGTCGCCCATGGCTTCCTGGCCCTCGAGCCGCTCGAGCTGGTCTACCTCGTGACGAACGAGTACGACGGTTCGGACGAGCTCGGCTTCGCCTGGGACGATCCGGCCGTCGGAGTGCCCTGGCCGGCCTGCCCGACCGACGACGGGCGGCCGATCCTGTCCGAGCGGGACCAGCAGAATCCCTCGCTGGCCGGCCTGCTGGAGCGCCTGCGGGCCTGATTCGGTCGCAAAGTGGTGCACCGGTGCGCCGCAATTCGGCTACCGTGGAATCCGGCGACGCACCACCTGCGCCCGCCACGGACCACCACCAACTCCACCGCACGCCGCCTGACCGAGCCGTTCCGACCGGCCGTTCGGACGAAGGGCCCATCCGGCCCCCGGGACCATGTCGGCATTGAGTTCGAGCGACCCTGTCCGGGAGTCTGGGGTCGCCCTCCACCGCCGGTTCGCCGGATTCAGCGACCGGCCTGCGGAAGCTCGGAGACTCCCGTTGCGCAAGCTCCTCAGTGCCCTGGCCCTCAGCCTCATTGCCGGTCTCGGCCTGTTCGTGCCCGCCGTCGCTGCCGCCAGCCCGGCCGTGGCCGGATTGTCGACCGCCAAGGTCGTGATCATCGTCGGGCCCGTCGGCAACGCGAGCACCCAGAATTCGTACATCGACGACGCCAATGACGCCGCGACCCATGCCCGCGAATGGAGCTCGAACGTCATCACGATCTACTCCCCCCACGCGACCTGGGCCAACGTCGAGCCGGCCCTCCAGGGAGCCTCGATCGTCGTCTACATGGGCCACGGCAATGGCCTGACCAGCCCCTACCACCCGACCTTCGACATCAACAACATTCCCTCGACCGTCGACGGCCTGGGCCTCAACCCGCCCGGCAACACGACCGACAACAGCACGACCACGTACTACGGCGAAGCGACCCTGGCCAAGGACATCAAGCTCGCCCCGAACGCCGTCGTGATCCAGGCCCACCTGTGCTACTCGGCTGGCAACTCGGAGCCCCAGAACGCCCCGCCGCGCTACGCCGAGGCCCGCCTCCGGGCCGACAACTTCACGGCGGGCTGGCTGAAGACGGGCGCCAAGGCGGTGATCTCCGAGGTCTATTCGACGGGCATGGCCGGCTGGTACATCGACCAGCTGTTCAACACCCACCAGACGATCGACCAGATCTGGCGGTCCGCTCCGACCTTCCACAATGACGTGGCCGTGTCGGCCTCGATCCGGACCAGCTGGGCGACGATCGAGATGGACCTGAACCCGAACGTGACCACGAACGAGCACTTCAGCCGGGCAATCGGGGGCGACCTGACCCTGACCAGCGACGCCGTCATGGCCGCGGCCTACCACTCGCCGTACCAGCGGGTCACCCTCGGCCAGTCCGACCCGACGAACCGCTCGATCTTCGGCTCGACCTGGGTCAGCCCGCTGCAGGCTCGCTGACCTCGGGCCGACCCGGCCGCCCTACACTTGGTCGGTGTCCGACCCGCGACCTGGACCCTGGGTCATCCTGCCGACCTACAACGAGGCAGAGAACCTGCCCGGGATTGCCGCGGCGATCCTGGCGGCCCTGCCCAGCGCCACCCTCCTCGTCGTCGATGACGGCTCACCCGACGGGACCGGCGCCCTGGCCGATTCGCTGGCCGCCGGCGATGAGCGGGTCCGGGTCCGTCACCGCCCGGCCAAGCACGGGCTCGGGCGGGCCTACCTCGACGGCTTCTCGGTCGCCCTCGCCGGCGGGGCCACGATCGTCATCCAGATGGACGCCGACTGGTCGCACGATCCGGCCAGCCTGCCGGCCCTGATCGATCCGATCGCGATCGGCGAGGCGGATCTCGTGATCGGCTCGCGCTACGTCGCCGGGGGCGGCGTCGTCGACTGGAGCATGGCCCGCCGGGCGATCTCGCGCGGCGGCAGCCTGTTCGCCCGGATCGTCCTCGGCCTGGAGCCGCACGACCTGACCGGCGGCTTCAAGGCCTGGCGGTCGGACACCCTGGCCGGGATCCCGTTCGATGGCGTCCACGCTGGCGGCTATGTCTTCCAGATCGAGATGACCTTCCGGGCGAGCCGCCTGGGGGCCCGGATCCTGGAGGTCCCGATCACCTTCCGCGATCGCCGGGTGGGCCAGTCGAAGATGTCCCGGCGGATCATCGGTGAGGCCCTGATCGTCGTCCTCCAGCTGCGCTGGGACGAGCTCCGGGGCCGGGGCCCGCAGCCGGTCCAGCCGCCGACGTGATCCGGCTGGGCGAAGCTCCCAGGCGACTCCCGGTCATGACCCACCGGCCCGCGCCTCCCGCCCCATGAGCGCCCGGTCCGGACCCGATCCGATCGGGCTGCGGGTCGTGATGGACTCGCGCCCGCTCGAGGATCCCGACCGCAGCCCGATCACCGCCATCTACCTGGCCGAGCTGCTGGCGGCCTACGACGCCGAGCCGCTCGAGGGCGAGTCCTTCGCCTTCCTGGTCGGGCTGCACCGGCCCGATCCGACCACGGCCTTCGGCCACCTGATCGTTGCCGCCCGGCGGCGGATGCCGCCCAGCCGGCTGCTCCGCTCGGCGGCCCTGACCGTCGATCCGTTCCTGCTCCGAGGGGCGGCGATCGGCTCGGCCTGGTGGGCCGAGCAGAGTGGGGCCTCCGGGGCGGTCTTCCACACGGCTTCCGGGGCGATCCCGATCGCCTCCCGCCTGCCGCTGGTCGTGACCCTGCTCGACCTCGCCCCCTGGGAGCTGCCCGGGGTCTACCAGCGCAGCCCGGCCGCCGCCTTCGGCCAGCGGCTGCGGGGCCAGATCCTGCGCGATGCGCAAGCGGTGATCGTCGGAACCGAGGCCGTCGGCCGGGCCGCCCAGGCCGTCCTCTCGATCCGGCCCGAGCGGATCGTGGTGATCCCGCTGGCCGCCCGAGCGGCCTTCCACCCGTCCGCGTCCGGCTCGTCGGCGCCCGGCTCGGCGGCGGGCGGCCGACCCACGGAGCGCCGTCCCCGGTCCCAAGGGCCGGGCGGCCGACTCCGATGGCTCGCGCGACCATCGCTCCGATCGCGAACGGCTCGGACTGCCCGAGCGCTACCTCGTCTACTCCGGCCGCTACGACGCCCGGCAGGACCTCGGCTCGCTCCTCGGGGCGCTTGCCCGGCTGGCCGCCGCGGGTCGTCCGGCCGGCCTCGATCCGGCCGTGGCCTGGCCACCCCGAGTCCTGCTCATGGGCGCCTCGCCCGACGACCGGGCGGCCCTCGCCCGGGCCTCGGCCCGGCAGCGCGTCGGCGAGCTCCTGGCCTACGCCCCGGGCCTCTCGATCGAGCGATTCGCGGCGCTCGTGGCGCGGCGCGCGGGCGGCGATCCTGCCCTCGATCAGCGAGTCGGCCGGGCTGTCGGCGATCGAGGCGGTCGCCTCCGGCACGCCGGTCATCGCCAGCTCGGTCGGAGCCCTGCCGGAGATCGTGGGCGCTGCCGGGATCCTGGTCGAGCCCCGTGACGCCGATCGAATGGCGGCCGCGATCGCGGCGGCCTGGACCGACGACGACCTGTGGCAGCGCCTCCGGGCCGAGGCGATCGCCCGGGGCGGACCCGGCCGCCGAAGCTGGTCCGATGTGGCCCGGGCGACGCGGGTGGCCTACTACCGACGTCGGGGCCCGGCGCGGCCCCGAGGACAGCGTGACGGGGATCTAGGGCGGCCCGTTGCGAGGCGGCAAGGGCTTGCCGTCATGGACCGAGACCGCCGTGCCCCAGGTCAGGACGTTGACGAAGGTCTGACCGACCGTAAGGTGGATCAGGTTGCCGTTGCTGTCGTAGAACAGGGTCGGGCCGCTCAGCGAGGTCTTCTTCCAGGTGCCCTTGACCGTGTGGCCGTTGGCCGCGACCCAGGCCGGTCCGCTGCCGACGACCGTCGCCTCGAGGCGATGCTTGTAGGCCTCGCCATCGTTCAGCGGCCCGAACTTCATCCACATGACGATCACGTTCGTCGGGGCGATCCGGACCTTGTTCGCCGCGTCGTGCTGGGCGCCCTCGACGCTGACCGTCCGGAGATACGTGTTCGTGACCCGGTCGTAGGTGTAGCGGATCGCGTTCTGGGGGTAGGCGAACGAGATCGTCCCGCCGACCGGCCGGTCCTCCGGCTGCGACGGCGGGTCGAACGTCCAGATCGCCTTCGGGCGCGGCGGTCGCATGGAGGTTGATCGCCAGGCGGCGGAGCTGCTCGCCCGGTCGTGTACAGGTTGTGGGGAGCGACCCGGCTGCTGATCCGGCGGAACGAGCCGCCGTAGCGGAACTCGTCGGCGTTGTAGACGAGCTGGCCGTTGCCCTGGGCGAGGAGGGTTGCCAGCGCCTGCGGCGAGCCGCCGGCGTGGACGTACATCGCCTTGTATTCGGAGGCCCAGGCGATGTAGTAGTAGCGCGAGCTGCGGACCGGCCCGACGTCGGTCGGAACGGTCGCCCCGAAGATCGCCATGTAGCGCGGGATGCCCCCCTCGGCGGGCGCCTGCCAGACGATCGAGGCCGAGCTCAGGCCCGATTGCGGCCGGGCCGGGCCGAGGTCGTCGATCATGACCGCGATCGGATGGAGGGCCGCGGCCGCCGGGCTGACCATTTCGCCGGTCAGGGGATCCGGTACGAGCGACGGGCTCGGAACCGGGGTCGGCGTCGGCGACGGGGTCGGGGCCACGCTGGGGGCCACCGACGGCGCGACGGACGGGCTGGTGACCGGCGGGCTGCTGGCCTGGCCGGACGACGGACTGGTGGCGCGACTCGCGACCCGGCCGAGGGCGGTGGAGGCGCTCGGACCGGGCGAGGACGGCGAGCAGGCCGCGAGCAGGACGGCAACCGCTGCCGCCAGCCCGACGCGACGAACTCGGCGGTCCCGTCTTGTCACGTCGGGCAGGATATCCGAAGCGCCGATTTTGCGGCTTCCGCCTCCTGCCGCGGCCCGTTGAGCCCTGCGGCGCACTCGTCGGCCGAACCGGGGTACGCTGGCCCCACGCACCAGAGGGAGCCCGATGCCTGACGAATCCGAAGCGCGACCGAAGCGCTCGACCCGTTCCAAGACGACCTCGTCCGCCGCCGATTCCGGAGCCCCCGGCCCGGCCACGACACCAGGCCTCCACCGGCCGCGGGAGCACGGCCGGCAGCAAGCCCGCCGCGTCTCGGGCGTCGGCTGGTTCGAAGGCGGCGGTCGCCGTTCCGGTGATCGCCGATTCGGCCCTCGATTCGGTTGACGCCGCCGCTCCAAGGGAAGCGGCCGCCGGCGAGCCGGCGAACCCGCCGCCGCCCCGGCGATGTCTCGATCCAGCAGGGCGGGATCGGCGCGGTGACGGCCGGCGAGGTGACCGTGAGCCAGGGCGGCATCGGGGCCGTCCAGGCCGAGCGGGTCTCGGTTGAGCAGGGCGGGATCGGCGCGGCGATGGCCGGCCGGATCGACATCCGCCAGGGCCTGGTCGGGGCGGTGATCGCCGGAGAGGCCCGGCTCGAGCAGGCCGGCGCTCGCACCCTGATCGCCAACCGGGTCACCTTCGGGCCGAACTCGGGTGCCGTGGTCGTCCTGGCCGCCCGGAGCGAAGGCAATGTCCGGCCGGTCTTCGACTGGCGGGCGGGTCTGGCCTTCGGCCTGGCGGCCGGCCTGATCAGCGCGATCCTGCGCATCCGCCGGAGCTGATTCGCCCGAGGGGCCGCGGCCGGCGGGGCAACCGCCCGCCGGCCGATCCTTCCGGCCGGTGCCCGGGCAGGCCTCCGGTATACTCGACCGTCGGTTGACCAGCCGGTCGGAGTCCACCGCCGGCCGGCCGTTTCGACCAGGAGTGCCCGCCCGACGTGATCGATCCGACCGCCCGAATCCACCCGACCGCCGATCTCGAGGCCGAGGTCGAGGTCGGACCGAGGTCCAGCATCTGGCACCGCGCCCAGGTCCGGACCGGCGCCCGGATCGGAGCCGACTGCGTGATCGGCCGCGATGCGTTCATCGATGAGGGCGTCGTCCTGGGCGACCGGGTCAAGGTCCAGAACCTCGCCCTCGTCTACCACGGGGTGACGGTCGAGGATGGCGTCTTCATCGGTCCGAACGCGATCCTGACCAACGACCGCTATCCGCGGGCGATCACCGCCGATGGCGAGCTTGCCCGGGCCGACGACTGGACGGTCTCGCCGATCGTGATCCGGCACGGGGCCTCGATCGGGGCCGGGGCCGTCGTCGTGGCCGGTACGACTGTCGGCCGGTTCGCGACCATTGGGGCTGGTGGGATCGTCACCCGCGACGTGGCAGACTTCGCCCTGATGGCCGGCAGCCCGGCTCGCCGGATCGGCTGGGTATGTGCCTGCGGGGCCCGGCTGATCGACTCGGAAGGGCGCAAGGCACCGGCCGAGCCGGCGGCCTATTCGCTCGATCCGGTGCTGTCCTGCCCCGCCTGCAACCGGCACTACCGCTACTCGTCCGAGGCCGACAGCCTGATCGAACAAGCCGGCCTGCACCAAGGAGTCGCGCCATGATCCCGATCGCCCGCCCCGACATCGGCGAAGAAGAGGTCGCCGCCGTCAGCGAGGTGTTGCGCTCGGGGATGATCGCCCAGGGCAAGCGGGTGGCCGAGCTCGAGGCGAGCTGGGCCGATTACTGCGGGGTCAAGCACGCGATCGCGATGGGCAACGGGACGCTCGCCCTGATGGCGATCTTCGCCGGGATCGGCCTCGGCCCGGGCGACGAGGTGATCACCGTCTCGCATACCTTCGCGGCCACGGCCAACGCGATCCTGTCGACCGGGGCGATGCCCGTCTTCGTCGACATCGAGCCCGACACCTACCTGATCGACGCGGCCCGGATCGAGGCCGCCCTCACGCCCCGGACACGGGCGATCGTGCCGGTCCACCTGTTCGGCCTCGTCGCCGACATGGACATGATCCAGGCCCTGGCCGACCGGCACGGCCTGGTCGTGGTCGAGGACGCCTGCCAGGCCCACGGGGCGACCTTCCGGGGCCGCAAGGCCGGCAGCTTCGGGCCGAGTGCCTTCAGCCTGTACGCCACGAAGAACCTGACCACCGGCGAGGGCGGCTTCGTCACGACCGATGACGAGCGCCTGGCCGACTGGTTCCGGCTCTATCGCAACCAGGGGATGCGCGCCCGCTACCAGTTCGAGATGCTCGGCTACAACTTCCGGATGACCGACCTGAACGCGGCGATCGGGCTCGTCCAGCTGGCCAAGCTCGACCGGAATACGGCCCGCCGGCAGGCGATCGCGGCCGCCTACGACCGGGCCTTCGCCGACCTGCCGGTGCGGACGCCGGTCACGCCCGACGGCCGGACCCATGTCTTCCACCAGTACACCCTCGACGTCGGCGCCGAGCGCGACCGGATCGTGGCCGAGCTGCGCGAGGCCGGTGTCGGGGCGGACATCTACTACCCGATCCCGGTCCATCGCCAGTCGTACATCATGGAACGCGGCCTTCACGCCGACCTGCCCCTGACCGATGCAGCTGCAGCCCAGACCCTGGCCCTGCCGATCTTCCCGGGCCTGACCGACGAAGAGCAGGCGAGCGTGATCGCCGCGGTCCGGGCGAGCGTCACCGGCTCGATCCAGCCTGCCGTCGAGACCGTCGCCTGATGGCCCAGGCCTGGCGGCCGGCCGGCCCGGAGCGCGAGCTGCGGATCGGGCTGGCCGGTCTCGGCTCGATGGGCCGGAACCACCTGCGCGTCCTGCGATCGATGCCCGGCTGCCGGCTCGCGGCCGTCGCCGACCCGATCGAGGAGATGCTCGCCGCGGCCGTGGCCGATCCGGCCGGCGGCCCACCGGCGACGGGCTACCCCGAGCCGCTGGCGATGATCGGAGAGGCCGAGCTGGACGCGGTCATCCTGGCCGCGCCGACCACGACCCATTGCTCGCTCGCCCTGGCCGCGATCGAGCGTGATCTGCCCGTCCTCGTCGAGAAGCCCCTCGCCGCGAGCGTCGAGGAGGGCCTCGAGATCCTGGCCGCGGCCCGCCGCCGGGGCGTGCCCGTCCAGGTCGGCCACGTCGAGCGATTCAACCCGGCCGTGCTCGAGCTCGGCCGGCTCCTCGGGGCCGGCTGGCTGAGCACGATCTACTCGATCGCCAGCCGCCGGGCCGGCCCGTTCCCGGCCCGGATTCGCGACGTCGGGGTGACGATCGACCTGGCCACCCACGATGCCGACATCCTGTCGTGGATCGCCGGCGAGCGGCCCGACCGGGTCTATGCCGAGCTGGCCCAGCGGATCCATGCCAGCCACGAGGACCTCCTCTTCGGGCTTCTCCGCTTCCCGTCCGGGGCGACCGGGATGCTCGACGTGAACTGGCTGACCCCGGCCAAGCGCCGCCAGCTGAACGTGGTCGGCGAGGAGGGCATGTTCGAGCTGGACTACCTCACCCAGCGCCTGACCTTTACCCGGGCCGGGGCCGGCGGGCCGCGCCTGATCGGGGGCTACGCGCCGACCTTCAGCGGCGACGAGGCCGAGCTGCCGGTCGAAAACGGCGAGCCCCTGGCCGCCGAGCTGGCCGCCTTCCTGAGCGTCGTCCGCAGTGGCGGCCGCCCCGTCGTCGATGTCGAGGACGGGCTGTGGGCGGTCGCGATCGCCACCTCTCTCCTGGCCGCTGCCGCCCGCGGTCGCCCGATCGAGCTGTCCGACTTTTCCGCGAGGCTGTCCGCCGCATGACCATCACGAACCGACCATCCAGCGCCGCTCCCAGCCTGCTCGGCGGCTCGATCGAGCTGCCGGCCCGGACCTGCCGCCACGCTGACCAGCCCCTTGTTGCGCCGTGGCAGGGCGCGCCCGGCACCGCCGGACGAGTCACGATCGTGGGGGCCGGCAAGATGGGCCTGCCACTGGCGGTCCAGTTCGCCGGCCACGGCTGGGATGTCACCGCCGTCGATGTCCAGCCGGCCGTGGTGGATTCGATCAACGCCGGGAAGAACCATGTGACGGAGGAGCCGGGCCTGACCGAGGGCGTGGCCTCGGCCCATGCCGCGGGCCGTCTCCGGGCAACCCTCGACGGGGCCGCCGCGGCCGCGACCGCGGACGTCGTCGTCCTGATCGTGCCGGTGATGCTCGACGACGAGCAGCAGCCCGACTATCGCTACATGGATGCGGCGGTCGAATCGATCGCCCCGGGGGTCCACCCCGGCTCGACCGTCATCTTCGAGACAACCCTGCCGGTCGGCGACACCCGCAACCGGTTCGGGCCACGGCTCGAGGCGGTCAGCGGCCTGGCGATCGAGGGCGACTTCTTCGTCGCGTTCTCGCCGGAGCGGCTGTACAGCGGGTCGGCCCTCAGGAACCTGGCGACCTATCCCAAGCTCGTCGGCGGACTCGGTCCCGAGTCCGGGGCCCGGGCGGCAGCCTTCTACGGCTCGGTCCTCGACGCCGAGATCGTGCTGATGAGCTCGGCCGAGGCCGCCGAGTTCAGCAAGCTGGCCGACACGACCTACCGCGACGTCAACATCGCCCTGGCCAACGAGTTTGCCCGCTACGCCGACCGGGTCGGGGTCGACATCCAGGAGGTCATCGCGGCGGCGAACAGCCAGCCCTACAGCCATATCCACCAACCCGGCCTGGGTGTCGGCGGCCATTGCATCCCGGTCTACCCCCACTTCCTGCTCAGCCGGGCCCCCGAGATGGAGCTGGTCGAGCTGAGCCGGCGGGTGAACGACGGCCAGATCGGCCTGGCGATCCGGACGATCCAGAAGGCCCTCGGCGGACTCGAGGGCGTGCCCGTCCTCGTCCTCGGCCTGACCTACCGGGATGGGGTCAAGGAGCTGGCCTATTCGCGGGCCCTGCCGCTGATCGAGCGGCTGGCGTTCCACGGTGCGATCGTCGAGGCCTACGACCCGCTCCTGAGCACGGCCGAGATCGATCGCAGCGCGGCCAGCCCGTATGCCTGGGGCACGCCCAGCCGGGCCCGGGCGATCATCACCCAGACGGCCGATCCGCTCTTCGCCTCGCTCGATTTCGGCCTCTTCCCCGAAGCCGAGTTGCTGTTCGACGGGCGGAACAGCCTGCGCCAGCTCAGCCTGCCGGAGCGGATCGCCTACCACGGCGTCGGGGTGCCCGCCTCGGCTCGGGGCGTGGTCGAGGCCGCCGCCCGCTGATGCGGATCGTCAGCGTGGTCGGGACCCGGCCGCAGCTGATCAAGGCAGCCGTCCTGCAGCCCCTCCTGCGGGCCCGCCACGAGGAGATCTTCGTCGACACCGGCCAGCACTACGACGAAGCCCTGGCCGGCGCGTTCGTGGAGGAGCTCGGGCTCGCCCCGCCGGACCACGTGCTGGGCGTTGGGGGCGGCTCGGCGACGACCCAGACGGCGGCGATGCTGAGCCGGCTCGAGCCGATCCTGGGCGCGGCCCGGCCCGACGCCGTGGTCATCTACGGCGATACGAACTCGACCCTGGCCGGGGCGCTGGCCGCCTCCCAGCTCGACCTGCCGGTGGCCCACGTCGAGGCCGGCTTGCGCAGCTTCGACCGGCGGATGCCAGAGGAGCGCAACCGGATCGTGGCCGACCACCTCTCGAGCTGGCTGTTCGCCCCGACCCCCACGGCGGTCACGAACCTGGGGTCCGAGGGGATCGAGCGCGGAGTCCTCCTCGTGGGCGACCTGATGCAGGACCTGGCCGCCCGGGTCAGCGCCGAGGTCCGCGACCCGGCCATCCTCGACAAGATCGGCCGGCGGCTGGCGATCGGCGAGCCCGGCCTGCGGCCCGGGGCCTACCTGTTCGCCACCGTCCATCGGGCCGAAAACCGCGAACCGGCCGCGATCCGGGCCTGGGCCGACCTGCTCGGGGCGGTCGCCTCGTCCACGCGACCAGTCGTCCTGGCCCTCCATCCGGGCACCGCCGCGGCCCTGGCCGCGAGCGGGGTCGAGCTGGCCCCGACGATTCGGGTCGTCGAGCCCCAGGGCTACCGGACGACCCTCGCCCTGCAGCTTCACGCGGCGGCCGTCCTGACCGATTCGGGCGGGGTCCAGCGCGAGGCGGCCTGGCTCGGCGTGCCCTGCCTCGTCCTGCGCGGCACGACCGAGTGGGTCGAGGCGGTCGAGGCCTCGGCAGGCCGGATGGCCGTCGTCGGGCTCGATCGCGGGTTGGCCGTGAGGACCCTGGCCCGGATCGCCCCGGCCGGGCGCTCGGAGCGGGTCGCCCTCGATCGAGCCGCCGAGCTGCGGGTCCCGCCGGCCGGTGCCGGCGAGGCGATCGTGGCCGCTCTCGAGGCGGGCCGGCCACGATGACCGAGCCGGCGATCCCCCAGCGACTGACGATCGTCACCCCGACCACCGCCGAGTTCCACTCCGGGACGTACCGCATCGCCAGCAGCGCCACGGCCCGCGGCCACGAGGTGAACGTCGTCGCCCGCTGGGCGCCCGGACTGGCGATCGAGGAACGCCACCCGGCTGGCTACCGGATCATCCGGATCGCCTCGGACCCGCGCGAAGGCCTGCTGATGCCGGCCGGGATGCGCGACCAGGTCCGTCGCCGGGCGGCCTCTCGAGCCGCCGACCGGGAAGCGGACCGGGCGGCCGTCGGGGGAGCCGCTTCCCCCGGGCAGCGGGGCCCGGTCGGGCGGTTGAGCCACGGCCTCGGCCGGGTCCTCGCCCTGCGGGCCGACCGGTTCGAGGCGGCCCGGATCGTTCCGCCCGCCGATATCGTGCTGGCCTACCACTACCTCGGGATCGGGACCGGCCTGGCCCTGGGCCGGCGCGACGACGTGCCGGTGATCTATGACGCCGGCGACATCTACCTCGCCTCGACGGCGGTCCAGGCCCTGCCCCGGCCGGCCCGCCTGGCGATCGCCCGGTACGAGCGATCGGCGGCGCACCGGGCCGCTTCGGTCGTGACCGCCAACGAGGGCTATGCCGACGAGCTGGCCCGCCGGCTCGACGTGCCGCAGCCGGTCGTCGTCCTGAACTGCCCGCCCCGCCGGGCGATGGCGGCGGATGCCTCGGACCCCCGGCCGCGCCGCTTCCACGAGGCGCTCGGCCTCGATCCGGCCGACCGGGTCGTGCTCTATCACGGCGGCTTCACGGCCGAACGGGGAATCGAAGAGCTGATCGCGGCGATCCCGCAGGTCGGCCGGGCCGTGCTCGTCCTCCTTGGCTTCGGGCCGCTGGCCGCCAGGTACCAGGCAGTCGCCGCCGACCCGGCGACCGGCGGCCGCGTCCGGGTGATGCCGGCCGTGCCCCCGGCGGAGCTGATCGAGTGGGTCGCCTCGGCCGACGTGGCCGCGATGACGATCCTGCCCACGACCCTCAACCACCGGCTGAGCACGCCGAACAAGCTCTTCGAGGCGATCGCCGCCGGCGTGCCGGTTGTCGCCTCGGACCTGCCCGGGATGGCCCCGATCGTGCGCTCGGTCGATGCCGGACAGCTGGTCGACCCCGACGATCCGGCCTCGATCGCGGCCGGCATCCGGGCCCTCCTCGAGGCCGGCCCGGACGAGCAGGCGGCCCGGCGGGCCCGGCTGCTGGCGGCGGCCCGGGAGACCTACAACTGGGAGGTCCAGTCGGCCCACCTCTTTGCCGAGTTCGGCCAGCTGACCCACCGGCCATGGTAGGGCCGGGCCCGATCCGCGCCCGAGTCGGGGCCAATCCGTGCTGACTCGCCGGCCGCGGGCGGTCGTCCTCGTGCCGAGTCCGGCCAACCCGTATTCCCGGGCCCTGCGCGTCGCCCGGAGCCTGGCCGGGGCCGGCTTCGAGGTCGAGATCGCGGCCGTCGACGAGCCGGGGGTGCCCCGCGAGGAGCGCGACGGCGAGATCGTGATCCGGCGCTACGTCCCGGAACGCGAGGCCCGGCTGACCCGCCTGCCGGGCATCCGCCAGGGGCGCCAGGTCGCCCTCTGGCCCGAAGGCGATCGGGGCTGGTACCGGACCCTCCGGCGCCAGCTCCGGCCGGCGGACCTCTACCACGCCTGCGGCTACCGGACCGTCGGCGTCGCGCTCGACCTGGCCGGGGCGGCCCGCAAGGCCGGCCGGGCGGGCCGGGTGATCTACGACGTGATCGACGTCCAGCTCGACACCCAGGTCTATGCCCACCTGCCTGGGATCGTCCGGAGCGTCCATGGCCAGCGCGAACGGCGCTGGATTCGGGCAGTCGATGCGGTCGTCACGGTCAACCAGCCCCTGGCCGACCATCTCGACCGGACCTGGCCGGTGGCCCGGCCGCCGACCGTCCTCCTGAACTGCCAGCCGCGCTGGGATCCGCCGGCGGTCCGGCCGAGCCACCTGCGCGACGCGACCGGGATCCCGCCCGAGCGCACGATCGTCCTGTTCCTGGGCAAGCTGGCCGAGCAGAAGGGCCTCGACGAGGCGGCCGAGGCCGTCCTCCGCCTGCCCGACGCCGCGTTCGTCCTGATGGGCTTCGGGCCGTGGGCGGACCGGCTCCGGGCGGTCGACCACGACCCCCGCTTCGAGGGCCGCCATTTCACGATTCCGCCGGTCCATCCGGACGACGTGCCGGCCTGGACGGCCTCGGCCGACGTGTCGATCGTGGCCGTGCCGTCGAACTCGCTCAACCAGCGCCTGTCGACGCCCAACAAGTTCTGGGAGAGCCTGACCGCGGGCACCCCGGTCGTCGTCGGGCGGGAGCTCGAGGTGATGGCCGGAATCCTCGCCGCGGACGACCTCGGGGCGAGCGCGGATCCGGCCGATCCGGCCGATCTCGCCCGGGCCCTCGGCTCGATCGTCGACCGACCGCCGGCCGAACGGGCGGCGATGCGCGAGCGCTGCCTGCGGGTGACCCGCGAGCGCTACAACTGGGAGACGGCCGTCCAGCCCTACCTGGCCCTGGTCAGGAGCCTGGTCCCCGGCCAAGCCTAGATCCGCTCCGGCCCTCGGCCGGGGAGGCGATCAGGTGACGGCGGCGACCTGCCGGGCGATCTCGGCCTCGCGTTCGAGGCGGGCCTTCTCCGAACGTTCCCGGTGGAGGGCCACGACCTCGGCCGGGTTGCCCTCGGCGATGATCGAGCCCTTCTCGAGGAGCATTGCCCGATTGCAGAACTCCTCGGCCCAGTGGAGATCGTGGGTCACCATCACGATGCCCTTGGCGGCCTTGGCCAGCTCCATCACCCGGCGCTGGCTCTTGACCCGGAAGACGGCGTCACCGGTGCCCAGGACCTCGTCGATGATCAGGACGTCCGGGTCGACCGCGGTCGCGATCGAGAAGCCCAGGCGGGCCCGCATGCCCGAGGAGTAGGTCCGGATCTGGGCGTCGATGAACTGGCCGATGTCGGCGAACTCGATGATCCCGGGCAGCCGCTCGCGCATCTCCTGTGAGTCGATGCCCATGAACGCCCCGGCCAGGAGGATGTTGTCCCGGCCGCTCAGCTCCTCGTCGAAGCCGGCCCCCAGGGTCAGCAGGGTCGAGACCGAGCCGACCACCTCGATCCGGCCCTCGCTCGGGGTAAGGATCCCGGCCATCACCTGGAGGAGGGTGCTCTTGCCGGCTCCGTTCGGGCCGATGATCGCCAGGCTCTCACCGTGGGCGACCCGGAAGTTGACGTGGCGGAGGGCCCAGAACGAGCGGTCCTCGCGGGAGATCTTGGTCAGGTTGCGGAAGGCCCCTCGGACGGTCGTCTTGCGGGTCAGGCGCAGGTCATAGCGGATCCCCAGGTCCTCGACGTCCATCATGAACTCGGGTTCCGCGGGCATCGGGACCATCCCCTCGGACGGGGGGATCCCCGGCCGGGCGGGGTGAATTCGGAGCGCTGCCGCTTGAGCAGGGAGACCATCGCCTAGATCACCTTGGCGAAGGCCGGTTCGAGTCGCTTGAAGATCAGGACCGCGATCGCGATCAGGAAGAGCGAGACGACGAACAGGATGCCCAGCTGGGCCCAGTCCGGCGGCCCGGGCACGGCCGCCGGCCCAGGGGCGGCGTAGATCAGCGAGTGATATGACTCGAACAGGGGCACCCATGGATTCAGCTTGTAGAGCGTGGCCAGGATGCCGTAGCGAGCGGGGTCCAGGTCCTTCGTCGCGTAGAGGGCCGGCGAGAGGTAGAACCACAGCCGGACGAGGTGTCGCTCGAGGTTGCCCATGTCCCGGAAGAAGACATTGACCGCGGCGAACACGATGCACAGCGACAGGGTGAAGACGAACTGGACCAGGGCGACGATCGGGATCAGCAGGAGCCAGGGCGTGATCCGGTCGGAATAGAACAGGATCATCATCCCGAAGAGCGGGATCAGGCCGAAGGCGAAGCTGACGACCCCGCTGGCCGTCGCCGCGACCGGAAGGACGATCACCGGGAACTTGACCTGCTTGATGATCGCTTCCCGGGAGGTCACCGACAGGATCGCGTCGCTCATGCTCGTGCTGAACCACTTCCAGGGCAGGATCGCGGCGAACACGAAGAGCGGGTAGTCGGCCCCGCCCTTGCCCAGGATGACCGAGACGAAGATGACGTAGACGGCCATCTGGAGGAGCGGATCGAGGACCCACCAGATGTTGCCAAGCAGGGTGTTCGCACCGTGCTTGACCATGTCGGCCTGGACGAGGTAGCGGGTCAGCTGGCGCCGGGACCAGATCTCCCGGAGGCCCTGGATCGTGAGCTCGAGTCCGCCCGGCTGGGCGCGCGTCTGGATCCGGCGAGTCATCCGGGTCGTGCTGGCCATACGGCCGGTAGCCTAGCATGCCGGGCATGACTCGCCCTCCGATCGCGATGATCGCCCACACCCACTACGAGGAGGATCCCCGGGTCCGGCGCGAGGCCGAGTCGCTGGTCGAGCGCGGCCGGCCGGTCGATGTCTACGCCCTCCGCCGGGAGGGCCAGCCGGCCGAGGAGATCCTCGACGGTGTCCGCTTGACCCGCCTCGCCGTCGAGCGCCACCAGGGCGCCGGGATCGGAACCTACCTGCGGGAGTACCTGTCGTTCCTGGCCCGGGCCGGTTGGGCGGTCACCAGCGCTCAGCGCCGGCGCCACTACCGGGTCGTCCAGGTCCATTCCCTGCCGGACTTCCTGGCCTTCGGCGGGTTGCCGGTCCGGCTGGCCGGCGTGCCGATCGTGCTCGACCTGCATGAGGCGATGCCGGAGTTCTTCACGATGCGCTTTCCCGCGGCGGCCGGGCCGCTGCCCCACCGGATGCTCCTCGTCCAGGAGCGGGCGAGCATCGCCCTGGCCAGCGCCGTGATCACGGTCAACGACGCCCTGGCCGACCGGTTGGTCGCGCTCGGGGTGGACCGGGCCAAGATCACGGTGATCCTGAACAGCCCCGACCTGCGCCGGTTCGACCCGGCCGCCCTGCCCCCGCGGGCCTTCATGCTCGACGGGGTCCTGCGCCTCGTCTATGCCGGGGCCTTGACCCCGACCTACGAGCTGGACGTCGTGCTCGATGGTCTGGCCGAGCTGCGGCGGCGCCGGCCGGAGCTGCGGTTCGTCCTGGAGGTGTACGGCCGGGGCGACGCCGAGGGAGCCCTGCGCGATCAGGTCGATCGGCTCGCCCTCGCCGAGGACGTCCGATTCCACGGCCGGATCCCGATCGCCGAGGTGCCGGCCGCGATCGCGGCCGCCGACATCGGGCTCGCCCCGACCCGGCGGAACGCCTTCACCGAGATGAGCCTGTCGACGAAGGTCTTCGAGTACGGCGCCCTGGCCCGCCCGATCGTCGCCTCGGACCTGCCCCTCGTCGAGCGGACCTTCGGGGTCGGAGCCGTGGCCACGTACCGCTCGGGCGACCCGGCCGACCTCGCCCGGGTCCTCCTCGAGCAGGTCGATGACCCGGCCGGCCGGACCGCCCGGGTCGCGGCCGCCGCGGCCCGGATCGAGCAGCTCGCCTGGGTCCACGAGGCGGATCGCCTGGCCGTCCTGATCGATCGACTGGCGGCCGGCGGCTGAGCAGCCGGGGCCGAACCGGATTTTCCGGTACGATGCTGCACCGCTACGACGTGGCCCACCTGATCGGGCCCACGTGCCTTTCAGAGGTCAACCAACAACCGCAATGACGCAACGTGCCAAGCCGGTGACGCCCCGGGCGCACCGATCGGCCTCCGACCGATCCGACCGGCGAACCTTCTACCTGAACATTGCCTTCGTGGTCACGATCGTGCTCGGTGCCGCGATCCTGATCGGGGCTGCCTTCGCCTCGTACGCCGGGACCCATTGGGCCGAGGTGGCCAACGTGAACGGCGTCTCGATCAACCGGGACCAGGCCACCGACCAGGCCAACGTCGCCCTGTTCCGCCTGACCGAGCAGGTTTCGCTGCTGCACGATGACCTGTCCGCCGGGCGGATCAGCCAGGACGATTTCGATACCCAGAACAACGCCCTGAGCCAGGCCGAGCAGAGTGTCTCGAGCGGGATCGTCGATGCCCTGGTGGACGACGAGCTCCAGCGCCAGCTGGCGACGGCTCCGCCCTTCAATATCAAGATCACCGACGACCAGGTCGCAGCCGAGATCCAGGCCGATGCCACGAACGCCGAAGCGCGCCACCTCCTCCAGATCGTGGTCACTCCGACCGGCGGGACCGACGCCACCGATGGGGCCAAGGCCCAGGCCAAGCGAACCGCCGAATTGGCCCTGGCCGAGCTGAAGGGGGGCACCGACTTCGCCCAGGTCGCGAAGCAGTTCTCGACCGACGGAACGGCCTCGACCGGGGGTGACGTGGGCTGGATCCGGGCGGCCACCGCCCAGCAGGACGACAACCTCGTCGCGGCCGCCTTCAAGCTGCCGCTGAACGGCCTGACTGACGTCGTGGTCGGGACCGATGGTTCCTACCAGATCGGCAAGGTCACCGGGATCGCCCCGGCGATGACCGATCCGAACTTCATGCAGCGGATGAAGGACGCCGGGGTCAGCCTCGACGCCTACAAGGCCTCGACCGTCTCGATCCTGACCGAGAAGGCCCTCGAGGGCGCGGTGATCTCGAACGCGACGACCGTGCCCTCGATCCAGCGCGAGGTCAGCGAGATCAAGATCGACACGAGCTCGTACACCGGACCCGGTGAGCAGGTCCGGGCCCGCCACATCCTGTACACGCCGGGCGGGGCCGACCCGAGCACGTCCTCGCCGCCCCCCTCCGACGACCCGGGCTGGGACTTCGCCAAGGCCCAGGCCGAGGCGACCTACAACAAGCTCAAGCCGCTCGTCGGGACGCCCCAGCTCGCGACCGAGTTCGCCTCGATCGCCCAGACCGACAGCAAGGACACCGGTTCCGCCGTCGACGGCGGGCTCCTGCCCTATTACGACGCCGGGTCCGGCCTGGACAGCGCCTTCGCCGCGGCGATCTTCGCCTCGAACGTCAAGGCGGGCGATCTCCTGCCGCCGGTCCGCAGCCAGTTCGGCTGGCACGTGATCATGATCGACTCAGTCCGGCCGGCCCCCACGGACCGGGCCGCCGCCCTCCAGAAGCAGGCCGCTGCCGCGGGAGCCGACTTCGCCGCGCTGGCCAAGGCCAACTCGGATGGGGCCGAGGCGAGCCAGGGCGGCGATCTCGGCTGGATCGCCCGCAACCAGCTGGACGCAGCGACCGAGAAGGCGATCTTCGCCGCCCCGGTCGGCTCGGTCAGCCAGGTCGTCAGCCTGTCCGATGGGCTGTACATCTTCAAGGTCAACCAGGAGCAGACCCGCCTGCCCGACGCCGCCCAGATCGTGACCCTGAAGGGCACGGCCTTCACCAACTGGTACAACGCCAAGAAGGCCGCCGCCACGATCACCGGCCCGGACGTCACCCCGGCATCGACCGCGCCCTAGGACGCGGTCGTGCTCGACGCGCTGCTGGCTGAGGCACGGCTTCGCTGGGGGTTCGACGCCTCGGCCGGGCTCCAGCTCGTCGTTGCCGAGCGGCTCATCGCCACGCCGATCGAGGCCAGCCGGCCGCTGATCATCGTGCCGGCCGGCGCGCTCGGCCTCGCCCCGGCCGGCGAGGTCGAGCCACTGCCGGGGCGGAACGGTCCAACCGGGCGCGACCCGCTCGACCTGCTCGGCCGGCTCTACCCGGCCGACCACCCGATCGGCCGATTCGGCCGGCCGGCCGAGACGACGATCGCCACGCTCGGGCTCGACGACCTGGCCGGACCGCTCTACGTCGGTCCGGTCGCGCCGGAGCTGGCCGGCGCCGGACCGTGGGCGATGCCCTGGATCGCCTGGCGGCTGCGCCTGCCCGACGGCTGCCCGTGGGACCGCGAGCAGACCCACGCCTCGCTCCGGAAGCACCTCCTCGAAGAGGCCTACGAGGTCTATGACGCCCTCGCCGACGGGCCCACGCCGGCCCTCGCCGGTGAGCTGGGCGACCTGCTCCTCCAGGTGATCCTGCACGCCCAGCTGGCGGCCGAGGCGGGCAGCTTCGACCTGACTGACGTCCAGGCGACCCTGACCACGAAGATCGTCCGCCGCCACCCCCACGTGTTCGGGACGGCCGAGGCGCACACCGCCGCCGACGTCAACCGGCAGTGGGAGCGGATCAAGGCCGCCGAACGGGCCGAGGCGGCCGATCCTGGCTACGGTTCCGGCGACGGTTCCGACGGCCGCTCGGCCTCCCTGGCGGCGCCTGCCGGTGCCGGCTCCGACGCCCGGCCGGCGCCGAAGAGCGCTCTCGACGGGATCAGCCGCTCGATGCCCGCCCTGGCGGCCAGCCAGGAGATGCAGGAGCGAGCGGCCGCCCTGGGCTACGACTGGCCGGCGATCGAGGGCATCCTGGCCAAGCTCCACGAGGAGCTGGCCGAGCTGCTCGCGGCCAATTCGGACGCCGAGCGCGAGGAGGAGCTGGGCGACCTGCTGATGGTCGTGGTCAACCTCGGCCGGCGGCAGGGAATCGAGGCCGAGGCGGCCCTCCGCCAGGCGAACGACAAGTTCCGGCGGCGCTTCGCGAGCGTCGAGCGACAGGCGCATGATCGGGGCGTCGCCCTGCGCGACCTCGACTTCGACGGCCTCGACGAGCTCTGGAAGCAGGCCAAGGTCGAGGAGCGCGAAGCGGGCGGGACGCCAGCTGACGGACCAGGATCAGGCGACCGACCAGCACCAGGAGATGCCCAGATGACGATCGGCAATGCGCCAGCCACGATCCGGGCCGACGGCCGGGGTCCGACCGACCTGCGCCCGATCACCCTCAGCCTCGGCGTCCTGAAGTGGGCCGAGGGCTCATGCCGGATCCGGGTCGGCGACACCGAGGTCCTCTGTGCGGCCTCGATCGAGGACCGCGTCCCGCCGCACCTCCGGGGCAAGGGCACGGGCTGGGTGACGGCCGAGTACTCGATGCTGCCCCGGGCGACCGCCGAACGCTCCCAGCGCGAATCGGCAAAGGGCCGGATCGGCGGCCGGACCCACGAGATCCAGCGCCTCGTCGGACGCTCGCTGCGTGGAGTGGTCGACCTGGCCCGGCTCGGCGAACGCACGATCACGATCGACTGCGACGTCCTCCAGGCCGACGGCGGGACGCGGACGGCCTCGATCACCGGTGGCTACGTGGCCCTCGCGGCGGCCCTGATCGGCTACGGGATGGAGCGGACGATCCAGGGCAAGGTCGCCGCGGTCAGCGTCGGGATCGTCGGCGAGCAGGCCTATCTCGACCTCGATTACTCGGAGGATTCGCGGGCCGAGGTGGACTTCAACGTCGTCGGCACCGATGCCGGCGCCTACGTCGAGCTCCAGGGCACGGCCGAAGGCCAGCCGTTCGACCGGGCCCATCTCAACGAGCTGCTCGATCTCGCCGGGTCCGGCCTGGAGCGGATCTTCGCCGCCCAGGCCGAGGCGCTCGCCGGGGTCCATCGCTGACGGCCCCGACGGCACCCGACGGCCACGACGGCCACGACGGCCACAGACGGCTGTGGCGGCAAGGCTGACGGCCACTTCGTCCCCGGCGGCGCCGAACGATCGGCCCCGGATCGTCATCGCCACCCGGTCGAAGCACAAGCTGGCCGAGCTGGCCGAGCTGCTGCGGCCGGTACGGGCCGAGCTGATCAACCTGGACGACCTCGGGACGGAGGGCGATCCGATCGAGGACGGCGCGACGTTCTCGGCCAACTCCCGGCTGAAGGCCCGGTTCTATGCCCGGCTGACCGGCCTGCCCACGATCGCCGACGATTCCGGGATCGAGGTCGATGCCCTCGGCGGAGCTCCTGGCGTTCGCACCCGGCGCTATGCCGGCGAGGACGCGACCGACCTCCAGAACAATGACAAGCTCCTGGCCGCCCTGGCCGGCCTGCCGCCGGCCGACCGCGGTGCCCGATATGTCTGCGTCCTGACCTTCGTCCGAACCTGATCACGCCGGACCTCGGGCCGGGCTGCCGATCACGGCCGAGGCCCGGGGCACGCTGCGCGGCCGGATCGCCGCGGGCCCGCGGGGCCTCGGCGGCTTTGGCTACGACCCGATCTTCGAGCCGCTCGGCGAGCCCGAGGCCGGTGGCAGGACCCTCGGCCAGCAGTCGGTTGCCGAGAAGGCCGCGATCTCCCATCGATCACGTGCCGCCCGACGCCTCGGGCGCCGGCTGGCCGCCCTCGGCTACTGACCCGCTGGGCGGTTCTGGCGGCCGGGCCGGCGCCCGCGTCGGCGGGCCCGCGTCGGCGCCCGCGTCGCGCCCGCGTCGGCGCCCGCGTCGGCGCCCGCGTCGGCCAGCGTCCTTTCGGCAGATTCCGCCCGCAGCCGCAGGGTGGTCGGTCGGAATCCCGGCTGATCGCCGAGCCGGCGTGCCGGCCAGCGTCCTTTCGGCAGATTCCGCCCGCAGCCGCAGCGTGGTCGGTCGGAATCCCGGCTGATCGCCGAGCCGGCTCCGAGCCTTCTCGGTTGAGCACGATCGGACCGTCGCCGACCCCCGTGTCGGGTTCGATGAGGCCCACGACCGGCAATTGCGCGGCCAACGGCGGAATTTGCCGAGTCGGCGGGCGAGCCAGGGCAGGCGAGCCAGGGCAAGCGAGCCAGGGCGGCCGAGCCAGGGCAGGCGAGCCAGGGCAAGCGAGCCAGGGCGGCCGAGCCAGGGCAGGCGAGCCAGGGGCTGATCGGCCCACCGCAACCGGGCCGGTGCCGACCCCAGGCGCGGAAGCGGTCTAGGGGCCGGCGCTCGAGCTCGGCTCGGGGCTGGACGCGGGCTCGGGGCTGGACGCCGGCTCGGCGCTCGCCTTGGGATCGACGACCGGCTTGCTGCCGGGCTCGCTGAAGAGGGCCGCCGCCATCGCCCGGATCCGGGCCAGGTCGGGCACCTGGACTGAGCCGTACGGCGCGATCGTCTTGGGCTTGATCAAGGGGATCTTGATCACGACCTGGTAGATCGAGCCCGTCCCCATCTCCGAGGCGATCGCGGCCAGGTTCGGGAGCTGGTCGCGGGGCAGGTCGGTCTCGACGTTGTGCCCGACCGCGGCGATCAGGGCCGGCAGGCGCAGGACGAGATCGGGGCTGGTGATCTGGTGCTTGAGCGCGACGAGGAGGGCCTGCTGACGGGCCTGCCGGGTGAAGTCGCTCTCACCGGCCGGGTGCCGGATCCGGGCGTAGGCCAGGGCGTCCGAGCCGTCGAAATGGTGTGGCCCGGCCGTGACCGACCAGCCCATCTTGACCCCGTAGCCGTGATAGGTCGGGTCGTCGAGCGGCTTGGCGATGTTGATGTCGATCCCGCCCAGGGCATCGACCAGGTTCACGAACGACTGGAGGTCGGCGTACACGTAGTAGTGAATCGGGATCCCCAGGATCAGCCCGATCGTGTCCTCGAGGGTCCGCATCCCGCCCTCCGGGAAGTCCTTCGGATGGGCGATCGCGTAGCTCATCAGCGAGTTCAGCTTTGGCCCGTAGGTCTGGCCACCGTCGAGCGGAGCGTTGACCATGTCGCGCGGCAACGAGACCATGCTCACGCTGTGGCCGACCGGATCGACCGAGACGACCATCATCGAATTCGGTCAGGGCGTGGTCCCGCCCGGCCCCCGAGTCCACCCCGATCAGGAGGATGTTGATCCGGCCGCCGGCCACGGGCAGCGGGCCGCTCCGGGCCCCGGCCACGCCGCCGGTCACGGCCGAGCTCGAGAAGATCGACGAGAAGGCGTTCATCGCGCCCAGCCCGACCGAGGCGACGAACAGGTGGGGGATCGCGGTGACGACGAGGATCAGGGCGAGGGCCACGGCCGACAGCCGGCTCGGGGCCCAGTCGAAGCGCCGGTCGAAGAACGCCTGGCCGGCGGCCAGCACCTGCCAGCCGAAGATCACCGCGTTGGCGATCAGCAGGGCGACGATCGTGGACGGAGCCATCGCCAGGGCGAGCAGCTGCGGGACGGGCACGACCTTGCTCACGAGCAGGCCGAGCGCGACCACGATCAGGACCGGCAGGCCGAAGACGAGCGCGCTCCGCCAGCGCAGGTTGATCAGCTGGCCGCTGCCCGGGATGATCGAGGAGAAGAAGGCGCTGACGACCCGGCGGGTGTTGTTCGGCCCCGCCTCGACCTCGACGTCGGGCTCGGCCCAGGTCCGGCGCTCGTCCGCTTCGGCGGCCTGGCTGGAGGTGGGCTGGGCGGTCCGCTGGCGACGTTGATCCGGGCCCACGGCTCGTCCGGCCGGCGGGCGCGGGGCGGGCGGATCAGAGCGCATTCGGTGGGCCTGCACGCGGGGCGGAACTCCGGCTTCGGTCTCCGACGAGCCGCCCGCGGAACGGCCGGCGCGCCAGAGTCTAGCAGCCCGAAGGCGAATTGCTCGAACGAACGTTCAGGGATTCGTGCGATTCACGCTCACGAGCCGCCTTGTGCAGCTGCGGGAGCCTGCGCCTACGGCAGCGTCGCGGGCGCCATCGGCGGCGTCCCGCGCCAGGAATGGCGACGCCGGGCGGTCCCAAGTTGCCTGCCAGTCGCCGCCCGGCGCCGAGATACAGACGCCCGAGCCGGCCCGGATGTAGCGCGACGGACCTCGGGTGCCTGAGCGTCGGCAGATTCCGCTCAGGCGCGCGTCATGGTCGGCCCGACTGCCGTGGCGGCACGCTGCATCTTCCGGTCACGCTCAGCCCCCCGCCCCGGTCACGCTCAGCCCCCCGCCCCGATCGCGCCAAAAAGGGTTCAGACCAGGCCCCGCGCGCCGATTGAAGGACGCGAGCGGCAGCGATGCGCCCGTTGGCGGAATTTGCCGAGGACAGATGGCCCGCACGGTCGAGCGTCACCGTCGATACGAGGCCGAACCGTCGCGGTGCGCTCGTGGGCGGAATCCGCCGAAAACAGGTCAGCGGGAGCAGCCCGGCAGCTCACGGGTCGCCGGGAGCGCCTCTCGTGCTGTCTCGGATGGTCGGCGAGGAGCGGCTGCCAGGGCGCGCGTCATTCCGACGGGACGCGACGGGACGCGGCGGGCCTGCGCTCCGCCTGGAGCGGCGAGGCGCCTACAGGATCTTCGAGAGGAAGCTCTTCGTGCGTTCCTGCTGCGGGTTCGTGAAGAACGCCTCGGGGGGCGCCTCTTCGATGATCAGGCCCTCGTCCATCATCACGACCCGGTCGGCCACCTCGCGGGCGAAGCCCATCTCGTGGCTGACCACGATCATCGTCATCCCCTCGCGGGCGAGCTCCTTCATGACCTCCAGGACCTCGCCGATCATCTCCGGGTCGAGGGCGCTGGTCGGCTCGTCGAAGAGCATCACGGCCGGCCGCATCGCGAGGGCCCGGGCGATCGCCACCCGCTGCTGCTGGCCGCCCGACAGCTGGGCCGGGTAGGCGTCCTCCTTGTGGGCCAGCCCGACCCGGGTCAGCAACTTCCGGCCCATCTCCGTCGCCTCGTCCTCGGAGATCCCCCGGACGTGGATCGGCGCCTCGATGATGTTGCCGAGGGCCGTCTTGTGGGGGAACAGGTTGAAGCGCTGGAAGACCATCCCGATCTCCTGGCGCTGCCGGGCGATGTTCCGCTCCTTGTCCGAGACGAGCTTGTCCTTGTCCATCCGGTAGCCGATCAGGTGGCCGTTCACCTTGATGCTTCCCGACTGGATCTTTTCGAGGTGGTTGACGCAGCGGATGAAGGTCGTCTTGCCCGAGCCCGACGGCCCGCACACGACGACGACCTCCCGCTGCTTGACCGTCATCGAGACGCCCTTGAGGACCTCGTTGTGGCCGAAGAACTTGTGGATGTCGGTGACCTCGACGACGTTCGCAACATCGGCTGTCGGCGCGCCGCCGATCGCCGCGAGGATGTTCGTGTCGCCAGTGGAAACCGGGTCGGCCGCCGGTGGGATGTCAGGCGTGGTCGCGGACGGTGGCGTCGGCACGGGCGGAAATACGTCGGGCATCTCGCTCACCGGACCTGATTGCCGCTGTTGTTGCGGAGCCCGAACAGGCGAGCCGAGAGCCCGGGCGAGGGCGGTGGTGCGCCCGGCGTACCGCGGGCCAGGCGACGCTCGATCCAGGCCTGGATGAAGCCCCAGATCGTGGTCAACAACAGGAACCACACGGCACAAGCCAGGAACAGCTCGAACGGCCGGAAGTCCTGGCCCTGCTTGATGTTGAAGACCGAGTAGAGCTCGACGACACCGATCACGAACAGGAGCGAGGTCGTCTTGAGCATGTTGTTGAACTCGTTGCCGAGGGGCGGAATGATCACCCGGGCCGCCTGGGGCAGGACGATCCGGCGCATCGCCTTGCCCGGGGTCATACCCAGGGCTCGGGCCGCTTCCATCTGGCCAGGATCGACCGCGAGGATGCCGGCGCGGACAATCTCGGCCATGTACGCGCCCTCGTTCAGGCCGAGGGCAAAGATCCCGGCCTGGACGGCTCCCTGGATCGTGATCGGGCCGACCACGAGGTCCGGCCAGCCGTAGAGCTTGGCCACCCCAAGGCCGAAATAGAAGAACACGAGCTGAACGATGAGGGGAGTTCCCCGGAAGATCCAGACATAGGTGCTGGCCAGCCAGCGAATTGGCCGGATCCTGGACATCTTGCCCAGCGCGGCAAAGACGCCGAGGATCACGCCGATGATCTGCGCTGCGACCGCGATCACCACGGTCAGGTACAGGCCGCCGAGGATCTGGTGATCGGGCTGGAAGATCGAGCTGAAGAAGAGCGGCCACTCGAACTGGAAGTTCGTCTTCGCGTTGGAACAGCCAGCAACGAGCAGGGCCAGAACGAGGAGCACCCCGACCGCTCGCACGGATCGGGGTGCCCGGATCGCTCGAATGCGTCGCTCAGTCACGAGCCCGACGCCTCTCGACTCCGATGTGCTACTGCGAGATCTTGTTCAGCGTTGCAGCGTCCGCGGCCGTGACGGCCCCGGTCTGAACGCCGTACTTGGTCAGGATCGTCGTGTAGGTCCCGTCATTGATCATGTTGACCAGAGCCTGCTGGACGGCAGCGGTCAGGGCCTTGCTCGTCTGGGGGACGCTGATCCCCTCGAACGCGGGCTGGAGCGGGGCGATGCCCGACAGCGCGAACTGGTCGGGATGCTGGACGGTGTAATAGCCGGCGACCGGCGAGTCGGCGAAGTAGGCATCGACCTGGCCCGACTGGAGGGCGAGCAGGGCATCCGAGTCCTTGCCGAAGGTCTTGACGTCGATCGCCGGCTTGCCCGCCTTGGTGCAGGCCTGGGTCAGGCCCAGCCCCTTGTAGTCGCCGGTGCCATTCAGGTAGTCGACCTCGGTCGTGCCCGTCTCGGCCGCGATCTTCTTGCCGCACAGGTCGGCGGTCGCGTTGATCCCGGCCGGGTTGCCGGCGGCCACCACGAACGATTGGCCGGCCTGGAAGTACGGGATCATGTCGACCTGCTTGATCCGGTCTGAGGTGATGTTCTGGGCGCTGATGATGATGTCGCACTTGCCCGAGGTCACGGCCGCGATGATCGTGTCGAAGACCGAGTTCTGGACCTCCGCGGTCAGGCCGAGGCGCTTGGCGATCTCCGTCCCGATGTCGATGTCCGAGCCGGTCGCATTGCCATTCGCGTCAAAGAACTCCTGGGGCGGGTAGGGGATGTCCGAGCAGATCACGAGCTTGCCGTCGAAGATCGTGCCACCCGATGGAAGCGGCGCGATCGCCGGCTCCGACGGAGTCACCGAGGCAACCGCCGAGGCCGCCGCGCTCGCGCTCGCAGCCGGGGCCGTGCTGGCCGAGGCAGACGGCGCGGTCGAAGGCGCGGTCGAAGGCGAGGCAACGGCCACCGGTGAGGCGCTCGCGGCCGGCGTGGCCGAGTTGTTGTTGCGCAGGGCGATGAAGGCCACGATCACCACGACCACGGCCACGCCGATGCCTATCCAGGCATTCCGCGACAGTTTCATCCAGGGTCTCCTCCAAGAAAGCTGAAGTAACGGGTGCAGGTTCACCTCGGCCGGCTCTCCTCCCCGGTCCGAGACGCAGCAATGTAACACCACGGTCGACTAGCATGATCCGCGCATGAGCACCGGAGCGATTGCCCACATCGTCGGGGCCCGGCCGAACTTCATGAAGGCGGCCCCGGTGATCCGGGCGATCGCCTCGCTCGGCCTGCCCCAGGTGCTGATCCACACCGGCCAGCACTACGACGCCGCGATGTCGGACGTGTTCTTCCGCGAGCTCGACCTGCCCGCGCCCGACGTGAACCTGGGCGTCGGTTCGGGCTCCCATGCCACCCAGACGGCCGCCCTGCTGGTCGGCCTGGAGCGAGCCTTCCTCGAGCTCAAGCCGCCGGATCGTCGTGTCGTCTACGGGGACGTGAACTCGACGCTCGCCGCGGCGCTCGTCGCGGCCAAGCTGGGCATCCCGATCGCCCACGTCGAGGCGGGCCTGCGCAGCTTCGACATGACGATGCCCGAGGAGATCAACCGGCGCGTGACCGACGTCCTCTCGGACCTGCTGCTTCGTGACGAGCCCGGAGGCGCATCGGCCACCTGGCCCGCGAGGGCGTCGCCGCCGAGCGGATCCATCTTCGTCGGCAACCCGATGATCGACACGCTCCTGGCGCAATCTCGATCGGTTCGACCCGGTCCGGATCGCGCGCCGAGCTCGGCGTTTCGGGCGAGCTACGCGGTGGCCACGCTCCACCGCCCGTCCAACGTCGACGCGCCCGAGGATGCCGCGCCGTCTCGTCCGGGCCCTGGCCGACGCTCGCGCGACCTGGTCCCGATCGTCCTGCCGCTCCACCCCCGGGGCCGGCCAACCCTGGAGGCGGCCGGGCTGCGTGGCGATCGACCGGCTGCGGGTGATCGAGCCGCTCGGCTACCTCGACTTCCTGTCCCTCGTCCGCGGCGCCGCGCTCGTCGTGACCGACTCGGGCGGGATCCAGGAGGAGACGACGGTCCTCGACGTGCCCTGCCTCACCCTCCGCCCGAACACGGAGCGACCGATCACGATCAGCCACGGCACGAACCGGCTGATCGAGCCGGCCGGCCTCGTCCCGGCGGCCCGGGCGATCCTCGACGGCAGCACGATCCTGCCGGCCGAGCGGCCGCCCCTCTGGGATGGCCGGGCCGGTCCGCGGATCGCGGCGATCCTGGCGCAGCGAGCTGGCCGCTACGGGCTGAGGCGCAGCCCGCGGCTGGAAGGCGGGTCGGTTCTCCCGGAGCAGCTCGATCCAGGCCTCGACGACCCGATCGAGGGCGAACGTCCGGCGGACCTGGTCGTGGCCGACCTCGCCCAGCTCGGCCCACTGGTCCGAGCGATTGGCCTCGGCGATCCGGGCTGCCATCGCCTCGGGATCCGGCTGGATCCAGCGGGAGTCGTAGATCGTGTCGGCCCCCGGCCAGTTGCGGATCACCGGCACCGCCCGCGAGGCCATGCCCTCGGCGGGGGCGAGGTGGAAGCTCTCGTCGTCGCTCGTCGAGAGGACCCAGCCGATCCGCCGGAGCCAGGCCGGCACATCCGCCCCGAACCGGTCGAAGGTCACCGCACCCCGGAGCTCCGGCTCGGTCTGGATCCGGCGGAGGATGCCGTCGAAGTGGGCCCGCTCCTCGTCGAGCCCCCAGATCCAGTCGTAGTCCCAGGGCATCTTCGACTTGGCGAAGAGCATGTACCGCGGATCGTCGCGGCGGAGCCTGGCCAGCACGTCGAGGGCCAGGTCCATCCGCTTGCGGGCCGGGGCAACCCCGATGAAGCCGAGGTGGAACCGGGCACCCTCGAGCTTCGGCCGATCGAAGTCGGCGTCGTCGACGAGATTCGGGATCACCGCGACCTTGTCGGCCGGCCAGCCGGTCTTGGCCAGGGTCAGCTCGGCGTAGTAGGGGCTGACGCAGATCACCTGGTCGATCCGGTTGATGTTCGCCTGCCGGGTCCAGCCCGAGTGAAGCTCGAACCGGTGGAGGCGCACGATCAGGCGCTGGCCCTTGCGCCGGTTCTGGCTGTACCAGACCGCGTTCTGGCCGAACCACTCGCAGATGACGACGTCGGCCCAGTCGACGAGCTCCTTGCCGACGGATCGATCGTGGTCGGTCAGGGCGTTCCAGTGATCGACCCGGACCTCGACCTGGGGCAGCCCCTGGAGCTGGCCCAGGATCCGGTCGAAGAACTTCAGGTCGTGGCTGGCGACCACGACCCGCAACGGCCGTGGCTGCTCGCCGAGGGCATCGCTGCTCGGGAAGGCCCGCTCGACCAGCCGGCGCACGTTCGCCGCGGCGACCTCGAAGCTGTAGCCGGCGGCGGCCGCCTGGCAGCGGGCCGCCGCCTCGGCCTGGATCGCCGGGTCGGTCGCGATCGCGACGAGCCGGTCGACGAGATCCCGCTCGTCCTGGACGAAGAGCGGGTAGTCCTGGCCGAGCAGGGCCTCGTGCATCGGGGTCCGGTTCAGGGCGACCGGCAGGCCGACCGAGCCGTACTCGAGGACCTTGGTCGACAGCTCCAGGCTGGCGTCGAGCTCGGGATCGCGCCAGCCCAGGCCGACCTGCGACTCGGCGCAGATCTGCATTGCCGCCAGTCGGGTCTGGGCGCCGTGCCAGATCACGCCCGGGCTGTGGAGGGCCGCCTCCATCCGATCGTGATAGGTCGGATCGGCCGGGTCCCGATGGACCTTGTCGCCGATCACGTGCAGCTCGGCCGTGACGCCCCGCTCGGCGAGCTTCGCCGGCAGGGCCATCATCGCGAGCGTGTTCCAGAGGGGCGCGAACTTGCCCGAGTAGACCAGCCGGAGCGGCTGGCCGGGCACGACCGGTCGCGGAGCCGGCGGCGGATCCTGGGCCGGCACGACGGGCGGGAACAGGACGCTCCGGCCGCAGGCCGCCGGGACGGACCCCTCGAGATACGAGCGCAGGTCCTCGGTCTGGCAGAGCAGGAAGCGCGAGGCTTCGGCGATCTCGGCCAACCGATCGAGGGTCGCCTCGTCCATCGCCGCGACGGACTGGGGGATGTCGGTCAGGTAGGTCCACAGGCGGCCGTCGAAGGCGTGGCTGTCGGCGATCCGGCCGGCCAGGCCGAAGCCACGAATCAGGACGATGTCGAAGTGCTCCTGCGCGTCGAGCTGGCGCATCACCTGGATCGCCTGGGGGATCGAGAGGGTCTCGGCCGCCTTCCCGTTGAGCAGGCGATCCTCGTACGGCCGGGCGATCCGGACGTTGGCCATCCCTTCGAGGGGTTCGACCAGGGTCGTCCGCTGGATCCGGCTCTTGAGCAGGAGGGTCGTCTGGCAGCCGGCCCGGGCCAGGGTCTCGACCGTGGACGGGGCCCAGATGGCCGAGCCGTCGATCACGTTCAGGTTGACGTCGCCGTAGACGAGGGCCCTGACCGCTGGCCGGCCGCTCATCGGCCGGTCCGATCGGGGACGGTGGGCGTGGCGAACAGGCGAGCTCCGCGTCGGGCGGCCAGGCCCAGGCGATCGCCGGCCGCCAGGCCGGTGGCGAGCTCACGGCTGATCAGGCTGCCCTCGACGGGCAGGTCGGCGACGAAGCCGCCGCTCGGGGCGCCCCCAGCCGTGCCCGGTGCGTCGGCGACGAGCCCGACCGCGTCGGCCCGCGACGCTTCGGCGGCCAGGGCGAGGTCGAGCAGCGCGTTCGGATCGTCGAGGCCGGTCCCGGGCCAGGCGAGCAGCCAGGCCGAGCTGGCTGCGGCCGCCGCGCCGGGCCAGCCGTCGCTCGCGTCCGGGATCGTTCGGGTCGTGATCCCGAGCCCGAGGAGCTCCTCGATGATGGCCGGGGGGATCGCTTTTCCTGGGCCCGTCCGGGCGATGACCTCGCTTGGCCGAAACACCTGGCGCTTCAGCGATTCGAGCAGGCCTGCCAGGTCCTCCGATGCCGGCGCGACGACGGCGATCGACCGGCGGCACGAGCCGAGGCCGACGCCCAGGCCGAGCCGGCCGGTGAGGGTCTCGAGCGCCACCGGCGTCGCGTGGGCCTGGAAGATCCGCCGCGAGACGGGTCGGATCCGGGCCTCGTCGAGCGGCTCCAGCGCCCGGGCCTCGGCCACGAGCGCCTCGACGTTCATCGTTTCCGCTCCGCCGGTCCCGGTCGGCTGGCTCGCGGCGGGGAAATGCGCCGAGTCGCCGGCGGCCGTCGCCAGGACCGTATCCGCGAGGCTCACGATCCGGCAGCCGCAGGCGAGGGCTTCGAGCGCCCGGCGCCGGCCGTCGATTCCGGCCAGGCCGTCGGCAATCACGAGCCGCCGCGAGCGATACAGGCCGGCCGTCGCGGCCAGGTCGATCGACCCGGCGATGCTCGATCGAAGCGCCGTTGGGAAGCCGCCGGCGCCGCTGATCGCCCGCGAATTGAGCCGGATCTCGAGCCCGCTCGCGCCGTCTCGACTGCCGGCGCCGTCCCGACTGGCTGCGTCGTCCCGGCCGCTGGAGCCGGGTCCGACGGCCGCCGCCAGGAGCCGCTCCATCAGGGCCCGCTCGGCAAGGGGAGCGCGCGGGTTCCAGCCGCCGACGAACAGCGGCAGACCGCCTCGTCCGGGATCGAGCTGGTGCGAGTTGAACCTCGTCAGCTGGACCCCGGGGTGCCAGCCGGCCAGCTCGGCGGGCTGTCCGCGGTCGCCCACGACCAGGTCGAACCGGCGCTTGAACGGCTGGATCCCGACCGGGTCCGGGACGGCCGGACTGTGCCACAGGACGCTCGGCCGGCCGAGCCGGGCGGCGACCTCGAGGACGGCGGCCAGGATCCGGTCACGATCGACCGCCGCAGCGCTCCCAACGTAAGCCCAGGGCAGGCCGGCCCCGAACGCCCCGGTCTCGACGAGGACGAGATCCGGGTCGACCCGCTCGAGGGTCATCAGGGCGTCGTTGGGAAGGAGCCGGTGGACGGTCGCCGAGGGGCCCAGCGTGGCCGCCGTCTCGTCGCGCACGATCGCCGCCACGACCAGCCCGGTCCGCGGTCCGGCGGGGCCCGAGCTGTAGGCAAGGAACAGGCGTTCCGGGGCGAGTCCCAGGGCCTCCTGCCAGGCGGCGGCCGCCTGGGCAGCCGAGCGACCCGGAGCCGGACGGCGAATCGGTCGCGGATTCGTCCGGCGCGACCACATCAGCTTCGCCCGGGGCACGAGCCGGCCGATCTTCCGCGGCGTGCGGATCGCTCCCACGGCGGCCTTGCCGATCCGGTACGAGGCGGAGCTCTCGAGCGAGCTGATCCGGTCCTGGTTTGCCTTGACCTCGCGCTGGAGCCGGCGGATCTCGCGCTCCGTGGCCGGCTCGACGGGTCCGGCATCGCCCGGACCCGGCTGGGTTACGTCGGCCAGCCGGCCGAGCCGGGCCCGGTTGGCGAGACGCAGCTCGGTTGCCTCGACATCGGCGAAGCGGCCCACGACCACGGCCCAGGCGTCGGCATCGGCCACCGGGCTGGCGGCGACGACCCCCGCCCGGCTGGCCGCCAGGGCTTCGTTCGTCGCATCCAAGCCGCCCCAGGAGACCGGCTCGGCCAGCAGCAGGACGAACCTGCCGTCCGGACCGAGCGAGCCCAGCGCGGCGAGCAGGCGGCTGAGCTCAGGCTCGCTACCCGGCCCGGGCTCGACCCTGAGCACGACGAGGTCGCCGCTCGTTGCGCTGCCGGCCTCAGTCTCAGCCGGGTCGCGCCGCTCGACGACCGTCTCCGGCGGCAGGCCGAGGTCGGCGACCAGGTCTCGCTCGCCGCCGCCCAGATCGATCACCCGCCGGACGCCCTCGACGTTGCCCCGGACGACCTCGGCCAGGCTCAGCTCGGTCTCGGTCATCGTCGTTCGGGATCCTGCGCCGCGGTAGGCTTCCCGGCGTTGGGCGTTCCGGCGGTTGGCGTTCCGGCTGCCCCGATCAGGTTCGCCAGCCGATCCAGCTGGGCTCGATCGCCCCGTCCGAGCCCGCCCTCGCGGCCCATCCGGCCGAAGACCGCCCTCGTGAGCCGCCCGACCTGGCCCCCGCCGGCGGTTGCACCCGAGGCCATCAGGCGGGTCTCCGGACGAGGAACGAGAACTGGCCGGAGAACGCGATCTTGCGGAGGTTGATCGCGGCGGCTGACCGGCCGGCCTTGTGGCCGCCCTCCGCGATCATCGTGTTGAGCGGAGACTCTTCGTTCCACCACTTCGTGAACCCGTCCGGACGGCCCAGGAACGAGCGCATCGTCAGGGTCACCCCGTCAATCCCCGGGCGCAGCTCGGTCACGCTCAGGCCGGCCTCGGTGCAGAGGGTCACGAAGCCGTAGGCCGTGTAGTTCCACAGGCTGTGGGAGTGGTACGGCTCGAGCTGCGATGTGCTCCCGACCAGGCTGCCGGCCGGCCGCAGGACCCGGCCGATCTCGCGCAGTTGGCCGAGCGGATCCCGGACATGCTCGAGGACCTGGCTCGAGTAGACCACGTCGAACGAGGCATCCGGGAAGGGCAGATTCTGGCCGTCGTAGGTCACGAAGGTCGCATCGGCCCGGTGCCGGGCGAGGGCCTCCTGCGAATTGGCGATGTCGACGCCGACCCAGTCGATGTCGGGATCGTGCCGCCGGAAGAGGTCGACCGAGCCGCCCCGCCCGCAGCCCAGGTCCATCACCCGCCTTGGGCGCGGCTCGCCGCGCATCACGACCTCGATGTAATAGGGGGCCGCCACCTGGCGGGAGTGATCGTACGGGCATGTACCGTCCGATCAGCGCCTCGAGCCCGGCGTCCGGACCACGCCCGTCGCCGCTGGCTGATCCGCCACCCGGCCGCAGGCGGCGGACGACGGCAGCTCGGGTGAGGCGAGCCGGCCTGGCTGGCATGATCCCTCCGCAAGGTCGCTGGCGCCCCCGGGCGGCCAAATCTCGGCCAAGTCTAGGCGAAAACGGGCCCCTGACCGTTGCCCGGCGCAGCCCCGGCCCGGTCGTTGCGCTACCGTGGCGTCCGACCGCCGGACCGATTCACGGACGACCGACCAGGAGTGACCTTGAAGACCGACCAATCCGTGGCCATCGTCGGGCTGGGCTACGTGGGCCTGCCCCTGGCGATCAGCTTTGTCGACGCCGGCTGCTCGGTTCGGGGCGTGGATGCGAACCAGGCCCGGGTTGCCGAGCTCGTGGCCGGCCACTCGCCGATCGATGACATCGAGGATGCGACCCTTCGGTCCGCCCTCGAGCGCGGCCTGTCGATCCACTCGAACGAGACGGCCGAGCTGGGCCAGGCCGACGTGATCTTCGTCTGCGTCCCGACCCCGATCAACCAGGCCAAGGACCCCGACCTCGAGCCGGTCCTCTCGGCCGCCGGGCTCGTCCGCAGCCACCTGCGGAAGGGCCAGCTGATCATCCTCCAGTCGACGACCTTTCCGGGCACGACCGGCGGGCCGTTCCGGACCGAGCTCGAGCGGTCGGGCCTCGTCGCCGGACGCGACTTCGACCTGGCCTTCGCCCCGGAGCGGGTCAATCCGGGCGATCCGGCCAGCACCGGCCGGCTGATCCCGCGCCTGGTCGGTGGCCTGACCCCCGAGGGGACGGCCCGGGCGGCCGCCCTCCTGCGGCGGATCAGCGCGTCGGTCCACGAGCTGACCTCGCCCGACGCGGCCGAGCTGGCCAAGCTCCTCGAGAACGTCTTCCGGAACGTCAACATCGCCCTGGTCAACCAGCTCGCCCTGCTGTGCGAGCGGATGGGCCTCGATGTCTGGGAGGTGATCGACGCGGCGGCCACGAAGCCGTTCGGGTTCATGCCCTTCCGGCCCGGACCCGGCGTCGGCGGTCATTGCATCCCGGTCGACCCCTACTACCTCGCCTGGCGGGCCCGCGAGTTCGACTTCGTCGACCGGTTCGTCGAGCTCGCCGGCGACATCAACCTGGCGATGCCCCGCCACGTCGTCGATCTCGTGGCCGAGGCCCTCAACGAGCACGGCCGGGCGGCCAAGGGGGCCCGGATCGGCGTCCTCGGGGTCGCCTTCAAGCCCGACGTGCGGGATGCCCGGAACTCGCCCGCGGCCGACGTCCTGGCTGGCCTCTCGGCCCGGGGAGCCGACGTCTCGTACCACGACCCCCACGTGCCGTCGTTCCGGGATGCGGCCGGGGCCGAGCGCTCATCGGTCGGGCTGGCTGAGCTCGTCGCCGAGAGCGACGTGATCGTGATCCTGGCCGCCCACCGGGCGATCGACTGGGACCTCGTCTACGACAAGGCCGGCCTGATCGTCGACACCGTCGGCAGCTCGAACCGGCCGGACGCCGCGCCGCCGGCAGGTCCTCCGCCTGGGGGCGGGCTGGAGCGGCTGAAATCGGGCCCCTGCGCGGGACTACGGCGCCGGACTGGCGAGCCGCCGCCGGGATGCCGAGAGCCCGGCTGAGCAGGGCCTCATCGGTCTTTCGACCGATTGACAATGGTCCGGAGCAGCCCATCCTGTGGCTGAACCCAAATCGTCCTCGGGAGTGCCAGCCGAATGCCCCTGTATCTCGATAGCCACCACAAGGTTCCCGGTTTGACCGGCGAGGCCGTGGCCCAGGCCCACGCCGCCGACGTCGCCGTCCAGGCGAAGTACGGCGTGACGCTACTTCCGCTACTGGTACGACGAGGCGACCGGCAAGGTCTTCTGCCTCGTCGATGCGCCGACCCCCGAGGCCGCCGAAGCCGTCCATCGCGAGGCCCACGGGCTGCTCGCCGATGAGATCACCGAGGTCAAAGAGGGAGCGTAGCGAGCGCCTCGTTGGGGGTCATCTGGCGCCCTTCGCGGCGGGCAGCCTCGAACCGTTCCTCGCCCAGCTGGGCGGCCAGGGCGGCCATCACCTGGTCGTGGTCGGCCGCGGCCTGGGGCGGGAGCTTGGCCCGGATCGCCTCGCGGAGTGATTCCGCGGCGGCGTCCAGGCGAGCCGCGGCCTCGGGTGCATCCGGGGCGACCGAGCCGGCCAGGTTCTCCATTGCGCCGGCCAGGCCGGGCATGTCGCCCAGGCCCTGGCGGATCTCCAGGCTCTGGCTGAACAGGCTGCGGGCCCGGGCCGGATCGCCGTCGGCCAGGGCCAGCTGGCCGAGGTGGGTAAGCACCCGGGCAACGCCCCGCCGATCACCGATCCCCTCGAGGATCGCGAGCGCCTCGCTCAGGAGCGCGGCCGCCTCGCGGTCGCCCGCCTTGCTGGCGGCAGAGCCGAACGAGTCGAGGGCAAATGCCTCGATCCAGAGATCGCCCAGGCCCCGGATCGAGACGAGGATCTCGTCCTGGAGCTCGTGGGCCGTCGCGACATCGCCCTCGCTCGTGGCGACGCCGGCCAGGTTGATCGCGCCGAAGATCATCCCCCGCCGATCGCCGAGCTCCCGGTGATCGCCAGTGTCTCCTCGTACAGGCTCCGGGCCCGGGCATGGTCGCCCAGCTGGAGGGCCGCGTTGGCCAGGTTGTTGGCCGCGTAGGCGATGCTCTGCTGGTCGCCGAGCTGACGGTGCAGGGCGAGGCTCGCCTCGTGGAAGCTCGAGGCGGCGCGCGAAATCGCCCTGCATGAAGGCCAGGTTGCCGGCCCCGGTCAGGGCGTTCGCCCGGAGGTTCGAGCGCTCGCCGCGGACCGCCTCCATCGTCCGCTCCAGCCAGCGGCGGCCCTCCGCGAGGTAGCCCCGGATCTCCCAGTAGCGCCACAGGCCGGCGGCGATCCTCAGGCCGGCATGGCCCTCACCGGGCTGGTCAAGGCACCAGCCCATGGCCGCCCGCAGGTCGTCGTGCTCACGATCGAGCCGGGCCAGCCACTCGGCCGGCTCCGGTCCCTGGAAGAAGGCTGCCGAGGCGCGATCGACCAGGACCAGGTACCAGTCCCGGTGGCGGCGCAGCGCGGTCTCCGCCTCGCCCGCCTCGACCAGTCGCGTCCGGGCATACTCGCGGACCGTTTCGAGCAACCGGAACCGGGCCTCGGTCGACGTTGGATCGGTGAAGACGAGCGACTTTTCGATCAACCGGCCCAGGATGTCGAGAACCTCGAACAATTCGACCGGATCGCCCTCGCAGACCGAGCTCGGCGGCCTCGAGCCCGGCCCCGCCGGCGAAGGTCGACAGCCGCCGGAGAACGGCCCGCTCGGGCTCGGTCAGGAGGTCGAAGCTCCAGTCGATCGTCGCCCGGAGGGTCTGGTGGCGGGCGACCGACCGCCCGGCTGCCGCCGGTCAGGAGACGGAAGCGATCGTCGAGGCGGGCCGCGATCTGCTCGACCGGCAGGGCCCGGACGCGGGCGGCGGCGAGCTCGATCGCCAGCGGGACGCCGTCGAGCCGGCGGCACAGCTGGACGACGGCCGGGGCGTTCTCCCGGGTCAGCGCGAACGCCGGCTGGACCGCCCGGGCCCGCTCGACGAAGAGCCGGCAGGCATCGATCCCCTCGAGCGCGCCGGGGCCGAGCGTTCGACCCGGACTCGGGGGTGGCCAGTGACGCGATCGGCATGATCGACTCGCCCGGCACACCCAGCGCCTCGCGGCTGGTGACCACGACCCGGACGAGCGGGCAGGTTCGGACCAGCGCCTCGGCCAGCTCGGCACAGGCGGACAGGACCGGATCGCAGTCGTCGAGGACGAGGAGCAGGCGCTTGCCCTTCAGGTGTTCGACGATCGTCGACTGGAGCGGGCGGCCCCTCTGCTCGGCCAGCCCGAGCACCCCGGCGACCGAGGTCAGGACGATCGCCGGATCGCTCAGGGCGCCGCACTCGACGATCCAGACACCGTCGTCGAACTGGTCGAGGACCGTCCGGGCGAGGCGCAGCCCGAGGCGGGTCTTGCCGACCCCACCGGGGCCGGTCAGGGTCAGCAGCGAGGCGTGCTCGAGGATCCCGGCCGCCAGCCCGATCTCGCGCTCGCGGCCGATGAAGCTGGTGACCTCGAGCCGGAGGTTGTTGCGGGGCGCCTCGCTCGTGCGGGGCGGCGGGAAGTCCGCCTCGAGCCCGGGCCCGCTGACCTGGTAGAGGCGCTGGGCCGGCCCTTCCAGGGAGCGCAGCCGGTGCGCCCCGAGATCGATCAGGCCCATCGGCGCGTGGAGCTGGCCGGCGACGAGGTCGTGGGTTGTCTGCGACACGAGGATCTGGCCGCCGTGGCCGGCCGCACAGATCCGGGCCGCGCGATGGACGTCGAGGCCGATGTAGCCCTCGGTCGCCTGGACCGGCTCGCCGGTATGGAGGCCCATCCGGTCGCGAACCCGGGCGTTGTCGGGCCACGGCCAGGCCGCGACGGCGAGCTGGCCGTCGACCGCGGCCTGGACCGCCGAGCCGGCCGCCTGGAACACGAAGTAGAGGCCGTCGCCGGCCGATCCCCGCTCGAGCGCACCGTGCTTCGCGAACGCTTCGCGGATCAGCCGATGATGATCGGCGAGGACGGCCGGATAGCGATCACCGAGGGTCTGGAGCAGGCTCGTCGAGCCTTCGATGTCGGTGAAGACGAGGGTCACGGTCCCGGAGGGGTTCGCCGGCTGGACTGGCTGGATCGGCTGGATCGACTCCGCGGTCATGTGGGCGTCACCGTACCCGAACCGCCCCCACGATGGGGCAGCGCCTCCCGGTCTCGTGGCACGAGGCCGCCGGTGCCTCCCGGTCCCGTCCCACCTGCTACCGCCACGACCGGTAGGGATCCAGATCCGGCGCGCACGGCACCGGATCGAGCCCGCGAAACCGTTAGCTGAGCGTCGTGGCGGTATTTGGGCCGCATGGCCGCGGTCGCGAGGCGGACACGAATGACGGGCGCCTCGCGGCACCCGTCATTCAGCTCAATACGCCCGACGGCTCCGGGCCGAGGGTCAGGAATGCGTCAGGTCTGAAACGCGTCAGGTCAGGAGCGTGTCCCCGTCAGAGCCGCGTCACATCAGGATCGCGTCCCGTCACAGGCGCCTCAGATCAGGAGCGCGTCGTGAACCAGACCGTTGGTGCTCCCTGGACCCCGGCATCGTGCATCGCCGCGCTCAGCTCGGGGCTCCCGCCAAAGGCCCGGGCCGCCTCGAGGCTCGCGAACTCGTGGCGGACGGTGATGTCGTTTGGATTGTCGATCGCCTGGTAGACGGCCTGGTCCTGGACGCCGAGTGCGGTCTGGGTCGGCCCGAAGCCGTCATAGACCTGCCGCCACTTGGCGTAATCCTCGACCTGATGCCGAACGAAGAGGGTCGTCATCGTGATGCCTCCGCCTGTCCCGCGGCTGCGGATGTGCGCCGCTGGGTTCGCGGTGATCCTGTCACGGCGGATACTGTCATGTCAACTACTTAGTAGTCAGAGATTGCCAAGTCAGGAGATCCGTCGTACGATGCGGTCGTGACGAACGACGACGACTCCACCCGGCCGGTCACGCTCTGGTACGACGCCTGGCGGGGCGTGCTCTTCGCCGCGTCGCGAACCCTCCAGGTGGCCGAGCCCGATCTGATCGCGACCGCGGGCTTTCCGCTGACCTGGCTCGATGTCCTCGCCCAGCTGCATGACGCCGGCGACGAAGGCCTGCGGATGCAGGAACTCGAGCAGCGCTCGTTGTTCACCCGGAGCGGCCTGACTCGCCTCGTCGACCGGATCGAGGCCGCCGGGCTGGTTCGCCGCGAGGCCGTTCCCGGCGATCGGCGGGGCGTTCGGGTCGCTCTGACCGAGGAGGGTCGGCGACGCCACGACGCCGCCTTTCGCGATCACAACCAGGTGATCGAGCGCGTCTTCGCCAGCCGGCTGAGCCAATCCCAGCTGCAGGCCGTGGCCGACGCCCTGGCCACGTTCTGGCACGACGAGGAGGTTGCTCTCAGGCCCTGACTGCCTCGACCGTCGCCGAGACGCTGCCGGCGGTCGAGGGCTGGCGCAGGCGGCTTCCGCAGCCCGGTCTCCGACCTGGGCGGCCCGCTAAAGCATTGTTAACGAACCGGTAATCGGTCTCCCCGATCGTGGGCAGGGTCCGAAGCGTCACTGACGCCGGATGTCATTGCTTGGGAGGAGAGCCAGTGGGCGTCAACCTGCGCAACCGCAATCTTACCAAGCTGCTCGACTTCAGCCCGCGGGAGATCCGGTTACCTGCTCGACCTGGCGCGTGACCTGAAGCGCGGCGAAGTACGGCGGCTACGAGCAGCAGCGGCTCAAGGGCAAGAACATCGCGCTGATCTTCGAGAAGACCTCGACCCGGACGCGCGTCGCCGTTCGAGGTCGCCGCCTACGACCAGGGCGCGCACGTGACCTACCTCGGCCCGAGCGGGTCGCAGATCGGCCACAAGGAGTCGATGAAGGACACGGCCCGGGTGCTCGGCCGGATGTACGACGGCATCGAGTACCGCGGCTTCGGCCAGGAGATCGTCGAGGAGCTGGCCGAGTACGCCGGCGTGCCGGTCTGGAACGGCCTGACCGACGAGTTCCACCCGACCCAGATCCTGGCCGACTTCCTGACGATGCACGAGCACAGCGACAAGCCGCTGACGCAGATCGCGTACTGCTACCTCGGCGACGCCCGCAACAACATGGGCGACTCGCTCCTGGTCGGCGGCGCCAAGCTGGGCATGGACGTCCGCCTGTGCGCGCCCGAAGGCGCTCTGGCCGCGACGACGAGCTCGTCGCCGAGTGCCGGACGATCGCCGACGACACCGGCGCCCGGATCACGCTCACCGACGACGCCGGCCGAGGGCGTCAAGGGCGTCGACTTCCTGTACACCGACGTGTGGGTCTCGATGGGCGAGGACAAGTCGGTCTGGGACGAGCGGGTCAAGCTGCTGAAGCCGTACCAGGTCAACGCGCGAGCTGCTGGAGATGACCGGCAACCCGCACGTCAAGTTCATGCACTGCCTGCCGGCGTTCCACGACCGCGAACACCAAGGTCGGCGAGGAGATGTTCGAGCAGTTCGGCCTCGACGGGCTCGAGGTCACGGACGAGGTCTTCGAGTCGCGAGCGCTCGATCGTCTTCGACCAGGCCGAGAACCGGATGCACACGATCAAGGCCGTCATGGTCGCCACCCTCGGCGACTGACGGCGACGACCGATGCGCATCGTCGTCGCCCTCGGCGGCAACGCGCTGCTGCAGCGCGGCGAGCCGATGACCGCCGAGCTCCAGCGCGCGAACGTCCGCGTCGCCGCCGCGGCGCTGGCGCCGCGTCGCCGCGCGAGCACGAGCTGGTCGATCTCGCACGGCAACGGGCCGCAGGTCGGCCTGCTCGCGCTGCAGGCCGCCGCCTACACGGAGGTCGAGGCCTATCCGCTCGACGTCCTGGGCGCCGAGACGCGAGGGGATGATCGGCTACCTGATCGAGCAGGAGCTCGGCAACCTCCTGCCCGTCGAGACGCCGCTGGCCACGATCCTGACGATGGTCGAGGTCGACCCGGACGACCCGGCGTTCGCCGACCCGACCAAGTTCGTCGGCCCGGTCTACGACGAGGCGGAGGCCGAGCGCTGGCCGCCGAGAAGGGCTGGGCGTTCAAGCCCGACGGCGACCACTGGCGCCGCGTCGTCGCCGTCGCCGCGCCCAAGCGGATCTTCGAGATCCGGCCGATCCGCTGGCTGCTCGAGCACGGCACGGTCGTCATCTGCGCCGGCGGCGGCGGCATCCCGACGATGTACGCGCCGGGCGACGAGCGCGACGCTCGTCGGCGTCGAGGCCGTCATCGACAAGGACCTCGCCAGCGAGCTGCTGGCCGCGCGAGCTCGACGCCGACCTGTTCGTGATGGCGACCGACGTCGACGGCGTCTACGCCGACTTGGGGCACGCCGCGAGCAGCGGCGGCTCGACCGGGTCACGCCCGACGAGCTCGCGGCGCATGACTTCGCCGGCCGGATCGATGGGCCCGAAGGTGGAGGCCGCCGTCGAGTTCGTCGAGCGCGACCGGCAAGCGCGCCGCGATCGGCTCGCTGGACGAGATCGAGGAGCTCGTGGACGGCAGCGGCGGGCACGAAGGTCGTGCGCCGACGTCGACGACTGAACGGAGAGGTCCGATGAGCGACGTTCGGCGTCCATTCCGAGGTCGGGCAAGCTGCGCAAGGTGATCGTCCACCGGCCGGACCTCAGCCTGCAGCGGCTGACCCCGGCCAACCACGACGAGCTGCTGTTCGACGACGTCCTGTGGGTCGAGCGCGCCCAGTGGGAGCACGACCAGTTCGTCGCCCAGATGCGCGAGCGCGGCGTCGAGGTCTTCCTGCTGCCGGACCTGCTGGCCGAGGCGCTCGCCGCCAGCGACGACGGCCGCCAGCGGCTGATCGAGCTGGTCGCCTCGGAGTACACGGTGGGCTGGTCGCTCGTCGACGAGGTCCGCGACCGTCCTCGGCGAGCCTCGACGCCCGACGAGCTGGCCACGCACCTCATCGGCGGGCTGACCGTCGCCGAGTCCGGGCTCGACCTCGGCGCCGTGCCGGCGACGTCGCTCGATCGCCGCGGCGCATCGACGACACGAGCACGTTCGTCCTGCCGCCGCTGCCGAACACGCTGTTCACCCGCGACTCGTCGTGCTGGATCTACGGCGGCGTCTCGGTCAACCCGATGTTCTGGCCGGCCGCCGGCGCGAGGCCTTCAACGTGGCCGCCATCTACCGGGCCCACCCGATGTTCGCCGACGCCGACTTCGAGTTCTGGTACCCGCAGATCGGCGACGACGGCCGCTTCGAGATCGAGGACTTCGGGCTGGCCTCGCTGGAGGGCGGCGACGTCGAGACCATCGGCAACGGCACGGTGCTGATCGGCATGTCGCGAGCGCACGCCGGGCCGGATGATCGAGCAGATCGCCAAGGCGCTGTTCGCCAAGGGCGCCGCCGAGCGGGTCATCGCGTGCGTGATGACCAAGGACCGCGCGCACATGCACCTCGACACGGTGTTCACGCTGCTCGACCGCGACAAGGCGACCGCCTACCCGAAGGTGGTCGACGGAGATCCGCGCGATCAGCCTGCGGCCCGGCGCGAAGACCGGGCACGCTCGACGTCACGGCCGGAGAAGGACTTCCTCGGCGCCGTCGCCGACGCGCTGGGCGTGCCGAAGCTCCACGTCGTCGAGACCGGCGGCGACGCGTACCAGCAGGAGCGCGAGCAGTGGGACGACGGCAACAACGTCGTCGCCCTCGAGCCGGGCGTGGTCGTCGCCTACGAGCGCAACACGTACACGATCGCGAAGATGCGCGAGGCCGGGGTCGAGGTCGTCGACGATCGAGGGCTTCGAGCTCGGCAAGGGCCGCGGCGGCGGGCACTGCATGACCTGCCCGATCGCTGCGCGACCCGATCTGAGCAGGAGCCGCGCGACGATGGCACGAGGCGGTGGGTCGTCGCGCTGATCGCGATCGTCGCGTCGTGGCTCTCATCGCTGTCGCGTCGCGCGCGGGCGATCGCACGATCGCGCACGGGCGATGCACGTCGCGGTACGCAGGCCGCCGGACGCGTCGTCGCGACGGCCGACGGTCAGGCACCGTGTTCGTGCGTGCGCGCGGGCGCCGACTGCGAGCCAGGCGGCACGGTCGATGACCGACGCCGAGAGCGCCGCGGAGCCGAAGAAGCGCGGCTTCACGCTGCCGTCGGCCTACACGATCCTGTTCGTCCTGATCGTCGCTGGTCGCGCTCGCGACCTGGATCATCCCGGCCGGGCACGTACGACTACAACGACGACGGCACGCCGATCCCGGGCACGTACCACGAGGTCGACCCGAACCCGCAGCGGATCATCATCGACTCGCTGATGGCGCCGATCAACGGCCTGTACGGCATCGAGGACGCAGGACGGCAACGATCAGCGTCTACAACAGCGGCGAGCTGTTCGGCGCCATCGACGTGGCGCTGTTCATCCTCGTCATCGGCGGCTTCCTGGGCGTGACCATGAAGACCGGCGCGATCCAGGCCGGCATCGCCCGGGTCGTCGAGCGCTGCAGGGCCGGGAGCGACTGGATGATCCCCATCCTGATGGCCATCTTCGCCATCGGCGGCACCACCTACGGCATGGCCGAGGAGAGCCTGGCCTTCTACGCGCTGATCATCACGGTGATGATCGCGGCCGGCTACGACGCGCTCGTCGGGGCGGCGATCCTGCTGCTCGGCTGCGGCATCGGCGTGCTCGGGCTCGACGATCAACCCGTTCGCCACCGGCATCGCCTCCGGTTCGCCGGCGTCGGCATCAGCGAGGGCCTGATCGGCCGCGCTGGTGATCCTGGTCGTCGGCACGGCGATCGGCATCTGGTTCGTGATGCGCTACGCCGAGCGGGTGAAGGCAGACCCGAGCCAAGTCGCTGGTCTACGACATGAAGGACGACAACGAGCAGCACTTCCAGGCCGCGGCCGAGCGAGCGGCGGCAGCGTCGGCGATTGACCGGCCGCCAGAAGGTCATCCTGGTCGCTCTTCTTCCTGGCCTTCGTGGTCATGATCTACGGCGTCATCCCGTGGGAGGACCTGGGCATCGCGCATCCCGACCCTGTGGTGGTGGTTCCCGGAGATGACCGCCTCGTTCCTGCTTCTTCGCGATCCTCATCGGCATCGTCGGCGCGGCATGGCGGAGAGCGAGCTTGACCGACACCTTCGTGGATGGCGCGCGCGACCTGCTGGGCGTGGCGCTGATCATCGGCATCGCCCGCGGCATCACCGTGATCATGAACAACGGCCAGATCACCGACACGGTGCTGCAACTGGGCCGAGCAGGCCGTCGCCGGCCTGGGCGGCGTGGCCTTCATCAACCGTCATGTACCTCCTGTTCCTGCCGCTCTCGTTCCTGATCCCGTCCTCGTCCGGGCCTGGCGACGGTGGCGATGCCGATCATGGCGCCGCTGGCCGAGCTTCGCCGACGTGCCGCCGCAGCTGGTCGTCACCGCCTACCAGACCGGCAACGGCCTGGTGAACCTGGTCACCCCCACTTCGGCGGTGGTGATGGGCGGGCTGGCGATCGCCCGGGTCGGCTACGGCACCTGGCTCAAGTTCGTCTGGCCGCTGCTGATCATGCTGGCCATCCTGTCCATGGTGGTCATGTCGGTCGCGCGTGCTCGTCAAGTGATTCGGAGCGAGCGAGGAGATTGGCGACCGGGAGGTGATTTCGTGACGCAACAGGCGGCGGCCGGCGGACAGTGAGCGCGCAGCCATGCGTGGCACGCGCTGACGCCCGACGACGCCCTGCAAGGCGCAGGGTGTCGATCAGGGCTGCGGGCCTGAGCGCGGCCGAGGTCGAATCCGGCGCGCCAAGTACGGCCCGAACAAGTTCGCCGAGGCCGCGAAGGAGCCGCGCTGGCAGGCGTTCCTGCGCCAGTACCAGGACCCGATGCAGATCGTGCTGCTGGTCGCCGGCGTCGTCAGCCTGTTCCTGCCCGGCCAGTTCCCGACCGGCGTCGTGCTCATCCTGCTGACCGCTGCTCAACGCGTTCCTGGGCCTCAGCCAGGAGGGCAAGGCCGAGGCCAGCGTCGCCGCGCTCCAGAAGATGATGGTCGTCAAGGCCAAGGTCCGCCGCGACGGCGAGCTCGTCGAGTCGCCGATGGAAGAGCTCGTGCCGGGCGACATCGTCATCATCGAGGCTGGCGACCTCGTCCCGGCGGACGGCCGCATCATCGCGGCCGCGACGCTCGAGATCGACGAATCGGCGCTCACCGGCGAGAGCGCGCCGGTGCCCAAGGAGGTCGAGGCCGGTCGCGGCCGATGCCGCCGCTGGGCGACCGCATCGACATGGCCTTCATGAACACCCAGGTCACGCGCGGCGCCGGCGACGATCCTGGTCACCGCGACCGGCATGGCGACCGAAGTCGGTCACATCTCGGGCATGCTCGCAGGCGACCGAGGTCGAGGAGACGCCGCTGACCAAGCAGCTCAACACGCTCACCAACCAGATCCTGTCATCGCGGGCGTGGCGCTCGTCGCTCTCGATCGGCCTCGGCCTTCCGCGGCCAGCCGTTCGAGTCCTGTTCCTGACCGCGGTCGCCTTCTCCGTCTCGGCGATCCCGACCGGCCTGCCGGCCGTCGTCACGACGATCCTCGCAGCCGGCACGTCGACGCTGGCCAAGGCGGGCGCGATCGTCAAGCGCCTGCGCTCGGTGGAGACGCTCGGCTCGACCTCCGCCATCAACTCCGACAAGACCGGCACCCTCACCCTCAACCAGATGACCGCCGTCCAGATGGCGATCGTCGGACGGCGCTTCACCATCACCGGCGAGGGCTACTCGCACGACGGGACGATCACGCAGGTCGGCGGGCCAGCCGCGACGTCCCGCTCGACCCGCTACCTGCTGCCGATGGCGCTCTGCGCCGACGCCGGGTGCGAAGGACGGCGCGCTCGTCGGCGATCCGACTGAGGGCGCGCTGGTCGTGCTGGCGGCCAAGGGCGGCGTCGATCCGGGCTGACCCGCGAGCAGTACCCTCGGATCGCGAACTGCCGTTCGACGCCGCCTACAAGTTCATGGCCACTTCCACCGGATGAC